>CANRAU010000001.1 GCA_947628665.1 uncultured Clostridia bacterium
CGCAGGATGTGCTGGGCGAGTATGTGCGGCGCGGATGCGTGGGCGAAGCTCCCACGCTCGTGGATTTCTATAACCGTCTGCGAGCGCAGGACGACGGTGACGCCGGAGAACTTGCCCTTGCACTGGAGGCTTACGCTACGGGACGGCTCTCTACATTCGCCAAGCAGACGAATATCAACCTGAACAGCCGCGTGATTTGCTTTGACATCCACCAGCTTGGTCGCTCTCTAATGAGCCTCGGTATGCTCGTGCTGTTTGATCATATTCAGCAACGCATGATCCGCTCTCGTGCTACGGGGATCACGACGTCGGTGATCAACGACGAATTTTATCTCATGCTCGACAAGCGCTTCACCTCGGATTTCTTCTTCCAAATGTGGAAGCGCGGCAGGAAGTACGATTGCGACTATTCCGGCATTACGCAGAATGTCGAGGATCTTCTGCGCAGTGAGAACGGACGTGCAATTATCAACACGTCCGAGCTGGTCGTGATGCTCAATCAATCCGCACTGGATGCGGCGCAGCTCTCGGAAATGCTCGATATTTCGCCTGTCCTGCGCGGCTATCTAAAAGACGCAAAGGAGGGTTCGGGGCTTCTCAAATTCGGCGGCGAGATCGTGCCGTTCGAGAATGACATTCCGGCCAAATCGAAGATCTATGGACTGCTCACGACGAAGCCTAACGAAGCGATCTACGACGCTTAGACCTGATGTAAATCTACAGGGGACGCTTTTACGGCGTCCCCTTCTTAACGAAAGCACTTGTTTTTTTCATGCAATCGTGTATACTTACCAAAAGCGGAGAATCCGAGCCGCAAAGCAAGTTGGAACGCAAAAAAGCGGAAAGTCTGCGCCGCAAAGCAGACCTTAAAAAAGCGGAAATCCCTTGCCGTTAAGTGTATCTGCATGGCGATGGAGCTGCATGGATTAAGACAGGCGCGGAATGGTTCTCCGGCTGCACTTTCGTCTTAGATAGATACCATGCAAACAAAGCGTTAAAACAATCCGTGAGCGGTATTTCCGCCGAAGATGGAAGAATGTATCAACGCCAGCTGCGCAAGGCGCTCTACAATGGCGACGAACAGGCATTCAGCGAGGTGCAGCAAGATATGCTGTATAGATACACCGATCACGCTGAAAATATTTGGAAAAACACGGAATACTTGCGAGCTAACATGGACGCGATCAGCGTGTACAGTCGGGACAGCGAAGCTTTTAACGGCGGCGCTACAGAGCCGCACGTTAGTCACAAGCTCTCGTCGAGGCTTAGCACACGCCCCATGGCGTGGAGCGAAACGACCCTAAAAAAATTCGTCCCGATCATCGCTGCGGGCGGCTGTACCTTCGAGCCCAAGGGAACGACGGCCGACGCCCGCGCGGCCAAAAATGTTTTTGGCCGCGCGAAGCCTACAAGCAAGCCATTTGCGGCCAATTCTTTAGGCGCACCAAATCCTGATTTTGCTTCCAATCTACTCGGTGGCAAGATCACACCGCTCTACAGAATCTTGAGAAACTACGTCTGAATCTATGCTTTTTAAAAAGTCAAAAGAAATTAAACACCGAGTTCACAATTTTTGTACGCGCCGCACCGCCGTCGTTTCGTTGGCCGAGCCGCGTGACTTTTGGAAATGGTGTGCCGCAAAACAGGGATTTTGCCCGTTTTATTGTGTCGAATTTGTAAACTTTTGCCATCCGACAGAAATTTATTTGAAATGCGGTGCGCGGCATGGTAATATAAAAGGAAAGCAGAGAAATGACAAGGAGGGATTCCTTTGGACGACCGCAAAGAGCAGGAAAACGGCGTACAGCCTGAAAACGACGGCGTACAGCCCGAAAATGACGGCGTACAGTCCGAGAATGACAGTTTGCAGTCCGACGAAAACGGCGAACAAACGCTGCACGATGAATTGGAAACGCTTGCCAAGGTGTTTCAGGAGGAACTGGATCGCGCCAAAGCTGAGGCGAAGGACGTCGCCGAAAACGGCGTACCCGATCCCGAGATCCTGATTCAAGATTTGGAAGAAATTCCCGACGACGCGCATACGGATGGCGTGACGGAGGAAGTGATCCCGCAGGACGAGCTGTGCGAGCGCTGCAAAGAGAGGCAGCGCGGCACCAAGCAGCATCCCGATTCCCCGTATTGCGAGGAATGCGACGAACATCTGCGGCGGTATCCGTTTGAATGGCTGCATATTGTCCTTGTGTTGCTGATTTTGGGCTTCGTGTGTTATGGCGGCTATGTGTTTTCCGGCCATACCGACGCATTCGTCGCCGCCGCAAAGGCTGATCGCTATGCACGCCAAAATCTGCCCGAATCGGCGCTGGAGAATTACCTGAATGCGGAGAACGTCATGCAGAGTGCGGGCGTCAACGGCGAGATGGTCTACAGTCGGGCTTTGCTGACGCTCTATCGGTACGGCTATATCAACGCGCTGGATGAATATGCACACCAAATCAGAGGTTGGGAACTGAACCTGCCGCACTTCCGCAAGGTAAAGCAGGCGCTCGCGAGCGCCAACGCGATGATGGCCACCGCAAACGCCGCAAGTGAACTGGTTTTGACCTATGAGACGACCCCTGCGGCGGACATTCCGTATGACGAGGTACTTGCGAAGCTGGAAGCGTTAAAAACCACCCAAATCCCCGCCGAGGAATTGACCGAAGCGCAGAGTGAGGAGACGACCGGCGAAACGACCAAGGCGGCGACCGCAAACGCGCAGAACCCGATGACGTATGACGCGCCTATGGTTGCTTTCTATCAATATTATCTTGCGCTGCTTTGCGAAAAGGATATGGAGACGCAAATCGGATTTTTGGAGCAGATCCAGTCCGCCGCGCCCGAACGCATTTGGCTGTACGGCGCGCCGCTCGGCGAGCTTTACGCGAAAACGAAGCGGGATATTGAACCGCTGTGTACCCGACTTGCAGAGGCCAATGCGCAGGACGATACCCCTGTATTGCTGCATGCGATCGCCAAGCGCATCGAGGGCGATTACGACGGCGCGATCACGCTTTGCCAGGAGCGCATCGACGCACAGAGCAACATGACTTATGAGTTGTATCGCCAGCAGAGCCTTTGCTATCTGTTGAAGGGCGACTCTGCCAAAGGCTATGAGGCCGCCAACAATGCGTACCAAAGCACCAGCCCCTCCATACAGCTTTGCAATACCTTGGCGCTTGCGGCGTCTGCAGCAGGGGAGAATGAAGCCTACGACGAGGTAAAATCCCTGCTGGAAGGCAGTGGCTATACGGTTTCCAAAGAGGTCACGGAATATCGTGACGGGGCGCGCACCATAGAGAGCATACTTTCGGAAGGGGATTATGACCTGACATGAAAACGATATATTTGATCGTAAAATACTTCACGGTCGTCGGGACTTTCCTGCAGGCGTTTTTCGAGCATTTCACCTGCCGCTTCTATGAGGTGCTGATCGAGGACGCCCGTTACCTGCGCGCGGACGAGCTGTGCGGCCATGTGGAGCATGAACTGATCCGCAAGCGTTCCACGGCGTTCGGCGTGAGCTTTTTCCCGTTTTTGTTCAATTTGATCGTGGGACTGGCGCTTACGTCGGTCGGCGCGGTGCATGTGTACTATCTCGGCGAATTCTTTACGTCGGGCGGCGTACCGCATTTTGTCAACTTCCTGTTCTTATGGGTCGGCATATCGGTGCTGACGAACCTGTTCCCGCAGATCGAGGACGTCTTACAGCTCAAAGATCTGATCTACGGCAAGGGCAAATCCAATTGGGCGGTCAAAATCTTTGCCGCGCCGATTTTCGGGATTTTGTACGCGGGGGCGTATTTGCAGGCCTGCGGCGCAACGCTGCTGACGAGTATAGCATTCTCGTTCGCACTGCCGTATATACTCGCCGCCATTCTGCCGCATTTGGTCGGCTGACCGTACTCGTTTCCCGCCAATTGTTCGATCATGCAAAAAGCGCACCGATTTTTTCGGTGCGCTTTTGGATTTGATGTGTTTGAATGTCCATGGACAAGGTTGCCCTGCCGCCGAAATCAGGCCTGCTTTTCGATCTGCCCCGTAATGAACGGGACGACCTCCTCGGGCGTGATATCCAACACGGCGGCGAATTCCTGATACAGAATATCCTCGGCTTCGGCCATGGCTCTTTCGTCCGCCTGATGGAAACGGTTTCCGCGGCTTTGCACCTCTTCCCGCTTAAAATACAGCGTCTTGATCATACGGATGAGCTCTCTGTGGTCGCCGCGTCGCAGGATCTCCGTCTGCGCCTCCTTGCGCTGCCCGTCATTTTCGATCCAAGTGCCGATCTCGTTGGGCATTTCCCGAATCAGAGAAAACACGTCGTCCGCAGTCAGCAGACGGCGCATGGAGATTTTATCGCTGTCCACGGGGCAATATATGGTGGTGTTCGGGTCGTGTACGGGCTGCAGAACATAATATCGGTGCGTCTCCTTACCGAATTTTCGGTCACAGATGTCTGTGATTTTGCAAACGCCCGATTGGCCGTACATGACCGTGTCGTTGACTGTATACATTCGGAATCCCTCCGCTTTCCTATTATACGCCTTTCGGCGGCGCGGCGTAATAGGCTTTTTCACCAAAAATACGCTTGGGGGATTCGCCCGTTTCTGCGCAAAAAAGAAAAGGAACAAAATACCTGTATTTTTGCTTTACGCGCATAATCGCAGAAATCTTTCGCAAACTAAACGCGGAGGTGAACAGAAAATGACAGACAAGGAATTGCTTTACGTGGAGGATGCGCTCGGGCACGAACAATATTTTCAAACCCGCTGCCAGGAGGTATTCGGCCAGCTGCAGGACGCCGATTTGAAAATGTGCGTGCAGCAGATCACACAGAAGCACAATCAACTGTTCCAGAGCTTTTACGGCTTGCTTTAAGGAGGGAAAATCATGGATGACAAAAATTTGGTAGAAGGTATTCTGCTTTTGGAAAAGGGCGTTTGCGATTTGTATCTGCACGGTACGCTCGAATCGCCGACAGGGCATGTGCATCAAACCTTTTCCGATGCGCTGAACCAGTCGCTTTGCATACAGGATACGCTTTATGAAAAAATGGCGCAGAAGGGCTGGTATGCGCCCGAACAGGTCGAGCAGAACAAGGTCAACGGCGTAAAGCAGAAATTCTCGCCGCAGTCCGCGCAGTAACGACAAAAGCAGAAAAAAGGACATGCTTTGCAGATTTTGCAAACACGTCCTTTTTGCTTTACGGTGTGTCGGGAAATTGGTTTTCAGAAGCATGTCGTTTTCGGTAGGCGTGCTGTACCGCGCCGAGGCTCACGAGCACCGCCGCCAGCCCCACGGCAAGGCCGATGGGCAGGAAAAGGGCGCGTACCCGCAGCAAAAATGCTGCTGCAAACACCGCGTCCGCCGCGAAAAGCAAAATCAGGGTTCGCTTGCGGAAGTATTTGCGTTCGCTGTGATCCAACGGCTTTTGGGGCGTGTCCAGCGGCGAAAACAGCACGATCGGCACAGTCCCGAGTACGATGGGAAGCAGGATCAGCCAATCCAAGGAAGCGCCCTGCATCCATTTCAAGACGAACAGATTGCCGAGAAGCGCTGTACACGAAAACAGCTGGCAGCGAAGCTCCGTTTTGGCATGGTAACCGCCCGCATACTGCCGCAGCGGACAAAAAACGGCAAAAAAGAGCAGCGTCTGCAGGGGAATGCGCAGCAAAAGCCCTACGATACCCGCCAGCAGGAAAAAGAACAGGTCTGAAAGTACGATGAAAAACCCGTACACATAAAGCTCGCGCTCGCCCTCGTCGATCTGTCCGCGACGAATGAGGGCGCACACGAGCTTTTCGGCTACTTTACCGAACATCCTTATGCTTGGCAAAGTCTTTCAGCGCAGCGGGAGCTTGCGGCTGATAGACCCAATTGCACGAGGTCTGGTTCGCATCGCGCCGCAGCGCCTTTTCGGCACGCTTTTTCATTTGCTGCGTAAGCTGTGCAGTCATGCTTTTCATATCGTTTACCTCCTATTTATTAAGATAAAAAAAGTGTAAGTCGAAATCGGGTCGTTCACAAGATGCTCAGTCAAAATGCAGAAAAAAGGCGAAAAAAGGCAAAAAGTTGAAGGAACACAAAGTTTTTCGGCGCTTGCAGACGGCAAAATACATAATTTCTTGTCATTTCCGATATAATGTGATAAAATATTACAAAAATAACGGACGTGTGACCAATATGCAATCATCACAACTTGACCTCGAGCGGATGGGCATACGGCTTCGACAAAAACGCAAAGCCAAAGGGCTTCGGCAAAAAGAGTTGGCAAAGCTTGTAGAGTTGTCCGAAACGCACATATCGAACTTGGAGCGGGGACGGTATCTGCCGTCTCTTCCATGTCTGCTGCGCCTTTGCGACGTACTCGGCGAAACGCCCGATTATTATTTATTCGGCCTGCTTCCCCGACCGTATGCGAGCGCACCCGCTTCTATGGATGAGCGGGAAACGGCGGAACACGGCGTGCAGACGGCGCAAATCACCGAACATTGACATCTTTCGCGTTTTGTGATACCGTATTCCCAAAGTCATGCGGAACGAAACAGCGGGTTTGGGGGTGTAGCCTTGAATATCCTGATTTGTGACGACGACGCGCAGTACGCCGAGGACGTTCGGCAACATGTGGAGCAATATATGCGCGAGCATTCGCTCGAGCCTTCTGTTTTCACAACGACCGATCCGAAATCCATTCTGCGGAGAAATACGGTATACGATCTCGCGTTTTTGGATATTCGTATGCAGGAGGTCAACGGTATTTCCGTTGCGCGGGAGTTAAAACGCCGCAACAATAAGGTCTTACTGTTTTTTATTACCGCCTTTAACGGCTATCAGGATACGGCCATGGATATGCGTGCGTTTCGCTTTTTTGAAAAGCCTTTTGACCCGCAGCGCCTGTATAACGGCTTGGATCGCGCGCTGGAATACATAGACAGGGTTTATGTCGATGTCTATGTGCGGGACGCGGACGAGCGGGTGCAAAAGCGTATTCCGATCAACGACATTGTTTTGGTCAAAACCGAAAATCGAAAGACCTATCTGCGCACCAAAGACGCAGAATACGTGACCTACGGCTCTCTCGACGAATGGGAGGGGAAGCTGGCGACGCGCTATTTTTATCGGGTACACCAAAGCTATTTGGTCAACCTGCATTATGTAACGGAATATCAGCATACACAGCTGTATTTGCGAGACACGATCCGCGTACCTATCCCGTCACGGCGGCAGACGGAATTTCGGCAGTATTGGTTTGAGTATCTGAAAAGGAGGCGGTGATCGATGCTTTCCAAACTGCCCATTGTCGGCGCATATCTTGCGGAGCTTGTGATCGCCTATCTCTTCTTTTTGCAGCAGGGCGCTGAGCAGCAGCCTAAACGCTGGGTTCGCTGGGGCATTGGGATAGGGATGTTCGGCCTTGGCCTGACATTCTATTTTTTGTTTAAGAATTTTTGGGTCAATACGGTTGTTGAATTTTTAATCACCCTTTTGTTTGCCCATTTTGCCTTTCGGATCTCGTGGCCGCGCGCGGCGTTCGGTTCTCTGATTTTGCACGCTTTAAGCATTTTGACAGAACTGCTTGCCATGTTGGCGCTGGGACGCATCATGCCCGTCGATTTGAATGTTCTGCTTGCACAGCCCGCGTATTCCGCGTTGATGACGGCAATCAGTAAGACGCTGTTCTTCACAGTGACCGTTCCGCTTGCCCGCCTGACCGCGCAGAAGGGCGAAACAGCGGCACGCGTTCCCGCGGCGTTTTACCTGTACCCGTTGACCAGTTCGCTGTCTATCAGCGTGATCGCCTGCATTTGCGCCGCCTATAGCGTTACGGGCGCGTATCTGGTTGCGGTTCTCGTACTCAGCGTGCTGATGACGGTGTCCGCATTCCTGATTTTTGTAATGTATCAGAGTCAAGCGCAGCGGGAAAAGCAGCTGCATATTTTGGAACGGCAAAACGAAAAGGAACAGACGGACAGAACCTACTACGACATTCTCGAAAAGCAGAATGCCGACCTGATGGTATATGCGCACGATGCCAAAAAGCACCTTGCCGCGATTCGGGAACTGAACCAAAACCCGCAGATCGAGACGTATCTTTCCACCATGACCGAGCAGCTGCGGCAATATAGCAGCATTGGGCACAGCGGCAACCGTATGCTGGATATTGTCTGCAACAAATATGCGACCGAGTGTGCGTCCAAAAAGATCAGTTTCGATTTGGACATTCGTTTGGCGAATTTCCACTATATGGAATATTTCGACTTGGTCACGCTGTTCGGCAATATGCTGGACAACGCCGTGGAGGCGGCCGCGTGTTCCGTCGAAAAGCGGATCTCTTTGTACACCGATCACTGCAACACCTATGATGTGATCGTTCTGACCAACAGCTGTGACAAAGCGCCGATCTCCAACGGGCGCAAGCTCGCCACGACCAAAGAGAATCCCGCCCTGCACGGCATGGGCATGGAGAGCTTCAACCGCATCCTCCAAAAGTACGGCGGCGATTACGATTGGGAATACGACGCCCGCGCCCGCGAATTTACGCTGACCGCCATGGTGCTTCCGCCCAAATCCGAACGCTCTTTGGCGGTGTGACCGACGCGCCGGTTCAAAACAAATTTGTATCTCACAAAAATTCCGAACAAAGAAAAACCGAAGCAAGAGACGGCAGTTCCTTGCTTCGGCTTTTTTTAAGTTGCGGCGGCATTATTCTCTGAAAGCGGATTTGATCTCATCGAGACTGAAGTCCAGCGCCTGCGCCAGCCGAAAAGCCGTGGTCAGACGCGGTTCAGCCTTGCCCATTTCCAAATCCTGGTAATGGCGGTCGCTGATCTCTACAGCCTCCGAGACATCCCTTTGCTTCAAATTCAATTCCTTACGCCGCTGATACAGTGTGTGCGCAAAAGCGCTTTTGACAGACATTGTGATTCCCCACTCCTCTTTCGGTACGTTCCCCCCAAACAGTATACGCCTATACCGCCGCACCTGCAATGTTTTTTAAAAAATACATTTGCATTTAATTCTATGTGTTTTTTCAAAAAAGCAAACGAACTATACTTCTACTTGTGAAAAGTTATAAATTATCACTATATGTTTTGTGAAAAAAGCGAAAAAGAATACCGATGTATGAAAACCTTGCAAACGGCGGTAAAATAGAGTATACTGTATTTGTTGACATGGCGGTTTGCGGCAGACGAACCCGTTGCGCCAAAACCGCAGACAAAACGGAACAAAAGGGAGATGTTATTTTGGAACCCATCAATGTGGATTTTACCGGCGGCGGCAAACGCGATGACGGCAAAAACAGCACGGTTGCGGATATTTTTATTCCGCCTGAGCATGCAGGCAAAAAAATCGCGATCAATGTAGTTTTGACGGTAATTTTGGCGGCGGCGCTGTATTATTTCATGATCCCGGCGCTGAATTTCAAGGCCGTGGAGCTGTATTTGTACGTGGTGTTCGTCTGCATGATCTACCTCGCGCTTTCGGTGCTGTCGACCAAGCTGTTTGCGCACCCCGAATACGGCCCCTATGTGCGTCGGCGCGCGCGCGTACCCGTGATCGTCATCGGCGTTTTGGCTGTTGTGGGTCTTGTCGGGTATTTGTGCGGCGCGACCTTTTTCCGCGCATCCTCCTACAGCAAGCTCCTGACCGTGCAGGACGGCGACTTCGCGCAGGACGTTGCGGAAGTCGATTTTTCGAGCGTCCCGCGGCTGGATGCGGACTCGGCTCGGAACATCGCCACGCGGACTTTGGGCAAAATCTCCGATTACGTTTCGCAGTTTGTGGTTTCCGATTACTCTACGCAAATCAACTATAAAGGCACGCCCGCGCGCGTGACGTCGCTGGCCTACGGCGATATTTTCAAGTGGTTCCGCAATACAAAAGAGGGGCTTCCCGCCTATATCATTGTGGATATGACGACGCAGAAAGGAGAGATCGTGCGTCTCGAGAACGGTATGCGCTATACGCCCTCGGAGCATTTCAACCGCTACCTGCTTAGACACCTGCGTTTCCGCTATCCGACGCTGATGTTTGATACGCCTTCTTTTGAGATCGACGAAAACGGCCAGCCGTATTGGATCGTACCCGTACTCGATAAAACCATCGGTCTGTTCGGCGGTACAGACGTCATCGGCGCGGCGGTCGTGGATGCGGTCAGCGGCGACGTGCAGTTGATCTCCACCAGCCTGACGGGCGAATCCAAGCTCCCGACCGACGAATTTGTCACCGACGAGAAGTGGCAGTGGATCGACCGTGTGTATTCCGTCACGATCCTTGATGCGCAGTACAATTATTACGGCAAGCTGTCGGGCGGCTTTATCAATTCCGTCATTGGGCAGGAGGGCGTGAAGATCACAAGCTCCGGCTCCAATTATCTGGCGCTCAACGACGACGTATATATGTATACGGGCGTGACCTCCATAACCTCCGACCAGTCGATCATCGGCTTCGTGCTGCTCAACCAGCGCACCAAGGAGACCAAGTACTATTCCGTCTCGGGCGCACTGGAGATCGCCGCGCAGAATTCGGCACAGGGCGCGGTGCAGCAGTACGCCTACAAGGCGACCTTCCCGCTGCTTCTGAATATCAGCAGCGAGCCGACCTATTTTATGGCGCTCAAGGATTCCAGCGAATATGTCAAAATGTACGCCATGGTCAATGTCAAGCAGTCCACGATCGTTGCCACAGGCCGCGATTTGACCGAATGCACCGAGAATTATGCCGCAGAACTGAAACGCAACGGCGTGAATCTCAACATTGACGTCAGCGAAATGGGCGATGAGAACACAGCGACAGACAATACGCCCAAGACCAAAGAGGTCAGCGGCACGGTCACAGAGCTGCGTTCGGTCGTGACGGGCGGCGAGACGTATTTCTATATCCGTTTGGATGCGGACAACACGTATTACAAAGTATCGGTTGCAAACGCCGAAAAGGTCGTTTTGCTAAACGTCGGCAGCACGGTCACCTTCACCGTCGCGGCGGATGCAAGCGGTGAGATCGTCGAAGTTGTATCTATGAAATAGCGACGTAGATAGTTTCTGTCTAAAGTGAAAAAATCCCTGTACGGCATGTGCTGTACAGGGATTTTTGTGTTGTCGGATCGTCCGCGTGCGCGGCGAACAGCCGCAGATCGTTCTCGCGTCAAGCGATGTTATGGGGATTTCTCAAGCCTTCAACGCTTCCCGCGTGATCGCCTGCATTTCGGGCATTTTCTTTTCCATGTCCCAAGCGAGCTTCAACTGCGCACGGCAGCGCACCAAATTGTGCTGTGGATACGCGACGGAAAAATACACGTCGCCGTTTAAGTAGTCCGTTAAGAAGCGCATACCGCATTCCAGCGTGATCAGCTTGGCCGAAAAGGGCAGGTATTCGATTTCGCACGGCGAAAGGCTTTTTTTCGCGCTGTGCAGATACCCCTCGGTATATGCGCGGTACAGCGGCAGGCTCAAAGAGACTTTGGATACGTCCGGCTCGTCTTCTTCGGCGGTGCTCGCGCCGAAGCGGATGCTGTCGCCGAAGTCGTAAAGCGCCAGCCCCGGCATCACGGTATCCAGATCGATAATACACAGGCCGAGATTCGTCTTTTGGTCGAATAGGATGTTGTTGAGTTTGGTATCGTTGTGCGTCACCCGAAGCGGCAGCTTTCCCGCCTCGATCAAATCGAGAAGCACATGGGTATCCGCCTCGCGCTGCAAAAGGAAGTCGATTTCGCTTTGCACTTCGGCGCACCGCCCGACGCGATCCTCCCGAATGGCGCGCTGCAAATCCAAAAACCGCGAATAGGTGTTATGGAAATCGGGGATCGTTTCCCGAAGATCTTCGATCGGATAATCGGCCAGTGTGTTCTGAAAAGCGCCGAACGCCGCGCCCGCGTTGTAAAACACGGTGCTGTCGTCCACGCGGCTGCAGGTGTAGACCCCATCGACATGGCGATAGCAGCGCCAGCAATTCCCCTTGTCGTCGCGCGCATAGTATTTTCCGTCCTTGGCGGGCAGAAAGTCGAGCGTCTCCCGGTAAGGGTCGCCGCCGCGCGCGCGAATCTTGCGCTGTAAAAACGAGGTCACGCCGAGAATGTTTTCCATCAGGGCATCCGGGTCTTTGAAAACGAACGTATTGATCTTTTGGATCACATAAGCGTTCTGCGCGCCGTTTTCCTCGGCAAAACGCAGCACAAAGGTGGAATTGATATGCCCGTCGTTCAGTGTCTTATAGCCCAGGAAAGCGCCCGTCAGGCCGAAGCTGTCCTGCACGAACGCCAAATTTACGAATGGCTCTTTCAAGCGAAACACGCCTTTCCAAGAAGTGTGCATAATGCAAGTCGCGCGCCGCGGCTGTGTATTTTTTTCGCATTTGCGGCGCGGGGGACTCGGTTTCTTAAACCATTGTATACTTTTTTTCGTCTCCCGTCAAGAAACGTCCGAATTCGGCAGTTTCCGCTTAAAAGACGTTCCGCCGAATGCCTATTTCAGGAAAAAATATCTTTACATGGCGGCTTTTATACGATAAAATAAATGGCATAAAGATGTTTACTGTAGATACGGAGGAATTTCCATGGAAGCAGTCTATAAACGCATCCTTTTGAAACTCTCGGGCGAAGTGCTTGCGGGGCATCAGGGACACGGCATTGACTTTGATACCGTGCAGGAGATTTGCAAGTGGGTCAACGAAACCGCGCGCCTCGGCGTGCAGATCGGCCTTGTCGTCGGCGGCGGGAATTTCTGGCGCGGAAGAAGCTCCGGCAATATGGACAGAACCCGCGCGGATCACATCGGGATGCTTGCGACCGCGATGAACGCGCTTGCGCTTGCGGATGCGCTTGAGCAATACGGGTTGCAGGTGCGCGTGCAGACGGCCATTGATATGCGGCAGGTCGCAGAGCCGTATATCCGCAACCGCGCCATCCGCCATCTGGAAAAGGGGCGCGTGGTCATTTTCGGCTGCGGCACGGGCAACCCCTTCTTCTCGACCGATACGGCGGCCGCGCTGCGTGCGGCGGAGATCGACGCGGACATCATCTTTAAGGCCACCAATGTGGACGGCGTGTATGACAAAGACCCCCACCGCTTTGCGGATGCGGTCAAATACGAGACTTTAAGCCATACCGAGGTGCTTGCCAAAGGGCTTGCGGTCATGGACGCGACGGCGGCTTCGCTTTGCCGCGACAACGGAATTCCGATTTTGGTTTTTAACCTTTCCGACCCGCAGAACATCGTGCGCGCCGCAAAGGGTGAAAATATCGGTACGATCGTAAAATAAACCGCGTACTTTTCTTACTTTTATTATACAGGAGGCAAGATTTATGCAACAGGTATTTGATTTGGCGAATGAAAAAATGGAAAAAAGCCTGAACGCGCTGCACAACGAGTTTGCGTCGATGCGTGCCGGCCGTGCTTCGGTCTCGCTGCTCGACAAAATCAATGTGGATTATTACGGCGTGCCTACGCCCATCCAGCAAATGGCGGCGGTTTCGGTCTCCGAAGGGCGCATCCTCTGCATCCAGCCGTGGGACGTCAGTACCATTGCCGCGATCGAGCGGGCGATTCAGGCGTCGGACTTGGGCGTAAACCCGCAGGATGACGGCAAGATCATCCGGCTGATTTTCCCGCCTCTGACCGAGGAAAAAAGACGCCAGCTTGCCAAAGAGGCCTCCAAATTCGGCGAGGAGACGAAGGTCGCCGTGCGTTCCGTGCGCCGCGACTGCATCGACAAGCTGAAAAAGATGAAAAAGGACAGCGAGATCACCGAGGACGACCTGAGAAACGGCGAGGAAAAAATGCAGAAGATCACCGACTCCTTTATCAAAAAGGTCGATGAAATGGTCACCGCCAAGGAAAAGGATATTATGGAGATCTGAGTGCGTTTGCACGAGGTAACGGATTATGGATCAAGCGCAATTACCTGTATTTTCCGTTTTGCCGCAGCATGTCGGCATCATTATGGACGGAAACGGCCGCTGGGCAAAGCAGCGGGGCTTACCGCGGTATAAGGGGCATATCGAGGGAGCGAAAACCTTTCGGAAGATCGGGGAATTCGCAGGGGATCTGGGCATTCATTGCCTGACCTTTTATGCGTTTTCCACCGAGAACTGGAAGCGTCCACCCGAGGAGGTCGCGGCGATCATGGATCTGTTCCGCGAGTACCTGCGCGAGCTGGACGACCGCAAGGCCGAAAATGAGGAAAAGGGCATCAAGGTCAATTTCATCGGCGACCGCACGGGCATCCCACGCGACATTCTCGCCATGATGGCGCACAGCGAACGCATCACGCGCAAAAAAGACCATGTGATTTTAAATATCGCAGTCAATTACGGCGGGCGGCAAGAGATCGTCCACAGCGTGCGGGAGCTTGCCAAAGAGATCGAAAAAGGTCGTTTGAAGGCGAAAGACATCACGGAGCAGATGATCTCCGATCACCTGTACACGGCGGGACTGCCCGACCCCGATCTGATCATTCGCCCCAGCGGCGAATATCGGCTGTCGAATTTCCTGCTTTGGCAGTCGGCCTATGCGGAGTTCTGGTATTCCGATATTCTTTGGCCGGATTTTACCGAAGCGGATTTCACGAAAGCCCTGCGCGCTTTTGAACAGCGCAATCGGCGCTTCGGCGGGGTGTAACAGCCGAATATGCGCTTTGTGCCGAGCCCATTTCGGCGCTTTTGGGTGTCAAGAGAAAATATGGAGGCATTTTTATGCTTAAACGAATTGTGGTCGGTGTGCTTGCCGCACTGTTTGCCATTCTGATCATTGCGTTCCGCAGTACGCCGGCGCTGTCTATCGTCCTCGCCTTTTTTGCGGGCGTGGCGGCATTCGAGATCGAACGCTGCGGCAAGCTGCAAAACAAAGCGATCATGGGGGTGAGCGTGGCGTTTGCCGCGCTTGTGCCGCTCTATTATGAATATGCGGCGGAACTGCAAAGTATAGGCGTGCATATCCCCGTATCCGTCGTGGCGACGGTCTACATCCTGCTTTTGTTTATTCTGATGCTGACGGATTACGAGCATACGAAGTTTGAGGACGTCGCGACGGTCATTTTGGCGTCCGTCCTGATGCCGTGGGCGTTTTCCACGCTGATTTTCTTTAACGACATCGACGCGCGCTTTCCGGAAGCTTATGACGGGCATTACGGGCTGTTCTTTATTTTGTTCGGCCTGTTCTGCGCGTGGCTTACGGACAGCTTCGCCTATTTTTCGGGGCGTTTCCTCGGAAAACACAAGCTGTGTCCGAAAATCAGCCCCAAAAAGACGGTGGAGGGCGCTGTGGGCGGCGTACTCGGCTGTGTGCTGAGCTGTGTGATCCTGTTTGCCATATTCGACAACCGCATCTTTACGATACATAGCATGCGTTATTTAGAGGTCATCCTGCTGTCCGCAGGGCTGTCTGTCATCGGTATGTGCGGGGACTTAAGCGCCTCCGTCATGAAGCGGAATTTCGGTGTAAAGGATTTCGGCAATTTGTTCCCCGGCCACGGCGGCGTGATGGATCGCTTTGACAGCGCGCTGTTTGTGCTGGCGGCGCTGTACGCGTCGATTTTGGTGACGCGGACGGTATTTGCATAAAACCAGAGCGAAAGGAACGCGAACGGGCGCAAAACGATTTTGCACAAAGCCCGTATCGCACGGCAAAAACGTATGGAAAAGACAAAGGCACTATCCATATTGGGCTCGACCGGCTCTATTGGCGTCCAAAGTCTTGACGTTGCCCGCAAATGCGGGTATACCGTCGAGGCTTTGACTGCTTATTCGGACACAAAAGGGATGGAAGCGCAGATCCGCGAATTTCACCCGAAAACGGCGGCGATGGCGTCCGAAAGTGCGGCGCGGGATTTGCAGGTGCGCGTGGCGGATACCGACACCAAGGTGCTTTCGGGGGAAGAGGGCGTTTGCGCCTGCGCGGCCGAAAGCGCGGCGGATACGGTACTCAACGCCGTGGTGGGCATGGCGGGGCTGAAACCCACGCTTGCGGCAATCGCGGCACACAAAAAGCTGGCGCTCGCCAACAAGGAAACGCTGGTGGCGGGCGGTCAGCTCGTGATGCAGGCGGCGCGCGACAACGGCGTGGCGGTCTTGCCCGTGGATTCCGAGCACTCCGCGATCTTTCAGGCGCTTCAGGGCGCGCCCGCGAACCGTGCGCTCAAAAAAATCATTTTGACGGCTTCCGGCGGGCCGTTTTTCGGCAAAACGCGCGAAGAACTGCAAAACGTGACCGTGGCGGACGCGCTCAACCATCCGAATTGGCATATGGGCGCGAAGATCACGGTGGATTCCGCCACGATGATGAACAAGGGACTGGAGCTTATTGAGGCGGTTTGGCTGTTTTCGGTTTCGCCCGACGACGTGGAGGTCGTCATTCACCGCGAAAGCATCGTCCATTCCGCAGTCGAGTACACCGACAATTCCGTGATCGCACAGCTGGGGCTTCCCGATATGCGCATCCCCATTCAGTATGCGCTCACCTACCCCGAACGCTTTGCGTCGCCGGTGGGGGAGTTGTCGCTCGCCGAGATCGGCAGACTGACCTTTTTTGCACCCGACTATGACGTGTTCCGATGCATAAATCTTTGCAGAACTGCAATAAATAAAGGGGGACTGCTCCCTGCGGCGGTCAATTCCGCCAACGAGCAGGCAAACGCCATGTTCCGCGCCGGCGAGATCGGGTTTTTGGAGATCGCCGACCGTGTGGAGCGTGTATTTGAAAACGCGCCGCAGAAAGAGCGGTATACGTTGGAAGATATATTGGAAACCGACCGCTGGGCAAGAGAGGCCGTTCGGGCGGTCGGCGGCAAGAGGTGAGAACGATTTTACTGCGTATAACATGGGGCGCCGTTTGGGGCAAGGTGTGGACGATCGCCGTCGCCCTGCTGTTTTTCGGTGTCATCATCATGATCCATGAATTCGGGCATTTTATCTGCGCGAAGCTGTGTGGCGTGCGGGTCAATGAATTTGCGCTCGGCATGGGTCCTGCGATATTCAAACGTAAAAAAGGCGACACGCAGTATGCGGTGCGGCTGTTCCCCATCGGCGGATTCGTGGCGATGGAGGGCGAGGACGGGCAGAGCGACGACGCACGCGCGTTTCACAGGAAGCCCGTTTGGCAGAAAATTCTGATCGTGGTCGCGGGTGCGACGATGAACCTGATTTTGGGGTTCATTTTGATGATCCTGTTGCTGTCGACCTCTACGGAGCTCATCGGCACGAACACCATTAAGGAATTTTACCCCGACGCGGTCAGCGAGCAGTACGGCTTGCAGGCGGGCGACCGCTTTGTGAAGATCGACGGGCATCGCGTCTGGTCGGAGAAGGATCTGAGCTTTTTGCTGTCCCGCAGTTCGGACGGCGTGTTTGATTTTACGGTCGAGCGCGACGGCGAATTGGTCGAACTGGACGACGTGCATTTTGCGACCGAGGAATACGAGGGCATGACGCTCATCCAATATGATTTTGTCATCATCGGCGAGCCGCCGACCGTGTGGCTGGTGCTGAAAAACGCCGTTACGCAGTCGGCTTCCATCGTGCGCACGGTCTGGCTGAGTTTGTTTGACCTCGTGACGGGGCGTTACGGGATGTCTGTGCTTTCGGGGCCCGTCGGGACGATGGATATTATCGCCGATGTGACCGCGCAGGCGGCGTCGTCGGGCAATTTGGAAAATCTCCTGACGATCATGGCGTTTATCACCATCAATGTGGGCGTGGCGAATTTACTGCCCCTGCCTGCGCTTGACGGCGGTCGTCTGCTGTTCTTGCTGATCGAGGCCGTGCGCCGCAAACCCGTCAATCCGAAATACGAGGGCTATGTACACGCGGCGGGTCTGGCGCTTTTGATGCTTTTGATGGTCGTGGTGACCTTTAACGATATTCTGCGCATTGCGCGCGGCGGATAGGAGAAAGGGCTTTATGACGGAACGCAGAAAATCGAAAGCCGTAAAGGCGGGGAACGTGCAGATCGGCGGTGGCGCGAAGGTCAGCGTACAGTCGATGCTCAACGTGCCTGCGGAGGACGCAGCGGGCAATGTGCGGCAGGCTGTGGCGCTCGAACAGGCGGGTTGTGAGATCGTGCGCCTGACCGTGCCGAACCGCGAAGCGGTCAAAACGCTTGCGGCGGTGAAAGAGGCCGTGTCCATCCCCGTGGTCGCCGACATTCATTTTGACTACAAATGCGCGCTCGAAAGCGTGGCGGCGGGCGCGGATAAAATTCGCATCAATCCCGGCAACATCGGCGGTGAGGATCGCGTCAAAGCGGTGGCGGACGCCTGCCGGTTACATAACGTACCCATTCGCATCGGTGTGAATTCCGGCTCGCTCGAAAAGGAGCTTTTGGCGAAATACGGTTCGCCCACGCCCGACGCACTTTGCGAAAGCGCTCTGCGGCACGCGGCGCTTTTGGAAAAATACGATTTTGACGACATCGTCATTTCCATGAAGTCCTCCAATGTAGGCCGCATGGTCGAGGCTTACCGCAAAATCGCCGAGCAATGCGTCTATCCGCTGCACGTCGGCGTGACCGAGGCGGGGACACAGCACATGGCGCTCGTGAAATCCGCGGCGGGCATCGGCGCACTGCTGCTTGACGGCATCGGCGATACCATCCGCGTTTCCATGACCGCCGACCCCACAGAGGAAGTCGCGGCGGGCTTCGATATTTTAAAGGCTGTGGGCTTAAAAACCGATTGTCCGCAAATCGTTTCCTGCCCGACCTGCGGCAGAACGAAAATTGATTTGATTGCTCTTGCAAACGAAGTCGAACAGCGGCTGAGCGCCTGCAAAAAGCCGATCACCGTAGCCGTGATGGGCTGTGTGGTCAACGGCCCGGGCGAAGCGCGCGAGGCCGACATCGGCATTGCGGGCGGGGACGGCTGCGGGCTGCTGTTTCGGCACGGCGAGGTGCTTCGCAAAGTGCCCGAAAACGAGATCGTAGACGCTTTGCTTGCCGAAATTGAAAAAATCTGAACCGACGGGAATCCTATGACGAATTTTTACGAGCTTTTTCCGGAGTGCCAGGACGCGCTCCAAACCTATGACGCGGTGCTTCGCACGGCGCAAATTGAATCCTTGGAGCATAACACCGAGCAGGGCGAGCTTATGGTGACGGTGCGGTTTGCGCGTTTGGTTTCGAGCCGTTCGTTAGGGGCAATCGAGGCGGCGCTGACCGAGCATCTCGGCGGTGCGGCGCAGGTGCGCATTTTGCCGAAATTTGACGCTTCGCTCTTAGGTGCAAAATACGTTTCGGAGCTTATCCTTTATCTCAAAAAGCAGATCGCGGTGGCCAACGGCTTTTTGGACGACAGCGAATGGACGTTTGAAGGCGCGCTTGTCACGGTGACCTTGCAGCACGGCGGCCGTTCGATTTTGGAGGACGCGCAATGCCAAAAGGCGATAGAGGACTGCATCGAGGCGCGATTTGATACGCGCGTACACGTCGAATTTGACGAATTGCAGATCGACATTGAACAGGAATTGCAGGCCGTCCAGCGGGATTTGGATCGGCAGCAGCTCGAACAGGCCGCCGCGGCGGCGGTCGAGCGGCAGTATGCGTCCGGCGCAAAGGTGCAAAAGCCGGAGAACGGGGCGCAGGACGGCGCGCCGCAGCAGGCGCATATCGTCAAGGAAGGCGTTCCCTATTATTTGGAGAGCGTCAAGCCGATTTTCGGCAACGTGATCCGCAAAGACCCCATTCCGATCGCAGATATTGAACTGCCCGAGGAGGGCGAGGAGAACGCCGTTACCGTTTGGGGACGCATTTTCGGCTTCGAGGAGCATACCAGCAAAAAGGGACGCCACAAAATCATCCATTTCTATATCACCGACAATACATATTCCTTCACGGTGGCGACGGTACTCAAAATCGAATTGAGCGAGGAACTGCTGGACAAGCTGCACGACGGCGTACACGTACTGCTTAGCGGGAACGTGAAGTATGACGCCTACCGGCAGGAACATGTGATCGAGCCGCGCGCCATCAGCACCGTGCAAAAAATCGAAAAAGAGGACAACGCGCCCAAAAAGCGTGTGGAACTGCATCTGCATACCAATATGTCGCAAATGGACGGTATGACCCCCGCGAAGAAGCTGGTGGAACGCGCCATACGCTGGGGGCATAAGGCGATCGCCATTACCGACCATGGCTGTGTGCAGAGCTTCCCCGACGCCATGAACGCCGCCAAGGGAAAAATCAAGATCATTTACGGCGTGGAAGCGTATTTTATAGACGATCTGAAAGAGCCCGATAAAAACTACAAGGAACTGCGCTCGTATCACCAGATCATTTTGGTCAAGAATGCGACGGGGCTGAAAAACCTTTATCAGCTCATCTCCATGTCGAATACGAATTATTTCTATAAGCGTCCGCGTACGCCGAAATCGGAGCTGATCAAGCACCGCGAGGGGCTGATCATCGGCTCTGCGTGCGAGGCGGGGGAATTGTACCGCGCGGTGCTGGAGGAACGCCCCGAAGCGGAAATTATGGAGATCGCGCGCTTTTATGATTATCTTGAGATCCAGCCCACGGGCAACAACCGCTTTATGATCGCGTCGCACAGCGACCCCAACGCCAAAAATCCCGACCGCAACCGTGAATTTGACAAAATCACCTGCGAAGCGGATATTGAAAACGTCAACCGTAAAATCATAGCGATCGCCGACAAATTGGGCAAGCCCGTCGTCGCGACCTGCGACGTGCATTTTATCGATCCGGAGGACGCGAAGTTCCGCGCCGTTTTAATGGCGGCGCAGAAATACAGCGATGCGGACAACCAAGCGCCGCTGTACTTCCGCACTACGCAGGAGATGCTCGACGAATTTGCCTATCTCGGCGAGGAAACCGCGCGGGAGATCGTGATCGACAATCCCAACAAGATCGCCGATATGGTCGAGGAACTGCGCCCCTTCCCCGACGGTACATATCAGCCGTCCATTCCCGGCAGTGAGGAACAGCTGCGCGAAATTTGCTGGAGCAAGGCAAAGGAATGGTACGAGTACCAAGGCGAAATCCCCGAAATTGTTTCTTCGCGCCTGAAACGCGAGTTGGAGTCCGTGATCGAAAACGGATTTGCCGTGCTGTATATCATCGCGCAAAAGCTGGTCTGGGATTCGGAGGCGCACGGCTACCACGTCGGCTCGCGAGGGTCGGTCGGTTCGTCCTTTGTGGCGACTATGGCGGGCATTTCCGAGGTGAACCCCTTAGCGCCGCATTACCGCTGTCCGCATTGCCGCTATTCCGAATTTTATACACACGGCGAATACCAGTCGGGCTTTGATATGCCGCCGAAGGATTGCCCGCATTGCGGCACGCCGATGATCCGCGACGGACATGAAATTCCGTTTGAGACGTTCCTCGGCTTCCACGGCGACAAAGCACCCGATATAGACCTCAATTTCTCGGGCGAATACCAGGGTAAGGCGCACCGCTACACCGAGGAACTGTTTGGCAGCTCGCACGTATTCAAGGCGGGTACGATCGCCACCGTGGCGGATAAAACGGCTTACGGCTATGTGAAAAACTATTTGGAAGAGCGTTCGCTGCACGTCAACCGCGCCGAAGAACAGCGGCTGACCGATGGGTGTACGGGCGTCAAGCGCACCACGGGACAGCACCCCGGCGGCATGGTCGTTGTGCCGAACGAATATGACGTATGTGATTTCACACCCGTGCAGTATCCGGCGGACGACACCGAAAGCGATATGGAGACGACGCATTTCGATTTCCATTCCCTGCACGACACGATTTTAAAGCTGGACATTCTCGGCCACGATGTGCCCACGCTCTATAAGCATTTGGAGGATATGACGGGCATCAATGTGATGGATGTGGACGTCTGTGACCCGAATATCATTAAGCTCTGCACCAGCCCCGAACCGCTGGGCGTGACCGAGGAGGATATTCAATGGAAAACGGGTACGCTGTCCATCCCCGAAATGGGTACGCCCTTCGTCTGCCAAATGCTTTTGGAGGCGCAGCCCAAGACGTTCTCCGACCTTTTGCAGATCTCGGGTCTGTCGCACGGCACGGACGTTTGGACGGGCAACGCGCAGGATCTCATTCGCAATAAGACCTGCGACATTTCCGAAGTGATCGGTACGCGTGACAGCATTATGGTGTACCTGATCCACAAGGGGCTGGACTCCGGTCTTGCCTTCAACATCATGGAAAAGACCCGTAAGGGCATTGTCGCCAAAATAGGCTTTCCCGAGGGCGCAGAAGAGGCCATGCGCGCCTGTAATGTCCCCGAGTGGTATATGGATTCCTGCCGCAAGATCAAGTATATGTTCCCCAAAGCCCATGCGGCGGCATATGTCATTGCGGCGCTGCGGCTCGGATGGTACAAAATTTATCGGCCGCTGGAATATTATGCGGCGTTTCTGACCGTACGCGGCGGCGATTTGGACGCGGCGACCGTTGTGCAGGGGCATGCGGCGGTGCGCGCGCGGCTCGATCTGCTCAACGGCAAAATCAGGGACAAATCCGCCACGGCCAAGGAAAAAGAACAGTTTACCGCCATGCAGGTGGTCAATGAAATGATGGCGCGCGGTGTGGAGCTTTTGGGCGTGGACGTATACAAGTCCAAAGCCACGGCATACACCTTAGAGGACGGCAAAATTCGTCTGCCGTTCAGCGCCCTTTCGGGCATCGGCGACAGCGCGGCATACCCCTTGGAAGCGGCGCGCAGCGACGGCGAGGGCGAATTCCTCTCCATCGACGATTTTGCACGGCGCGCCAAGGCGGGCAAGAGCATTGTGGAAATGCTCGAAGCCTGCGGGGCGTTCGGCAATATGCCCAAAACCACGCAGCTTTCCCTGTTTTCCTGAGCGCGCGGCGGGCGGAGAACCCAACCATGCAGACGGGCGGTCTCGCGGTTGGCGGCAGATATGGTCGCCTATGCACATAGCTTGCGCGCGTGAAAATTTGGGATTGACTTATGTACTTTATTGTGCTATCCTATTAGCACGCTAAAGCGTTCGGCGCGTCGGTACGGCGCGCGAACGCGGCAGGGATTCCCATTCCGAAAGGATTTTTTACGCATACCATGAAGAACTACAGCAAATCCACCCCCGAGGGGACAAGAGATTATTTGTTTGAAGAAAGCGACGCGCGGCGTTTGGTCGAGCGGGAATTGGCGACGCTGTTTAAAGATCGCGGCTACCGCAGGATCATTACGCCTACGCTGGAATTTTTCGACGTATTCAACCGCGAAAGCGCGGGCGCGCTCCCCGAAACGCTCTATTCCATGACTGATACCTACGGCCGGCTTTTGGTGCTGCGTCCCGATTCGACGCTGCCCATCGCCCGCGTGGCGGCAACGCGCCTGAAGGGCGCAAAGCTGCCCATTCGGCTGTACTACAATCAAAATGTGTTTACAAGGCAGCCCCGCCTTTCGGGACACAGCGACGAGGTCGCCCAGACCGGGATCGAGCTCATCGGCGCAAAGGGACTGCGCGCGGATTTAGAGGTCATCACCATGGCGCTGGAGGCGCTCGCACTTTCCGGCGCGCCCGACTATAAGCTGGAGATCGGCCACGCGGGATATTTCCATGCGCTTTGCGCGGCGCTCGGCGCGAAGCGCGACACGGCGGAATCCATTTACGACTGCTTGGAGAGCAAAAATTATGTCGCGCTCCAATCGGTATTGGATACGCTTGGGAACTCGCCCGTTACGGCGGCTCTGCGGGAATTGCCGCAGATGTTCGGCGGCGCGGAAATTTTGAAGAATGCCGCAGACTGCGGCGGCGAGTCCGCGCAAGAGGCGCTTACCTACCTTGCGACTTTGTATGAACGCTTGGAGAAAGCGGGCTATGCCGACCGCGTGATTTTGGATTTGAGCCTTGTGCATCGCAGCAATTATTATACGGGCATCATTTTCCGCGGATACACCGAGGGCAGCGGCGCGACCGTGCTTGCGGGCGGACGTTACGACGGGCTGATCCGCGAATTCGGCGAAGACCTGCCCGCGACGGGCTTCGGCATTCAGACCGACGCCCTGGCGCGCGCAAAGCTCCTGCGCGGTGAGATCGCCCCGCCCGCTGCGGCGGAAATTCTGATTTTCGGCGAGGACGGCTTTGAAACCGAAGCGCTGCGCCTGCAAGCGGAGCTGACAAAGGCGGGCAAATCTTCCGAATACAGCGTCAGCGCCGATTTGGAACAGGCTATAGCCTATGCGCGTGAAAATGCGATCTCCCGTTTGTATACGGTCGGTCGGCAGGGTACAAAGGAGGTCGTGCTGTGAGAAAGCTGCGCATCGCCCTGACCAAGGGCAGACTGGAACGCCAGACGGTCGCGCTGTTTGAGGCTGTGGGTCTTGATTGCACCGAGCTTCGCAACAAGGGCAGACGGCTTATTTTGCCCGTCGGCGAATATGAAACGGTGCTTGCCAAGGCGGCGGACGTCATCACCTATGTGGAACACGGCGTATGCGACATCGGCATCGTCGGCAAGGATACAATCTTGGAAAACGGCAAGAGCTTTTACGAGGTCTGTGATCTTGAGATCGGCAAATGCGACTTCTGTCTCGCGGGCAAGGTCGGCGGCGACTTCTACGACGGCTATAATGTCAAGCGCGTCGCCACCAAGTACCCCAATGTCACCAAGGCGTTCTTTGCGGACAAGGGGATGGACGTCAAAATCATCAAAATCGAAGGCTCGGTAGAATTGGCGCCGCTTTTGGAGCTTTCGGACGCGATTGTGGACATCGTCGAAACCGGCACGACTTTAAAGGAGAACGGGCTGGAAGTGTATGAAAAGATCATGCCCGTTTCGGCACGCGTGATCGTCAATACGGCGAGCATGAAGCTGCGCCGCACCGAGATCGACGCGTGTATTTCCAAACTCGAACAGGCAAAACGGGAGGCAGTTTTATGATAGGCATGGCAAAAGCGGACGGCGTTGCCGAACGCAGACTTTTGGAGCAGCTGAAAACGCGCAGCGGCGAGATCGACCGCTCGGTCACGGCGGCGGTGTCGGATATTCTGTTTCATGTACAGCAGTACGGCGATACCTCCGTGCGCGAATACACCATGAAATTTGACGGCGCAGTGCCCGAATCGTTTGAAATCCCCCGCGAGGAACTGGAGGGCGCGCTCGAAGCGTGCAAGAGCGAATTTGTCTATGCCCTTTACAAAGCGGCGGACAACATTCGAGACTTCCATATGCGGCAAAAACAGCAAAGCTGGATAGAGCCGAAAGAAAACGGCGTGATCTTAGGACAGCGCATCCGCGGTCTGCAGCGCGTCGGCATCTATGTCCCCGGCGGCACGGCGGCGTACCCGTCAAGCGTGCTGATGAACGCCATTCCCGCAAAAATCGCAGGCGTGAAGGAGATCGTTATGGTCACGCCTCCCGGCAAGGACGGCAAACCGAATCCCGATATTTTGGCGGCGGCGAAGATCGCGGGCGTGGATCGCGTCTTTTTGATCGGCGGCGCGCAGGCGGTCGCCGCACTCGCTTATGGCACGGAGACCGTGCCGAAGGTCGATAAGATCGTAGGCCCGGGCAACATTTACGTGGCCACGGCGAAAAAACTGCTGTACGGAACGGTCGATATCGACATGATCGCCGGGCCGTCCGAAATCCTGATCGTGGCGGATGAAACCGCAAATCCGCGTTTTCTGGCGGCGGATCTGATGAGCCAGGCCGAGCATGACGTATTGGCGAGTGCGATCTTGCTTACGACCAGCGAACGCGTCGCGAACCGCACGCTTGAAGAACTGGAGCGGCAAATGCAGACCCTCTCGCGGCGGGACATCATCGAACGCTCGCTCGATGATTTCGGCGCGATCATCGTTTGCAATACCATGGAGGAAGCGGTTTCCTTTGCCAACGAGTTAGCGCCCGAGCATTTGGAGCTTGCGGTGCAGAATCCGATGGACTATCTCGGAAAGGTAGACAACGCGGGCAGTGTATTTTTGGGGCATTATTCCCCTGAACCGCTCGGCGATTATTACGCGGGACCCAACCACGTTTTGCCCACGGGCGGTACGGCACGGTTCTTCTCGCCGCTTTCGGTGGACAGCTTCGTCAAAAAGACGGGCTTTATGTATTATACCGAGCAGGCTCTGCGAGAGGCGAAGGACGACATTGTGTGTCTGGCCGAGGCCGAGGGCTTGACCGCCCACGCCAATTCCATTGAAGTCCGATTTTAGAATGGGAAAGAAGTAACCGAAAAATATGTTTCAGCTTAATGACAAAATCAAAAATTTAAAGCCGTATGATCCCATCGAGGGCAAGTACCCCATTCGGCTCGACGCAAACGAATCGTTCATTCCGCTTTCGCAGGAAATGAAAGCGGAAATTTCGGAGGCGCTGCAATATACGCACTTGAACCGCTATCCCGACCCCTACGCCAATGAAGTCCGCGCGGGCTTTGCGGCGTATTTCGGCGTGCCGAAGTCTTGCGTCATGGCGGGCAACGGCTCGGACGAGGTCATTACGGTCATTATGAACGCGTTTTTGCAAAAGGGCGATACGGTGGTGACCCTCGCGCCCGATTTTTCCATGTATGCGTTTTACGCGTCGATCACGGAATGCAAAACGGTGACGGTGCAAAAGCGCGCGGATGATACGGTGGACGTGGATGCGGTGATCGAAACGGCCAACCGCGAAGGGGCGCGGATGATCGTGTTTTCCAACCCCTGCAATCCCACCTCTTTGGTACTGCCGCGCGAGGAGGTGCGGCGTCTGGTGCGGTCGGTTTCCGCGCTTGTGGTCTTGGATGAAGCCTATATGGATTTTTCCGACCAGAGCCTGCTCTCGGAATTTGCCGATTATGACAATCTCCTGATTTTAAAGACCTGCTCCAAGGCCATCGGCATGGCGGGCATTCGTTTGGGCTTCGCGGTCGGCAGAGAAGCGCTCATCGATGTGCTGCAGGCGGTCAAATCGCCCTACAATGTCAATGTGCTGACGCAAACGGTGGGTGCGGTTCTATTTTCGCACCCCGACTATATCCGCACTTCGGTGCAGCGCATTTTGGAATCGCGCGACGAGCTGTTTGCAGGGCTGCAAGCGCTTGCCGAGCGGTTTCCGCAGGAACTGCGCCTCCAAAAGCCCGACGCCAACTTTGTGTATATGCGCTGTCGGGACGCAGGTGCGCTTTTCGCCCATTTGAAAGAAAAGGGCATCGTCGTCCGCTGTATGGGGGGATGCCTGCGTATCACGGCGGGGCGCAATTATGAAAATGAAGCGGTCATCCGCGAGATCGAAGGCTTTTTGAAAGGGGAAACGGCATGAGAACGGCAAGTGTGCAGAGAACGTCCAAAGAGACCGACATAGCGCTGGAGCTTTGCTTGGACGGCGGCGCGGCGGATGTGCATACGGGGATCGGCTTTTTCGACCATATGCTTACGGCCTTCGCCGTACACGGCGGCTTTGGCTTGCAGCTTCGCTGCCAAGGGGATTTGGAGGTAGACAGCCACCATACGGTGGAGGATACGGGCATCGTGCTCGGGCAGGCGTTCAAAAAGGCGCTCGGCGACAAAAGCGGGATCGCGCGCTACGGCAGCTTTTTTGTCCCGATGGATGAGGCGCTCGGCTTTTGTGCCGCAGACGTCAGCGGACGGCCTTTCCTCGTGCTGGAAGCGGATTTCCCCGAAGCGCAGGTCGGCGCGTTTGATACGTGCCTGTGTACGGAATTTTTCCGTGCGTTCGCTGTGAATGCGGGGCTGACGCTGCACCTGCGCGTGCCTTACGGCGGCAATTCGCACCATATGATCGAAGCGCTCTTTAAAGCGTGCGCGCACGCCCTGCGCATCGCCTGTGCCGAAACGGGCAGCGGTGAAACGCTCTCCACAAAAGGAATGCTCGATTAAATCGGCGTATGCGGCTTCTACCTGAGGAAAGGAACGGATGAAGGACAGGATATGATTATTTTCCCCGCAATCGATATTCAAAACGGAACCTGCGTGCGCCTGTATAAGGGCGATATGCAGTCCGCCGAAAAGGTGGCGGAAAGCTACCTGGATACGGCGGCCGCGTTCCAGGCGGCGGGCGCACAGTGGGTCCACATGGTCGATTTGGACGGCGCGTGCGAGGGTACGAGAAAAAACGCCCATGTGTTTACCGAGGTCGCCGCAGGCACAGCCTTACGCGTGGAGGTCGGCGGCGGCATTCGCAGTATGGCCGACGTCGAATACTATCTTTCGCGCGGCGTTGCCCGCGTGGTCATCGGCTCGGCGGCGGTGAAAGACCCGTCGTTTGTGCGTGAGGCGTGCTATGCTTACGGGGAGCGCATCGCAGTCGGCATTGACGCGCGCGGCGGCTTCGTCGCGACGCAGGGGTGGCTGGAAACGAGTACCGTCTCTTACCTGACGCTTGCCAAAAAAATGGAGCAGGCGGGCGTGCGTACCGTCATTTTCACCGACATCGACCGCGACGGTATGCTTTCGGGTCCGAATTTGGAACAGCTTGCGGCGCTGTGCGAAGCGGTCGATATGGACGTCGTCGCAAGCGGCGGCATTCGCCATTTGGAGGATATTTGCAAGCTCCGGGACGCGGGACTGTACGGCGCGATCTGCGGCCGCTCCCTTTATAAAGGGACGCTTTCTCTGACGGAAGCGCTCAAGGCTTGTGAAGGTTAGGTGAACCGTATGGACTTAGACCGATTTTTCGTAAAATCCGAGCTGATCCCCGCCATCGTGCAGGAGGACGGTACGGGTGAAGTGCTGATGCTCGCGTATATGAACCGCGAATCGCTGCAAAAGACGCTCGAAACGGGCTACACATGGTTTTACAGCCGTTCCCGACAAAAGCTGTGGAACAAGGGCGAGACTTCGGGGCATGTGCAAAAGGTCGTGGCCTTATATGGCGACTGCGACGATGACACGCTGCTTGTCCGCGTTCGGCAGACAGGGCCTGCCTGCCACACGGGGCATAAGAGCTGCTTTTTCAATACGATTTTGGAGGAAAAGACCGATGCATGATATTTTGGAGGAACTGTACGCGATCGCCCTTTCCCGCCGCGCGCACCCGCAGGAGGGTTCGTATACCTGCTATCTTTTTGACCGGGGCTTGGATAAGATCCTCAAAAAGCTCGGCGAGGAATGCACGGAGACGGTCATTGCCGCCAAGAACGGCGTAAAGGATGAAACGGTGGGCGAGATCTCCGATCTGCTTTACCATTTGGCGGTCATGATGGCCAATGAGGGCATCGACCCCGCCGAGGTCAAGGCGGAGCTTGCGCGCCGACACTTAAAAGAGGGGAATTTGAAAAAATTCCATGAGGTTGATAAAAATACTTGATCGGGAGGACACTTTATGTGGGTTCTATGGACAATTCTCGGCATTTTGGGCGTATTCCTGATCGTGACGCTCGTGCGCGCGGCTTTTTGGAAGCCCGAGGCGGTCAACAGTGAACCTCTGCCCGAGGAAGCGGTGGACGTTGAGAAATACCGCAGGGATTTGAGCGACGCCATCAAAATCAAAACCATTTCCAACGTCGATATCGAAAAGGTGGATTGGGATGCATTCCAACAACTGCACGCGCTTTTCCGCGAGCGCTTCCCGCTGGTTTTTGAAAACCTGCAATGCGAGGACATTTCGCTGGCCAGCCTTTTGTTTACGTGGGAGGGTACAGATCCGAATTTAGAGCCGATCGCACTGCTCGCGCATCAGGATGTCGTGCCTGTTGCGGCGGGTACAGAGGGCGATTGGACGCATCCGCCCTTTGACGGCGTGGACGACGGGGAATTCATTTGGGGGCGCGGCGCGCTGGATATGAAAAACCACCTCATCGCCGTGCTGGAAAGCGTCGAAAGCCTGCTTGCCGAAGGGTTCCGTCCCACGCGCACGGTGTATTTGTGCTTCGGCCATGATGAGGAGATCGTCGCGGCCAAGACCTCGGGGGCGGGCAGTATTGCCGAAACGCTCCAAGCGCGCGGCGTACATTTGGACAGCGTCATTGACGAGGGCGGCGCGATTTTGAATTTGAACGCGGGGCGCATTCTCAACAAAAAGTTAGCGGGCGTCGGCATTGCCGAAAAGGGCTATGCGGATTACCGCGTTTCGGTAAAAGCCAAGGGCGGGCATTCCTCACAGCCGCCCGCGCATACCGCGCTCGGCGAGATCGCGGACGTCATCCACGACTTGGAAGCGCATCCTTTCAAGGCGACAATGCCCGCGTTCGTTTATGAGCTGTTTACCAAGATCGGCAAAAATGTCAGCTACCCGGCGCGCCTTGTGACCTGCAATCTGTGGCTGTTTAAGCCGCTCATTACCGCGATCATGAAACGCATTCCGCCCGCCGCGTCGCTCATCCACACCACCACCGCCGTCACCATGGCCGAAGGCAGTCCTGCCGCCAATGTGCTGCCGCAGACCGCATCGGTCACCGTGAATTTCCGCATGATGCCCGGCACGACAATCCAAAACGTGGAAGAACATATCCGCGCGTGCGTGCGCAATAAAGCCATCGGGGTCGAATATTTAAAGGGCAAAGAGGCGTCCAAAATTTCGCCGACTGACAGCCGTTCGTTTAAAATCCTCGAAACGCTCTGCACCCGCACAAATCCGGATATGCTCGTCGCACCCTACCTTGTGATGGGCGGCACGGATGCGTACCACTATGAAGAAGTCTGCGACTGCATTTACCGCTTTTCGCCGTTCGTGATGGATACTGCGCTTTTGCTGACCACACACGGCACGAACGAGCGGCTTCCCATCGTCTGCATGGGCGATGCGCTGCGGTTCTTCAAACGCTATATCCGTATGATGTCCGCCGAATAATTCTTTTTTTGATGAGGGAGGTAAGTCCTATGGCAACGCGTACATTGGTCGATTTTCGCGCCGAATACAATATTTGGCGAAAGGATCTGGCGCAGAAACTCGGTATATCCGAAGCGCAGTTGGAGCGTTTGGAGCTGACGGGCGAAGTGCCGCAGGCAATCGTCGATACGCTGACGGCGGTCTACGACCTGCCCGAGACTTATTTTACCGAGGATGCAGACCTTGCGCGCGCCATACAGGCGGCGGCTCTGCGCAAATCCCCGAAGCGGCCGCTCGCTTATTTTTGCAAGGTATCGGTCGTTTGGTATGCGCTGCTCATGCTTGCGGCGTTTGTGTTCGTCCTGCCGACGGCGCTGATGAAAGCGCCAAACCATGTGATGTCGTCTATGTTTTATGTGACGGAACGGTTCTGCTTTTGGGCGATCGTCGCCTTTTCGGGAATATACCTCGGCTCGCATATTCTGCAAAAAACCAATTTTCGAGGAGACGTCGGCACATACGAGTTTTTGTATCCGTATTTTTTATCCACCCTGGCGCTTTCCGGCATTTGGGGGCTTCGCAGATGGTTCGCGCCCAACGCCTCGTTTATCGGCGCCCTGTTCGCGGGCGGGGGCTGGACGTCTGTCGCCCTGCTTTTGGGCGTGATCGTCCTGTCGGTTTTGCTGTGCGTGTTTCTTGTTTTGTTTTTGGATACCGCCGCGTTGGAACGCGGCGTGCAGAAGCAGAAACGCTTGTGGATTTTGTGTGCCGTCGTGCTGGTCGTGCAGGGTCTGTCCCTCGTGCTGTATCTTTTCGACGATACCCTGCATGGCGAATTTTGCATCCTGCGCACCTGTTTGCTGCTGATCGTGCTTGGCGGCGTGCTGTTCGGTACGAAGTATCTGCCGCAATTCAAAAGTCTTTGGTATACGGTGTTGCCCTTGACGGCTATGCTCCTGCCCGAGCTTTTGATTTTGGGAAACGGCATCCTGCATTTGAGCGAAACGGCTTGAGGAAAAGCATTCCCAAAACGGCCGATTCGCATGCGGGCGGCGGACGGGAAAGATTTTTATCATTTTGCACAGAACAGAATACGGCGTAGCGTCTGTATGGCGCTGCGCCGTATTCTGTTCACACTTCTGTAAGGGCTTTGTGCATGCATCTAAAATAGTGCGGTATTTACCACCTTAAGACCTCTTGCCTTTGCGTAGTTCACGGTATAGCTTGTCCCGCTGTTTGCTTTGGTCATATAGGCAACACATACTGAAGAATGGTTAACCAAATGTCTGTTGCGGCGATAGTAGGCACCAAAAGTATATCCAGAGGCGAGTACGACGACCTTTGATGCCTGTTTTTTTAACCTGTGGTATTGCTCTATCTCTGCCCATGTCCAGTTTCCTTCATTTTCGTATTGCTTATCAAAGGGCAATACGAGAATAAGATGGATTTGCGGGTATGTGACTTTCAGCTTTAATACTACTTCCGATGCCAAGGCGTCAAAGCCGCGAGCCCCGCCAGCCCCAAAATATAAGTAGCCTTTTTGTATCAACGCTTCAACTGTTTTCGTTAATCTGCGCTCTATTTCTGCAATCGCTTCGTCCATTTGCCTATGCCCTGTAAAACAAGCTGTTTTCTCCCGTATTTCATCCGCTTTGCCCATGTTTTGTCCTCCATTCTGTTTAGATGTGTTACAATTTAATACTCTGTTTGCCAAATTATAGCATTGTATTGCTATAAATGGCAATATAATGCTATAAATCAATACTGAAAAGTGTGATACCCTAAATAGGGTGATTTCATGCAGACAAAATATGAGCAGGAATATATCCGGTTTGGTCTGAAAGTGCAGTATTACCGCAAACTGCGCGGAATGACACAGGAAGCCTTTGCAGAAAAGGTTGGTATATCGTGGTCACACCTTGCTAAAGTGGAAAGTCCGACCCGCGCCTTCGGCGTGTCTATGGAAACGCTGTTTTCGATTGCCGAAGTCCTCGATATTCCGGTTTCCAAACTGTTTGAAGCATAATGAAATCGCTTGCAGCTGTCTCCCCGACGAGTATCGACAGCTGCAAGCGATTTTATAGTTTGGATTGGTTCGGGGTCATTGCAGGGAAGCACCGGGATAGTAATGCGCCAAAATTTCTTTATAATCCGCACCCTGCCGCGCCATGTAATCCGCGCCGTACTGGCTCATGCCCACAAAATGCCCGCTACCCGTTACCGAGAACGTGAATGTGCCGTCGGAAAAGGAAACGGTGAACGCAGGGGATCGAAGTCCCAAAAGGGTGCGAAGCTGCTGCCCCGTCATCGTCTTGCCGCCGACGGTCACGGCGGTCACCGTACCCGTTTTGTTTTCGGAAACCTGCAAATCACCCGAAAACCATGTTGCGGGGTCGTCGCCGAGCGCAATTTCGGCGTCAGCGCGCAGCTTTTCTTTGACCTCCTGTGCGCTGAGCTTTGTTTCGAGGGTAAGCTCCGGCGAAAGCCGATCTCCCGTGCTTGTGACCGACTGCAAATAGGCGACGTCGTTCCCCCAAATCGTTTTGGCGCTTTCCGTGCGCCCGGGACAGAGCGCGAAATACGCCGCCGTGATCGGTGCGCCGTCATAGGTCAGGGTTTGTCCGAGTACGGCCTGTACGGCGGAGGTCACTTTGTCGTTGTATATTGCGTATTTCTCGCCCCATTTTTCTTTTCTGGCGGCCTCGTCCAAATACCCTTGGTGCGTTCCCGCGTCGTCTGTGATGTCCGCCTTGCCCGCTTTGCCGTCGGGATTTTGCTGCAAACGCCGCAGATTGGTATAGGCGGCGACCGTCTGCGCTTTGAGCGCTTCTTCATGGCAGTTCGCGGACATTTCGCACGCCACGCAGCCGACCAGATATTCGAGCGTATCCATTTCCACGACGCGGTTGCTCGCCGTTTGCAGCACCGAAACGGTTTGGCTGTCGTCCTCGCTTTCTTCCGTATCTTTTGCCGCTATGGATTCTTTCAGCGCTGAAAAGCTGTCTTTTACATTGTCCGCCGAAAAGCCGTTCAAGTCGAATACCGCCACGGGTGAGACGAACATGGCCAGCGCCAGCACAAGACATAAAATGCCGTAGGTTTTCATCATGACTCCCTCCGTCCCGGATTTTACTGTGAACATCGGTTGACTTTATGCATAAATTGCGATACAATAATATATCGGTTAAAAGGGGTCTTTAGGCACAGAATCTGTGCATGACCTTCGCTTTTCACAAAGGAGACCATCGGATGCCTGCATATATTTCACCGATTTCCAACGATGCTCTTTCTAATTTATGCAAAGAGCTTTTAAAAAATAACCAAATCGCGGCGGAGGATTACGGACGCTTCGATGTCAAACGGGGCTTGCGCAACGCCGACGGTACGGGCGTTATGGCGGGGCTTACGCGAATTTGCTCGGTCGAAGGGTATTACATCGACGACGGCGAACGCGTCCCGAAAGAGGGGCGGCTTGTCTATCGCGGGATCAATATGAGCGATATTGTCGAAAGCTGCGAACGCGAGAATCGCTTCGGCTTTGAAGAGGTCGTTTGGCTGTTGCTGTTCGGCGATTTGCCCACGCCTGTGCAGTTACAGCGCTTCAGCGCGATCTTGGCGGAGTGCCGCGAACTGCCCGACGAATTTATTGAGGACATGATCATGAAAGCGCCCTCGCCCGACATTATGAACAAGGTCGCGCGCGGGGTGCTGGCGCTGTATTCCTATGATGCGAATCCCGACGATACCTCGATTGAGAACGTCCTGCGCCAGTCCATACAGCTCATTGCGCAGATCCCGACGATCATGGCGTATGCCTATCAGGTCAAACGCCGCGTATACGATCATAAGAGCATGTATATCCATCAAAATAAAAAGACGCTCAACACGGCGGAGTCGATTTTGCATTCGATCCGTGCCGACCGTAAATTCACCGCCGAGGAGGCAAGACTCCTCGATTTGTGCATGATCATCCACGCGGAGCACGGCGGCGGCAACAATTCCACGTTTACCGTCCGCTGCATCACTTCCTCCGGAACGGATACATATTCCGCCATCGCCGCGGGCATCGGCTCTTTGAAAGGCCCGAAGCACGGCGGGGCGAATATCCGTGTACATCGCATGGTGGATGACCTCAAAGCCCATGTTTCCGACCCCACGAACGAGGGGCAGGTCGCCGATTATCTCGTCAAATGCATACAAAAGCAGGCGGGCGACGGCTCGGGGCTGATCTACGGTATGGGACACGCGGTGTACACGCTTTCCGACCCGCGTGCAAAGCTGCTGAAGCAAAAGGCGAGCGAATACGCTGAAAAATACGGATTTCAGGATGATTTCCGCACGCTGGAGCTGATCGAAACGCTCACGCCCGAGCTGCTTGCGAAGTACAAGGGCGAAAAGAAAAAAATCTGCGCCAATGTCGATTTGTACTCGGGGCTGATCTACGATATGCTGCGTATTCCGCAGGATCTGTTCACGCCGCTGTTTATGTCCGCACGCATTGCGGGCTGGTCGGCGCACCGCATAGAAGAGCTTACCACGGGCGGCCGTATCATGCGCCCCGCATATAAGAGCGTATCGCTGCCGCGCGATTTTGTATCCGCCGCTGACCGCGCGGACGACCATGCCGTCCCTGCGAAGTATATCCCCACGGAGGAACGCTGAATTTATCTCGGAACGAATCGTTCCTTTGAAGAGAGGCTATGCTGTATGCAGAAAAAAAGTATACCCAAAACGGAAAAAATCAACGGCCTTGTGCTGTTGCTCGTGTTCGGTGCGGTGTTGGTCGCCGCAGTCCCGCTGCGCACGGTGCAGTTGTTTACCAATGTCGAGGAACACACGGGCTTTTTCATCCATGAAAATTGGACGGTCGGCGTGATGTACGCCGTTTTGGCAGTCGCGGCGGCGGCGCTTTTCCTGTTGCCGATGTTTTCCGCAAGGATACCCGCTTCGCGCCCCGTCGTGCGCAAAAACCTGCCCATGGCCGTCACGTCGTTTTTATTTGCGGCGGGTCTTGCTTATGACGTGCTGCTCTGTATTTTAAAGATCTCTCGTCTGTTTGCAGCCATGACGTTCGCCGAAGCGCAGGGACTTTATACCCTGCTGTTTTCCAACGGCCTGCTTGCGATGCTTCTGCAGGCAGTCTGCGGCGCGGCGGCGTGCGTGTTTATGGTGCTGTTTGCCTTTGCGTATCTCGGTCGGGCTCCGGTCTATGCGCAGCATAAGCTGCTTGCGCTTACACCGTTGCTTTGGACGCTGTTCCGTATGGTTCTGCGCTTTATGACCAAAATCAGCTTTACCGTGGTTTCGGAACTGCTGATCGAGCTTGCCATGCTCGCGTTTATGATGCTGTTCTTTATGTCCTTTGCACGCATTTGCGCGCAGATCACGCAAAAGGGCGAAATGCGAAATGCCGTTCGCTGCGGCCTGCCTGCGGCGTTCCTCGCACTGCTGATCGGCATAACGCGGTGGATCTGCACCATTTCGGGACATTCGGCGCTTTTGGCGGACGGCTTTGCTTTCTCGCCGGTCGAGCTCGGCTTCGGGCTGTTCGCGATCGTCTATATTTTTGTGCATATGCGGTACGGCCGCCCCGCGTCGGAGGATGACCTGCCGACCGAGGGCGAATCCGCCGAGCCGTAAAGCGAGCGATCTATGTTTTTACAGAATGTGCAGACGGCGGGGATGCAGATCGCCATTTTATATGTGCTGGTCGCCGTCGGATTTGTGTGCGACAGGCTTTCGGTGTATACGGAAAAGGCCGCGCGGCTGACCAATGACCTGATGTTTTACATCGTAACGCCCGCGATCATCCTGCGTTCCTTTACGACCATGGCGTATACGCCCGAAACGCTTCACGCGCTGCTGCTCTCGTTTTTGGGCGGTACGGCGCTGCATGTGCTGGCGATTTTGCTGTCCCTGCCGTTTTTTCGGAAGGGCGACAAGCGCACGTCGAGCGTATATCGCTTCGCCTGTATATACGGCAACGTCGGCTACATGGTACTGCCGCTCGCAAACGCCGTTTTAGGCGAGAAAGGCGTGTTTTTCTGCTCGGGCGTGCTGATCCCGTTCAATATTTTCCTGTTTACCCACGGCGTTCGGCTCATGTCGTCGCATAAGGGAGAAAAGACGGGCTTTTCGGTGAAACAGCTGATTTTAAATCCCGGTGTGATCTCGGTGCTTCTGGGACTGCCCCTGTTTTTGCTGTCCGTTTCCCTGCCGCGCGTCCTCTCGGAACCCATCGGGCATTTGGCGAGCTTGAATACGCCGCTCGCCATGCTGATGTTCGGCACCTACCTTTCCAAAACCGATCTGCGGCATTTGTTTGTGCGTCCGCAGATGTATCTTGCCGCGCTTCTCAAGCTGATCGTACTGCCTGCGGTGCTGCTCGTGGGCTTTAAGCTGTGCGGCATTTCGGGCGAGCTTTTGACGGCCATGCTCATCTCGGCGAGCGCGCCGACGGCCAACACCACGGTGATGTTCGCCGCGAAATACGATTGCGATACCGAAGCGGCCTCGCAGACCGTTGCGGTGGTGAGCTTTTTGTCGGTGCTGACCATGCCGCTGTTTATTGCGGCTGCACAAATGTAAATAGACACGGTATATGCCGTATAAACTGCATAGACTGCATATACTTTTACCGGAGGGATATTTATGAAACTTGTCATTGCCATCGTCAACAGCGAGGATGCGTCCGCCGTGCTGTCGGAACTGACGGCCGCAGGGCATAGTGTGACCAAGCTGTCCACTTCGGGCGGATTTCTGCGCGCGGGCAATGTGACCATGATGATTGGCGCAGAGGACGACAAGGTGCAAAATGTGCTGTCCATTATCGAGGAATTCAGCAGCAAACGCAAACAGCAGGTGCCGCTCAATTCCACCTACATCGGTGATTCGCTGATCTCCGTACCCGTAGAGGTCACGGTCGGCGGCGCGACGGTATTTGTGCTGGACGTCGAGCAGTTTTATAAGCTATGAGCCTTGACCGTTTTCCCCTCTCGAATGCCGACAGGCGTTTTTTGGAGCAGGGCTTAAAGACCGATACCTTTCGGCAGACGTTGCTCCTGGAGGGCGGCGACGATGAAACGCGCCATATGCTTGCGCTGTACCTTGCAAACGCGCTGGTTTGCGAGGGCGCGGGGGAGCGTCCGTGCGGGCGTTGCAAGGCGTGCGTCAAATGCGCGGCGCACAGTCACCCCGATGTGCGGCTGTATGCGCCCGAAAAGAAAAACGCGACCTTTCGCGTCGAGGTCTGCCGGCAGATCCGGCAGGACGCATTCGTCGTCCCCAACGACGGTGATAGCAAGGTCTATATTTTGGAGGACAGCCAGAATATGAACGACAGCAGTGAAAATGCACTGCTGAAAATTTTGGAAGAACCGCCGAAGGGCGTATATTTTCTGTTGACCTGTACCGACCGCTCGGCGATGCTTCCCACGATCCTCTCGCGCGCCACGGTGGTGACGCTGCTCGGCGAAGCGATCCCCCGGCGCGAGACGCTGGATGCGGCCTTGGATATTGCCAAAGCCGCCGCCCAAAACGAATTGGCGCTTTTAAAGGCGAGCGCCGCGCTCCCCAAGGAGCGTGAACAGATCTGCGAGGTGCTGCAATGCCTTTGTGATGTGTTTGAGGACGCGCTCATACGCAAAAGCGGCGCGGCGGGGACGGATGCGTTCACCCCGGCGGCGGAAATCCTCGCGCAGCAATTTACAAAACCCAAAATTTACGCGCTGTACAGGACGGCGCTTCAACTGCTGCGGGACGCGGAACACAACGCCAATGTCAATCTTTTGCAGACAGGCGTGTGCTATCGGCTCAGACGCGCGGCGGAAAATCGATAAAAGGAGAAACCTATGGCTGAGGTTGTCGGAATCAGATTCAAGGACGTCGGTAAGGTCTATTACTTTGACCCCGACTCCACACAGTTTAAAATGGGCGACCGCGTGATTGTTGAGACGGCGCGCGGGGTGGAATGCGGCGAAATTGCGCTTCCAAACCGCGAAGTCCCCGACGAAGAGATCGTTAAGCCCCTGCGGCATATCATTCGCGCCGCGACACAGGAGGATCTGCAAACCCTTGCGGAACACAGGGAAAAGGAGAAACAGGCGTTTGCCGTCTGTGAGGAAAAAATTCGGGAGCATCAGCTCGACATGAAGCTGGTCGCCGCCGAATACACATTCGATTCCGGTAAGATTTTGTTCTATTTTACCGCAGACGGACGCGTGGATTTTCGCAATTTGGTCAAGGATTTGGCGGGGGTGTTCCGCACGCGTATCGAGCTTCGGCAGATCGGCGTGCGCGATGAGTCGAGAATGCTCGGCGGATTCGGCATGTGCGGCAGACCCTTCTGCTGCAGTTCCTTTTTGGGCGATTTCCAGCCCGTTTCCATAAAAATGGCGAAGGAGCAGGGCTTGTCGCTCAATCCCACGAAAATCAGCGGAACTTGCGGGCGGCTGATGTGCTGTTTAAAATATGAGCAGGAGGCTTACGACCATCTCCTGCGGCACACGCCGAAGGTCGGCGCGATCGTGGAAACGGCGGAGGGCAGAGGCACGGTCATCGAGAACAACCTCTTGACGGGAATGCTTAAAATTCGTTTGGATCGCCGCCCCGACGCCGCGCCCGTGATCTATGATCGGCACGACGTGCGGGTGATCCGCGACGCGCAGATCCGCGTGGAAAAGACGGAATTGGAAACTCTCAAGGGAATTGAATAAAAAGACTTGATATTTTAGAAATATATGTTAGAATGAAAATAAATTTTAACGAGGGAGGTCACACAGATGGCATATCATATTTCCGATGACTGCATTTCCTGCGGCGCTTGCGCGGCAGAGTGCCCGGTCGAGGCGATCTCTGAGGGAGACGGCAAATACGTAATTGACGCGGATACCTGCATTGACTGCGGGAGTTGCGCCGACACCTGCCCGGTTTCTGCGCCGCAGGCTGAGTAATTTACCTAAAAGAAAGAAGACCGTCGCTTTTTGCGGCGGTCTTTTTCCTTTGCAAAAATCTTGCGTTGCTCCAAGAAAGAAGTCCGATATGTATGAAGAGAATACATATCGGACTTCTGAAATTTTTAGCACGACTTTTATCAAAATAAAGGCTTTTCACAGTTATTTACTATATGTATATTGTTCTATATATAATCCAACCGGTTGATCTGTACGCGCATCTCTTTGCACGAATTCACCGGTCCATTGATTATATATATCAAATGTAGTGCGTCGATACAAGGGATAAACCCTTATATCTAAGTATTTTCCGGCAGACACCGTCACTGAAAATTCTTTTGAAATCGTATATGTATCCGTAATGTCATATCCAACAGCCGCCTTTACTGTGCTGTTCCCGATGCTAACACCAATTGACTTCTTTACGGCTTTACTTTGCGTAAATGTCGTTGAAATGGTAGCCGGTCCCTGATAAATATCATGCTCATATTCATGCACATAATAAAAATCCGGAGTTCTTACGACAACATTTTCAATTCTGTACACGAACGCTCGCGGTTTCGGCGCAAAAGAATTATGATTATCTGCGCTGACATATTCGTTTCCGACATAAAAAGATTGTGCATAGCATTCCAGGTGGTACCCCTCGGGAATTTGCAAATTTTTCATTTGTACAATCTTTTCAAGTGCATCTTGGTCTGTGATACATATATTCTGTGTTTCTTCTGCATGAATGTCGACATTGGATGCATTTATGTCGGTTACCGCATACGTGAGAACAGCGGAATATATACAAAAAATCAAAGGCAAGAAAACGGATACAAATTTTTTTACCATAATGAATTCTCACTGTCTGAATTTTATTTTTATGCTTTTATTTTGATTTTCATAACTGCTAAGGATACAACACCGTAAATCATCAAACAAACAGCTATGCCTGCAAGCCAAAACAGATGGTAGGTAGATAAAAACGGCAGAAAGGCATGTACTTCTATTCGTGTCGTTACAATATCCTTCTCCGGTACCCAATCGGGCGTGGAAATATCGTATGCAAAACCGATGTCCTCTCGCGAAACCTCCTGCTTGCTTTCCATATACGACGGCACAACCGTGGACAGAACTGCTAATGTGCCGAGAATCAAAATGCCGCATATGATGGACAACACAAAAGCCCATTTTTTCATATGCTTGGGTTTCTTCTTTTCCGTGTTGCTCTCCTGCAAAACAGCCTCCGATTCTTTCGCCTGTTCATTCAGTAAATAATCGCAGGATACCGAAAACAGCGTACTTAATTTATATATCTTTTGAAGCTCAGGTACAGACTCGTCCAATTCCCATCTTGAAACAGCCTGCCGCGACACCTCAAGTTGTTCTGCCACATAATCCTGCGACCAACCGTTTGCCTTACGGTGCTTATAAATTTTTTCTCCTATCGTCATTATGTACCACCTCTGCCTTTATTGTACTATACATATAGGATAATCGCAATAAAATTGCGCTTGCGCTTTGTCAACGGGCAGTTGCGCTTTGCTTGGAGAACGCTGTTTTCACAAAGCTCTCCCTTTTCATTTCCCATATTTTGTGTTATAATCTCCGTATGACTGAAATCACGCTTTTTGAAACGGAACATATTGAATATTTAGGCGATTCGGTCGGCGTGATCGTCTCGGACGCGCATACCTTCGGGACGGACGCCATGCTGCTGGCGGATTTCGCCGCGCCGAAAAAGAAAACCGTCGCCTGCGACCTCGGCACGGGCTGCGGGATCATCCCGATGCTTTGGCTGCGCGACGGGCTTTGCAGCCGCATAGACGGTGTGGAAATTCAGAAGCAGGCGGTCTCGCAGTTTCGGCGTTCCATAGCGGCCAATAAGACCGAGCGCGTGTTTGCACATTCGGCCGATCTGCGCGCGCTTGACGGGGTGCTTCCGAGCGGGCGGTATGATCTTGTGACGATGAACCCGCCTTATAAAGCGTTGCGCGCGGGGCGCGAAAGCGCATTGCCGCAGGAAAACATTGCGCGGCACGAAACGCTGTGTACGCTGTCGGACGTCGCGGCTTCTGCGGCAAGACTGCTCAAATACGGCGGGCGGTTTTGTCTGTGCATTCCCCCCGAGCGCCTGTTTGAAGCCATGCACATGATGGAAACCCATGCAATCGAACCCAAACGCCTGCGCACGGTCGCCAAGAATCCCGACAGCGCGCCGTGGCTTTGCCTTTTGGAGGGGCGGCGCGGCGGCAAACGCGGCCTGCGGATAGAACCAGGCCTGTTTTTGTATACGGCGGACGGAAACCCATCGGCGGAATTGCACCGCATCCACAGAGATTACAGCAAAGGAGCGCAGCAGGTATGAGCGGAACGTTATTTGTCGTCGGTACGCCTATCGGCAACCTCTCCGATTTCTCCCCGCGCGCGCTGGAAACGCTGCAAAGCTGTGATTTCATTGCGGCGGAGGACACGCGTGTGACGCTGAAGCTCCTCAACCGATTTGGAATCAAAAAACCGATGCTCAGCTATTATGCGCACAACTGCCGCGAACGCGGAGAACAGATTTTGTCCCGTATTTTGGCAGGGGAAAGCTGTGCGCTGGTCACGGACGCGGGAATGCCCGCGATCTCCGACCCCGGCGAGGATCTGGTCGCGCTGTGCCATGCACACGGCGTGCGTGTGGAGGCTGTTCCCGGCCCTACGGCGTTCGCCACGGCGGTGGCGGTATCGGGTCTGCCCGCAAAACGGTTTACCTTCGAGGGCTTTTTGAGCGTCAACAAGCCCGAACGCCGCGCACATTTGGATGCTTTGCGCGCGGAAACGCGCACCATGGTCTTTTACGAAGCGCCGCATAAACTCCTATCCACGCTGTGCGATTTATACGACACATTCGGCGACCGCGAATTGGCGCTCGTCAAAGAATTGACGAAAATCCACGAAACGATCGAGCGGACGACGCTGTCTGCGGCGTGTGCAAAATACCGCGACACACCCCCAAAAGGGGAATTCGTGCTGGTCGTGGGGGGCGCGCCGGAGACACCGGCCACCACATGGACGCTCTCCGGCGCGGTACAGTATGCGCGCGGGCAGATCGAAGCGGGGCTTTCCGTGAACGAAGCCGCCAAAGCCGCCGCAAAGATAAGCGGCCTTAAAAAAAGCGAGATTTACAAGGAATTGCTGTAAACGGGGGAAGAATATGGAATACTGGTATTTGTGGGTGATCTTCGCTTTGCTTTGCGTGGCGACGGCGTTCGTCCTGCACAAGGCTTCACACGCCCTGCATCTGCACAACGACGAGAAAGAAAAGGCATTCCGCGAAATTGAGCGCTATAAGGCGCTGAAAGCGGAATTTCGGGACGCCAACGCCGAAAAAGCGCGCGAAACCGATCCCGAAACGCTGCTGACCGCCATGTATGCGATTTTGGAGGCGCGGCTGGAACGCGCCGACGACCCCGACGCGTGCTTTGTCTCCATGACAGCCGCCCAACAGTACGCTTATACCATGCACTACTTTTTGGAGGATGTGGACGAGAGCCTTTCCCATTTCTTTCACTACAACGGCGAACCGATGCGCGCCGTCCCCGCGCAGGCCCTTGAAGCCATCGGTGAACCGACGCTCGCCGCCGTCGTGCGGGATATGTACGCCATGTTCGATGAAAGCCGCGAGGACGTCTCGTTGGATACGCAGGCGGAAGCCGATTATGACCGCCGTTTTCTGGAGAGCTATGACCGCGCCCGCGTTTTAGAGCATTGCAAGCAGTTTATCACGGAAAATTTGACCGACATTTTATCGGCGTAGGACAGAAATGAACCCCTTTTTGATGTAGGCGTTACGCATCCTTCTTTGGTTGGAGCATGGCCGCAAATTCTCTTTGCAGCAGCGCCTCGGCGCGCGTGACGACCGCCTGCAGGGAGAAGGGTGCGCCGGCGGTCGGATTTACGCCGGATTCGGCGGGGCAAAGCCGTATGTGCAAAAGGGAATCCAGCGCCGCCGCACTGAGCGCGTCGGCGGCGGACGGTGTGAACACGCTTTTTAAATCTCCCACCGCGCCTGTCCCCATGGCGTTTACGATGACGCGGTAAACGGCCAGCGTAAAATAGTCGAGCAGCGCATCCTGCGCCCCCTTTTCCGAAGGCAGTCTGTCGTGCAGCAGGGCGGCCGCGCGAAGCAGGGCGTCGCCCGTCTGCCTCTGCTCTCTGGAAAGCCTCCTGTCCTCTCTGCTTTCGTCGGAGCGAAAATCATTGCCGCGCATCCCGAGCAGCTCGTCACAGCTTACTTCGTAAAAGGCGGCGGCTCTGCACAAAAATGCAAGGCCGCATTCGCGAATGCCCCGCTCGTAGTGGGAGAGCAGGGCGGCGGAAACGCCGAGTCTTTCGGCGGCTTCCTTTTGCGTCAAGCCCCGTTCTTGACGCAGAGCGGACAGTTTTGCGGAAAATACTGTGTTCATAACGCACCTCACTATACGATATGTATAGATTATACCAAGAAGTCAACAATTTGTATACACAAAAAGGAGAAAAGATGAAAACGTATCAAATTCATTTGATCCGTCATGCGCTCACGCAGGGCAATTTGGCGGGGCAGTATATCGGACACACCGATTTGGATGCGACCGATGCGGGACTGCGGCAGATCAACGACATCAAACGGGAATACGGCGGCTATCCCGAGGTGGACGCGGTGTTTTCCAGCCCTTTAAAGCGCTGTCTGCAAACGGCGAAGCGCATTTACCCCGACCGTGAACCGATCATCCTTGAAGGCTTATCCGAATACGACTTCGGCGAATTCGAGGGCAAGACCGCCGACGAGCTGAAAGACGAGGAGGCTTTTCAGGTATGGCTCGCGGGGACAAGTCCCGAAACGCCGCTGCCCTTCGGCGAGAGCCAGGCGGCGTTTAACGAGCGCGTTTGCTCGACCTTTGTACAAATTATCGACGGTATTGTGAAAGCGGGTGTGAAAAGCACGGCCGTCGTCACCCATGGCGGCGTGATCATGGCGTTGATGGCGGCTTTCGCGCTGCCCGAAGCGCCCATGCACGAGTGGATGACGCCGAACGCCTGTGGATATACGCTGCGCATCGACCCGTCCCTTTGGCTGCGCACGGGGAAATTGGAGGCTTTCTCGGAATGTCCCGCCCTGCCGTTGAGCGAAGAGCAGGAACGCGCGTTGTGGGATTATTATCCCGAAGATATACCCGTGCCGGGCGATCCCCAAAACCCGTAAGGATCGCTGTCTCGGTTCTTGCTAAAATGCCTATATTCCGTCGGCGCTTCGGGCTGGATTCCGTCATTTTTCAGGAGAATGCGTATTGCGAAATGGGGCGCGCGGTGTTACAATAAATGGGAAAATCAGGTATAAAGGATGTGAAAGCCAATGCAAATGACGTTTCGCTGGTTCGGCGGCGATAAGGATACTGTCAGCTTAGAGCAGATCCGGCAGATCCCGGGCGTTGTGGGCGTCGTACCCGCACTGCATTATCTTCCTGCGGGCGAGGCTTGGCCGCTTGCGGATATTTTCCAAATGAAAGCGGAGATCGAAAAAGCGGGGCTTACGATGGAGTGCATCGAAAGCGTCAACGTCCATGAGGACATCAAAATCGGTCTGCCCACGCGCGAGCGGTATATCGAGAATTACAAAGAGAGCATCCGCAACCTCTCGAAAGCGGGCGTAAAGGTGATTTGCTACAACTTCATGCCCGTGTTTGACTGGACGCGCACCGACCTTGCCATGCAGATGTGCGACGGCGCGACCTGCCTTGCCTACGACGGTACGCAGATCGAGGGCAAATCGCCCGAGCAGATGTTCAAGGAGATTGACGACCGTTCCAACGGCTACGCAATGCCCGGTTGGGAAACCGAGCGTATGCCGGAAATCAGGGAACTGTTCCAAAAATACAAATCGGTCACGTCCGAGGACTTGTGGCGCAATCTCATCTATTTTCTCGAGCAGATCATGCCCGTCTGCGAAGAATGCGACGTCAAAATGGCGATCCATCCCGACGATCCGCCATGGGGCATTTTCGGCTTGCCGCGCATTATTACGGATTTGCAGGCGCTCAAAAGATTGCTTGCCGCCGTACCCAGCAAATACAACGGCTTGACCTTCTGCACGGGTTCGCTCGGCGCGAATCCGCAAAACGATCTGCCCGCAATGATCCGCGAGGTCGGCGACCGCATTTATTTCGCGCATTTGCGCAATATCCGAATCGAGGATCGGCATTTTAACGAGACCGCACACGAGAGTGCAGACGGTTCTTTGGATATGTACGCCATCGTGCAGGCTTTGCAGGACGTTGGCTTTGACGGGTATATCCGCCCCGACCACGGCAGAATGATCTGGGGGGAGGTCGCTCGTCCCGGGTACGGGCTGTATGACAGAGCGCTCGGCGCGGCATACCTCAACGGACTTTGGGAAGCCGTCGAAAAACAGAAAGCGGGGAACAGGGCATGATGATCCATGAGAATTTAAAGGGCAGAGTGGCCGTGGTCACGGGCGGCGGCGGCGTGCTGTGCGGGGATTTCGCAAAAGCGCTCGGCCGTCAGGGCGTCAAGGTCGCTGTACTGGATTTGAACGAAGCGGCGGCGCAAAAGGTCGCGGATGAGATCGTCGCGGCGGGCGGCGAGGCGATCGCGGTCGGCTGTAACGTGCTGGAACCCGAAAGTATGCAGAAAGCGCGCGACGAAGTCACCGAAAAGCTCGGCACTTGCGATATTCTGCTCAACGGCGCGGGCGGCAACAACCCGAAAGGCACAACCACCAAGGAAACGCTTGAAGCGGTCGATCTGCTCGAAAAGAACAGCGAGGTCAAGACCTTTTTTGACCTTGACCCGCAGGGCATTTCCTTTGTATTCAATCTGAATTTTCTCGGGACGCTCATCCCGACGCAGGTGTTCGCCCGCGACATGGCGGGGAAGGAACACAGCTGTATTGTGATGATCACTTCGATGAACGCGTTTCGTCCGTTGACCAAGATCCCTGCATATTCCGCCGCAAAAGCGGCTGTGGCGAATTTCACCCAGTTTATGGCGGTGCATTTTGCCGAGGTGGGCATTCGCGTCAACGCCATTGCCCCTGGATTTTTCTCGACCAATCAAAACAAGACGCTCCTTTGGAACGCCGACGGCACACCCACCGCGCGCACGGGCAAAATTTTGGCCGCAACGCCGATGAAGCGTTTCGGCGAGCCGGAGGAATTGGAGGGCTCTCTGCTGTTCCTCTGTGACGAAAGCTATTCCGGCTTCATTACCGGCACGACCATTGCGGTGGACGGCGGCTTCAACGCCTATTCGGGCGTATAAGCAAAGTGCGGAGCGAACGCGCCTTGCAAGCAAAGCAGGGCGTTGCTCCGATTTAAAATTTGGCATAAAGGAACGAAAAGTATGGATCTACAGTTAAAAGCGCCGGGTACGTATACGTATGACATGATCTCACTGGGCGAGATCATGTTGCGCCTTGACCCCGGCGACGGGCGCATCAAAACCGCACGCAGCTTTCGTGCGTGGGAGGGCGGCGGCGAATACAACGTCGCGCGCGGACTTCGTCGCTGCTTTGGGCTGAAAACGGCGGCGGTCACGGCCTTGGCCGACAACGAGGTCGGCAGACTGGTCGAGGATTTCATGCTGCAAGGCGGCGTGGACACTTCGCTCATTCGTTGGGTACCCTATGACGGCATCGGCAGAACCGTCCGCAACGGCCTGAACTTCACCGAACGCGGCTACGGCATTCGCGGCGCGGTGGGCGTATCCGACCGCGGGCATACCGCAGCTTCGCAGTTAAAGATGGGCGACATCGATTGGGAATACATTTTCGGCACGTTGGGCGTGCGGTGGCTGCATACGGGCGGGATTTTCGCCGCGCTTTCCGATACCACGGCGGACGTGGTGATCGAGGCGGTCAAGACCGCGAAAAAATACGGTACGGTCGTGTCCTATGACCTCAATTACCGCCCCTCTCTTTGGAAGGACATCGGCGGCAAGGAAAAGGCGCAGGCGGTCAACCGTGAGATCGCCAAATACATCGACGTCATGATCGGCAACGAGGAGGATTTCACCGCCTGCCTCGGGTTTGAGATCGAGGGCAACGACAAAAACCTGAAATCGCTTAATATTGAGGGCTATTACAAAATGCTCGGCGAGGTCATTCGGGTGTATCCGAATTTCAAAGCCATTGCCACCACCCTGCGCACGGTCAAAACGGCGACTGTCAACGACTGGAGCGCCATTTGCTATGCGGATGGCAAGGTATACAACGGGCTTTCGCTCCCGGGACTTGAAATTTATGACCGCGTCGGCGGCGGCGACAGCTTCGCTTCGGGGCTGATCTACGGGCTGATGACCACGGGCGACCCGCAAAAGGCGGTCAACTACGGCGTGGCGCACGGCGCACTTGCCATGACGACGCCCGGCGACACATCCATGGCGTCGCTGAAAGAAGTCGAGAACATCATCGGCGGCGCAGGCGCGAGAGTGCAGAGATAACCGCCGCTTGACGAAATCATAGGAGGAACACATGGATAAGGAAAAAATTATCGGCCGTATTTTGGACTGCGGCATTGTCGCCGTGGTTCGTGCGGAATCCGTTGACAAGGCCATTCGCATCACGGACGCGTGTATCGAGGGCGGCGTGGCGGCCATTGAGCTGACCTTTACCGTGCCGCACGCCGACAAGGTGATCGAAGAATTGGCAAAGCGGTACACCCCCGAGCAGATCATCCTCGGCGCAGGTACGGTTTTGGATGCGACCACGGCGCGCATCGCCATGCTGTCGGGCGCGGAATACATCGTCAGCCCCGCTTTGGATTTGGATACCCTGCATTTGTGCAACCGCTACAGAGTGCCCATGATGCCTGGCATTATGAGCGTGCGCGAAGGGCTTCTCGCTATGGAACACGGTGCGGACATTTTGAAGGTATTCCCCGCCGATCTCTTCGGCCCGAAAATCATCAAGGACATCAAAGGGCCGATCCCCTATGCGAAAATGATGCCCACGGGCGGCGTGAACGCAGACAACGTCGGCGAATGGATCAAAGCGGGCGCGGTAGCCGTCGGCGCGGGTTCGTCGCTGACCGCCGGCGCGAAGACGGGCGATTATCAAAAGATCACCGAGACCGGCAGACGCTTTGTGGAAAACATTCGGATCGCGCGCGCCGAAATGGCGGGCAAATAATTTGCGGTTCGCCCAACACAGAAGGAGAGTTTATAAATGGAAAAAACAGTTTTGATCGAGACGTCAGCACGCCATGTACACGTCACCAAAGAAACGCTGGAGACGCTGTTCGGCAAAGGCTACCAGCTGACCAAAAAGAAAGACCTGTCCCAGCCCGGGCAGTTTGCCTGCGAAGAACGCGTACAGGTCATCGGGCCTAAGGGCAGTTTTCCTGCGGTTTCGATTTTAGGGCCTGAACGTCCCGCCGATCAGGTGGAGATCTCCGCTTCCGACGCACGCACGCTCGGCGTGACCGCACCCGTGCGCGAATCGGGTGATATTGCGGGTAGTGCGCCGTGCAAGCTGGTCGGCCCGAAGGGCGAGGTCGAGCTTTCCGAGGGCGTGATCGTCGCCAAACGGCATATCCATATGACGCCCGAGGACGCCGCGCGTTACGGCCTTACGGATAAGCAGGTCGTTTCGGTCAAGATCCAATCGGCCGAGCGTTCCCTCATTTTCGGCGATACGGTCGTTCGCGTCAGCCCCAACTATGCGCTCGCCATGCATATCGATACGGATGAATCCAATGCGGTGATGGCGCCCGCCGGAACGCTGGGTGTTATTCTGTGAGCGGCGCAAAGGGACAGGGAAACGCGTCCGTAAAAGCCGTTTCGCACAGTCGGGAGGTCGTGCTGTGCGGCGTGTTTGCGGCGATTACGGCGGTGCTTTCGCAGATCTCCGTACCCATAGGCCCTGTGCCAATCTCCTGTTCGCTGATCGCGGTGTATTTGACCGGACTGCTGTTGCCTGCGCGCGCCGCCGTGCTTGCACAGGCGGTTTATCTGCTGCTCGGTACGATCGGCGTCCCTGTATTTGCCGGATTTCAATCTGGCGCTGCGCGGCTGGCAGGCCCTACGGGCGGTTATTTGCTCGTATATCCCATCCTGTCGGGGTTGCTCGCCGTATGTATGATGCTTTATGACCGCAAGCTCGCCGGCAAGGCGCTCGCAGCGCGCGCCGCTTATCTGACGGCGATACTGCTTTTGGCGCTGCTTGTCTGCTATGCGGGCGGCACGGCGTGGTTTATGGTATTCTCCGGCAACAGCTTTCGGCAGGCACTGACGCTTACGGTGCTTCCGTTCCTTGCGGGGGACGCGGCAAAAATCATCCTTTGCGTGATTTTTACGATTTCTGCAAGGGCGCGGCTGATTGAAGTCATGCGCGGAAAACGCAGCGCTTCGCGGTGATCGGCAAGGATCGCAGGCGGACGGGATTTTTCATGTCCGGCACAGATTTTCTGTTTTTCGGGACGTTTTGCACGGCATAACGCCCCGTTTTATTTTGGCCGCCGCCCGATTCCTGTACATGCCGTTGCCCGATTTTCTTACGCGCGGCCTTGACAAGTGCGGATAGATGTGTTACACTGCAATTAGTTAGCACAAGCTAACTGAATGGGGGATATACATATGGTTAAAATCACCATGCAGATCGACGGGATGGCCTGCGGGATGTGCGAGGCGCATATCAACGAAGCGGTTCGTGCGGCGTTTCCCGTCAAAAAGGTTCGTTCCTCCTACCGCCGAGGGCTTACCGAGATCGTCGCCGAAACGCCGATCGACGAATTTGAACTGCGCGCGGCGGTGGAAAAAACGGGATACCGTGTGATTGATGTGCGCACAGAGCCGTATGTCAAAAAGGGACTTTTCCCAAAAGCGCAATAACACACAAGGGGGCTTATAATGAAAGTCACGCTCAATCGGGATGCGGATGTGGTGCGCACCGTTCGGGAGGGTCTAAAGCGAACGGGCGGGTATTGCCCCTGCCGCCTTGCCCATACAGAGGACAATAAATGCATGTGTAAGGAGTTCCGCGAGCAGATCGCCGACCCCGAATTTGAAGGGTACTGCCACTGTATGCTCTATTACAAATCCAAATAAACGAAAAGCCAAATAAACGTAAAGCCATCAGGCCGCTTCGGCGACCCGATGACTTCAGCGTGTAAAAAAGTATGCACCATTTGGCAATATGCATAAAAGAAGCAAGATTATGGGGAACCCCCGGCGAGGGGTGCGGGTGTCCGGTGGACACCTCTGCCGAAGGCAGAAGCACCGACCGAGCCGACAGGCGAGAATCCCCACCGAAAAACAGTCCACTGGACTGTTTTTCGCCCCTCCTGCGCTCTTTATGGGCAAAGATTTCGCAGCCTGCGGGCTGCGATGGGGGCGCCGCCCCTCAACCCCTAACCCTTTTGTCTGCTTCGCAGACATTTCCCCTGACAGGGGAATTACCTTTTGAAAAAGGCGGGCGAAAACTTTTGGTTATTTTGCTATCGCAAAACAGTTTATCGACACACTGAAGCCATCGGGACGTCCCCTGCGACCCGATGGCTTTTTACCTGTTGCTATTTTACGCCTCGTTTTTCCCTTTGTTGCGGTCGGTGAGGAAATTGTCCTTATCGCCGAGCATAAATACGGTTTTGGCAAGCTGGTAGTCGAGCTTTTCCTTTGCCGTCATGCGGAAGGTACACGGACGTTTGGGCGGCACGCGGTCATACAGCGTGGTGGCAAGCGCCGCGCCGACCTTTTTTTCGGAAACGCTTATGGCGGCGATCAAAATATCCGCATCTTTTGGGAGCGTCAACGTTTTTGCGCCGTTCACCTCCAGCGTGCATGTATACAGGCAAAACGGCTTGGCATACAGATCGCCATCCTTCGTGTGACAGTGCGTGACTTCAAATCCCAAACGTGCATCCTTGATGTAGGCGGTCTCCCCAAAATCATAGAGATCCCACGCCGCAAACCGTTCAAACGCGTCTGTCACCCGAACGTCGTGCGCGGTTTCGTCGGCGAAAAAGCGCGCCGATTTGTCCCCGCCGAGCGACGCGAGCAGCAGATGCACCGTTTCGGTGTCGGCGGGCAGGGAAATGGTTTGCCCGCGGCAGAGCAGAGCGTTTTTCGGCGTGTCGGCAAAGACGAACCGCACGCCGCCGCAGACCGCCTCTTTGGGCAGCACTTCCTTTGCGGGGCAGATCGGCAGTTCGCCTGCGGAGAGCGTCGAATGGATCGTAAATGCGACCGTGTCCATCGGCAGCTCCAACGGCACGCAGGAGGACTTCGCCTGCGCAGGGCTTCGCAGCTTCAACAAGAACGATTTGATCGCATAGGGCGCAAGGTCAAATACCAACGCGCCGTTTTCGACCCTTGCGGGGGCTTTATATTCTTCCGAAGCATAAATTTCGGCTGCGGATTCTATACCTGCCCCCAGGGTGAAGCGGACGCCCGTGTGCGCCTGCTTTGCGCCCTCGTTAAAGCGCACGACAATGCCGTCCCCGTCCTCGGACAGCTTCGTTGCACGAAGCAGTACGGCGGGTTCACTTAAAGCGCCGAACGAATAGGCCGTACCCAAATCGCCGTCATGCCGATCACACAAAAACGCCGCCATCGGCTGCACGAAGCGTTTGGCCGCGCGCTGTGTGGGCGCGCCGACCTTGCCGCTGTGCGAAAACAGGGCGAATGAATAGCGGTTCAGCCCCAGATCCATCATGGATTGCATGGAGTCTATGCGGTAATTGCGTTTGGGCGTGTGCAGAACGGTCATGCGCAGCGTGTTGTCGTCGCGTTTGTCCCAGCCGTATTTGCATTCGCTGAGTACCGAAACGCCGAACGTACCGCTTTTATCGGTCAAATCCGCCCACTTTTGCGCGGGGACTTCAAACAGCTTTTCGCACATATTGCCGCGCTCTATAGCGCCCAGCCCCAAATCAAAGGTCGCCGTGTCGTTTTGGCAGGTGAATGAAAAATTCTGCTTGGCGAGCGTTTGCAGGCTCTGCCATTCGATCTCGCTTTGCACACGGACGATCTCGCCGCCCGCCGTCAGAGAAATGACGAAGCGGAATTCCGAGCGGTCGTCCCGCTGCACCACGCGCAGCGCCGCGCACGCAGGACCGTTTTCGAGAATTTCGACTGAGCAAAGGCGCGGGATGCGGTCATGTGCTTTGTTGATCTCCGCAAAATTTAGTTCCCACGCAGGCCATGCCTTCGACCCCGTATAAGCGAACAAACCAAGCGTAATGGGGGCTTTCAACAATTCGCGGTTTCCGAGCGTTTTGTCGACGATCGACGCAATATCGCCGTTTTCGTTTAAGGTGACGATGTATTTGGCATTTTCTAAGGCGTTTTTGCAGACGCGCAGCCCCGTGTCGGCGGTGCAGGGCGTGTCGGCCGTTTGCAGATCGTATACGCGCGCGCCGAGCGCGGGGACGTCCGCCAGGAAAAGAACCTGCGTTTTGCCGTCCGCCGTCGTGCGGCTTTGGGCGAGGACTTCCGTACCCCGATCATCGAATACGCGCGCAAAGCCCGAAATCGGCGCGCACGAAAGGGCGACGACCTCGGTGCGGGCAAATTCGTCGGGATTGTGTACGCAAACCGCCTGTCCTTTGCAGAAATCGGTCTGCATCCGTGCGGCAAGTCCCGCTGTCGAAGCTTCGTATTCGGTCGTGAATTGGTTCATGGAAAGGGCATAATCGTTCCAGCTGCGGCGATAGACGCGCTGTACGCTGGTACCCGGAATATCGTCGTGGAATTGGTGGGCGATAAAGCGCTTCCAAGCGGTATCCAGCGTCGCCTTGGGGTAAGGCAACGCACCGAGGAACTGCGCAGTCACGGCGGCACGCTCCGCCATATCCGCCAACTCCTCGCAGCGGCGGTTCCAGCGTTTGCCGACCGCGCGCGAGGTGTAGCCGCCCACGGCGTGGTTCTGCATGACCAGCTCGTTTTGCCAAACGGGGAGCTTGGCGCGCTGTTCGTCGGAAAGCTGCGTGTCTATATCGCGATAAATTTGATCCGCCGAAGCCGCCACGACCTCTGTGTCGCTGTGCGCGTTCTTCGCGATCTCCTCTTCCACAAAACGCACGCTTTTCTCCTTGGGCGCGCCGCCGCGATCGCCGATACCGTGAAAAACATACGTCCAGTCCAAATCGAATTTTTCGTTTTCGCGCAGCTTCTCCGTGATAAAATCCCAGTCCCGTAAAGCCGTAAGCGTGAAAAAGTAATCGTGCGGATTGCACACGGCGTAAATTTGCTCGCCGTCCACGCCCTGCCAGCGGCCGATGTCAAAGGGAATGCCGTAGGCAGACCCCCAGGCGAGCTTTTGCGTGGTGAAGCCCTTTAAATGCGCGTGGTGCGCTATGGAGGGCAGCGCCCAGCCGAACCCGAAGCAGTCGGGCAGGTAAATATCGACGCTGCGCTTGCCAAATGTCTTTGCAAAGTAGCGGTTGCCGAATAAGATATTGCGGAACAACGCTTCGGGACTCGGAACGTTCACGTCACCGTTTTCGTAAGCCGAACCGCAGACATTCCAACGCCCCGCCGCAACATAGGCTTTGAGCTTTTCAAACAGTTCGGGGTAGTATTCCTCCATCAGCTCATAGCGGTAAGCGCCCTCAAAGGAAAAAGTGTAATTTGGGTATTTTTCCAATAGATAAAAATTATCTGTCAATGTGCGCCGCAGATAATTTTTAACTGTCTCCTCGAAATCCCAACTCCAAACGGTGTCGAGGTGCGCGGTGGCGACGGTGTAAATACGCTTCTTTTTGCCCATGTTTACACTTTCCTTTCTCTATTTTCGGTATTTTTCCGCATATGTAAGCAACTGCGTCTCGGTCACGAAGCCGCGCAAAGCTCCCACCTCAGTCACGCACTTGCCGCCCGTGATATTGCCGAATAAAATACAGTCGCGAAGCGGCCTTTCGTGGTAAAGCCCATACAAAAAGCCCGCCAAAAACGCGTCGCCCGCCCCCGTGGAATCCACGCGGGAAAATTCCGCGATCGACGGCACGCGAGTGAACTCGCCGTTTTCCAAGCCTAAGCAGCCGTCGCTGTCCAATTTAATGACGACGCGCTCGAAATAGACGGATAAAATTTCCGCCGCCCGCTCCACCGTCGGCGCGCCTGTGATTTGGAGCGCTTCTTTTCGGTTGGGCGTGTAGTAATCGGCGATTTGCAGGTACTTTTCCCAGCGTTTTAGGGACATTTCGTCATCCCAACCGCTGTCCAGCACCAACAGCGTACCGTCCGCCTTGCATTTTTCGTACACGGGCAAAAATGCGTCGGGCTGCATTTCCATGACCTTCGCGCCTTTGCAAAGAGCGTATGCCGCCTCCAATTCGTTGTCCGACGGGACGTAATCCCCGCCGTAGGAAACAAAGGTGCGATCCTTGGGGGTGATCATCGCGGTGCTGATGTTCAGCGGCATACCGCCCGATTTGGATAGATTGCACGGCGAAATGCCCGCTTTTCGGTATTCGGCTTCTGCAAATCGGGAGAACAGATCGTCACCGAGCGCGGTCGCAAGGCGCACGGGAATGCCGAGACGGCCGAGATGCGTCATGGTGGCGGGAACGCCGCCGCCCAATTGCAGGGAAAAGTCCCCGCTGTAGAGTTCTTCGCCCTCTTTGGGCAAACGCGCAAGCCCCGAATAAAGCAGGTCGATATTGGTGCTGCCAATTCCGGCGGCAAAGCATTTATCGCCATCCATCGCTGTACCCCCGATTGTGCGCAATGTACTGGTCCGCAAGCGTTTTGGCCAAAGAGTAGGAATTGACCAGCGGATGCAGGGTCAGCGCCTGTACGGCCTTATCGCGGCTCTTTTGCCGAATGGCGGCGGAAGCGAGCCGTTCATAAATTTTCACGCGGCGGATAAGCTCTAAATTCTGCTCGTCCACCGCCGCAAAACGGTGCGGATAACAGCCGTCGCGGTCAATGTCGCAGGTGATCTCCACCACGTCATCGTCCAAAAGTCCCGGGATCGCGCCCCGATTGGGGACGCATAGGATCATACTGCCGTGCGTGCCGCTTTGCGCGATCTCCATGAATTTCAACGCAACACCCGCATAACCGCCCGCATCTTTTTCGTAGGGGTCAAAGCGCCATGCGCCCTCGCGCTTCACGCCCGTTTCCTCGGCCATATATTGATTTTCCCGCATCCCGTACCACTTGTTGAACACCGAAAGACAGCGGTCAAAATCGCGCTGTGCGTCTAATTTAGACAGTTCTGCGGTCATATGGCGGTTGATCTCCGCGATCTGTTCGCCGCGCGTCTGCTTCGCGTGCAAAATATTGGCGACCGCCTTTTCGCGGTAGTAATAATAATACAGATACTCATTCAAAATGCAGTTTCGGTCGCGCAGAAGCGCCTTCTCAAAATAGCGCATATCCGTTTTGCGGTATGCCTCGTCATTTTCGATCAGTTCCGGAATGATCTCGCGGCCGTCGAGCGTGATGCTGCTGAAAAAGGAGAGGTGATTCAGGCCGTACACTTCAGCCGACAGCCGTTCGACGGGTACGCCGTAGAGCGCGGCAACGCTGTGAAGCATCCCCGACGGCGCGTCGCAAATGCCGTAGGTGAAGTCATAGCCCATATCGAAAAGCGCCTGCGATACCAGCCCTGCGGGATTGGTGAAATTAAAGACCTTGACTGCGGGCTTTGCGTATTTTCGGATCAGCTCGCAGTAGCCCGCGAGCGCAGGCACGCTGCGCATGGCAAAGGAAAAGCCCGCCGCGCCCGTCGTTTCCTGCCCGAGTACGCCGAGGTCTAAAGCGATCCGCTCGTCCCGAACACGCATATCGTCCTCGCCCACGCGAATGGTGGTGATGACATAATCCGCATCGCGCACCGCGGCGACGGCGTCCGTCGTCAGCGTAAAGCGTAGCGTCGGACACAGCAGAAAGGCCACTTGCTTTGCCATTTCCCCGTAAATGCGGAGCTTTTCGGGATTGTTATCCATAAAGCAAAGCTCGTCGATTTGCAGCTTTGCCGCCTTTTGCGCAATGCTTTTGGCGAGAAACATCGAGCGCACGCCGCCCCCGCCGATGACCGTCCATTTCATACTTGACCTCCGAAACCGTCGAGACTGTTGTTATGTTCAGTATATCGTGTTTTTGTGGGGAAATATAGGATATAAAACGACGTAATTTTCGATTTTATGTCGTTTTAGATTTATATTTTCCGTTTGCGCCTTTCGATTGACTTTGTAAGGGCGGCATATTATAATGTTTCCATAAAAGTGAACGCTTTACGGGGAGAGAAAAGGAAATGCCTGACCATAAACGCTTAGCCAAAACGCCGCCGCTCGGCTGGAACAGCTGGGACTGCTTCGGCGCGGGGGTGACGGAGGCACAGCTGCGGGAAAACGCGGATTATATGGCGAAAAATTTAAAGGCCTACGGCTGGGAATATATCGTTTGCGACATTCAATGGTATGAGCCGAAGGCCGTGGATAACGATTACAATGCGTTCACAGAGCTTTCCATGGACGCTTACGGGCGGTTGTTGCCCGCCGAAAACCGCTTCCCGAGCGCGGCAAACGGGCGGGGATTTGCGCCCATTGCCGATTATGTGCATGGGCTGGGGCTGAAATTCGGCCTGCATATGATGCGCGGCGTGCCGCGGCAGGCGGTTGCGCAGAACTGCCCGATATGGGGTACTAAGACGACTTGCCGCGAGATCGCGCATCCGTTTTCCGTGTGCGCATGGAACACCGATATGTACGGCTTAAAAAACTGCGCGGCGGCGCAGAGCTATTACGATTCCGTGATCGAGCTGTATGCATCCTGGGGCGTGGATTTTATCAAATGCGACGACATTTGCGTAACGGAATTTCGCAAGTGGGACGAACCCTATTCGGCGTATTATGAAATCGAAATGCTGAGGCGTGCCATAGACCGCTGCGGCAGGGATATTGTGCTGTCCCTGTCTCCCGGGCCTGCGGTACGCGACCGCGCCCGGCATTTGCAGGCGCACGCGAATATGTGGCGGCTTACAGGGGATTTTTGGGATCAATGGCCGAAGCTCTATGCCATGTTTGATACGTGCCATGCGTGGGAGGGCGTCCCGAAGGCGGGTGGCTGGCCGGACTGCGATATGCTGCCCATCGGGGTTTTGTCCAAAAACGGCGTCTGCGGCGGCCCGCAAAACCGCAAAACGCAGTTCACGCTTTCCGAGCAATACACGCTCATGAGCCTTTGGGGCATTTTTAAAAGCCCTTTGATGATCGGCGGCAATCTGCCCGAAATGGATGCGTTTACGCTGTCTCTTTTGACCAATACGGCGTATATGCGTATGCACCGCGAGTGCTACGGCGCCAAACAACTGCTTCGCGATGAACGCGGCGGCAAGGGGACGATCATTTGGACGGCCAACGGGAAGCAATGCAAGTATATGGCCGTATTCAACACGGCAGACAAAGCGCGCAAGGTGCAGGTTTTCCTGGACGACATTCTCATGCCCGATACCGCGTATACGGTGTATGACATTTGGCAAAACAGGACGCTCGGCACATACAAAAACCGCTGTCCGCTTACGGTAGACCCCCACGGCGCAAGGCTTTTGCGCATAGAAGCATAACGCCGTTCATTTTGAAAGTTCGCCCGTCCCGCCGAAAGGCCGAACGGGCGGCGATTTTTTCGGCGCATTTGCCCCTTGCGCAGAGTACATAGAGCCATTGTACGGCAAAATTCGATTTTCTTTTTGCGATTTTCCCTTTTTCTATAGATTTTTTCTGAAATTGTGATAAAATTAACACAGTCCAAATAAATTTACATACGGAGGCATGTACATGAGCAAAATTCAGAACACGCCGAAAAACACGTTTTTCCTGATCGAAGCGGTCAGAGGCCAAATGGAGCAGCGCGCGCAATGGCTGTATCTGCTGTGCGACGAAGCGGGCAAACGCGGCCTTGACTGGTGGGACGTCGGCAGTAGCGCGGTCAAACGTTGCGGACTGCATCAGGGTGCGAATCTTGTGCAAAAGGGCGGTACAAAGAGCTTGACGGGGCTTCGGAAGACACTGTTTACGCGCCCCGCGCAGTGGATGTTTGAAATGGACGTCAAACGCTGCGACGACGACCATTTGGATATCGACTTCCACTATTGCCCGCTGGTCAAGGGCTGGCAGAAAATGGGCTGCACCGATGAGCAGATCGCGCTGCTTTGCGACATTGCCATGTGCGGCGATCAGGGCATCGGCGAGTCCTACGGCTGCGTACTCGATCTGCCCAAAGCCATATCCAAGGGCGACGACGTTTGCCAGCTTCGCTATCACAGATAATTCGGGGGAACAGAAAACATGAAAACCATATCGAACAAAGCCATATGGCTGTACTGCGCGCCCGAATTTGCGGTAGGCCTTTTTACCGCCATGGTGAGCAACTATTTGATCTATTTTTATCAGCCCTCCAAGGAGTCGGGAATTCCCACACTCATTACGCAGGGCGCAATTTTTCTCGGCGCGTTGACGCTTATGGGACTGATTCAGGTCGTCGCGCACATTATTGACGCGGTCACAGACCCGCTGGTGGCGTCCTGGAGCGACAAGAGCAAGAACAAAAACGGCAGACGCATCCCCTTTATGCGAAAATACGCCATTCCGTTCGGGCTTTCGGCGCTGTTGATCTTTTGCGCGCCGCAGAGTGCGCCGGGTCTTGTGAACAACCTGTGGGTCGCCGTATTTATGTGGGGCTATTACATATTCTATACGCTGTATATGATCCCGCATAACGCGCTTTTCCCCGAAATGATCAAAGATCAGGGAAAGCTGGTCAACGCCTACACCCTTTGCTCCATGCTGTTCGTTGTGGGCAGCGCGCTGGGCTATGTTACGCCGCTGCTCGTCAGCCTGATGAAACGCGCGGGGCTCGAGACCCTTTGGGCGTGGCGGGCGACATTTGCCATCTTCACGCTGATCGGCGTTGTTTTGCTGCTGCTGCCCGGACTTACCATCAAAGAGACGGAGTATGTGAATTCCGTCCGACCGTCCACGCCGCTGCTTGCGTCGCTCAAACACGCGTTTTCCAATCCGCATTTCCGCCGCGTTACGCTCGGCCAGCTTTTTGAGGGAACGGCGCTGTCGTTCTTTGAGGCGTGCATCATGTATTATGTCACGTCGCTTATGGGATTGCCGGAAGAATCCTCCGTGACGATCCTTGCCATATCCATTGCGGGTTCGCTGCTTTTGTATCCGTTTATCAACAAGTGGGTGAAGAAAAAAGGCAAAAAGAAGCCGATGCTCCTCGGCTGTGCCGTATTTACCGTGGCGGAATTCGTCATGTGCTTTGCGGGCAGTATCCCGGGGAATCCCATGGTCATCGCGTGTATCTTCGCGCTGTTCGTTTCGTTCCCGTTTGCGGTTCTGAATATTATCCCCAGCTCTATGATGGCGGACGTCATTCAGTACGATACGATCCAGAGCGGCGTCAATCAGGAGGGCGTTTTCGGCGCGGCGCGCAGCTTCGTGACCAAGGTGGGGACATCCCTTGCCATGATGATCGTACCCTCTTTGACGATCATCGGCGCGGCGGCAGGCGAAAACATCGGAAAAACAGGCCTGAAGCTCACGGCGGTGGTCGGTGGCGTATTCTGCGCGATCGCGGTGATCGTGTATGCGGGTTATAAAGAGAAAGACGTCCTCGGTGTGATCCGCGCCGCAAGAGAGAAACAGGAGCAGTAAGATGGCATTTGTCTATATTCTCATAGCCGCCGTTGCGGCGCTTTTGGCCGTACTGCTCATTCGTACCGTGCGCTGTAAGCAAAAGGCGCGGCATTTGGCGCCCGAAAAAGAAAACGTCTCGAAAGAGCAGTGCGAAGCATACGCCGAGCGGCTTGCGCAAATGATCCGCTGCCAAACCGTATCCGTGGAAGGGGCGTATGACGATACCGAATTTGCCAGGCTGCGCGAAGTCGTGGAGCAGCTTTTCCCGCTGGTGACGGCAAAAATGGAGAAGCTGACCTTTTCGGAGGATTGCTGGCTCTATCGTCTGGCGGGCAGAGACACCTCCCGCAATATGATGGTGATGTCGCACCACGATGTCGCGACCGTGAGCGGTTCGTGGGAACACGCACCCTTTGGCGGCGAGATCGCGGACGACAGACTTTGGGGCAGGGGAACGGTTGATACCAAAACGCCCCTGTTCGCCGAGTTTTCCGCCTTGGAGGAGCTTTTGGCGGAGGGTTTTGTGCCGCCCTGCAATGTGTATCTCTGTTCTTCGCACAACGAGGAGATCGCAGGGGACGGCGCGCCCGAAGCGCTTCGGTATTTTGAGGAAAATCACATTACCTTTGAACTGATTTTGGATGAAGGTGGCGCGATCATTGACGCGCCCATGGGCGGGATCGAATGCAAATGCGCCATGATGGCCATTCACGAAAAGGGGCGCTTTTCGGTGGAATGCACGGCGGCGGAGGGCGCGGCGCACACGGGGCTTGCCGCCAATCCCGAAACACCCGTGGTGCGGATGTCCCGCTTTATTACGGACATCAACTCGAAAAACCGGTTTATTCGGCGGATGTATCCGGAGGTTCGCGCGATGTTCGAGGGCCTTGCGCCGTACAGCGCGTTCCCGTTGCGACTGGTCTTTGCGAATTTGTGGCTGTTTGCGCCGCTGCTCAAGGTGCTGATCCCGAAAATCAATGCACAGGCCGCCGCGATGATCGGCACGATGTGTTCGTTTACGGAAGTCCATAGCGGCAAGGCGGAGGACGGCACGTCCAATGTGTGTACGGCAACGGCGTCTTTACGCTGCGTTAATGACGAGGATCTGCGGCATGATCTGGAAGCGTTTCGGCAGGTCGCCGCAAAGTACGGCGTTACCGTGGAGGAGAAGCAGGGCAACGAATACCACCGCCCTGCGGATTTCACGCGCGAGCAGTTTGCCTACGTGCAGCAATGCATCGGCGAGATCTTCCCGCACGTCGGCGCAGCGCCGTTTATTCTGCCTGCGGGTACGGATGCGCGGCATTTCAGCGACATTTGCCCGTGCGTGGTGCGCTTTGCGCCGATCGATATCGACGCGCAGCAGTACGCCTCCGTACACAGTCCCAATGAAAATATCAGCCTGAAGGCCATCGGCAACGCGGTCGCTTTTTATAAGCATTTCTTAAAAAATTATCCGTAACGAAAATCGGCGGCGAAACTTTTTCGCCGCCGATTTCTGCATGAAAAAAAGGCTTGACAATGGGCATACTACATTGTATAATACCTCTTGCAATTTGCAAATAGCGGTATTGTGTAATGGTAGCACAGCGGACTCTGACTCCGTATGTAGAGGTTCGAATCCTTTTACCGCTGCCACGTCGCGGCAAGTCCTTGGACTTGCCGCGATTTGTTTTTTATGTGCCATGGCTTCGCTCGACGGATTTTCCGAGGGGGGGAAAACCGGCATATTTCGGCTGAGAGGGGGACTCCCGTAAAACCGAATTCTTCGCTTACGACACGAGAGAATAAGACGCAATATATTCCGTGTCGGCGTCTGTTGGGATGCTCGGCTTTTTGATCTCGAAGCGGACGTGCAGTCCGTTTTCTTCCGCACAAAGGGCAAAATGGCAAAGCGCGATCCCCAAATCGACCTTTTGAATATCGCTTGCCGCAGGGGGCGCCGCGCCCTTTTTCCGCCGCAGATAAAAATGTACGGCGTCCGAATCCGCCACAGCGCGCCACGGTTGTCTGTTGACCGCCGACGGCGCCCATCGAACCGCCTCGAGAGGTTTCAAGAGCTTTCCTGCGGCCTGCTCGGTCAGCGGCTTTTCAAAGCTCCCGTCGAAAAACAGGGCTTCAAACGGCAGGCGGCTGTCCGCATGGATCGCTTTGCGCATGACGTTTTCCCGCAGGGACATCCTCTCGGACGCATACCCTAAGGGGCTGACGCAGAGCATCATTTCCTTTTCGCCAAGCGCCATGGCGCGCTCAAAGGCGGGGCGATCCAACGTCCCCGCGATCCAAACCGTGCCGATTCCCAGCGACTGCGCGTACAGCACGAACCGTTCAAACGAATATCCGAACGCTTCCTCGGCGTGCGGTACACGCTCCACTTTTGCGCCCACATAAAGCTCCGTTCCCATGATCACGGGACTGGACAGCCCCTGCTTTTGGGCGTCCAGCAGTTGAAATGTTACGGGGATGCCGTATGGGTTTTCGATCTTCTCCATAAATGCGATGAGCTTTTCCGTATCGGTGGGGTCGATCGTTCTTCCGTCAAAGGTTCGGACGCTTCTCCGCGCGTGAACCAGTTCTGTCATATTGGCCATGAGGGCGCTCCTTTCCTGCGTTTCTGCCGCCATTTTACTCCAAAAGCCCAAGCGTGTCAATCTGCCGCCGGCCTCGTCGGGATGCAGATTCCCGTGGACGCTCGTATTGCGTTTCGGGCGGCCTTATGCTAAAATATAAGCGGAAAAGCTCCGATTGATTCTGCATAAATCAAAAGAATTTCCACGAAAGGCGGCGCGCGATGCTCAAGGCTGTCATTTTTGATATGTACGAAACGCTCATTACGCAATATCAAAGTCCCGTGTATTTCGGCGCGCAGATCGCGGCGGACGCGGGTATAGAGGAGGAGCGATTCCAAAAGCTGTGGCGGCAGACGGAGCATGACCGAACGATCGGCAATATGACGCTGGAAGAAGCCCTGCAAATGATCCTGCAAAAAAATCGGTGCGATTCCGAAGCATTGCGCAGCGCCATTATCCGAAAGCGTGTACAGGCAAAGGAAGCCTGCTTTCGGCATTTACATAGGGAGATCCTTCCGATGCTTTGCGCTCTTAAAAAGAAGGGATTGCTGTTAGGGGTTATCAGCAACTGTTATTCCGAAGAGGTCTATGCCATTCGCAGGAGCGTTTTGTATCCGTATTTTGACACGGTATGCCTGTCCTATGAGCAGGGACTGTGCAAGCCGGATGCAGAAATATACAGAATATGCATGAAAAACCTGGGCGTGCAAGCCGACGAATGCCTGTATATCGGCGACGGGGGTTGTTTGGAATTGGAAGCGGCAAAAGAGGTCGGTATGCGGGCTGTACAGGCCGTTTGGTATTTGCCGCAGAGCCTTACGCGCCATTCGGGCAGAAAAGCGGATTTCCAACAGATCGAAAATCCACTGGCCGTTTTGGACGTCCTTTAGCCGCTTGCAAAATGGTTTTCTTTTTCTATCTTTTTGCAAAATGCCTTTATTGCGCGCAATATGGCACGCAAAACCGACCGAACCGGTTTTTGCGTGCATTAAAGAGGGGAGTATGTTTTTATGAAGTGTAAAGTTTGCGGCGCGGAAAGTGGGAAATATCCGCTTTGTTATGCATGCAACGTCAAAAAAGAGCAGGGGCTGATTATCAAATGCAGCGTCTGCAATCAGTGGCATTATAAAGATGCAGATTGCCCAAAAGCGGATGCCCCTGCTGAAGAACGGTATTTGTATGCGCCTCGAAAAACATTGATTTCCAAATCGGAGCAGGATTTTTTTGACGGGATCAAGAGCTGTCTGCCGCAAGGCTACCATGTATTCTCGCAAATCAATCTGGCCGCTTTTATTGATCGGACGGATGATGCCCGGTATCATAATGAGCTGTTCAGAAATTTGGACTTTTTAATTACCGACGCTGCGTATGCGCCTAAAATTGCGGTGGAAATCAACGACCAATCGCATTTGACAGGGGACAGGCGCGCACGAGACGAAAAAGTGCAGCATATCTTGGAAGAATCGGGTATCCCGCTTTTAAAATTGTGGACTTCTTACGGCGTCAACACGGAGTATATAAAAAAGAAGATCACGGAAATGCTCGATATCCCTGTTGTGCGCAAGCACCATTTTGCACCGCAGCAAGCGGATATACAGCCCGAAGAAGCCCAGCCGTCGGTGAACTTACAGGCAACGGACACGCCGCCAAAGAAAAAGCAGGGGTGCTATGTGGCCACCTGTGTTTATGGGTCTTACGACTGCCCGCAGGTTTGGACACTTCGGCGTTACCGTGATACTCGCCTGCGCGTTACTTGGTATGGCAGATTATTTATCAAATGGTATTACACGGTAAGCCCGACGCTTGTCAAATACTTTGGGAAACTTACGGCTTTCCGTGCTTTGGGCAGAAAGATACTGGATAAAATCGTGCGACATTTGAACGCGGGAGGATATGACGATTCGCCGTACAGGGACGCAAACGATGTGATTTGAAATTCCGATTTGGCTTCCCCGAACCCGACCAAGCCGATGCTTTGTGTGAACTTGCATAAAGCATCGGCTTTTCGCGATTATACCGATTTCCCCGATTTTTTGTCAAAATTCCGTTGACTTTTGAGGCGGAAAACGATATGCTTTCTTTAGAAGCCAAAAGCAAGACCCTAAGGGGGGCGTCTTTATGCAGACGGATTTGGAACATATTCAGGTTCTCCCGAAAAGCGAGCGCGGCGGCGTGTTTGATCGGCGTGAAGGGGGCTTGGCGCATACATCCTATCAGGTGGAGACCGCGTTTTACGACTGCATCAAGCTCGGCGATGTACAGCTTTTGGAGAGCAAAATGGCGGAGCATTTGCAAAACGGTTTTGTGATCGGGCGGCTGTCGGACGATCCCCTGCGGCAAATGCAGTATTGGGCGGTCAGCAGCATCACCCTGGCGACACGCGCCGCCATTCACGGGGGCTTGGACGAAATTTACGCCTACAATTTGAGCGACCTGTACATTCGGCGGATCGACGCCATGCAAAATCCCGAGCAAATTGTCGCCCTGCTTTGTGAAAAGGCGCGGGAATTGACTAAAATGGTCGCGCGGGTGCGCGGGCGGCTTCGGTATTCGCCGCATGTGCGCCGCACGGTCTCGTATATTGAAAATCATCTGCACGAAAAGCTCCGTGTCGCGGCCCTGGCGGAAAACGCGGGTATTTCGGCGGATTATCTTTCCGCCGTGTTCAAACGCGAAACGGGCGAGGCGTTGGGACACTATATCCTCTCGCGCAAATTGGAAGAGGCGAAGCGGCTTTTGGAAAACGGTTGCTCGTGCGAGCAGGTCGCATATGTGCTTGCCTTTTGCTCGGAATCCTATTTTATTGCCTGCTTTAAAAAGACTTTCGGCATGACCCCGCGAACCTTTGCGGCGAATTTTCCGCGCTCGTCGGAATAAATTCGGGAATTTTATGTTTTTCCTCGGATTTTTGATATTCTTTTTCGCGTATTCACGATACAATAAAATCAGGAAAGAAAGGGCGGCGCGGCTGTGAAAGGACTTTGCGCCGTGGGTAAAGCTATGAATCCGTTGGAACTTATCACCCTGCTGTGCGGCGCTTTGGCGGCTGTCGGCGTACTTGTGCTGCTCATTTTGCAGCTTCGCAAAACGGACGGCGGCACAAAAGCGGAAATCGAGCAGATCCGGCGACAACTCAACGATCTGCAGCGGCAGAACGCCGACGATTTCGCGCGCAACCGCAGGGAGCTTGCCGACAGCTTGGACGGTATGCGCAAAAAAATCGAGGAACTGACCAAGGCGAGCTTTGAGCAACGCATCACCCTGAACGAGACGGTCGCAAAAGCCATGCAGGACATCCGTGACCGCACCATAGAGCAGAACGAAAGGCAGTCGAAGGCCGTTGCGGACGCCGTGGGCAAGATGCAGGAGAGCAACGAGAAAAAGCTCGAAGAAATGCGCGTGACGGTCGATGAAAAGCTGACCTCTACGCTTACCGCGCGGCTGGGCAGCTCGTTCAAAACCGTTTCCGAGCAGTTGGAGAACCTGTATAAATCGCTCGGCGAAATGAAAGAGCTTTCCGTCGGCGTGACCGATAATGTCGGCGCGCTCAATCGGGTGCTGACGAATGTCAAAGCGCGCGGCACTTGGGCGGAGGTGCAGTTGGCGGGCATTCTCGACCAGACCATCCCCAATATGTACGATACCAACGTTGCCACAGGGGAGAAAAGCTCGGAACGCGTGGAGTTTGCCATCCGCATCCCCTCGGGAGACGACCCGCAAAAAATCATCTATTTGCCGCTGGATTCCAAGTTCCCCATGGAGGATTACGTGCGTTTGTGCAGTGCGGCGGAGCGTGCCGACGCGCAGGCCGTAGCGGCCGCGCGCAAGGAATTGGAAGCGCGTGTGTACCAACAGGCCAAGGAGATTAAAAAGTATATCAATCCCCCGTACACCACGCCTTATGCGATCATGTACCTCGCTACGGAGGGCTTGTATGCCGAAATCGTCTCTTCGCGGTCGGGCATTTTGGAAAAAATCCAGAATACGTGTAATGTTTTGGTCGCAGGGCCGTCTACCGTTACCGCGCTTTTAAATTCGCTTTCTATGGGCTTTAAAACCGTCGCCATCAACGAAAAGGCCAACGAAGTGCGCCTGCTTTTGGGCGCGGCCAAGGTGCAGTATGAAAAATTCGGTGTGGTTTTGGAACAGGCCAAAAGGAAGATCGACGACGCGGGCAAAACGCTCGGCGAGGCTCAGCACCGCAACGCCATTATTCAAAAGAAGCTCAAAAACGTAGAAGATGTGGAGCTCCCCGAAGCGGACGGCATTTTGGGACTGGGCGACGGACTTTCGGACGAAGGATAAAGCCTTCTGTCTGTTTCCCTTTCATTTGTAAACCCTTAAAATTTTTATGGATACGGAGGAAAACTATGAAGCATCCCGACATTTTGGCAAAAATGACTTTAGAGGAAAAGGCCTCGCTTTGCTCCGGCAAGGACTACTGGCACACCGAGGCCGTCCCCGGCGTAAACATCCCGTCTGTCATGCTGACAGACGGCCCGCACGGCATCCGCAAACGTGTGGAGGAAAAAAGCAAAGAGGAAAAAATGTCCCTGAAGGGCGTACCCGCCATCTGCTATCCGACGGCGTCCGCGACCGCCTGCTCATGGGATCGCGACCTGCTCTACAAAATGGGCGAGGCGTTGGGCGAAGAATGCTTAAAAGAGGATGTTTCCGTTTTGTTAGGGCCGGGCACCAACATCAAGCGTTCCCCGCTGTGCGGCAGAAACTTTGAGTATTTCTCGGAAGATCCCCTGCTTGCGGGCGAAATGGCGGCCTCCTTTATCAACGGCGTGCAAAGCAAGGGCATCGGCACGTCCCTCAAGCACTTTGCGGCGAACAATCAGGAGACCCGCCGCATGACCGTCAATACCGTTGCGGACGAGCGGACGCTCCGTGAGATTTATCTTGCACCGTTTGAGACCGCCGTCAAAAAGGCACAGCCTTGGACGATCATGGCGGCGTATAACCGCTTGAACGGTACATACTGCGCCGAAAACAAGTGGCTGCTTACCGACGTTCTGCGCAACGAATGGGGCTTCAAAGGCATCGTCGTTACGGACTGGGGCGCGGAAAATGACCGCGTTTCGGGTCTTTTGGCGGGGCAGGAGCTGGAAATGCCCTCCTCGAACGGCGTGGGTAATCAGCAGATCGTTGCCGCGGTGCAAAGCGGTCTGGTCGAGGAAAGCTATCTTGACGAGCTGGTCGACCGTTTGATCGATATGGCGCTCAAGGGCGATGCGGCGCGCAAGCCCGGACATACCTACGACGCCAAAGCGCACCATCAGCTTGCGCGCGAGATCGCGGGGCAGTGCATGGTGCTGATGAAAAACGACGGCGGTCTGCTGCCCTTAAAGAAGGATGCAAAAATCACCGTGATCGGCGAAATGGCCAAAAAACCGCGTTATCAGGGCGCGGGTTCTTCGCTCATCAATCCCATTCAGTTGGATTCCGCTTTTGAATCGCTCGTACAGCGCGGCGTGGCGTTCCAATACGCGCCCGGGTATTCCACTGCCAAGAAAAACAAGACCTCCGACGACACGTTTGTCGCCGAAGCGGTCGAAAAGGCGAAGAATGCCGAAACGGTGCTTTTGTTCATCGGCCTGACGGATGATTTTGAAACCGAGGGCTGCGACCGTAAGCATCTGCGTATCCCGCCGCTGCATGAGCGTTTGGTCAACGAGGTGCTGAAGGTCAACAAGAACGTGGTCGTCGTGCTTTCGGGCGGCGCTGCAATCGAAATGCCTTGGGCGGACGAAGTCCCCGCGATCTTGAACGAGTTCTTGACGGGTCAGGCGTGCGGCAGCGCGGTTTGCGACGTGCTGTACGGCGACGTGAACCCCAGCGGCAAGCTGTCCGAGACGTATCCGATGGCGCTTACAGACAATTCCAGCGCAAATTATTATCCCGGCACGCGCGTATCCGTCGAATACCGCGAGAGCGTATATGTCGGCTACCGCTATTATGACACGGCGAAAAAAGCGGTGCGCTTCCCGTTCGGCCACGGCCTGTCCTATACCACGTTCGCGTACAGCGATCTGAAGCTGAGCGCCGACAGCATCGAGGACACCGATACCTTGACGGTTTCCTTCAAAGTGAAGAACACGGGCGAGCGCGCAGGCGCAGAGGTCGCCGAGGTCTATGTGCGCGACAGGGAAAGCACCATTTTCCGCCCCGAAAAAGAGCTCAAGGGCTTCCAAAAGGTCTTTTTGGAGGCGGGTGAGGAAAAGGAAGTCAGCGTGACGCTCGACAAGCGCGCGTTTGCCTATTACAACGTCAATATCCATGACTGGCACGTGGAAAGCGGTGCGTTTGACATTTTGGTCGGCGCGTCGAGCCGGGACATCCGCTTGGAGGCGGGCGTACAGGTGACCTCCACCGTCGAGGCGGAAATTCCCGATTACAGAGCGGTCGCGCCCGACTACTACACGGGCAATGTGCAGCACATCGACGACGCGGCGTTTGCCGCCGTGCTGGGGCATGAAATTCCGCCGTCAACGCGGGATAAGAACCGGCCGTTGACGTTCAGCAACACCATCGAGGACGCCAACGAGGGCAAATGGGGCGGCAGGATCTACCGTTTGCTCATCAAAATGCTCGGTGAGGACACCATGGCGGGCGCAGTGGCCACGCAGCTGCCCGTTAAGAATTTGATCTCCATGAGCTTCGGCCTGTTCAGTCCCCAAATGGCGGAGGGTCTGCTGATGATCCTCAGCGAGGACAAATTCGCCAAGGGCATGGGCAAGATCTTGAAGGGTGTGCCGAATACGCTGAAGCATCTCGATCGCTTGAAGTCGATCTGAGAAGCGGCATCCCTATACCGAACCTTTCCCGATACACAGGGCTTACAAAGCGCGCACGGGCTTTCGTGCGCGCTTCAGCATGTAGAAAAAGTATGTGTCACTTGGCAATATGCACAAAAGGAGTAAGATTATGGGGAACCCCCGGCGAGGGGTGCGGGTGTCCGGTGGACACCTCTGCCGAAGGCAGAAGCACCGACCGAGCCAACAGGCGAGAATCCCCACCGAAAAACAGTCCACTGGACTGTTTTTCGCCCCTCCTGCGCTTTTTTGGGACAAAAATTTCGCAGCCTGCGGGCTGCGATGAGGGCGCCGCCCCTCAACCCCGCCGCCTTTTGAAAAAGGCGGGCGAAAACTTTTGGTTGTTTTGCTATCGCAAAACAGTTTATCAACAGACTGAAGCGCGCACGGGCTTCCGTGCGCGCTTTTTGCTGTTTTTTCAAAAAAAGGGTGCTTTTTTTCCATAAGTATGCTATACTGAATTTCGTATACGGGCGTTTTGTGAAAAACGCAGGAAAGGACAACGGTTATGTCATTTTTAAAGAAAGTATTCGGGGACTATTCCTCTAAAGAAGTCAAGCGGGTCATGCCGCTGCAAAAGCAGGTACTGGCGCTTGAGGATACCTATGCTGCGCTGACCGATGAGCAGCTGCGCGCCAAAACGTCGGAGTTTAAAGAGCGTCTGCAAAACGGCGAAACGCTGGACGACCTTTTGCCGGAGGCGTTTGCCGTCTGCCGCGAGGCGTCATTCAGAGTGCTGAAAATGAAGCATTTCCCCGTACAGATCATCGGCGGCATTATTTTGCATCAGGGACGGATCGCCGAAATGAAAACAGGCGAGGGCAAAACGCTCGTCGCCACGCTTCCGGCGTATCTCAATGCGCTTTCCGGCGAGGGTGTGCATATCGTGACCGTCAACGATTATCTTGCCCGCCGCGACTCGGAATGGATGGGCAAGCTGTACCGCTTTTTGGGGCTTACGGTCGGCCTGATCGTGCATGAATGCACCAATGAGGAGCGCAAAGCCGCCTATGCCGCAGACATCACCTACGGCACCAACAACGAAATGGGCTTTGACTATTTGCGCGATAACATGGTGCAGTATGCCGGCCAGCGCGTACAGCGCGGACACAGCTTTGCCATCGTCGATGAGGTGGACTCCATTTTGATCGACGAAGCGCGCACGCCGCTGATCATTTCCGGGCAGGGCGACAAATCGACCGATCTCTATAAAATCGCGGATTCCTTTGCAAAGAGCTTGAAAATGATCACCGTCAAGGAACTCGATACCAAATTCAACGCGGAAGATCTGGTTGACGCCGACGGTGATTTCGTAGTGGATGAAAAGGCCAAGAGCGCGACGCTGACCAAACAGGGTATCGCCAAAGCGGAGCGGTTCTTCAATATCGACAACCTCATGGATGCGGAGAATATCACGATCCATCATCACATTGAGCAGGCCATCCGCGCCATCGGCGTGATGAAGCGCGATGTGGATTATGTCGTGAAGGACGGCGAAGTGCTGATCGTCGATGAATTCACGGGGCGCATTATGCTCGGCCGCCGCTACAGCGAGGGTCTGCATCAGGCCATTGAAGCCAAAGAGGGCGTAAAGGTCGAGCGCGAATCGAAAACGCTCGCCACCATCACGTTCCAAAATTATTTCCGTCTGTACAAGAAGCTGTCGGGTATGACCGGTACAGCCATGACCGAGAGCGTGGAATTCCAGGAGATCTATTCGCTCGACGTGGTGAGCATCCCGACCAATATGCCGATGATCCGTACCGACGAGCCGGATGTGCTGTATAAAACCGAGCAGGCGAAGTTCAACGCCATTATCGAGCAGATTTTGGCTTGCCACGAAAAGGGACAGCCCGTGTTGGTCGGCACGATCAGCATCGAAAAGAGCGAGGCGCTCTCCAAGGCACTCAGGAAGCGCGGCATCAAGCATGAAGTGCTCAATGCGAAATACCACGACAAGGAAGCGGAGATCATCGCGCAGGCGGGTCAGTACGGCGCTGTGACCATCGCCACGAACATGGCGGGGCGCGGCACGGACATCATCCTCGGCGGTAACCCCGAATACATGGCCAAGGCGGAAATGCGCAAAAAGGGCTATATCGAGGAACTGATCGCCGAGGCGGACGGCTTTGCCGAGACCGACAACGAGGAGATTTTGGAGGCGCGCAAGACCTTCCACGAGCTGGAGGACAAATACAAGGAACAGCTCAAAGAGGAAGCGGACAAGGTGCGTGAAGCCGGCGGCCTTTACATTATCGGTACGGAGCGGCACGAGTCCCGCCGTATCGACAACCAGCTGCGCGGCCGTTCGGGTCGTCAGGGCGACCCCGGGCAGAGCCGTTTCTATCTCTCGGCGGAGGATGAACTGCTGCGCCTGTTCGCGGGTGATCGGTTCTATACCATTTTGGATTCGTTCAAGTCCGTCGGCGATATGCCGATCGAGGCCAAAATGCTGACCAATTTGATCGAGGGCGCGCAAAAGAAGGTCGAATCCAACCACTTCGCCACGCGCCGCAACGTGTTGAATTTCGACGACGTCATGAACAAACAGCGCGAGGTCATTTACGGCCAGCGCAATCAGGTGCTGGACGGCGTAGACCTCCACGCCACCATGCAGAAGATGATTCACGATTACTTTACCGCGCAGGTGGATTTCTATTGCCCGAGCGCGCTCCCACAGGCGGAGTGGAACGTTAAGGGTATGCTCGCAAAGCTCGGCTGGGTACTCGGCGGCGACAGCGTGGAGAGCCTTAATTCCGCCGAAGATTATCGGAATTGCTTCTTAGAACACGCCGAAAAACAGTATGCCGCGCAGCGGGAAAAATACGGCGAGTTTATTATGCAGGAACTGGAGCGCAAAATTTTGCTCCAGAACGTTGATCTGCGGTGGATGGATCATATCGACGCGATGGAAGAACTCAAACGCGGCATTTATCTGCGGTCTTACGGCCAGCAGGACCCCGTTGTGGCCTTCCGTATGGAGAGCTTCGATATGTTCGACGAAATGACCGCCGCCATTCAGGAGGGAACGGTAACGGGCATTTTGACCGTGCAGCTGCGCACCAATGAGGAAGTTAAGCGCGAGCAGCAGGTGAAGATCACGGGAACTTCGGGCGGCACGGACGGCAGCGAGAAAAAACAGCCTGTCCGCAAGGCGAAAAAGCCCGGCAGAAACGATCCCTGCCCCTGCGGCAGCGGCAAGAAATACAAGTATTGCTGCGGCAAGGACGAATAAGCTTTATTTGGGCGACGGCACGGTCGTTTGAACTTTCTTAAAATGTGTTCGTACGGACGTTTCAATAGGTGCGGACTATAGCGAAATGCGGCGTTGAGGAGGAACGGGTATGAAACGTAAATCTATCATTTGTATCAGCGTTTTGATACTTTTGGTTGCGGTATGCACCGTTTTCGGTATATCCGAGTATCAAAAGAAAACCTTTTTGAAGACTGCAAATTGGATCGATGCACAGGCGGAGACCTCCTCTGCCATAGAATCCAATCTGCAATCGCTTTCGGACATAACAGGCGTGCGGTTTGATGCAAGGATTCCGCTCCACCGCGCCTTGGCGGAGAAATATGATCGGATCCGAATCACCAATGAAGCCGGAACAGTTTTAAAAGATTCGGATGTTCCCACAGAAAATCGCATCGCAATATACACAAACCAGCAGGAATCGGCGGATGTTCGTGCGGACTTTGTTTGTATTGAAAACGGGGAAGAACGATCCGGGGATTATCTCCTGCTTTGCCAAATCACCGATAAAACCGGTCGCGGTTTCGCGAACAAGGGGACTTATAGCGTTTCGGCGGACGGTCTGCTTTGGGACATGGAGGATACCGAAAGTCAATATGCTTTGTACTATTACAAAGAGGCCGATGTTTTTCTGCAAAAATCAGCAGAGCTTGGCGGCGCTTTCACGGTTGAAAATCCGCCTGCCAAATATAAATTATCCGATGCCAACACGCGTGAAGGCGCGCAATGCATACAGCTTTGCGGAAAATTAACCTGCACGGATCAACCGCTTCTTTCTCCGAAGCTCGTGACCGTAGAGCTAAAAACGGAAAGCGCGTACAATCTGAAAAAAACGGTGTCGTATACGGCTGCATGGTGGATCGGCCGATGAGCCTTTTCCACAAAAAACAAGGCACGCCTTACAGAGCGGAAATCCTCTGTAAGACGTGCTTTTTGATTTTGCGTAAAGTCACACGGATTTATTTATCCAGCCAGCCCTTTTTGAACATCAAATGTGCGGACAAAAGCGAGATGACCACGCCGACGGGGATGAGTACGCCCGTGGCGAGCTTACCGCTGCACAAAAGCAGCAGGATGATCGCCGCGTTGGGGACAATGGCGAGCTTCCAATGCTTCATAAAATAGCTGATGCCCAGCGCGCCGAACAGCGCGGGAACGACCTGATCAAACGCGGGCGCAAAAACGGAATTGTCGTCAGTCAAATACGGAAGCACGGGGCTGAACGCCACCACGCCCACGGCGATGATCAGCGTGGTCACAATGGAGGAAGTCGCGATGGCGATCGTGGAAATGACCTCGCCCTCCTCGCTGTTGGCACGCACGCCCGCGTTTTCCATGGCGTTTAAGCCGCAGGGCAGTTTTAAATTGGTGATGTTGCCCGTTACGAAGCTCAAATATGTACCGCCCGCACCGAGCAGGGGCGTGTAGGTGAATACCTCGATCACAGATGTCGGATAAAACAGCATGGCGACGGGCAAAAGCCCTTTCAGTACGAATTCTCCCTTAGGCCATACGCCGAGATGCACGCAAATGCCTACGGGGATCAGCAAAAAGAGCGCCAGAGCCGTAATATCCCAAAGGATGCCGTAAAAATGTACGCTGTTCGCATAGGTTCTGTTTTTCATATCCGCACCCTCCTTAACCGCGCCATTCCAAGGCCGCGACCGATTCGGGCAGCACGAGGGACAGCACCATCACGACCACCATCGCAAGGATCATGCTGAACGGCATGGCAAACGGCTGCAGCCATTTGATTTGGAATTTGTCCGCAATTTTTTGCAGGATGAACATAAACAGCATGGACGACAGCAGCGCCGACAGGGACATCACGCCCGCGCCGTCGCCGATGATCTCGGCTTCGCCCTTGCCGACCACCGCGCGGCCGATGAACGCGGAAATCAGCCCGATGAACGCGGCGGCGGACATCGCATCCGCCCATTTCCCGTTTTTGGCGGCGACCTTGCCAAGCCCCTTTTGAATCTTTTTGAGCATAAACGGCACCAACACGAGCGGCATAATGCTGCCGAGGGTCATGACCCATGCGATGGTCGAAAAGACCGTCGGGTCGGTGACCTCCCGGGAAAGCCCCGCCGTGCTGCCGAACGCCTCAATAGCCGCTTCCGCTGCAGGGACTTCATAGCTGATCGCGCCGATCACGGTCAGCCGAATCCACGGCAGCACCAGCCCCAGCGCACCCGAAAGCGTCAGAACGGTCGCGAGAATGGCGATTGCGGGCGCGATCGTAAACAGCGCGCCCGATGAAACCGTCTTTTTGAGCGTAGAGGTCTCTATGCCCAGTTCTTTGGCGCGCCGCCATGCGCGCACCAGAAAAAATACGGACTGCGCGATGACGAACACCACCACAAGTGCGCCTACGGTGTACATAAACGCATCGGATTTAAAATCCATATTGCTTCCCCCTTTTGAAATGCAATGACTCTTTATGCCTATTTTACTATACGAAAAGGCCAAGCACAACACCAAATTTTGCATGCGGCCTGTGGTCGTTAATACTTTATTTACAAAATATCGGTTGACACCGTCATTCTTTCTACGGTATAGTAACTTTAGGAGTACTGGACTTGGGTTCGCCCGCGAATGCGCGGGCTGAAAAGGAGTTGCACATGAGAAAAAATAAGGCGGATATTCTCGAATATGTCGATAAAATGAGCCGCGAGAATATTTCCTGCAGCAAAATCGATACGGAGCTTTATGAAAAATATTCTGTGAAACGCGGCCTGCGCGATAAGTCGGGGACGGGCGTTTTGGCAGGGCTTACCACCATTTCCACCGTAAAATCCTATGAGGAGACCGAAAACGGGCGCGTACCCTGCCCCGGGGAGCTTCGTTATCGCGGCATCAATGTGACGGAGCTTGTGAAAGGGTGCTTGACGGAGCATCGTTTCGGCTTTGAAGAAGCGTCCTTTTTGCTGTTGTTCGGGCATTTGCCGACCGATGAGGAATTGCGGGAATACGGCAGTATCATCGCCGCGCTGCGCTATCTGCCGACCAACTTTGTACGCGATGTTGTGATGAAAGCGCCCAGCCGCGATATTATGAATTCCATGACGCGCAGCGTGCTGACGCTGTCCGCGTATGATTCCGACCCGACCCAAATGACGCAGGCAAACGTCCTGCGGCAATGCCTTTCGCTCATCAGCCGTTTCCCGATGCTGGCGGTTTACGGCTATCAGGCGTATAACCACTATGTGTTGAACGACAGCCTGTATATCCACCGCCCCGACGCAAAGCTCTCCGCTGCGGAAAACATTCTGCGTCTGCTGCGTCCCGACAAGAAATACACCGCGCTGGAAGCGCAGGTGCTGGATATTGCGCTGATTTTACATATGGAACACGGCGGCGGCAACAATTCCTCGTTCACGACGCATGTGGTCGCGTCCTCGGGCTCGGATACGTTCTCGGTCATGGCGGCGGCGCTGTGTTCGTTGAAAGGGCCGAAGCACGGCGGCGCCAATATCAAGGTCGTCGAAATGGTCAACGACTTGAAAAAGCACGTACATGACACGACCGACGAGGACGAAGTGCGCGCATATTTGGAAAAGCTGCTGAATCGCGAAGCCTTTGACCAAAAGGGTCTGATCTACGGCATGGGTCATGCGGTGTATTCGATTTCTGACCCGCGTGCGGAGGTTTTCAAGGGCTTTGTCAAGAAGCTGGCGCTTGAAAAAGGGCGCGAGGACGATTTTGCGCTGTACAGCATGATCGACCGCTTGGCGCCGCAGGTCATTGCCGAGCGCCGCAGAATTTATAAGGGCGTCAGTCCCAACGTCGATTTTTACAGCGGCTTTGTTTACAGTATGCTGGATATTCCCGTGGAACTGTACACGCCGATCTTTGCCATGGCACGTATCGTGGGCTGGAGCGCGCATATGATGGAGGAACTGACGAATGTGGATAAGATCATTCGCCCCGCCTACAGAAGCGTATCCGACACAAAGCCCTATTTGCCGTTGACCGAGCGGTAAGCGAACGTAAAATCGTATAGAATATCTACGGCGGAAACGGACAGCCTGAGAGCTGCTGCGTTTCCGCCGTTTTGCGTTTTGGATTTTCAATTGCCCCGAAAAGCTGCGCCGTATGGCACTATGCGTTCAGTTTTTCGGTGAAATCCGACATGGCCTCCGAAATGCGAATCTGCTGCGGGCAGACCTTTTCACAGCTGCGGCAGCCGATGCAGGCGGACGGGTGCTTCTCAGGCGGGATCGCCATCAACGCCATGGGCGCGATGAAGCCGCCGCCCGTAAATACATGTTCGTTGTAAAGGTCTAACAGCCGCGGGATATCCAAGCCCTTCGGACAATGGCTGACGCAGTAGTGGCACGCCGTGCAGGGTAGCCGCCCGCCGAGCATACCGTCCGCAATGCCGAGCAGCGCACGCATTTCCGTTTCGCTCAGGGGCTTTTCTTCCTCGAAGGTTCGGATATTCGCCCGAAGCTGTTCCATATTCGACATTCCCGACAGCGTAACGGTCACGCCGGGCAGGGTTTGCAGAAAACGGAACGCCCACGCGGGAACGGTCTCGTCGGGACGAAGCGTTTGCAGGGTCTCGCCGACGGCCTCGGGGAGCTTGGCGAGCTTTCCGCCGCGCAGAGGCTCCATGACCCAAATCGGAATGGAAAGCTCGTTTAGAAGCTCGACCTTGGCTTTGGCGTCCTGGAAAGACCAGTCCACGTAATTGAGCTGCATTTGGCAAAACTCCATATGGTCGCCGTATGCCGCCAAGAACCGCTTCAAAACGTCGAGGCTTCCGTGTACGGAGAACCCAAGATGCCGAATTCGCCCCGCCTGCTTTTGTGCGAGCAAATACTTAAAAATTCCGTATTTTTCATCCAAATACGCGTCGATGTTCATTTCGCATACGTTGTGGAACAAATAGAAATCAAAATATTCCACACCGCATTTTTCTAACTGCTTTTCAAAAATCTCCTGCACCTTGGGCATGTTGGAGAGATCGTAGCCCGGGAATTTGGAAGCGAGATAAAAGCTGTCGCGGGGGTACTTCGCAAGCGTACTGCCCATAACGGTCTCGGAATTGCCGTCATGGTAACCCCACGCGGTGTCGTAGTAATTGATCCCCTTTTCCATGGCGTAAGCGACCATTTCCTCCACGGCAGGCACGTCGATATGCGCGTCGTTCCCGTCTGTGAGCGGCAAACGCATTGCGCCCAGACCCAGCGCCGAAAGCTCCAAATCCTGAAATTTCTTGTAGATCATATCTGTTCCCTCCAATTGTATTGCCTATGCAATATTTTATCATATCGGCGGGATTTTGCAAGGGCAAAGCCGATTTTTGTTTTCCCCCGAAAAATCGTGCTTGACAAATCCCCCTTGGGAGCATATAATACTACCACAAACAAAATATCGCCTACCAAAGACTGTGAAGGAAACAAGGCAAATAGAAAGCTTTCAGAGAGCTGCCGTTCGGTGCGAGGCAGCACGGTATATTTGCGTATAACTCGTTCCGGAGTCGCCCGGCTGAAATCATAGGTCGGGACGGTTGACCCCGTTATTCGGTCAGACCTTGTTAGAGGTCGTTTGAGGGCGGCTTTTCTGTAAGGAAAGTCCGCTGAATTAGGGTGGTACCGCGTGGAATGTTTCCTCGCCCCTATTTTGCCGAGAGCAGGCAAAATGCGGGCGATTTTTTGTTGGTATTTTGAAAAGGAGAAACGCTTATGAAAACGCAAAAGTATTTTCCGTTTACACCGATTGACCTGCCCGACCGCACATGGCCGTCCAAGACCATTACCGAAGCGCCCATTTGGTGCTCCGTGGATTTGCGCGACGGCAATCAGGCGCTCATCGACCCGATGAATTTGGAAGAAAAGCTCGAAATGTTCCAAACGCTGGTGCGTATCGGCATTAAGGAGATCGAGGTCGGATTTCCGTCGGCTTCCGAGACCGAATATGAGATCCTGCGCACGCTCATCGAGGGCGGCTATATCCCCGACGACGTCACCATCCAGGTGCTGGTGCAAAGCCGCGAGCATTTGATCAAAAAGACCTTTGAAGCCGTTAAGGGCGCAAAAAACGTCATTATCCATTTCTACAATTCGACTTCCACCTTGCAGCGCAAGGTCGTGTTCCGCAAGGACATGGACGGCATTATCGACATCGCCGTAACGGGCGCGCGCCTGATCAAAAAGCTGTCGGACGAACTCATGCAGACGTCGGACATCAACATCCGCTATGAATATTCCCCCGAGAGCTTTACGGGTACGGAAATGGACAACGCCGTGGAAATTTGTCAGCGCGTGCTGGAGGAGCTTGACGCAACGCCCGAAAACAAGGTCATCCTGAACCTGCCCGCGACCGTCGAGGGCAGCACGCCCAACGGGTACGCCGACCAAATCGAGTATTTCTGCCGTCACCTGAAGGGTCGCGACAGCGCGATCATCAGCCTGCACCCGCACAATGACCGCGGAACGGCGGTCGCTGCGGCGGAATTGGGGTTGCTGGCGGGCGCAGAGCGCATCGAAGGTACGCTGTTCGGCAACGGCGAACGCACGGGAAACGTCGATCTGGTCACGCTGGCGCTCAATATGTATACGCAGAATATCGACAGCGGCCTGGATTTTTCGGACATCAACAAGGTGAGAGAGGTCTACGAGCGCACGACCAAAATGAAGGTCGGCCCGCGCCAGCCTTATGCGGGCGAGCTTGTGTTCACCGCGTTTTCGGGTTCCCACCAGGACGCCATCAACAAGGGCAAGGCCTATATGAACGAAAGCCATTCCGACCGCTGGGAAGTGCCGTATCTGCCCATAGACCCCGCCGACGTCGGGCGGGAATACGAGCCGATCATTCGCATCAACAGCCAGTCGGGCAAGGGCGGCGCGGCATATGTCATGCAGGAATTCGGCTTTAAAATGCCCAAGGCCATGCACCCCGAATTCGGCGCGGTGGTACAGGCGGCCTGCGACAAAAAGGGTAAGGAATTGCAGGCGCAGGAGGTTTTCGACCTCTTTATTGAGGAATACCGCAATGTTTGCGGCCCGTATCGGCTGCTCAACCACAAATTCAGCGAAGAAAAAGAGGAGCATGAGCTTCTTACCAAGGTGCATTTTTCGGGAACGATCCAGTATAACGGCGATGCGCCCATAAAAATCGAGGGTACGGGCGCAGGTCCTATCGACGCGTTCTTCAGCGCACTCCAGTCCATCGGTATTACGGGGTATCATTTTGTGGACTACTCCGAGCACGCCATTTCCGTGGGCGCGGACGCCAAGGCCTGCTCGTACATTCATTTGCTTTCTCCCGAGGGGAGAGAGGTGTTCGGCATCGGCATTTCGCATAACATCAACTATGCGTCGCTGAAGGGCATTTTGTGCGCCATTAACCGCTGTCAGAAAAACTGCGTGCGCGCCGAACAGCCGCCGATTTTTTCCAAGTAACAAAGTATTCGGCGTTTGCAAACGTCAATTAACATGGCCGACCAAACACTTTGGCCGGCAAGAATGGAACGAAAGGAACAAGACAATGAGAGAGCATAAGATCGTGGTATTGAAAGGGGACGGCATTGGCCCCGAGATCGTGGAGGAAGCGCTGCGGGTGCTGGACGCCGCAGGGGAAAAATTCGGCTTCCAAATGCGCTATGACGACCGTTTGATGGGCGGCGCGGCCATCGATGCAGTCGGTGTGCCGTTGCCCGAGGAGACCGTTACCGCCTGCAAAGCGGCGGACTGCGTATTTTTGGGCGCGGTCGGCGGCCCGAAATGGGATACCCAGCCCGGTCCCAACCGTCCCGAAGCGGGACTTTTGGGCATTCGCGGCGCATTGGGACTGTATGCGAACCTGCGTCCCGCGAAAATTTTCGCACCGCTCAAGAGCGCTTCGCCCATCAAGGACAGCATCATCGGCGACAGCATGGATGTGCTGATCGTGCGGGAGCTGACGGGCGGCATTTATTTCGGCGAACGCGGCACGGGCGAGGAAAACGGCGAAAGCTACGCCTACGATACCGAAAAATATACGGTTTCCGAGATTCGCCGCATCGCCAAGGTCGCGTTTGAAATGGCGATGAAGCGCAACAAAAAGCTGACAAGCGTGGATAAGGCCAACGTGCTGGATTCCTCACGCCTGTGGCGCAAAACGGTCATCGAAATGTCGAAGGACTATCCCGAAGTCGAGCTTTCGCATATGTATGTGGACAACTGCGCCATGCAGCTCGTGCGCAATCCCAAGCAGTTTGACGTGATCGTGACGTCCAACATTTTCGGCGATATTTTGTCCGATGAAGCGTCCATGATCTCCGGCTCGATCGGGATGCTCGCTTCCGCGTCGCTTTCCGACGGAAGCTTCGGGCTTTACGAGCCGATCCACGGTTCTGCGCCCGACATTGCGGGGCAGGGCGTCGCGAACCCCCTGGCGACGATCCTTTCCGCCGCAATGATGCTCAAATATTCGCTGGACGAACCCGAAGCGGCGGCCGCCATTGAGAGCGCGGTCAACGCGGCGCTCGAAACGGTACGCACGCCCGACATTTACGAGGAAGGGCTGAAAAAGGTCTCCACCCGTGAAATGGGCGACGCCGTGATCGCCAATCTGTAAAGGGAAAACCGCAAAAGGACTGCCGAGCTACGGCAGTCTTTCTATTGACATCATGAAAGCCAAGGACGGGAGGGACAGAATGCTTCGGAAAATCATTAAAATCAATGAGGAAAAATGCAACGGCTGCGGCGCTTGCGCCAAAGCCTGCCATGAGGGAGCGATCGCTATGGTGGACGGTAAGGCAAAGCTCACCCGCGAGGACTATTGCGACGGTTTGGGGGATTGTCTACCGAATTGTCCAACAGGGGCGATCACCTTTGAGGAACGGGAAGCTGCCGCATATGACAAGCAAGCCGTAGCCGAACACAGAAGGGCGATACAGGGGCATTTTTTTGAACTTTCCCAAAGCCATGGCTGCAAAGGAGCGCAGATTCGGGAGATGTCGCACACCGACCCGACCGCGCAAAGCATCGATACGGGCGAACCGATCTCTGCGCTTCGCAACTGGCCTGTGCAAATCAAGCTCGCCCCCGTCAAAGCCCCGTATTTTGACAAAGCCGAGCTGCTCGTAGCCGCCGACTGTACCGCTTACGCCTATGCCGCTTTTCATCGGGAAATGATGCGCGGCAAGGTCACGCTCATCGGCTGTCCCAAGTTAGACGGCGTGGATTATAGCGTTAAGCTGACAGAGATCCTGCGGCAAAACGACATTCAAAGTATCACCGTGGCACGCATGGAAGTTCCCTGCTGCGGCGGACTGGAGGCAGCGGTAAACAGAGCGCTTCGGGCAAACGGCAAGTGTATCCCCCAACAGGTCGTCACCGTTTCGACCGACGGACATATTTTAGAGAGCGGAGGAAACATGGACAATGCGTTATATGAAAAACATTGACCAAGAAAAGGTCTTAAAATTGACGGATGAGATCACCGTGCAGCCCGGGCAGATCGTCAGTAAAACCCTTGCCCAAAACGATGCGGTCAGTATCACGCTGTTTGCGTTTTCCAAAGATGAGGAGATCGGTACGCATGATTCCGAGGGCGATGCATTTGTTCATGTTTTGGAGGGCTCGGGCAGATTTACGGTGGGCGGCACGGCACATATCGTAAAGGCCGGAGAGGCGCTGGTTATGCCCGCAAAAATCCCGCACGCCGTGTATGCACTTGAGGACTTCAAGTGGATTTTGACGGTCGTTTTTCCCCACAAAAATAAATAAGGATCAAGAAAACAAAAACGGGAAGCGCGCTTTTTTGGCGTGCTTCCCGTTTTTTGTATGCTCTCAATGCTGCTGTACAGCCTGCAAAAATCCGTTTTCCGTGATCGGATCATCGGATATGGAAATATTTTTCCACCGCTTTATATTCCCCCAGCACAAGCATGGTTTCATCCTCGGTCAAAACCGTTTCCGGCGTGAGTACGGCGGTCATTTTCCCGTCCCGTTTGATCGCCATGATATTGATATTATATTTTTTCCGAATGTCGATCTGCCCGATGCTTTTGCCGTGCCACGCTTTGGGGACGCGCACTTCATAAATCGCATGGGAATCGTCAATTTCGATATAGTCCAAAATATGGTTCGACGCATAGCGGATTGCCGCCCATTTCGCGATCTGCTTTTCGGGGAACAGCACCTCGTCCGCGCCGTTGCGCAGCAAAAATTTGGCCTGTATATCCCGCGAAGCCTGCGAAACAACGACCTGCGCGCCCAATTCTTTTAAATTGGAGGTGGTTTCCAGCGAATTTTGGAAATCGTCCCCGATGGCGACGATACAAGTGTCAAAATTGTCAATGCCCAGCGTTTTCAAAAAAGCGGCGTTGGTGCTGTCGCCGATCTGCGCGTTTGTGACGTACGGCAGGACTTCGTTGACTTTCTCCTCGTCGCAATCGACCGCCATGACTTCCACGTCCATTTCGTGCATCTGCAGCGCGATGCGTTTGCCGAACTCCCCAAGCCCGATGAGTAAAATCGATTTCATAAAAATTATTCTCCTTTAACCAACCGTGATCTTTTCCTGCGGTAATTTGGAAAGACGCGTGTTCCTTTCCGAGAGCGTGGCGTAAATCAGCGTCAAACCGCCCACACGGCCGAGGAACATCAAAACGATCAAAATGATTTGCGACAGCAACCCCAACTGCGGCGTAAGCCCCAGTGTCAATCCCACCGTGCCGATGGCGGAGGCCGTCTCAAACAGGCAGACGGCGAGCGGCAGGTCTTCCGCCATGCTGATGACCAGCGCGCCGCCCACAAACAGGGTGACATACAGCATGAGAATGGCGGCGGCGTTTTTGACTGCTTCATCGGGAATTCTGCGGCGGAACATTTCGGCGTTTTCGTTCTTTCGGAAAACCGATACGGCGTTGGAGAACAGCACCGCGACCGTAGTGGTTTTCATGCCGCCTGCGGTAGAGCCGGGCGAACCGCCGATGAGCATGAGCACGATCATCAAGCATTTGCCGATACCGCTCATACTCGTCAGATCGACTGTATTAAATCCGGCCGTCCTCGTGGTGACGGACTGAAACAGCGATGCGAAAATTCGGTCGCCTACAGAAAGGTCGGCGAATTCAAACAAGAAAAAGAAAACGGCGGGAACAAAAATCAAAACGGCGGAGGTCGTCAGGACGACCTTGCTTTGCAGACGGTAACGCTTCAAACGCAGGCGGTTCGTCCGCACATCGTCCCAGGTCAAAAACCCGATGCCGCCGACGACGATCAACAGCATGACCGTAAGGTTTACAAGCGGTTGCCCCGCGTAAGAAGTCAGCGAGCTAAAACGCGCTTCGGGCGTCCCCATGACGTCAAACCCCGCGTTGCAGAAAGCGGACACGGCATGAAACACGGCCATCCATATGCCCTTTGCGCCAAAGTCCCTGCAAAATACGGGCATCATGGCCGCAGCGCCGAGCGCTTCGATGATCAAAGATACTTTGATAATAAAGCCCGTAAGCCGAACGATACCGCCCGTCTGCGGCGCGGAGATCGACTCCTGCATGACGCTGCGCTGCATGAGCGAGATTTTCCTCCCCGACAGCACCGCAAGAGATACCGCGATCGTGATCACGCCCATGCCGCCGATCTGGATCAGCAAAAGGATCACCGACTGGCCGAACAGCGACCAGTAGCTGGCGGTATCCTGCACGATAAGCCCCGTCACACACGCGGCGGAGGTCGCGGTAAAAAGCGTCTCATGAAAAGGCGTCACGTTTCCCGATTTGGAAGAAAAGGGAAGCATCAGCAACAGCGCGCCGAGCAGAATAACGCCCGCAAAGCCTAAGATGATGATTTGAAACGATGTCAGCCGTCTTTTTCTTTTCGAGAGCTTGGGCATGATAAGAATTCTTCCTTTCAACGGCCATTATACACGACTGCGCCGAAAAAGTATAGAAAAATTTCCGAATATGCGGGATATATTGCCGTTTTTTCACGGCACTTTCGGCGTGCAGACGCGCCTATGCCTGTTCGTCATCCGCTTGTATGCGCTGCCGAAGCTGTTTCCAAAAAGGGATGAATAAAATCAAAGCGAGCCCCGTGACGAGAAAGGCGGCAGTCGGCGTCGCCCACGGTATGCCGTCCGCGCCGAAAGCAGCGTTCATAAGGAAGATCAAGGGGATCTCTATACCCCTTTGCAAAAACGAGAGGAGCATCGGCTTGCCCTTCTGCCCCGTTGCCTGAAAAACAGTGATCATCATCATATTTGCTGAGATCGCGGGGCAGGCAATGCAAATGACCCGCAGGAAATGCTGCCCGTAGGAGACGGTATCGGCATGGTCTATGAAGAACCGAACGACAGGCACCGCGCCCACCAGCAAAATGACCGTCCCCAAAGCGGCCAACGCAAGGCTGTAAAGGAAAGCCGTTTGAATAGCCGAGCGCATACGGGTATGGTTCTTTGCGGCGTAGGTGTAGGAGATGAGCGGCAGCACGCCCTGCGTCATGCCGGTGGCAATGGCGAACGCGAGCGTGTCGATTTTTTTCGCAATGCCCATCCCCGCGATGGCATGGTTGGAATACGATACCACCACTTTGTTGAGCGTCAGATTGGTGGCAGTACCCATCAGGGTCATCATAAAAGAGGGGAAGCCGACCAAAAGGATCTCTTTGGCAATGCCCTGCCGCAGGGGATAATTCTTAGGGGAGAACTTGATGACCGTGTTCGCGCGGTTTTTATACAGCAGCAGGATAAAATACACCGTGGCGGCGGTATTGGAAAGCATCGTCGCCAAAGCCGCGCCCGCCACGCCCATGTGGAAAGGGTACATGAGGATAGGGTCGAGCAGAATGTTGAGTATCCCGCCAAACGCGACGCCGAAGCTCGCCTGCTTCGCGTGTCCTTCGGCTCGGACAAGGTGCGCAAGACAGGCGTTCCACACCGTGGGAATGCTGCCGACCGCGACCGTCCAAAACACATAATCCGCGCAATAGGCATATGTATCAGCGTCCGTCCCGAGCGCGGGCAGCAGAAACGGGCGCAGCAGATAGAGCGTTACGCCGTAGAGAAGCGCCACACAGGCGGACGTCCAAATACTGAAAGCCGCGCATTTTTTCGCCTTCTCCCGATCCCCCGCGCCAAGGCTGCGCGCCAGTAAGCTCGCGCCGCCGATGCCGAACAAATTCGCAACGCCCGTCAGCATCACAAAGGGCGGCATGGCCAAGGTGGCGGCGGCGACCTGATTGGGGTCGTTCATCTGCCCGATAAAAAAGGTGTCCGCCATATTGTAGATCACCGTAATGATCTGGCTGATGATCGTGGGGATCACCAGCGATATAACGGCTTTCGGAACGGGTATGCTTTCAAAAAGCGCCGTGTTGTCTGCTTTCATGCCTGTGTGTCTCCTTCTGCCGCCGATGCAAACAAAAATCGGCGAACTGCTCCCTTTCAGCGTCTGTATACGCCGAAAACAAACAGAATTCGCCAAATATTATAGGTCGAATGCGGCTCGCTTGTCAATATTTTGTGTGCAGCACCATATAAAAAAGACGGCTCTCGGCGGGCATTCCGCGCCGAGAGCCGCTGCCGTTGTACAGCTCGGTATATGCGGGCTGTAAAGGTCACCCCAGCATGACGTCCAACAGCATCATCACGGCAAATCCGAGTACGATCCCCATGGTCGCGAAGTACGGCTGTGCCTTTTGATTTTTTTGACATTCGGGAATCAGCTCATGTACGGCGACCAAAATCATCGCGCCCGCCGCAAAGGACAGCGCATAGGGTAAGATCGCTTCCGTATAAACGACCAGCCATGCGCCGATCACCCCCGCGACGGGTTCTACCATGCCCGATGCCTGCCCGATCAAAAAGCTCCTGCGTCTGGAATACCCCTCTCTGCGAAGCGGCACGGAGACGGCCGCGCCCTCGGGAAAATTCTGCAAACCAATCCCGACGGCTATGGTGATCGCGCCCATCAGATTTTCCGCTGTGTACCCGCCGTTTTGCAATGCGCCGAACGCAACACCGACCGCTAAACCCTCGGGTATGTTGTGCAGTGTAATGGAAAGAACCAGCATAATGATCCGATTCAATCGTTCGTTGGGCTTTCCCTGCGTGCTGTTGGCTTTCGCGCCCGCAAAGGAAACGACCTTATCGGAGGCCCACATAAACAATGCGCCGAACAAAAAGCCGACTGTGGATACAAAATACGCAGGCAGCTCGGATACCGCTTCCGCACGTTCTATGGCGGGCTGCAAAAGCGACCAGAAGCTCGCCGCGATCATAACGCCCGAGGCAAAGCCCAGCATGAGATTGAGCGCCGTTGGATTTGGGGATTTAAAAAAGGCAACCGTTGCAGCGCCGAGTGCGGTCACAAACCATGTGCCGAGCGTTGCAGCCAGCGCCATCAGGACAAGATTATCCATGTTGCACCTCCCATATCCATTATATTTTGGATGGATATATGGGTGCATGATTTCCCCACCTTCGGCATGGCGGTTCAACCTGCCGAAAAGCAAGTCGAAGCGCCGGACGATGGACTGTCTGAAAAGGGAAGGGAGGCGGTATGCTGCACCGCCTCCCTTTATTGTTGTCTGTCACGATGCGTCTTCACAAAGGAGCATCGAGCTTATTTTATCTGCGACCCCGTCTGTACGCATAAAGCCGTTTTCGGTGCGAAGCGCCGCACCCCATTTTTGGAGTGCCGTATCGAAGTCGTCCGTATTCGGCGACAGCGGCGTGGGCGAGCCATAGTACCAGAACCACGAGCCGTTCTCGCCCTTTCCGCCCTTGTAGGTCCAGGTCGTCCAGCTTATACCGTTCTTTTCACAAAGATCGATCCCGTCCATATTGGAGAATTCGCCGACAAGCACCGCTACGTTGTGCGCTTTGGCATATTTTGCGGCGTCCTTGGCGAGCGACTTAAACTGTTTGGTGTCGTCGTACAGGTGTATCTGGTAAAGCATGTTCGTCCAGCCCTCCGCTTCGGGGTCGGGGAGATTTGTAATGCGCCAGATCCCCTCCACCGAGAGAACGCGGTCGGCGTCCACTTCTCGGACGGCGGCCACCATTTCCCGATAGACACTGTTGGTCTGCTCCCATGCGGCGGCGTCCCACGGGCTGACATAATGCTCCGCATTCTCAAAGCCGTCGTTGTTTTGCGGTTCGTTCAGGAGATCATAAGCCGCGATCGTCGGTTCGCCCTTGTACCGCTCGGCGATCGCCACCCACAGCTTTTTCATCGCAGTGCGGCAGGTTTCGGAGCTGTACAGGTCGTTACGCCCGACCGTGCCGCAGCTATGGTTCATGCTTTGACCACCGGGTGCGCCGTGCAGGTCAAATATGACATACATCCCGCGCTTGCTCGCCTGCTCCACGATCCAGTCGAGCCGCTTGAAGCCGGGGTTCTTGTCGGGATCGTCGTCTATCCATGTCCCGGCTTCATCGGTCATGAAGTTTCGATACCAGAACGGTACGCGCACACAGTTCGCGCCGGTATCGGCAATGATATCCAAGTCCGCCTCGGTGATCCAGTTGTCCTGATAGGTATCAAAGAGACGTTGGATCTGCGCTTCGGTGTAGCCGGCCTCTTCCATCGCTTCGATGGTGTCAAGGTTGCCCCACTCGCCGTCCGCGCCGGTAATCGGACACATCCAATTCTCCTGAATCATCCAGCCCCCAAGGTTTACACCGCGCAGTAGGACTGTCTCATCGTTACGGTTGACGAGTTTTGAGCCGTTTACGGTAAGATAGTCCTTGTCGGTGATAAAATTTGGGCGTACTGCGGCTGTGTCGCTCTTTTTGCCTAAGCAGAGCGCGCACCCGACGACAAGACCGACGAGTACGACGACGCCGCCCGCGAACAGGAACAGCCTGGATCGTTTGGAGATTTCCCTTTTTGCTTTCTTTTCCATACATGCGTCCTTTTCTTGATGCTCAAGGTCAGTCCGTACATGCAAATTCTACCCCATTGCTGCGAAAATTGCAATAGTTGCAGACCAACGGCCACGGTTTCGCCCTATGCCGCCAAATCGACGTTTTTTTGCTTATGTCTATACGACCCTTGCAGTTTCCGAAACGCACCGTCTGAGGAGCCACAAGGCGCGCATGATGCTGATGCTGACGATGATATACACCGCGCCCAATGCTAAGGAAATGTATACCCATACCTCCGTGTACCATGAAAAGATTCGCGTACACACGAGCATGCACGTCAGCATAACGGTTTGCGCGGTTCGCAATTTAAGAAGTCGGGTGTACAGCGCATCGTCCTCCGGCTGCACTTTCGCGGCAATGGAAGCGATATTGGTCAGAAACTGAAACTGAAAATAGAGATTGATCAGAGCGACGATCGTTGTTAAAAAGCCGGATTGTTTGGCAATATCTATGGAAAACAAGGGGGTGACCCACACGATGAAATGCCAAACCGTCAGCAAAATGCCTATGGTGCGCAGCAAAGCCAGTTCCCGCTCCTCCTCCTGCAAATCACGGATAGCAGACAGAAAAAGAATATACCCGACAAAAGAGGGGAGAATGCTGACAGCCCCGCAATTGATGTCAAAATACAGGAAGATGAAGCCCCATATCGCTTTGGTTATCCCGTTGTACAGTTTCCCGCAGTCTGTCATTTTGCCGCCTCCTCTTGCATATACAGCTCCGTTTTGGCTGCCAACTCGCCGTTGATATACAGATCGGCGGCATAGTAGATCGGAAATTCAATCGTTTTATTTGGATCAAAATTGTTGCTTCCGCCGCCGCCAAGCTCGATCGTCTGCTGCCCCAAATCGTCACTTACCTCGCACCCGCCGGCGGATGCGCCGTCGTTTCTGCTGGAGCCAAAATCACTGCTTGCCGCCGAGAGCATATCGTCGGGTCGTTCCTCGCCCTCGTAAACCGGTGCGGTGGAAAGACCGATACGTTGAATATTGGCTTTCTGCGCCTGCGACCCTACATAGGTACAACAACTGCTGTGACAAAACCTTATTTCGTCAAAACGCGCGTTCGGTATCGGCGTGGTGTCAAAGGGGGTAAAACCCATCATCGCAAACAGATCGTTCGGATCGGACTTGGTATTGTCCACCGTATGAACCGTTTGAATCGTAACGTCCGCACGAAAATCAGCCGCCGTTCCCGTATATGTCCACCCGGGAAGCTCCGAACAGCCCCACGCCAAGCTGTTGTTGCTGAGTTCAATGGTTTTGACGTCGTCTAAGGGAACGACGACCCATCGCGTGTTTTCCTTTTCCACGCGCAGATTTTGCACTGCAGCCAACCGCCGCTCGTAAGGCTTTCCCCGGTTGTCTGTCTGTTCCATCAGCCTTACAGCCAAAATGCCCTCATAAGCGTGCTTTCCGCACGGCGTCAGATTGTAAATAAAGTATCCGCTTTCGACGTCGAGGGACGTGGGCAGATCGACGTCCCGCCCCGGGTAAATCGCCGCCGGATAGCCTTTTACCACAAGCCAATTTGCAATTTCCTTTTGCATGGACTGCGGCGCACACATTACCCAATAAAGGCCGTTTTGTGCGAACATGGCTTTCGCATATGTGTCCAAAGCTCCTGCGGGAGTTGTACACGGCGTACTTCTCGCGGATGCCACAGATACTCGCATGGAAGGACTTGTATCGTACAGCTTTGTCGCCTGCGCGCCGACAAACAGGGAGCATATCAGCACGAGGATAACGCAAACGGACACCAGCCGCATCCCGACCGGGTACAGCTTGAAACGGGCTATGGCTTCAATGCGCTTGCGAATGTTCTTGCCGCCGTTGTTCATGCAGGTGCTGGCGGGCGTTTTGGCAAATCGGTCGTTCGCCATGGAAAGCAGGATCTGCCCATAATCTCTGCGAGCTTCCCCCTGAAGCCTCTCCAGCACGCGCTGGTCGCAGCGTGCTTCCAAATCGTTGGCTGCAAGATTCGCACAATATCTGAGCAGCGGATTGCACCAGTGCAGACACCGAAAAAGGCATATCACAACGCTCCAAAACGTGTCTTTATACTTCAAATGCAAAAGCTCGTGCAAGAGCACCTTGTCGTCGACGTCTCGGTCGGCGGGAAGCGCCAAAATCGGGCGAAACACCCCGCATACAAAGGCGCTCGGCAGGTTGGGCACTTCTATGATCCTGCAAGGTTTGACGCCGTGTACGGCGGCGAGGATCTCAATATGTGTGACCGTCTCGGCGCAGGGCGCGGCTGCGCCCCGCAGGGTATGCCGCAGGCGGATATACGACACGGCGTACTTGACCATTGACACGATAACGCCAAGCACATATCCCGCAAAAATCCACTCTGTGGTCGTGCGGGGGAATGCGGTTATAACAGGGATGGGGAACAAAACCCGCGTGGCGCTGTAATCTCTGCTCCATGCTTTCAGCATTTCCACGATGAACTGCCAGTGAAACAGGACATACCGTCCGCCGAGACCCGCAGGCAGCAGCAGCGCGATCCCGAGAACGCCCCAAACCGCAAAATGCCATTTCGGGGGCAGTTTATCCCGAAGCAGGGCTTTGAGAATCAGCAACAGAGCCGCAACGCCCGAATCGGTCAGGGTTTGCAAAAGGAATCCCCACAAATCGAACATCCTTATACCTCCATATCGTCGAGAATTTTACGCAATCTCTCCCGTTCCTCCTGTGAGATCGGTTCTTCTTTCAGGAAAGCGGCGATCATGTCTCCCGCAGAGCCGCTGTAGACCCGATCCAGAAAGCTTTGGCGCTCCTTTTGCCGACAGCTTTCGCGGTCAAATACGGCATAGTACGTGTGCGGAGAAGCGGCTTTGTCAATGCGCACCAGCCCTTTCGACTCCATGCGGGTCAGATAGGTCAAGACGGTGTTGCGATTCCAGCCCGTTTGGGCGTACAGGGCATGCACCAGCGCGCCAAGCTCCGCACCCTCGTTTTCCCAAAGCGCGGTCAATACGGTCCATTCGCGTTCGGACAGCTTCATTTCAATGCCTCCCACAAAAAATATGCCTACAAATGTAGTATCTAAAACTATACTACACTTGTAGGCATACGTTGTCAAGATGTTCGGGACATTTTTTCGCAAAAATGTCCCGTTCGCCTGCCATCATGTTCCCGTTCGCCTGCCACCATTCCCCTCGCATGCACATGTCCCCATTTCCCCGCACACGTCGGCATGTTCCTGCGCATTCCCGATTGGTGTATGCCTTTGCATGATCGTTGAGACACAGACCTTTTGGGGAGAGGAGAAGCTTGGGAGCGGGCGAACGACACTTTTTATTGCCGCAGGCATAAAAATCGGAGGCCGCCCAAAGGCAACCTCCGATTTTTGGCGGAGAGTTAGGGATTCGACGCGGCTTTGCCGCCTTATGGCTCGCCCACCACGGATTCCATGGTGCCGGGCTTCCGACTTTGCATTTCGCTGAAAAACCGTTCTTTATCTACGACCGAAATCATTATATCTCCCTTGCTTTTTGTCTTGATTTTGATTCGGTCTGTTGATGCGGCAAGGGAAGACCAAGGCTCTTTAGTAGCTGAAATACAGATGATTTCATCGTAGGGTATGCTCTTTTTAATAAATCCGAATATAATAAGCAACCCTTCCGCCTGAAACTCCACATAATTTCGGATGGCGATAGATAAACACAGAGACTCCACGCAGATCAGCACCAAAAAAGAAATCGCCGCTCCAAACAAATCCGGTTCTATCCACACGCTTACAATTAGGAGGGAAACTTCAACCACCGCAACAAAGACTATGATTCCGTAGAACCAAGCTGCCACCTTTCCTTTCAAGCGCATTTTCTTACCTCCTCACGCTATATCATACCGTCGATGAAAAACGCAACCGTTGTAATTGGCTCTAACTCACCATTATTATAATATGAAAATATAACTTTGTCTACCGCTTTCCGCAGAAAAGTGGCGGCAGAGATTTCTCCCTGCCGCCGTGCTGTCTTAATTGTAAATCAAAGTAAACGGCCTCAGCGGCTCGATTGCGGATTGACAAACATACATTTTTTAAAGTATAATCGCTACTTAACAGAAGCTAAATAGATTTCAAACAGCAAAAACCCGATCACCTTATTTGATGATCGGATTTTTGCTTGCCCCGTACCGGCTTTCACCCATTGGTCACTTTTTGTCCCTTTGAGCGAAAAACCTTGAATTTACTGGACTTTTGGCGGAGAGTTAGGGATTCGACGGCGGCTTTGCCGCCTTATGGCTCGCCCACCACGGATTCCGTGGTGCCGGGCTCGCCGCTCCTCGCTAAAAACGTCCCACCGGGACGTTTTTTGACGCTCAGACCCTCTCGGGTTCGAATCCCATGCTATAAAAAATCGGAGGCCGCCCAAAGGCAACCTCCGATTTTTGGCGGAGAGTTAGGGATTCGACGGCGGCTTTGCCGCCTTATGGCTCGCCCACCACGGATTCCGTGGTGCCGGGCTCGCCGCTCCTCGCTAAAAACGTCCCACCGGGACGTTTTTTGACGCTCAGACCCTCTCGGGTTCGAATCCCATGCTATAAAAAATCGGAGGCCGCCCAAAGGCAACCTCCGATTTTTGGCGGAGAGTTAGGGATTCGAACCCTAGAGACCTTTCGGTCTACAGCATTTCGAGTGCTGCACCTTCGACCACTCGGACAACTCTCCGTATTTGGGACAGCGGACTGTTCACACAATCTGCTCTTTAGCGTTTGTTATTTTACCAAATGTCGAGATGTTTGTCAACAGAAACCTTTGCCCAAGGGCGGCAAACGCCTTCCCGACCTTGCGTTTGATCCTATTGCTTTTCTTGGCTGGGGGGACAAACTACCCGAAAATCGGCTCTTTTTCCGTCATTTTTGCCTTTCCCAACCAATCTGTCCTTCGGGAACGTCCGCCTTTGGTTAGGCAATACAATTGACGGATCCTCTGCGCTCGCCGTATTTGCACATCTTCTCCATGCGGGCAGACGAAAGTGGACATTGTCCTTTTTTATGCAGAACGTGTAAAGCGACAAAACGCTTTTCCGGTTTGCTAAGCAGATAAACCGCCCTTCGGCGACCGAATCTTCGCTTTTGCCGCTGTTACAGGTGTGCGCTTACAAATCATGCGCCGATCATCGCGGTGAGGGGCTTCATGTATTTGGAATTGGACGGCGCCATCATATAATTCAAGAACAGGACGTTTTGAATGCCGTTATCCCGCAAAAATTGCGGCAGATTCATTCCCTGTACACCCTCCTGCCGCGGGTCGAGCACATAGACCTCGCTGTAATTTTCCAGCAGAAACGGCGCGAAAGCGTTCCCATAGGATTCCTTGATCAGCAAAATTTTCTGTCCGTTTTCGACATTGGTCGTCATTTTGATCAGCGGCTTGTCGCCCTGAATAAACGCCATGTATTTGCTGGCGGGGTCGTTGATTTTGGTAGAAATAATGCGCAGATTTTTGCCGTCGTTCATGGCGGGCGTCGAATAAAATTGCCCGCTTGCTTCTACCGTGGGATAAAACACCTCGACATAATCGGGGTTGTTTTTGAGCTTTTCGCTTTGTGTGTAGCGGTACATACTGCCCACAAAACCGTCCAGCCGCGCCGTTTCGTGCGCCGACAGGGGCTCGGGCGCCGGGAGACCCGCCGCCGCACAAAATGCCTCATAGGCATGGTAAGCCCCGCGCGCCGTCCAGTGGTGGTCGGTGCGAAAATACAGATATTCCTGCGTATGCGCCTGAATGCTGTCATAGGCGTTGACCCGCACGACCTTGTCGCCCATCGCCGCATAGGCAATCTCTATGCCGCGCTTTTGGGAGTGAGAGCCTGTGCGATATTCCTCAGGACCGTAAAATTCAATACGCGTCGGCGCAAGCAGCGCAAAAACGCGCACCTCGGGTACGGTCTGTGCCAGCTTCGCAACCGTCGTGCCGTAATCGGTGAGCTTTTGTTTCGCGACCGAATACATTTCCATCCCGGCGTCGCCCATCAGCAGAATATAATTGACAATACCGTATTCCTCGGTTCGCGCCGCTTCGGTCGTCGGCGCGGTAGTCGTTGGCATGGTCGTCGGGTCGGCAGTCGTCGATTCGGGTGCGCTTACAGGTAGTTGCGTCGTCTGCTGTGTGGCGGAAACATCCGTTTCGGCAGGGGCTGCCTGATAAGGCGGTGCGAAAATCACCGCAGAAAGCAGGATCGACGCGGCAAGGATCAGTTCCACCGTGCCGAGAATCCGTTTGGAGATCGTCATTTCCATTTGCTGCGCTGTCCCTCAATCAAACCTTTTCGCCGCTGTCGGCTCGAATGATATTTTTAAATACCGCAATATGCGTGCCGGAGATATATTTATCCATATGCATGCTGCCGAAGTACCATTTTCCGAAGGTGCAGGAATCCGACAGCTCCTCAAAATAGGCGTTGAGCGCCGTGACGCGCAGAGAATCATAATCCTTAAGCTGCAAAAAGCCCTTGATGCGCAAAGGCGGCTCGTGCGTGACGACGATGTCTACATGATAGTTTTCGTTTTCAAGGGCATGCGCGCCCTCGAGCAATTCTTCGCGCGTCGGGATCTCCTCACGCGACCAGGTATCGCCCTCGGAACGGATGTCGATGTCGGGGCTTTCGCCGCCGCCCATGGTGAATACCGAAAGCCCGTCAATGTGGAACACCTGCCCGCGCAGCAGGTGGTAAAGATTTCCATAAATCTTATGTACCTTGCCGCCGTTCCACTCGCTGACTTCATATTGATTGAGCAGGGAAAAATTCTCGTGTGTACCGTCTACAAAGCAAATGTTGTATTTCCGTTTGCCGAGCTGCTGCAAAATCTTCTGTTCTTTTTTGCTGTTGTCCCACAAAAAGCCGAAATCGCCGCAGATGATCAGGGTATCGCCCGCCTTGAGCGCCCGCAGACGCGCGGGAGAAAGGCGCTCCAATTCCCCGTGGGTGTCGCCCGTAACGTAAATCAAATTTGGTCACATCCTTTAATTCCTGTTGCCAATATGCCAAAACTTTGTTATACTAAACGCAATAGAATATTAAATTTATTTTACACGCTTTAGAATTTCTTTTCAAGGGGGATTTTGCGTTGAAAAAGGCAATTTCCGTTTTTTTGACTGTCTTGTTCCTGTTCCTGCCGTTATGCATGGTGGATAGCAGCGCAGCCTATAATTCCGCTTTGGATACTCTGGCAATCAAATCCGACGTCGCGCTGGTGGTCAGCCTGGACAACGGCGCGGTCATTTTTGATAAAAACGCGGACAAGGTCATGGCGCCCGCGTCCCTGACGAAAATCACGACGGCGATCTTGACGCTGGAAAAGTGTACAAATTTGGATGAAGTCATCACGATCAAGCAGTCGTCGATCAACGCGATCTCCGGCACGAACAGCTCCACGGCGGGGCTTTTGCCGGGCGAACAGGTTAGCATACGCGACCTGTTGTATTGCCTGCTGGTCAAAAGTGCCAATGAGGCGGCCGTCATTTTGGCGGATTACGTTGGCGGGGGGTCGGTTTCCGCTTTTGTGGATCAAATGAACGAATTTGCCACGAAACTCGGCTGCAAAAACACCCATTTCGTCAACCCGCACGGGTTAGACACCGAGGGGCATTATACTACGGCGAACGATTTGGTACTCATCACCCGCTACGCGCTCGATCTGCCGCTGTTTGCGGAGATCGTCAACACGGTCAATTACACCATGCCCGCGACAAACAAGAGCCGCGAACGGCATTTGCTTTCGACCAACTGGCTGATCAATCCGAATTTCAAAACCTATTATCTGCCCTACGCGCAGGGCATCAAAACAGGTACGACCTCGAACGCGGGGCGTTGCATCGTTGCCAAGGCAAGCAAGGACGGCTACAATTACTTAGCCGTCGTGATGGGTGGCGCTTACGAGGACGTCACGGGGGACGGCAATCCGGACAACTGCGCGTTTTTGGACTGCAAAAAGATGCTGCAATGGACGTTCGACAACATTCGCCTGACCAAGGTCGCCGATCCTATGCAAATCGCCACGGTGGTGAACGTGCGTTTGTCCTGGAGCGTCGATCATGTGCGGTTAGTCCCCGAAAAGGAGGTCACGGCGCTTGTACCCGCCGGTAACGACGCGTCCAGCGTCCTCTTGCAGCCGATCCCCGAGGAAACGCCGACTGAGGTCAACGCGCCTGTCAAAAAGGGCGATGTGCTTGGAAAAGCGCGGGTGCTGTATGCCGAGGACACGATCGCAACCGTCAATCTGGTCGCCGCCGAGGACGTACACATGAGCCTGATTTTGTATATCGGAAACGGGCTGCGAAATATTTTTAAATCCACGGTGTTCCAAATCGTTTTTCTGCTTATTGTGCTGGTGCTTGCCGTCTATGTCGGGCTGATTATACGGCATAACCGCATCAAAAAGCGTCGAAAAGTTCCAAGACCTGTAAAAGGGCCGAGAAATACGCCGTAAACGCGCCGAAGCGCCGTCCATATACGAGCAAAAAACCTCTCATGGCAGAAACAGCGTTGCCATGGGAGGTTTTTGTACTGTGCTGCAAACCGAAAGGCGGCCAAGCGGGGGATCGCCGTGAATCGGGAATTACAGCGCGTGTTGCGGCTGCGGCGCGTCGATCAGCGATTTGAGCTTTTTCCTTTTGCTTATGTAAATGCCGATCAGCGGAATATCCGCAAGCAGCCATGCCGCAGGGCCTGCGAAGCAGACGGCGGGGAAGCCGAAAACGGGTGTCAAAATGAAAGCGACGAGGCATCTGCCGATCAGTTCCCCCGCACCGGCAATCGCGTTCGCGTAGGTAAAGCCGAAGCCCTGCAAGGTGTTTCGGAATACAAACAGGAGCGACACCAGCACATAACAGCCACCTATCGTATACAGATACTGCTTTGCATAGCCGAGAATGGCGCTGTCGCTCTTTGTCATAAACCAGCCCACGGCGTATGGCCCGCCGAAAATCAGAACGGCGCTGCAAAGCAGGGAAACGAACATATCGAGCAGCATAATGCTTCTGACCGCCGACAGAATCCTTTTGTAATTTTTTGCGCCGTAATTCTGCGCGACGAATGTGGCGTTGCCGACGCCCAGTCCGCTCATCGGGATGTTCATGACCTGCTCTACTCTGCCTGCGGCGGTGATCGCGGCAATGACGGATGAACCGAAGCCGTTGATCGCCCTCTGCAAAATCATCGAGCCTACCGACGTGATGGTAAACTGCATGGAAACGGGGATGCCGAGCTTTAATTGCTCGACGGAAATTTTCGCGTTTAAGCGCAGATCGCTTCGGTGTACGCTGAGTTTTTGTTCTCTGTGCAGAACATAATAGCCCGCAAAGGCCGTCGCGGAGAGATAGGCAAGCAGCGTCGCCGCCGCCGCACCCTGTACGCCAAAGCCCAGTATCCGCACAAATAAAATATCCAGTGTAAAATTGACCGCGACGCTGACCACAAGGAAATAAAGGGGTTTTCTGCTTTCCCCGACCGCCCGCGCGATCCCCGTGAAATTGTTGAACAGCATTTGCAGCGGGATGCCGAAATACAGGATGTTGATGTAGGATGACGAGAGTGCAAATATGTCGTCGGGCGTATGAATGAGCCGCAAGATCGGGTCGGAAATGACATGCCCGATCAGCACCAGGACAAGGCCGATGAGCGCGGAAAGCGAAATGCTGTTGCCCGCGTATTGATTCATGCGCCTGTAGTCGCCCGCGCCGTATTTTTGGGCGACGGGAATGGTAAGGCCGCTTGTCAAGCCCAGCGCAGCGCCGATAATAAAGCTGTTGATCGGGGCGATGTTGCCGACTGCCGCAAGCGCCGCCGTGCTGACGTATCTGCCGACAATGATATTGTCCACAAAATTGTAGGAATACTGCAAAAGCGAACTGAGCATGATCGGCAATGCAAATACGACCGTCCGTTTTACGGGACTGCCTGTCAATAAATCGTTTCTCATTCTGTTTCCCCTCAGCTTACACGGGGCGGGAAATGCCGTCGAGCGTTTTAGAGATATTCTACCATTCTTTGCCCAAAAGTAAAGCAAAAAAGCAAAATATATAGAGTTCTGTCAAAAAATACGAAAACCCGCGCGGGTTACCGCTTTTTTTGGCCATAAAAATACCTCTCACAGCCATTCTTTCCGCCGTGAGAGGATTTTTTGCCGTCCGCTTGCCTTAAGCCGAGCCTAAAATGTGGGAAAAACAGCATGTGCGGCGGTCGATTTCGACCGCCGCACAAGGTACAGATTTTAACTTTCCTTTTTGTATTCGCTTTGCAGATTCAAAATCGCGTCCTGCACTTCCTTTGTCAACATTTGCACGTCCTTACCGTCAGGGGCGATGGGGTCGCCGAAAGAAACATCGATCTCAAACTTTTTCATGTGCTTCCAGTCAAAGATCTTCATCATTTTTCTGTCCCGCGGGAATACCTCGTATGCGCCGTTTACATAGGCGGGTACAATGCTGACGCCCGCGTCGATCGCCAGTACCGCCGCACCGCTCTTGATTTCACGGAAAATGCCGTCCTCGCTGCGCGTACCCTCGGGGTGAATGACGACGCCCCAGTTTTCATGCAGCTTCTCTTTGAGGCTGTTCATCGTTTTCATGTTGATGCCGCTTCGATCGACGGGTACCATACCCGCAGATTTGATGAGCTTGCGGCTGAACGGGTCTCTGCGGAACAACTCCTTTTTCGCCATGCAGCAAATCTTTTTAAAGCGCTCTTTCGAGAACGCCGAGGTGATGTACAGATAGTCGATCTTGGAAACGTGGTTTGCACAGATGATAAAGCCCTGATCGACAGGTACTTTTTCCATGTTGTGTACGCGCAGCTTGTAGCAGAACTGCGCCAAATTGCGGAAAAACGCATAGGTATAATAGTCGCCGTTGCTCTTTCTTTGCGGATAATCCACATTCTCCTGCCCGATGACCCGCTTCTGCGGGGCTTTGTTTTGCAGAGCCAGCATAATGTCCGCAACCGTCATATCGTCAAAATAATAGCTTTCGATATTGACCTTATAGAGATCCTCCAAGTCCAGCGCAAGGCTTATAGAGCTTAACGAATCGATGGCAAGCTCGGAAAAGATTTTGGTGTCGCGCGTGATGGAATCCGCAGGGGTATTGGAGGCTTTGGCCACTGCGGCAATGACGCGGCTTTCCATATCGTCTTTCGCGGGCGCAGCCGTTTCGGAAATGGGCGCGCCTGTTTCACGTTCTTTGATCGCCCACTGCTTTAAAAGATAGCGTTTCGGCTTTTGCAGTGCGGTGCGCGGGATCTCCGGCACAAAGTGCATCTGCGTTACGCGCATATACTGGCGCAGACCGACGCCCCGTTCGCGCACAGCCGCCTGAATGGCGTCCTGCGCTTCTTTCGAGGACGACGCAGGCACGATAAAGGCATGAATATCGTCATAGGTTTCGCCCTCGTGCGGTACGCCGCAAATGACGAATTCCTTCACACCCGCAATTCCTTCGTATTTCTGCTCGACTTCATCGGGTGTGATCTTCTTGCCCGAGGCGAGTACGATATTCTCTTTGACGCGCCCGAGAATGCGGATATTCCCATCCTTATCCGCTTCGCCGACGTCGCCCGTCAAGAACCAGCCGTCAGCGTCGAATGCCGCCTTTGTGGCCGCTTCATCCCGGAAATAGCCCCGCATCATATAGGGGGATTTGAGCAGAATCTCGCCCGATTCGCTGAATTTCAGTTGAATATCGGGGTACGGCTTGCCGCAGGAATCGGTTTGAATCGTGCCCGCCACGTTGCCGATGGTCGGGATGTTCGTTTCCGACGAACCGTAGGTAATGAGGATATTAAAGCCCGTACCATAGTAAAATTCGGCCACTGCGGGGCTTAACGGCGCGCCCGCACAGCTCAAAAACTCCAGGCAACCGCCGAAGGCGTCGTGAATGCTTTTGAATATCTTTTTGCCCAAAAGACTGCCGTTTTTGCGGCGCAGGCGCAGACAAATCGGGAAAAAGACCTTATACATGGTCTTCGTAACGGGGTTGCTGTTGATTTTGCGCATGATCTGCATCATGAACAGCTCGTACATCTTCGGCACGGCGGGCAGCACGGTGGGATGATATTCCGCGAACGCGCCAAGCACCGCGTCGGCCGTCAGAGACTCGATATAATGCACGTCTGCACCGGGCAGCAGCGGCCCCAAAATTTGGCAGATCACACCGTAAATATGGCTGTTGGGAAGCACAGCGAGATAACGATCCTTGGCCTGCAGGTTCTGCACGCCCAGCGTCATTTGCGTGGTGTTGATCAAATTGTCATGCGTGTGCATAATGCCCGCCGCTACGCGGGTCGTCCCCGAAGAAAAGATAATGCACGCCAAAGTCGGGTCGGGATCGGGCGTGGCGGGGAAGTCGGGCGGCAAAACGCTTTTGCACCCGTCAAACGCACTGCAATCCAGCACATTGAATACAGGGAACGCATAGGTCGGCAGAATGTCCTTGCATTTCTCGGCAGTCGCCGGAGAGAAAAACGCCGCGCGCACATCCGAACGGACAATAAAGTCATTAATCTCCTCCGCCGTCATGGATGCATCGATCAGCGCCGCCGTACAGCGCAGCTTGCAGGACGCCAGAAAGGCGATCGTCCACTCAGGGCTGCTCTCCGCCGCAAAGGCGATGCGATCTCCCGGCTGTAAGCCCGCCTCTTCCAAAATGCGGCTGTAGGCTTCCACTTTTTCAAAGGTATCGCCATAGGTGTATATCCGTTTGTCCCCATTGTTCATGGTGATCGACATGGCTCGTTTTTGGGGATGTGCGATATTGTTCTGATAGATGGTCCCGTAAATATTCATACTGCACACTCCGTAAATCTATTTTTCGCATAATAATCTATTTTTACCGTAAAAATAGTATAATACATATCTAAAATTCTGTCAATCTCTTGCGCATGCCGGCAAAGCGGAAACGCCGTCGCAGAGGGCGTTTGCAGGCTTTATGATCGACCGTTGGCAAAGTTGCAATTTTATACGGTTTGCGTGAAAGAAGTAAAAAATTTTTTATATACAGTACCCGCGCAAAAGCGGGATCAGGTCACGGCTCGACGGGGGCGTTTTTCAATCTCTTTGTAAAAATAATCTCTAAATCGTCACAGAACGGGAAAAAGCCGCCGGCGTCCCGATACCCAAGTTTTCTGTAAAAATGCTGTGCGCACTCGTGGGACTGGGATGAAGTCATCACTTTATCGTAGCCGAGCCTTGCCATTTCACTTTCCCAAAATTGAACCATCTGCGTGCCATAGCCTTTACCGCGGTACGCTTCCAAAAAATACAGCATATTCATAAACGGGATCTCGTCCCAAAACAGGTTGTATCGCAACCAACCTACAAATGCCCCGTCAACAAACATAATGATCTCATGTCTATTGCGGATGGAATCCTCCCAAATATTTTCTTGAATATGACTGTCCTTACTGTGCAATAACGCTTTATCCGCCATCGTCGCATATCTGATTTCCGTCATCATGAAACCCCGTAAACATTTTTAATTTGTTGGTAGTAGGCTTTCTCGTCCGAAAAATCGGATAATCCGCCGAGCTGACTCCATGTGCCGATCAACGGAATATTTTCAAATTCCGTCCCATTCAACTTTGCAGCTGTTGCGTCAACGAGCTTTTCCGCAAAAATCACTTGAATATTTCTTCCGAAGTAGCTTTCGATCTTGCAATCCACATAATCCGTGATGGCACTTTCATTATGTAAATCCGCAACCGCTTTTTGCGCTTTTACGATATTATCCTCTCGCTCTGACAAAGAATTGGCGGATAACGCGGCGCTTATGTGCTTTTTGATATCTTCGTTAATATCGAGTGCATGAAAGGCAGTTCCGAACCATTTGCTGTAGGGCGCATACTTTTCCTTGTACAAAAAGCATAATCGTATCAATCTTTCTGCAATTCTTGCGCATATGATTTGCGAACCGATTTCATCGCCAACGTCCCCGCAGCGCCGAACAAAGGCTTGTTCACAGGCGATGATATTCCAATTCGATGCGATCAGATATATTTTCACATCTTTCGGATAGAATTTGATTTTTGAGATTCTTTCTGTCAAATGCAAATCATCTTTAAAAAATCTGCCTGAGACGAGCGACAGCAGTCTGTGTTCCGAAAATGCCAGCCAATCCAAAGGCGTGATTTTATCAAAGTTCGATATTCCGAGCTGCTCATCTAAATAATCATCGAAGGCATAAATGAAAATCAATGGATTTACGTTGCCGCTGTTGATAAGTGCAGGGTGTTGCACGCCATTGTCATTTGGGTTGGGTTCCGTAAAATTTACGCTGAAGCCTTGATATGTATACGGGAGATTTTCGGATAAAACCTTGAAAATCTTATCTTTTTTAGAAATCTCATGTTTATCGAGAAACATATAAAAGCGCGGCCCCCACATATGATCGGTCGAGACAGGGTCGTCATAGCCCAACACATCAGAGCCGTAACCGATCAATCCGGCAGAATACTTTAAATTCGGGAAATATTGATCAATAACCGGCTCTGCACATGCGTGGAAAAAACCTTTACACAGATATAAGCCTTTCATGAATTCACTCATCTTTATCACCGTGATCGTTTATTCTTCAAACAAACCGTGCGTATCATCCGTTTTTCTTGCTGAAACATAAGGCCATTCGCCTGTATTTTCAATCGTTATGGCATTGACGTTACCGAGATGAAATCCGACGTGCATAAACTGCCCCAAAATACATTCAAATCGTGATTTTTGATCGCAATTATCGACAACTTCGTTTAACTGATCTTCCGTTAAGGATTCAAGATAATCCGTTGTTTTGAATCGAATCCGTTCAAAATATTGCAATAAATCATTTTGCGTAACAACCACATTTGATTGTATATCCAGCGAATGTAAATCTACACAGTGGAAATCTGCACCCACGAAATTTTGAGGTGTGCAGCACCAATAATCAAACCAATACATAGCATGATAGATATGCTTCCACAGCGGCTGATTATATAGCATTCGGTTTAAATCACAAGTCAATAGGACGCGGCGAAAATTATCCATCAACCCGTATGTCCTATCTCTTATCACCGTTAAAAGGTCGGTTCGATTCGTTTTGCCTTCCATAGATTGCTTCCCTTCTGATTCGTTCAAAATATATTTTCATCTTCTTTTTCTTGTATCTTACCGCAAATAATACATATAAAATTAATCCTTACAGTCTACACACTTATTGGGTTACTATATTGAAACAAATTATTTAATATGATATAATAAATATGGAAAGGATATGGAAAGGAGGGGAGGTATGCCTATCTTAAATTCTGAATTATATTATATGAAAACGGGGAAATCCTATTTTTATAATATTATGCCAATTAACAATATTCGATCTGTTATCAGTAAGGGATTATTATGTTATGACTCTGTTCGTAATATAAATCACGATTCCGTTGCATCGAGCAGTGTGCAGGCACGCAGAGAAAATGTTATCATTCCGGGTGGATTAAAATTGCACCAGTATGTAAATTTGTATTTTACATACCATAATCCGATGTTATATTTAAGGAAAGATAAAGCTGAGGATTTGTGTATTTTGAAAGTTTCAAAAGAAGTATTAGATATTGATGGCTGTGTAGTTTCAGATAGAAATGCTGCAACAAACGTGGTGAGATTTTATGCTCCGTCGGACGGAATAGAAAAAATTGACTTTAATAAAGTGTTTGATAAATTCTGGACACATCCCGACAACCTTTATGAACAGCAAAATCATAAAGCTATAAAATGTGCAGAAGTATTAGTTCCGCAAAAAATTGACTATAGTTATGTTGTCGGCTCGTATGTCTATAGCGAAGATTCGAGAGACCAAATGATAAGGCTTGGTTTTAATAAAACGATTCAAATAGAACCCGAGCATTTTTTTAGATAAGGAGCGTGATATCATGATTATTAAAATTGGTGATATCTTTAACTCGAATTGTCAAACCATAGTTAATACGGTAAACTGTGTTGGCGTTATGGGAAAAGGAATTGCTTTAGAATTCAAGAATCGTTATCCAAAAATGTTTAAAGAGTATTCGGAAATGTGCAAGCAAGGTGAATTGAAACCCGGAAAACCATATTTCTATCAAGATTTGCTTGGAATATCTATATTGATTTTCCCGACCAAAGATCATTGGCGTTCTCCATCGAAATTATCATATATTATTTCCGGCTTGGATTGGTTCAGAGAAAATTATACAAAATATAATGTAACATCTATTGCTTTTCCACCATTAGGGTGCGGAAACGGAGGCTTAACTTGGGATATAGTTGGTCCGGTTATGTATTCGAAGCTAAAAGATTTGCCTATTGATATAGAAATTTATGCTCCGTATGGTACTGATTCAAGTAAACTTACCGAAAAATATTTGATGGAACATGGCTACAATAATCCCGAAGATATTATTGGAAATCAATCTGTTCATTTTGATAAAAATTGGTTATTAATTATTTATACAGTACAGCAACTTAATAATGATAAATATTCTTTAAGTGTAGGCAGAACGATTTTCCAAAAAATTTGTTATATACTCACACGGGCAGGTGTAAAAACAGGTTTCCATTTTGTTGAAGGCAGTTATGGTCCTTACACCAAAGAAATAAAGAACGTCATTACAGTATTGTCCAATGCAAATTATATGACTGAAAAAAAATTAGGGCGTATGGTTGAGACCGTAGTTTCGCCCTCCTTTCAATTAAACTTTGATGACTATACAGAAGAAGATTTGAGAAATACCGAACACGCTATTGATTTGCTGAGTAGGGTAAAAAGCACGGATCATGCTGAAATGATAGCAACCGTATTGTTTTCATACGATGAATTAAAAAAGGACAATTTGGCTGTTACAGATGAAGATATAATTCATCATGTAATAAAATGGAAGCCGCGCTGGAAAAATGAAAAGCTCGACAGCATAAAAAATACTATATTAGATCTTTCAATTTTGGGCTGGATGAATCCAATTCCAAAAGTTTTATCTATGGATGAAGATGATTTGTATTAAAGCGATTAAATGCTACTTTTAGACTAATATCTATTGATTGTTTTGTATCTTTTGTGTAACACTATTTTATGGAAAAATATCGGTTAGTATCATATGAATAAGGCCGGCATCAAAATCGGATAGAGCCAATTCAATATGAAACAAACAAATTAATTAGCGCGTAAAATCGGAGTTAACCACCCTTGAAAAGTTTGTGAGCGCACAGCTTTCGAGGGTGGTTATATATTATTGGTGGTATGCTTTTGCAGTGCGGACTCTTTTTCGCAGCGCCAGCGTCGAAAGGAGCATAATCAGATACCCTGCCAGCAGATAGAGCGGGAAAAAGGCAATGCCGAAGCGTTCGACAACAAATCCGAAGAGCAGCGGGGAGAACAGAACGGCTATATAGGCGAAGCCCATTTGTGTGCCGATGACCGCCTGCGAAATCTTTTCGTCAAAATATTGCACGGTAAGCTGCGTCATGTTCGGGAAAAACGGCCCGTTGCCGAAGCCGACCAAAAACAGGCCGATCACCGCCGCAACCGTATTTTGGGATGCGGACAACAGCACGATCGCAAGACCCGTACACGCCTGACCTATGTAAATCACCGTTTCGCAGGACATCTTTTTTACGGCGAACCCCGAAAGGAATCTGCCCAGCGTCATGCCCACAAAATAAAAGGTGATGACCTTTGCGCCGTAGGCGGGCGATAAGGCTTTGGCGTTTACAAGATAGGTGCTGCCCCACACAAGGCACACGGATTCTATCGCGCACGAGCCGATAAAGGTGAACCATTGCACCCGCACGGCGGGATTTTTCAGGAGAACGGAAAACGGAACTGCGGCCTTTTTCTCGGATGCCGCCGCTTGGTATTCCGCGCGGTTCGCCCGTTTCCACACGGGCAGGGACAAAAGCAGGATCAGCAATATGGCAAGCTGTATAGCAAACATGGTTCTGTAGCCTGCTCGCCACCGCATTCCGTCTTTGAGGAAAAGGGACATGATATACGGGCTTAAAGCCACCCCCACGCCGTAGGAGCAATGCAGGAAATTCATATGCGCGGCGGCGTAATTTTTGGCGACATAGTTGTTGAGCGCCACGTCAATAGACCCCGCGCCGATGCCCTGCGGTATGGCGCACAGACAAAGCCACAGCATATTTTTGGAAAAGGAAAAGCCGAGCAGCGCAATGACGGTCAAAGCCGTACTGCACGCGGCGACAGGCGCGGTTTTGAACCGATTGACGATCCTTTCGCTCATGAAGCTGGATAGGATCGTCCCCAAAGATACGATGAGCGAAACGATGCTGACGTTGGAAACGTCCACCCCGAGTTCGGTATATATGGCCGGCCATGCGCTGCCGAGCAGGGAGTCCGGCACGCCAAGCCCGATATAGGAGATAAAAATGACAACAAGTATGATCGTGGTCGCCACAAAGCCCGCTCCTTTCCGGATTTGTCTGTATCATATACCATAACCGTCCAAATCTATGATTGGACATCTGTTTCGTGAGGTTATTCTACCATGTTTAGCCTTTCCATGCAAGAAAAAGCCGCGCTTTCACCGCCTTTTCACGGCTGTTGATCGGCGCAATAGTCGGATTTTGCAACGCACCGAGCGTTGCAGAACGGGCATTTGCCCGAAACTGTCGGCGGATGAACGGGGAAACGCCCGAACACGGAATCCTGTTGCCAAGCAGAGCGAAATATCGTATAATAGAGGCACGAAGTCTGGCCGAATTCTGTTGCGGCTGCGGAGGCGGATCGCCATGGCGGCATTCCAAGCGGGGGATCCCATACCGCAAAGAGCGCAATCGGGCGAAGAGGGTCGGGGCGTAAAAATTCCTTGCACAGACAGAGGGTTTTCTGTATAATGAGGAAGGCTGTTTCGGCGACTCCCGCATGGGCGTCCGCAAACGGAAAGTGGAAACGCAAAAGCAAAGGCCGAAAGGAGAAGGCGACGTGGAACAGACGCAAACGCAGCGCAAAAGAACCGGCATGGGCGATTTCCGAAAGGGTCTTCGCGACGGCGTGCCGATTGCGCTGGGCTATTTGTCGGTTTCCTTTACGTTCGGCATGATGGCTGCGGCGGGCGGTATGCCCACGGCGTGCGCCGTGCTGATCTCCATGACCAATTTGACCTCGGCAGGGCAGTTCGCGGGGCTGCCGTTGCTGCTTACGGGCGGCAGTTACCTTGAAATGGCGCTGACGCAGCTGGTGATCAACCTGCGCTATGCGCTGATGTCGATCTCCCTGTCGCAAAAGCTTGCAAAAAGCATCACCCTGCCCCAAAGATTGCTGATCGCTTTCGGCAATACCGATGAGATCTTCGCCGTGGCGAGCGGGCAAAAGGGCGAAGTCGGCAAAAGCTATATGTATGGGCTGATCGCACTGCCGTATATCGGCTGGTCGCTGGGGACGTTCCTCGGTGCGGCGGCGGATACCATTCTGCCGCAATCGGTTCGTACCGCTTTGGGCATGGCGATCTACGGGATGTTCCTGGCGATCCTGCTGCCTGCGGCAAAGCGTTCCAAGGCGGTTTTGGGGGTCATCGTGCTTTCGGCGGGACTGAGCTGTGCGTTCGCGTATCTTCCGTTCTTGCAGGCGGTGTCGAGCGGCTTTGTCATCATCATTTGCGCTGTCGCGGCTGCGGCGGTCGGTGCGCTGTTCGCGCCCGTACAGACAGAGGAACAGGAGGCGACCGCGACATGACGACGCGCTTTTTCGGCCTGTTGGCGGTGATGGCGGGCGTGACCTATCTCGTGCGGGCGCTGCCCATGCTGCTGTTTCGGCGAAAAATCGAAAATACTTTTATCCGCTCGTTTTTATATTACATTCCGTATGCGGTGTTGGCGGCCATGACCTTCCCCGCAGTATTTTCCTCTACGGGCGGGCTTTTGTCGGCAGTGGTCGGCGTTTGCGTCGCGCTGCTGCTCGCATTCTTTGAAAAGGGCATGGTCACGGTGGCCGTCTGCGCCTGTGCGGCGGTTTTTGTGACCGAATGGCTCGGGACGATGCTCGGATAACCTGAACAGAAAGAAAAGGAAACAGGGGAGGCAAGTGAATTGCCTCCCCTGCTTCACAGGAGAAAAAATGAGGGGCGATGGAAAAATACGGGACGACCGAATCAATATTTGTTCAGATAACGGTCGATCTCCCAACCGCTGACCTTGGTGCGGTAGTCGTCCCACTCGTGCAGCTTGCCCTCGAGATATTTCTCGAAAACATGCTCGCCGAGCGCTTCTTTGATAAAGGGGTCTTTCTCGAATTCCACAAGCGCTTCCTCCAAAGAACCGGGCAGGCTTTCGATGCCGTCCGCTTTGAGTTCCTCGGGGCTCATGGCGAAAATGTTCTTGGTCGTGCCTGCGGGCGGGGTCATTTTCTTTTTGATGCCGTCCAAGCCCGCCGCAAGGCAAAGCGCCATTTCGAGATACGGGTTGCAGGACGGGTCGGGGCAGCGCAATTCCACACGCGTACCCATGCCGCGCGCCGCAGGCACACGGATGAGCGCGGAACGGTTGGATGCAGACCAAGACAGGTACACAGGGGCTTCATAGCCGGGAACGAGACGTTTGTAAGAGTTGACCAGCGGGTTGGAAACGGCGGCAATGCCCTTGACGTGCGCCAAAACGCCTGCGATAAACTGCATGGCGGTTTCGCTCAAGCCCAGCTCCGTATCGGGATCGTAGAACGCGTTTTTACCGTCCTTCATTAAGGACATATTGGTGTGCATACCCGAACCGTTGATGCCGAAAACGGGCTTGGGCATAAAGGTCGCGTGCAGACCGTGTCTGCGGGCATAGGTCTTGACAACGTGCTTAAAGGTGACGACGTTGTCCGCCGTTTTCAGCACTTCGTCAAAACGGAAATCGATCTCGTGCTGACCCTCCGCCACTTCGTGGTGCGAGGCCTCAATCTCAAAGCCCATATCTTCAAGCGCAAGGCAGATGTCGCGGCGGCACTGTTCGCCCTGATCGGACGGTCCCATGTCAAAATATCCTGCGACGTCGCCCGTCTTGGTGGTGGGGTTCCCCTCGTCGTCCAACTGGAACAGGAAGAATTCGCATTCCGGACCGACGTTAAAGGTGTAGCCCATATCGGCGGCCTCTTTGATGACCTTTTTCAGCACGTTGCGCGGGTCGCCCAAAAACGGCGTTTCCCCGTCCGCACAGTACACGTCGCAGATCAGGCGCGCGACTCTGTCCTTCCACGGCAAAACGACGAAAGAATCATAATCGGGTCTTAAATACATATCGGATTCGTTGATGCGAACGAAGCCTTCAATCGAAGAACCGTCGAACATACACTCGTTGTCCAGCGCCTTTTCCAGCTGGCTTTCGGTGATGGCGACGTTTTTCATCTGACCGAAAATATCCGTAAACTGCAAACGGATGAATTGAATGTCCCGCTCTTTTGCGATGCGCAGGACGTCCTCTTTTGTGTAACTCATTTTAATTTCTCCTTTCCGAATAAAAAAAGGCAACGACATCTATAAAAAGACGTCGTTGCCCTTTCACTATGCTACCATTATAGCAAGGGATTCCCAAAAGTCAACGGCATTTGCACGATTTTTCGACATTTTGTCGCATTCCACAAAAGCCAACCTGTAAATTGCCGTAATTTTTGGAAAAATCGTTGTGCGATAACAGGATTTGGCGCGTGCAATTCGGGATCGCATCCCGTATAATGAGGCTGCACGTGCATCCGACGTTTGTCGGAAAAGGAGAAACATAACGTGCAAAATTTTAGGAAAGGAACGATACCGTGCACAAAAAGCAGCTTTTTCATGTCTTTTTGTGCGAATGCTGTATCACATGGTGATTAACGTGAAAAAACGAATGAAAAAACTTTTTGCGGTTTTGCTTACCGTGATTTCTTTATTGGCGCTCGGCATACCTGCCTTTGCGGCGGAAAACGGCAGTACGGCGGGTACGGTGCGCATCACGTCCGGCAGTCTGAATGTCCGCGCGGGGGCTTCCACCTCGTCTGCGGTGATCGCTTCGCTGTATAAAGGCGAGACCGTGACGCTTCTGCAAAAAAGCGGAAATTTCTGGAAGGTGGAATACGGCAACGGTCAATACGGTTACGCGTCCGCAGATTATATCGCGCCTGTTTCGGGTTCGTATGCGGCGCGTGTGCAAACGGCGGGCGGCAATCTGAATGTCCGCGCAGGCGCGGGTACGTCCTATGCCGTGCGCACCGTACTTCCGAACGGGAAAATCGTCGTCGTGCTGTCGCAAAGCGGCGGCTGGGCGAAAATTCTCTACAACGGCAAAAGCACAGGCTACGTCAGCAACACATATCTGCGCGCGGCAGGCTCGAATCCATCGAGCGGGTACAGTGCCGTCAAGCTCTCTGTGGTCAGCTATAAGCAAACGGATTCGCGCTGGGCGAACGTAAGGCTCGGCACTTCCGGCGATACCATAGGCACTTCCGGCTGCACCACAACGGCGCTCGCGATGACCGAAAGCTATCGCACGGGCACGACCGTGACCCCTGCGGCAATGGCGTCGCGCCTGACCTATGCACCGGCGGGCTGGCTGTACTGGCCGTCGAACTACGTGATCTCCACCGATTCGGCAGGGTATTTGCAGACCGTTTACAATTTGCTCAAATCCGGCAAGCCCGTCATCCTCGGCATGGCGAAAGCCAACGGCGCACAGCACTGGGTCGTTGTGACAGGCTTTACGGGCGGCGCGCTGACCGCCGCGAACTTCACGATCAACGACCCCGGCTCGAACAGCCGCACGACGCTGAATACCTTTGTGAGTGTATACCCCAATTTCTATAAAATGGTATACTATAAATAAAGGCAAACAAGCGAAATGCAAAAAGCCAAAAAGCAAAACAAACGCAAAACGGGCAGTCCCCCTTGCACAACCGTGCCGAGGGGGACGCTTCTGTTTTCGGGTGTACTGCGGCGCGGCGAAGCCGGCAAAGCTTGATACGTGCGGGAAATTTTTGAAAATCCTTGACTTTTTGGAACCTGTTTGCTATAATTACAAATCGCTGTGAAATCTCTTTTGGTTTTATAGCTCCTTCCCGCAGGCGTTAGAGGTCTGCGGGCGAAAGTCCATAAGGAGGTGCAAAAAGAATGGCCAAGTATGAAGCGGTGGTTGTCCTTTCCGTGCAGAACGGGGAGGAAGCGACCAAAAGCCTTGTTGAAAAATTCAAGGCGCTGATCGAAGCGAACGGCACTCTCGAAAGCGTGGATGAGTGGGGAAAGCGCAGACTTGCCTACGAAATCAACGACGAGGCGGAGGGCTACTACGCCATCTATCAGTTTGACTGTGAACCCGCGTTCCCGGCGGAGTTCTCGCGTGTGGCCGGTATTACCGACGGCGTGCTTCGTTCGCTCGTTGTCAAAAACTGAGGCGGAGGGAACAGGCATGCTGAATTGTGCAATCATTATGGGTCGGCTTACGGCCGATCCCGAGCTTCGCACGACACAGAGCGGTGTATCGGTGACGTCCTTTTCCGTGGCGGTGGATCGTTCGTTCGTCCGCGCGGGGGAAGAACGCCAGACCGATTTCATCAATGTCGTCGCGTGGCGGCAGACAGCGGAGTTTGTGACCCGCTATTTTCACAAGGGTTCCATGATCGCGGTGCAGGGTTCTATCCAGACCCGCAATTATGAGGACAAAAACGGCAATAAGCGTACAGCGGTCGAGATCGTTGCGAACAATGTTTCGTTCTGCGGCAGCAAGGCCGAGACGGGTACGGGCAACGCCGCGCCTGCGGCTCGTCCCGCAGCGGCTTATCGCAGCGGGAATACCGAGGGCTTCTCGGTGCTTCCAACCAACGATGACGACGCGTTCCCGTTCGGCGATACGGACGATGACGACGGGTTGCCGTTTTAATGCATTTGAACGATTAAGGAGGATTCACCAATGGCTTACGATAAACCGCAGGGCGGCCGTCCGATGAACAAAAAGCGCAAAAAGGTTTGCTCTTTCTGTGTGGAAAAGGTCGAGAAAATCGATTATAAAGACGCGGCAAAGCTGCGCCGCTATACTTCCGAACGCGCAAAGATCCTTCCCCGTCGTGTGACCGGGACTTGCGCCTATCATCAAAGAGAGCTGACCACCGCGATCAAGCGCGCAAGAGCGATCGCGATCCTGCCCTACACGGCGGACTGATACCGAAGCACGGCCAAGGTCGTTTTCGGTTCGCGTTTACAAAAAAATCACCTTTGGAAACCCAAGCCTCAAGCGCGGCGCTTCCAAAGGTGTTTTATTTTATATCATCCGACCCCGTTTTGTCCGACCCCGTTTCGCGGCAGGGATTTTGCACCCTTGCCCGATAGCTTTTTGGCGTTACGCCGTAGGTCTCCTTAAACGCCTTGCCGAATGCGGTGACGGACGCGTACCCGCAGCTTTGCGCGCACGCTTCCATGCTGATGCTTCCGGCCTCGAGCAGAGCCGCCGCATGTGCCATCCGCATACCGTTGCGCAGCTTTCGGAAGGTCGAACCGTAAAAGGACATAAGAATGCGTTCGGCCTGTCTCGGGCAGACGCCCAGAGCTTTGGCAAGATCGGCAAGCGAGCCGTGCATACCCACGCTCTGCAAAAGCTCGTCCAGCACGAATGCGCGGCTTTCGTTCAAATCGGTTTGTAAGTCGGCGGAAACTTTCGGCGGCGGCGCGTACAGCTTGACGATCTCGGTTAGTAGTTCTAAGACAGACGTGCAAAGGGTGTCTGCATGCCATGACGAGGGCATTTCGTATTCGTGCAGAATGCGTGCAAACAGCGTCCCGATGTGCGCGGGGGCGGTACGCGGGGCAAAGGCGTGATCGGTGAAATACCGCAGCATCGCTTCGGCTTTTACGGTGTGGCGGATCGATAAGGACACGCGCATCTCCCGAATCGGCGCGTCGGTTTGGGGAATCAGCTTGTACGGCACAGGCGCGCGCGTCACATACAGCGTGTTTTCGCCAAGCGCGAAACGACCGTCGGGACTTTCCAAAACGCCCTTTCCGTCGGTTACGAAATGCAGTGTACAGCCGCCGGACGCGTGTGCGGGCATTTGCGAAGCCCCCGCAGCGCAGACAGACGCGGCTTTTATGACCTGCACACTGCTGCCGCAGTAGGTAAAGGAAATTGCCATACCGAGCCTCCCGTTTCGACTGTAATTTTCTGAAACCGCTTTTATTGTAGCAATTCCCGCGCCGCTTGGCAAGGGCGAAAACAGGCTTTGAACGGGGAAAAACGGAACGGCGCAGGCATATCCCCTTTGCAATACGCGCAGAGATTATGCATTTTTATATGTATTTATGCATACAAAATGCATAAATCAAGGGTATAATTGCATATTTATTCGGCGATATTGAATAATCATTCCATTTTCATGAATAAAAATGCAAACAGGGCTTGATTTTACAAAAAAAAGGTGTATAATCTCAACCATGACTTTTATTTTCGGAGGAAACGCTATGCATAAGCAGGATATTAAAAAGGTCGTACTGGCGTATTCGGGGGGCTTGGATACCTCGATCATCATTCCGTGGCTGAAGGAAAATTACAACAACTGCGAGGTCATCGCCGTTTCGGGCGACGTGGGGCAGGGGACGGAATTGGACGGCTTGGAGGAAAAGGCGATCAAAACCGGCGCGTCCAAGCTCTATGTACTCGATTTGAAAAAAGAATATGTGGAGGACTATATTTGGCCCTGCTTGAAAGCGGGTGCGGATTATGAGACCTATCTGCTCGGCACTTCGCACGCGCGTCCCTGCATTGCAAAGGGACTTGCCGAGATCGCCAAAAAAGAGGGCGCGGACGCGATCTGCCACGGCTGCACCGGCAAGGGCAACGATCAGGTTCGGTTTGAATTGACCTTAAAAGCCTTCGCGCCCGAAATGGCCATCATCGCGCCCTGGCGGGAGTGGAATATCAAATCCCGTGAAGAAGAGATCGAATATGCTGAGGCGCACAATATCCCGCTGAAGATCAATCGGGAGACCAACTATTCCAAGGATAAAAACGTCTGGCATCTTTCGCACGAGGGTCTCGACCTGGAAGACCCCGCCAACGAGCCGCAGTACGCCAAAGAGGGCTTCCTCGAATTGGGCGTTGCGCCCGAGCAGGCGCCCGATACGCCCGTTTATGTCAACATCCATTTTGAAAAGGGCGTACCTACCGCGATCGACGGCGTCGAAATGGACGGGCTTGCCATCGTCGAGACGCTCAACAAGCTCGGCGGCGAAAACGGCATCGGCCTTTTGGACATCGTGGAAAACCGTCTGGTCGGCATGAAGAGCCGCGGCGTATACGAGACTCCCGGCGGCGCGATCCTCTACAAAGCGCATGAGCTTTTGGAAATGATCACGCTTGACCGCGAGACTTCGCACTACAAAAAGCTGGTCGCGCAGAAATTCGGCGAACTCGTCTACTTCGGGCAGTGGTTCACGCCGCTTCGGGAGGCGCTCTCCGCATTTGTCGATAAAACGCAGGAGACGGTGACGGGCGACGTCAAAGTCAAGCTCTACAAGGGCAACATCATCAACGCGGGCGTGACCTCGCCCTATACGCTGTACGACGAAAACGTCGCATCCTTCGGCGAGGACGGCGGCGCATACAATCAGGCGGATTCCGAGGGCTTTATCAACCTGTTCGGTCTGCCGATCAAGGTAAAGGCGCTTCTCGACGCGCAGCGCGGGCAGAAATAACGCGCAAAAGAACAGGAGAAACACATATGCAGCTTTGGCAGGGCAGATTTCAAAAGGCGCTCGACCCGAAAACCAATGATTTCAACTCCTCCGTATCCTTTGACAGCCGTATGTACAAAGAGGATATTGACGGGAGCATGGCGCACGCGGCCATGCTGTGCGCGCAGGGCATCATCAGCGCCGAGGATCAGGTGCAGATCGCACAGGGCTTGGGGGGAATTCGTGCCGAGATCGAAAACGGCACGCTGGAGATCGACCCCAACGCCGAGGATATCCACACGTTTATTGAAGGCGAACTGACCGCGCGCATCGGCGCGGCGGGCAAGCGGCTGCACACCGCGCGCAGCCGCAACGATCAGGTCGCGCTCGATATTCGGCTGTATCTGCGGCATACGTGCGACGCCGTATACGCGCAGCTGACCGAGCTTATCGAGGTGCTTTGCAAAAAGGCGGAGCAGTACGCCGATGCGGTCATGCCGGGCTATACGCATATGCAGCGCGCGCAGCCGATCACCTTTGGGCATCACCTGATGGCGTATACCGAAATGCTGCTGCGCGACAAAGAACGCCTTGCCGACGCCAAAAAGCGCATGAATGTTTCGCCTCTGGGCGCGTGTGCGCTGGCGGGGACGACGTATCCCACCGACCGCGAGATGACTGCGCACGATTTGGGCTTCGACGGCGCGATGCAAAATTCGCTCGACAGCGTTTCCGACCGCGATTTTTGCATAGAGCTTGCGTCCGCGCTCTCCATTTTAATGGTGCATTTGTCCCGCTTTTCGGAGGAGATCGTCCTTTGGTGTTCGTGGGAATTCAAATTTGTGGAACTGGACGACGCGTTTTCCACGGGTTCGTCCATTATGCCGCAAAAGAAAAATCCCGATATTGCGGAGCTTATTCGCGGCAAGTCCGGCAGGGTGTTCGGCGATCTGACCACGCTGCTCACGATGATGAAAGGGCTGCCGCTTGCCTATAACAAGGATATGCAGGAGGATAAAGAGGCGATCTTTGACGCGTTCGACACCGTAAATATGTGCTTGACCGCGTTTATCCCCATGCTCGACACCATGACCGCGCTCCCCGAAAATATGCGCAAGGCCGCGGCGGGCGGATTTATCAACGCTACGGACTGCGCGGATTATCTGGTCTCAAAGGGGCTTCCCTTCCGCGATGCGTACAAGGCCACGGGCGAATTGGTCGCGTTGTGCATCCGTAAGGGGCTGACGCTCGAAACGCTGCCGCTTACGGAATATACAGCCGTGTGTGATTTGTTTGACGAAGGCGTGTACGCGGCCATTGATTTGGACAAATGCGTGCGCGGCCGTACCTCTTTGGGCGGCCCTGCGCCCGAAAATGTCCGCAAACAGATCGAGAGAGTTCGCGCACTGAACCGATAAGCGGATTTTCGGGCCTGAATTCTGAAAAAGGTAAAATGCTTCCATGACAAATGTATTTATCGACGGCAGTCAAGGCACGACGGGCTTAAAAATCTTTGACCGCCTGAAAGCAAGGCAGGATATTGCCCTCATTACGCTGCCCGAAGAAAAGCGTAAGGACGTTTCCGCGCGCAAAGAGGCGCTCAATTCCGCAGATATTGCATTTTTGTGCCTGCCCGACGACGCGGCAGTCGAGGCGGTGGGTTTGGTCGAAAACGACCGCACCGTTCTTTTGGATACTTCCACGGCGCACCGCACGCATCCCGATTGGGTATACGGCTTCCCCGAGCTTTCCAAAACGCTCAGAGAGCGGCTGCAAAACGCCAAACGGATTGCCGTACCCGGATGCTATGCCGGCGGCTTTATCGCGCTGGTTAAGCCTTTGATCGACGAAGGCTTTTTGCCGGCAGACCACGGCTTTGTCTGCCATGCGGCCTCGGGCTACAGCGGCGCGGGCAAAAAGGGCATTGCGCAGTACGAATCGGAAAACCGCGACGTGCTTTTCGACGCCCCGCGCGCGTATGCGCTCTCGCAGGAACATAAGCATTTAAAGGAAATGCGGGCGATCTCCGGACTTGCGCGCACGCCGATCTTCTGCCCGTATATTTGCGATTATTACAGCGGTATGCTGGTGACTGTGCCGTTGTTTGCGTCCGAGCTTTTGAAAGGGCGAACCATAGAGGACATCCGCGCGCTGTATCGGGAACGCTACTGCACGCCGCTTGTGCATTACCGTGCGCAAATGGATGAAGCGGGCTTCTTAGCCGCCAATGCAAGGTCGGGCTTCGACGACATGGAGATCACCGTCTGCGGCAACGACGAGCGCATTTTGCTCATGGCGCGGTACGACAATCTCGGCAAGGGCGCGTCGGGCGCGGCGCTGGAGTGTATGAATATCAAAATGGGCTTACGTCCCGAATATGGTCTGCTTGTGTGAGCTTTGTCCATAAGACAAGGCGCATACGGGGGAAACAGCAAAAAGAGTTGGTGAATCAAATGGCTTTTTCTATACAAATCGACTTGGACGGCGGGGTGACTTCGCCGAAGGGCTTTTTGGCGAACGGCGTTCACTGCGGCATTCGCAAAAACAAGACGAAGAAGGATCTCATGCTGCTCGTGTCCGAAACGATGTGCGACGCGGCGGCGATCTGCACCAAAAATCTGGTGTGCGGCGCGCCTGTCACGGTGACCAAACGCAATTTGGAAAACGGCAAAGCCCGCGCGGTCATCTGCAACAGCGGCATCGCCAATACCTGCAGTGCGGACGGTATGGAAAAAGCGCAGGCCATGTGCGAGCTTGCCTCGGCCTATACGGGCGTTGCCGCCGAGGATGTGATCGTCGGCTCTACGGGCGTGATCGGGCAGCCCATCGACTTAGTCCCCATTCAAAACGGGATGCAATCGCTTGTGGACGGTCTTTCCAAGGACGGCTCTCACGCGGCGGCGCAGGCCATTATGACGACCGACACGGTGGAAAAGCACATTGCCGTGACGTTTCCCTTGGGCGGCAAAACCTGCACCATCGGGGCGATCGCCAAGGGCAGCGGCATGATCCACCCCAATATGGCGACGATGCTGTCGTTTATCACGACTGACGCCGCAATTTCCGCAGAAATGCTCAAAACCGCGCTGCTTCGGTGCGCGGATAAAACCTATCATATGCTGTCCGTGGACGGCGACACCTCCACCAACGATACCGTCGCCATTATGGCAAACGGCCTTTGTGAAAATCTGCGGATCGAAGCGGAAAACGAAGATTTTCAATGCTTTTGCAGTGCGCTTCTGACGGTGTGCGAACACATTGTCAAGATGCTTGCGCGCGACGGTGAGGGCGCGACGAAGCTCGTCATGTGCGAGGTCGGACACGCGAAAACCGAAGAGATCGCAAAGATGTGCGCAAAATCGGTCATTCGCTCCCCGCTCGTCAAAACCATGATGTTCGGCGCGGACGCGAACTGCGGCAGGATCCTCTGCGCGCTCGGCTACGCGGGCGCGGACATCGACGCTAAGAAAATCGACGTGGAATACGTTTCGGCGAAAGGAAGCATCCTTGTCTGCAAGGACGGCGTGGTTTTGGATTTCTCCGAAGAAAAGGCAAAAGAGATTTTGCTGGAGGATACCGTCACCGTCCGGGTCAATTTGCACGACGGCGAAGCGCACGCGACAGCCTATGGTTGCGATCTGACCTATGATTACGTCAAAATCAACGGAGACTACAGAACCTGATTCCCTATAGTTCCTCCCTCGTCAGAGGGAGCAACTCGCAAAATAGATTTGGTGGTTATTTATGGACATTTCAAACATTTCCAACGCAGATCGCAGTGAAGTGCTGGTACAGGCGCTGCCGTATATTCAGCGGTACAACGGGAAAACCGTGGTCATCAAATACGGCGGCAACGCGATGATCGATGAGGAATTGCAGGACGCGGTCATGACGGACATCGTACTGCTGCGTTCGGTCGGCGTAAATGTGGTGCTGGTACACGGCGGCGGCCCCGAAATTTCGGATATGCTCCAAAAAATCGGCAAAGAGAGCCGATTTGTCAACGGACTTCGCTATACGGATCGGGAGACGGTAGACGTTGTGCAAATGGTGCTTGCGGGCAAGGTCAACAAGCATTTGGTGCAGCTTCTGACCCGACGCGGCGGGCAGGCCATCGGGCTTTGCGGGCTGGACGGCAATATGATTTGCGCGCGGCGGCATGAGGAGGAAGACCTCGGCTTCGTGGGCGACATCGAAAAGGTAAACACGGGCGTGCTCAAAGACGTTATTGAAAGCGGCTATATTCCCGTGATCTCCACCGTCGCGGGCGGCGAAAACGGCGAGGTCTATAATATCAACGCCGACACGGCGGCGGCGCGTATCGCCGCTTGTCTGCACGCGGAAAAACTGCTTTTGATGACCGATATTTGCGGGCTTTTGCGCGATAAGGACGACGAAAGCACGTTGCTGCATGAGGTCAAGGTGTCCGAAATTCCCTCTTTAAAAGCACAGGGCATTATTTCAGGCGGCATGATTCCCAAAATCGACTGCTGCGTCGAGGCAGTGCGGCGCGGCGTGACGCGCACCAATATCATTGACGGGCGTATCCCGCACGCGATTTTGATCGAGCTGTTTTCCGACGCGGGGCTTGGGACGATGTTTTCGGCGTAACGACCCGCGTTTGGACGGTTCGGAAAGAAGAAGGAGCTTTATGACTTTTCAGGAAATCAAGCAAACCGCAGATACTTATTTCATGCCCACCTATGCGCGTTTTCCCGTTGCGCTCGAACGCGGCGAAAACGCCACCTATTGGGACAGCGAGGGCAAAACCTATATTGATTTTACAGCGGGCATCGGCGTAAACAGCCTCGGCACGAACGACGCCGGATGGAAAGCCGCCGTAACGGCGCAGCTTGACCGCTTACAGCATACGTCGAATCTCTATTACAACGAAACCGCAGCGTCTGCCGCGAAGCTGCTTTGCGAAAGATCGGGCTTTGCAAAAGTCCTGTTCTGCAATTCGGGCGCGGAAGCCAACGAATGCGCCATCAAGCTCGCGCGCAAATACAGCTTCGACAAATACGGCGAGGGGCGTTACAACATCGTTACGCTGCAAAACTCTTTCCACGGCAGAACCATGGCGACGATCACCGCAACGGGGCAGGCACATTACCACACCTATTTTGCCCCGTTTTTGGAGGGCTTTCGCTATGCCGAATCGGGCGATCTTGCCGCGCTTTCCGAGCTGCTCGACGGTACGGTCTGCGCGGTGCTGGTGGAGGTCGTCCAAGGCGAGGGCGGCGTGCTGCTCACCGACCCCGACTATTTGCGCGCGGTGCGCGGCCTTTGTGAACAGCAGGACATTCTGCTGATTTTTGACGAGGTACAGACAGGGATAGGCAGAACAGGCCGCCTGTTTGCTTATGAAACAATCGGTGTAAAGTCGGACATCTTGACAGCGGCAAAGGGGATCGCCGGCGGGCTGCCCATGGGCGCGTGCCTGTGTACCAAAGCGCTCGGCGGCACGTTAACGGCGGGTACGCACGGAACGACCTTCGGCGGCAATCCCGTGGCGTGCGCGGGGGCTTTGGAGGTACTTCGGCGTATGGACGACGCGTTTTTGGAGCGCGTCCGCCAAAAAGGCGAAGCCATTCGCAGCCGCCTTTCGACCTTCCGGGGCTTAGAAAACGTCCGTGGGCTGGGGCTGATGATCGGAGCGGATCTGCGCGAAAAAACCGCGTCGCAGGTCGCGAATCGCTGCTGCGAAGAGGGGCTTTTGGTGCTGACGGCGAAATCCGCGCTTCGGCTGCTGCCGCCGCTGACGATCACCGACGCGGAGATCGAAAAGGGTCTTGCCATTTTGGAACGTGTCCTTTTAGAGAAGGGAGAAGAACAATGAAGCATTTACTCAGCTTGTTGACGACCACCCCGCAGGAAATTTCCGAGCTTTTGAACTTGGCCGATCAACTGAAATACGAAAATAAGAACGGCATTTCCCACAAACGCCTGAAAGGGCAGACGTTGGGGATGATTTTTCAGAAATCCTCCACACGGACGCGCGTATCCTTTGAAACGGGTATGTACCAGCTCGGCGGGCAGGCACTTTTCTTGTCCAGCCGCGATTTGCAGATCGGGCGCGGCGAGCCGATCGAGGACACCGCCCGCGTGCTTTCGCGCTATCTCGACGGCATTATGATCCGCACCTTCGCGCAAAGCGAGGTGGAGAATCTCGCAAAATACGGTTCGATCCCGATCATCAACGGACTGACCGATTTTTGTCACCCCTGCCAGGTGCTTGCCGACCTTTTGACGGTTCGCGAGTATAAAGGCCATTTGGACGGCTTGAAGCTGTGCTACATCGGCGACGGCAACAATATGGCCAACTCTCTGATCGTGGGCGGCTTGAAAACGGGGATGCGCGTATCGGTCGCCTGCCCCGAAGGGTACGACCCCGATAAACAGGTACTTACCTTTGCAAAACCGTATCAGGGCTTCCGCCTTTTGAGAGACCCGATGGAGGCCGCTGCCGACGCGGATGTGATCTTTACCGACGTTTGGGCGTCCATGGGGCAGGAGGAAGAAGCCGCCGAACGCCGCAAGGTGTTCGAGGGCGTTTATCAGGTCAACAAAAAGCTGCTTTCCGTTGCGAACAGCGGCTGCATGGTACAGCACTGCCTGCCCGCACACCGCGGCGAGGAGATCACCGCCGACGTATTTGAATCGCACGCGCAGGAGATTTTCGACGAAGCGGAAAACCGTCTCCATGCGCAAAAGGCCGTTATGGTCACGTTGATGGAACGATGAAAATGCAATTTACCGACGTTGACGGCGGCAACACCTTCGACTGGGGACAAAGCGCGCAGGCGTATGCAAAATACGGGAATATTTATCCGATTGAATGTTCCAAGACAGCGCCCGCTGACCGTAAAGGCACATAAAAAAGAACATATGAAAGCATAAAAAAGTCCTTCCACGGCAGTTTTCCTGCTGCGGAAGGACGTTTCTTTTGCCGCCGAACGGACGGTCAGATTCTTTTGTCTTTCTCCAAAGCGGCGTCTACCGCGCGGGCGATCGCCGCGTCGAACGCATCCGCCTGCAAAGAGGCGACGCCCTCAATGGTCGTGCCGCCGGGGGAGCATACGCGATCGACCAGCTCCCACGGATGCACATCGTTTTCCAAAACCTGTTTGGCGCTGCCATACAGAACCTGTGCGGCAATGCGCAGCGCGTCCGCCTTGGAAAGCCCGTTTTTCACGCCCGCACGCGCGAGTGCGTCCATAAACATATAGCAAAACGCGGGAGAGCAGCCCGACAGCACGCCGAACAGCGGGAAATCCGCCTCCGGCAAGGCCATCACCTTGCCGAATGCGCCGCACAGGCGTTCGGCAAGCGCTTTGTGCGCGGCGGTGACCTGCGCGTTGCAACAATAGGCGCTCATAGCCTCGCCGACCGTTGCATTGATGTTCGGCATGACACGGATCACGGCCGCGTCATAGCTTAAAAGCCCGCCTATGTACGAAAGCGTTTTGCCTGCGGCAATCGAGATCAACAGCGGATTTTTTCGCGCAAGGCAAGGCGAGATCGCGGGCAGGAGGGAGGCGAGCGTATTCGGCTTCACCGCGAGTACAATCGCGTCCGCAGCATCGATCAGTTCCTCTGCGCTTTTTGCGGCGGTGATGTGCAGCTGATCGGCGAGCGCGTCGGCCTTTGCGGCGTCCACATCATACGCAAGCAGCGTTTCCGGCGCAAACGCGCCCGACCCGACAGCGCCGCGCAGCATGGCACAGGCCATATTGCCCGCGCCGATAAATCCGATTTTCATATAGGTCATCTCTTATCCGTAGGAAATCCGTATTATTCTGCGGCGGCTGCTTCCGTATTCGCAGAAATATCCGAAGTGCAGTGCGGACACTTGGTCGCGGCGATGTCGATCTCCGATTTGCAGTAGGGGCAGATCTTGGTCGTCGGTGCAGCGACTTCTTCCTCTTTTTCCGCCTTCTTGAATTTGCTCGAAACGCTGTTCAGGAACTTAATGATCAGGAAGATCACAAACGCCATGATCAGGAAGTTGATGATCGCGCTGATGAACGCGCCGTAATTGAGTGTCGCGACGCCTGCCTCGGCCGCTTCGGCGGCAGTTGCGAATTCACCCTCGCCGAGTACGACGAACCAGTTGTTGAAATCCAAACCGCCCGTAATGAGACTGATGACCGGCATGACGACGTCGTTGACCAAAGAATTGACGATGCTTTGGAACGCGCCGCCGATGATCACGCCGACGGCGAGATCAATAACGTTGCCCCGCATGATAAATGTTTTGAATTCGGCCATAAAGCCTTTGCCTTTTGCCATGTTTTTACCCCTTTTCGTTTAATTTGAACAGGAACATGTCCAGTATAGCATAATTTCCCCAAAAATCAAACCCCAAAAAGGTCGAATTCGGGGATAAACGCGGTGTCTGCCGCTGTGCGCTCCTGCATGAAGCCGTTGGTCAGCCCCAAATCAAAAAAAGCGTCCACCGTTCGCCGATATTCCGCCGTCGTCAAACGGCGGTTCAGCTCTTTGTACGGGTAGGTTCTGCCGCAGGGCGTGTATTGGCTCATCAGGCTTACATAGGTCTCCTTCGGCAGATTTTCCCGAATCCACCGAAGCACGGCGATTGTTTGCCGCGTGTTTTTCGGAAGCACCAAATGCCGGATCAGCAGCCCGCGCCGCATTTTGCCGTCGCGGATTTCATCGGTTTCGGTCTGCCGCCGCATTTCCAAAATCGCCGCTTTGGCGACCTCGGGGTAATCCGCCGCCGCGCTGTATTTCCGCGCGGTTTCGCTGTCAAAATACTTGAAATCGGGCAGATATACATCCACAAGCCCTTCGAGTGTGCGCAGCGATTCCACGCAGTCATACCCGCCGGAATTGTACACCACGGGAATGTGCGGCTTGTATCGCCGCAGAGCGTCCGCGAGAAAGGGAACAAAATGCGTGGGGTTGACCAAATTGATATTTTCCGCGCCCTGCGCCTCTAAGGACTGCATGATTTCGATGAACCGCTCCAAGGAGACGGGCTTTCCGAAATTGCCGTGGCTGATTTCCATATTTTGGCAGAATTTGCAGCGCAGCGAACAGCCCGAAAAGAAGATCGCGCCCGACCCGCTTTTGCCGCTGATGACGGGTTCCTCCCAGAAATGCAGACCCGCACGGGCAAGCACGGCGTTGTAGGGCATTTGGCAAAAGCCCGCAGACGGCTCGTTTTCGATCCTCTGCACCCCGCAGCGCCGCGGACAAGCGGTGCAGATCATGTCGCGGACAGTCTCTTTTGGGATTCCGCTTTGAGATAGGCGTTGATGAAGCCGTCCAAATCGCCGTCCATAACGCTTGCGATATTGCCCGATTCAAAGTTCGTGCGATGATCCTTGACCATTTGATACGGCATGAACACATAGGAGCGGATCTGACTGCCCCATGCGATCTCTTTTTGGTCGCCTTTAATATCAGAAATTTTTTCGAGATGCTCGCGTTCCTTGATCTCGATGAGCTTGGATTTGAGCATGCGCATGGCGACTTCGCGGTTTTGGTGCTGACTGCGCTCCACCTGACAGGAGACGACGATGCCTGTGGGCAAATGCGTCAGGCGCACGGCGGAGGACGTCTTGTTGACCTTTTGCCCGCCCGCGCCGCTGGCACGGTAGACGTCCATTTTAATGTCCTCTGGAGCGATCTCCACTTCAATGGTATCGTCGATCTCGGGCATGACCTCCAAAGATGCAAACGACGTGTGGCGGCGACCCTCCGAATCGAAGGGGGAGACGCGCACCAAACGGTGGATGCCGGTTTCGCTCTTCAAAAAGCCGTAGGCGTTTTCGCCCTCGATCAAAAGGCTGGCGGATTTCAAGCCCGCTTCGTCGCCGTCGAGATAGTCGAGCGTGGAGACCTTATAGCCGTGCCGTTCGCCCCAGCGGTTGTACATCCGGAACAGCATTTGCGCCCAGTCCTGCGCCTCCGTGCCGCCCGCGCCCGCGTGGAAGGTCAAAATCGCGTTTTTGCTGTCGTATTCCCCCGACAGCAGGGTCGTCAGCGTCATGGTGTCGAGTTCCCGCTCGAAGGCGGAGGCGTTTTCCTCGCACTCGGGCAAAAGCTCCAAATCGCCCTCCTCGTCGGCAAGCTCGATCATCACCAGCGCGTCGTCGTAATCGCCGCAGAGCTTTTCATAGGCGGCAACCTTTGCCTTTAAGGCGCTTGTACGTTTGAGCACCGCCTGCGAGGTTTTGAGATCGTCCCAAAAGCCCGCTTCGGCGGACTGCGCTTCCAACGCCTTGATCTCCTGCTTCATGTTGTCAAGGCCGAGCGCTTCCGCCAAGTCTTTCAACGCCTTCTCATGCCCTAAAAGCCGCAGTCGTAATTCTTCAAATTGTAGCATATGCAAAATTCCTTTACCGAAAATCGGTTTTCACCGTAAATAGTATGCCTCTGTGCATTTTGAAAATATGCAATGCCAAAGCCGGCTACTTGAGACAGGGGATCAGCTTTTCAGCCACGATTTTGAAGCCATGGGCGTTCAAATGCAGCCCGTCGAAGCTATATTCCTGCGAGAGCCGCCCTTTCTTGTCGGAAAGCGCGTCCGTTAAGTCCAGCCAATACGCGCCGAGATCCGTGGCGATCGTATGCAAAAACTCGTTCAAAGCGAGGATGTCCTCGTTTCGGCGCTTGCCGACCATCTGCCGCGACGCAAGCCCCATGTGCCGATTGACGGGGTACACCGCCTCTAAGACGACGTTGGTATCAGGGCATTGCTCGTGCGTCGTCAACAGGATGTTGCGCACATTGTCTGTAATGAACCGGCGGTCAAAGTCGAGCCCGAGATCGTTCGTGCCAATCAACACGACCAAATTGCGCGGCTCGATGTTCAGCGCGTTTGCCGAAAGACGCTCCAAAAGACGGTCGCTCGTGTCGCCGCTGATGCCGCGATTGTATACGGCCTGCCCGCTTTTCTGCGTATAATCAAAGAAAAGCTCATAGGTGTTGAAAAGCTCCGTGATGGAATCCCCGATCAAAACGGTTTGCCCTTTTTGTGCGTAAACCTCGTTCAAAAACAGAAAGTTTTCTTTCTTGGTCTGCTTGGGCAAGTCATATTTGGTTTTCTTTCCGTACTTTTCAAATTCCTCGTCCATGTTCTCATCTCCGACCGACATAGCTTATTTTATGCATTTTTCAGTATACAATAAATCTCTGGGAAATGCAAATTAAAATGCCGCGTCCGCATTGCCCTCTTGCGCTAAAGCGTCGGCGACCTTCAGCATCACCGCGCACTCGATGCGCTTTTTAAACAGGGCGCAGCCGTATTCGTAAACGCCCTTGATCGACCCCGTGGCGTGGTAGGCGTTTGCCGCGCAGCCTCCGCTGCAATAGAGCTTTGCCCAGCAATCCCGACACGCGGGACGGGCATAGGCGTTGCAGAGCTTAAATTCCTGCTGCAAGGCGAGATTGGTCACGCCGTCGTAAATATTGCCCATGCTGTATTTCGGGTCGCCGACAAATTGGTGGCAAGGGTAAAGCTCGCCCCACGGGGTCACCGCGAGGTACTCCGTCCCCGAACCGCAGCCCGAAATGCGCTTGTAAATGCACGGGCCGCCGTCGAGGTCGAGCATATAGTGGTAAAACGTAAACGGCCGCCCCTCTTTTTTGCGTTCGATCATTTCTTCGGCAAGCCGTTCGTATTGCTCGAACAATACGGGCAGATCGCTTTCGGAAAGCGCGTATTCCTCATCGGGCGCGCAGACCACAGGCTCCATGGAAAGCTCGGTAAAGCCGAGATCCGCCATATGTAAAATATCGTTGGTAAAATCCAAATTGTGTTTGGTAAACGTCCCGCGGACATAATACCCTCTGTCGCCGCGTTTCTTTACGAATTCCTGAAATTTCGGCACGATCACGTCATAGCTGCCCGCACCGTTTACGGTCTTGCGCAGGCGGTCGTGGACTTCTTTCCTGCCGTCGAGCGAAAGCACCACGTTGTGGCATTCGCGATTGGCAAATTCGGTGACCTCGTCGTCCAACAACACGCCGTTCGTGGTCAGGGTAAAGCGGAAATGCTTGTTTTTCTCCTGCTCTATGCTACGCGCATACGCGACCAACCGCTTGACAACGTCAAAATTCATTAGCGGTTCGCCGCCGAAAAAGTCCACTTCTAAATTTTTGCGCGACCCGGAGTTTTCCACCAAAAAATCCAGCGCGCGCTTGCCCGTTTCAAACGACATGAGCGCCCGCTCGCCGTGGTATTTGCCCTGCGCGGCGAAGCAATAGCTGCAATTCAAATTGCAGGTGTGCGCGACGTGCAGACAAAGCGCTTTCAACTCGGTGTGCCGATTTTTAAAATCGAACGCGCGGTTTTCGTAAATATCCTCGGTGAACAGTTTCCCGTCGGCGACAAGCCCCTCGATCTCCACAAGCAGCTCGTCAAGCTCGGCTTCGGTCACGTCGTCCCGATCATGATATTTTTGCAGGAGCGCTTTTTTGATTTCGGCGCTTGTGTGCGTTTCATACATCGACACCGCGTCGTAGGCCACTTCGTCGAGCGCGTGTACCGAACCGCTGAACACGTCCAGCGCCAGATTATAGCCGTTTAATTTATACAGATGTACCATACAAAGCCTCAAAAAGAAAAGCCGTTATCTTGAAAAAGAAAACGGCCTTTTACAGTTTCCGGTTGCTTATTTGCTCTCGTGCATGCACTTCTCGCACTGCTGATTGGCAACGCCGCAGGAAGTCTTGCAGGCGCTCTGGCAGGAGGTCTGGCATTCGCCGCAGCCGCCGTTTTTCACACTTTCTTTCAAATCGCGGGTTTTCAGAGTCTGAATTCTTTTCATATCGATCTGCTCCTTAGAAGAATTTCATACGCCGTTATCATAGCACAGTCACGTGCATTTGTCAATCGCAAACCGTTAAGGCGTCGGGCGAATCGCACGCACCTTCCGCACAATATACGGTGATGTCGTTTAGGGCGGCGGATTCGAGAAGCTGTACGGTGGTTTCGTCGATTTCTTCCCCCGCAACGAGGATCGGCACACCGGGCGGGTAGAACCACAAAGTCTGCGCACTGATTTTCCCGATACACGCATGAAGCGGCAGGGTGCGCGCCGCGCGCAGGGACGCTTCATACGGCGACAGGCGCACCTTGGGCAGCGGCGGCGTTCCAAAATCGGGCGTTGTGCGGCTCGAAACCGCGCGATCTATGGCGAGCAGCGCGTCTAAAAGCCTTAAAAATCCCGCGTCCGTGTCGCATACCGAGGTCATACAAAGCGCATAGGAAAAAGCGGCCATTTCGCTCTCGAGTGCGAATTCCCGCCGCAGACGCTTGCATAACGCCGCGCCGTCAAGCGCGGTGCGGGCGGTGACAATGGGCAGCTTGCCCGCGTCAAAATCGAAAAACGCAGGGTGCGCGCGCAGGGGGTCTTGGCCTTTGCAAAGCACAAAGAGATTGGTAAGCTCCAGACAGGATGCCGAAAAACGCGCAAGGCGTTCGGCGTAGGCCGCAAAAGCGTTTTCGGCATTTTCCTCCAAAAACCGCACGCAGGCCGAAACGGAGGCGAGCAGCACATAGGACGGACTGGAGGTCTCAAATACCGACAGGTATTTGGCGAATACAGACGGCGAAACGAGGTCGCCGCCGATGTGCGCCGCGGCGCATTGGGTGAGCGCAGGCAGGGTCTTGTGCAGCGATTGGATCACGACGTCCGCCCCGCAAGTTACCGCGCAGTGCGCATTTTGTTCGGTAAACGCAAGGTGCGCGCCGTGCGCGGCGTCTACCAAAAGGGGAATGCCCCGCCCGTGTACGATTTGGGCAATGGCGCGAATATCGCTGATGACCCCGTCGTAGGTAGGCGAGGTCACGACGGCAAGGCGAATATCTTTGTGCGCGTCGAGCGCCGCACGCACGCTTTCGGGTGGCACGCTGCCCGCGATCCCCGAAACGGGGTCGACAGGCGGCTGTATGTATATCGGTCGAAGTCCCAAAAGCTCCACGGCGTTGTAAACGGATTTGTGGCAGTTGCGTGCAAGCAATATGCGGCCGCCGCGTCGGCAAACCGAGGCGATCCCCGCAAGAATGCCGCACGTAGAGCCACCTACCAGCGCAAAGGAGTTTTTGGCGCCGTACAGATGCGCCAAACGCGCCTGCAGATCCGCCAAAATGCCGCTCGGCGCGTGCAGATCGTCAAAGCCGTCGATCTCGGTGACGTCGAGCGCATAGGGAAGCTCTGTACCCAAAAGCGTCGTATTGCGCTTATGCCCGGGCATGTGAAAGGGATATGCGCCATTTTCGGCATTCCCTTGGAGCATTGCGAGCAGATCGGATTCCTTTTTCATTTTCGCGCCTCCCGCAGCGTTTTCTACTGATCCGCGTATTCGCGCAAATGCCCCTCGCAGAGCAGTTCGGGGTAGCCCCATTGCCGCAGAACCTCATAGACCGCCACAGCGACGGTGTTCGAGAGGTTCAGACTGCGTGCGCGCGCATCGTCAAGCATGGGCAGACGCGCGCAATAGTCGGGATTTTCATGCAGCAGCCATTCCGGCAGACCCTTGGTTTCTTTCCCGAAAAACAAATAGACGTTTTCGGGGTAGTGAAGCTCGGAATGGATATGCTTACCCTTGGTCGTAAAGAAAAAGAAATTGTTTTCCCGCTTTGTTTTCGCCAGAAAATCGGTCAAACTATCATAGTATGTAATATCCAGCAAATGCCAGTAGTCCAAGCCCGCGCGTTTGAGCTTGCGGTCGTCGATCGTAAAGCCCATAGGGCCGACCAAATGCAGATGTGCGCCCGTCGCCGCGCAGGTGCGCGCGATATTGCCCGTGTTCTGCGGGATCTCGGGTTCGACCAAAACGATATGCAAAGCCAAGGGATCATCTCCTTATTTTCCGCCCCTCATTATACGCCGCGAAATGCGAAAAGTAAAGAGGGACGCGCCTTGACAAAGGCCTGCGGCGTTTGCTATGATAACCTATAGACATCAAACGGGCATCAAAACAGAGACGCGCGGTTCTGCGGAAAAAGGAGAAGCCGTATGGAAAGACCGATTTTGTATATCGTCATTCCCTGTTATAACGAAGAGGACGTTTTACCGCTCACAAGCGGAATGTTTCTTGCAAAGCTGGAGGAAATGGAGCTTTCGGGCGAGATCGACCCGCAAAGCCGCGTGCTGTTTGTCGACGACGGCAGTAAGGACAAAACATGGTCGGTGATTCAGGACTTGATGGCGGCGGATGCGCATGTCGAGGGGATTCGCCTGAGCCGCAACCGCGGGCATCAAAACGCACTTTTGGCGGGACTGATGACGGCGAAGGATTATGCGGACGTCACGATCTCCATCGACTGCGACGGGCAGGATGATATAGCCGCCATGCACGATATGCTGCGCGAATACCGCGACGGTGCCGAGATCGTATACGGCGTGCGTGCCAAACGCGATACGGATACATTCTTTAAACGCTTTACGGCGCAAAGCTTTTATAAGATCATGCGATTGTTTGGGGCGGAGGTCGTTTACAACCACGCCGATTATCGCCTGATGAGCCGAAAAGCGCTGGAGGGTCTTGCACAGTTTCAAGAGGTCAATCTGTTCCTGCGCGGTCTGATCCCTTTGGTTGGCTTTAAAAGCTCAAGCGTGTATTATGCGCGCAAAGAGCGTGTGGCGGGAAAAACACACTATCCGTTTTCCAAAATGCTGCTGCTCGCTTTCAACGGCGTTACCGGCCTTTCCGTGCGGCCGCTGAATATGATTACGGGATTGGGATTTTTCATGTCGCTCGTCAGTCTGGTCGCGGTGCTTGTCACGGTGATCATCAAGCTCTTTGGCTATACCGTGCAGGGCTGGACGAGCCTTTTGTGCGTGATTTTCCTGCTGGGCGGCATTCAAATCTTCTGCTTGGGTGTGATCGGCGAGTACATCGGCAAGATCTATGCAGAGAGCAAGGGTCGCCCGCGCTATATTTTAGAAGAAAATTCCTTAACAGAAAAGAAGAAACAGAAGAATTCGCAAAATCCGCAAGAATCGCAGGAATCGCAAAGTTTGCAAGAACCGCAAGAGCCGCAAAACTCGAAAAACGCTTAAAAAGGCATATTTATCCAAAAAACAAACGCATTGCCTGTAATTATTTTTCCTTTCCCGTGCAAAATAGAAATACCAAATCTTTTAGGAGGGAAAAGTATGAACATGCAAATGAGTTCCGCAATGAAAGCAGTCGGCTTGAGCCTTGCCGTCGGCGGCGCGATGGCGATGGTCGGCAGCGCCGTAAAGGGTGGTTCTACAAAACGCAAGGCCAAGAAGGTCGCGAAAAAAGCGGCGAACACGTTTTCCAACCTTGTGGATAATATGCAATATATGGTGAAATAAACGTCAGAACGTCAATTCCCGCCGTGGTCTGCCGCTGCGGGAATTGCTTATTGCAGGCGGGAAGCGTTGCACGCTTTGAAGCCTGTATTTCAAAGGAATCCATTATGAAAAAAACGATCTCTATTCTCTTATGCGCCGTGCTTTGTCTGGGGCTTTTTGCCTGTGGCAAGACAGACGGCGTCGAGCAGCAGGCGTCCGACAGCTCCCAACAGCAGGATGCCGATGCTGCCGAACAACAGACGGACGGTATTTCGGAAGCCAATCCGGAAACCACCATCAGCGCCGTACCGCTGCCCGTAACGGCGGATAAGCCCGTTTTGCAGGACGGCAAAACCTATACGGGACTTGCCGCACTGCCCCTGCGAGATTTTACGGTGGCAGATCCCGAGAACACCAAAGGCCTTTCGACCGAAAAGCACGGTTACAGCTACGGCGTGGCCAAAGACGGAAAGCCGCACGCGACTTCCGTGGCCAATCAGAAGTATTTTGACGACAACGGGTACAACGCGGTATGTCTCGACACCAAAACGAGCGAAAAGGTGCTGTATCTGACATTTGACTGCGGTTATGAAAACGGCTATACCGAAATGATCCTGAATACGTTAAAGGAAAAAAACGTGACCGCCGCATTTTTCTGTACGCTGCCGCAGGTCAAGGATTACCCGCAGTTGATCGCGCGCATGATCAAAGAGGGGCATATCGTCGGCAACCATTCGGTGAAGCACCCGTCCTTTCCGACGATCACCCGTGTTCGCATGGCGGAAGAAATCAAGGGCATGGATGACTATTTGCGTACCAATTTCGGCTACAGCGAACCGTTTTTCCGTTTCCCGATGGGGGAATACTCCGATTGCGCGCTGGATCTGGTCGGGTCGCTCGGCTACAAGTGCGTGTTTTGGTCGGTGGCATACGCCGACTGGGATCTCGACAATCAAAAGGGCGCGGATCATGCGTTCGAGACCGTTACGGCGCGCCTGCATCCGGGTGCAGTGATCTTGCTGCATTCCGTGTCGCCCGATAATGCAAAGGCGCTCGGTCGGATCATCGATTACGCGAAAGAGCAGGGGTATACGTTCAAATCTCTGCGGGATTTGTAATGCTTCGCTACGTCGGGGAAGTCGGAGGAAAATCGAGCAGCCGCAAAAAGGCATTTCGTCTGCGGAACAGCCGATCAACCGAAAAAACACATGATAAAAGGGACGGTTTTGCACAAACCGTCCCTTTTGCGCTGCAAATCGGGTGGGCTTTCCGTGCGCCAAAGCGTCTGTCTCTCGGCAACAACATCCTTTAACATGCTGATAGTGTCGGCGCAAAACAGGGCTTTGCTATGTCAGGCGCGCATCTCGGGCCGCGCCTGCGGCAATTGCGGAAAATTCCAAAAAACGGGTTGACTTTTTCAATATTCGGTGGTATGATAATTCGGCAGTCGACCGAAAAGGATGATTGTATTTGCGCTGCTAGCTCAGCTGGATAGAGTGTTTGGCTACGAACCAAAAGGTCAGGGGTTCGAATCCCTTGCAGCGCGCCACGTCGGAGCAAAGTTCGCTTTGTTCCGACGCTTTTTTATGCCTGCGGCAGAAAAAACCGCCGTCCACCTGCTCCCTTGCTCCTCCTCTCCCCAAAAAGTCTAACGACTTTTTGGGGACCCCGGCATCCGCCGCGCCTTTGGTTGAAACTTTTGCTGTCGCAAAAGTTCCGCCCTCCGGCTTGCTCCTGCCCTTTTGGTAACTGCGGCACGAATTTGATTTAGTAACAATGGCAGACAAACATCTGCTTTACATTTTATCCGTTTTCCCAAAGAGCCTTGTTCATTCTGCTATGAGGGGTTTCAAGGCTTTTTTTCTTTTCTAAAAAGCGTTTGTGCAATATGCCGAAAAGTGCATGAAAATACACAAAAATACACCCTTTTTGTCCCGCTTTTGTCCCTGTTACCCCTTTATATACAAGGATTTTTAAGACCTGCTTATCCGAAAGCGTCCTTGTTCCAAGAGATATAAAAGCGGCAAATCCCGCAAGGGACTTGCCGCTTTAAATAACATACGTTCTGTGTGTTTCCTTTTTTGCTTTAAGATCAATCCATTTTGGGGAGCTTATCGAAGTAGGCTTGCAGCTCTTCGTCGGTGGGGACGTAGTCGTCCATTTTCCCCTCGTGGAACTTTTCATAGGCGACCATATCAAAGTACCCCGTACCCGTAAGCCCGAACAAAATGGTCTTTTCTTCGCCCGTCTGCTTGCACTTGAGCGCTTCGTCAATGGCTACCCGAATGGCGTGGGAGCTTTCGGGCGCGGGCAGGATGCCCTCGACTCTGGCGAACTGCTCCGCCGCTTCAAAGACCTTGGTTTGCGGCACGGATACCGCCTCCATAAGGCCGTCGGCATACAGCTGCGATAAAACGGGACTCATGCCGTGATACCGAAGCCCGCCCGCGTGGTTGGGGGCGGGAATGAAGTCACTGCCCAAGGTGTACATTTTCGCGAGCGGGCAGACCATGCCGGTGTCGCAGAAGTCATAGGCAAATACGCCTCTGGTAAGGCTGGGGCAGGAGGCAGGCTCTACGGCGATGATGCGGTAATCCGCTTCGCCGCGCAGCTTTTCGCCCATAAACGGCGAAATAAGGCCGCCCAAATTAGAACCGCCGCCCGCACAGCCGATAATGATGTCTGGCTTGATGCCGTATTTGTCCATGGCGGTTTTGGTCTCCAAGCCGATCACGGACTGGTGCAGCAGTACCTGATTGAGCACACTGCCCAATACATAGCGATAGCCCGGGGTGGAAACGGCGACCTCCACGGCTTCGGAGATCGCACAGCCCAAAGAACCGGTCGTGCCGGGATGCTCGGCGAGAATTTTGCGGCCTACCTCGGTGGTATCGGAGGGAGACGGCGTTACGCATGCGCCGTAGGTGCGCATGACTTCGCGGCGGAAGGGCTTCTGTTCATAGCTGACCTTGACCATATAGACTTTGCAGTCCAGATCCAAATAGGAACACGCCATGGATAGCGCCGTACCCCATTGCCCTGCGCCCGTTTCGGTGGTGACGCCCTTCAAGCCCTGCTTTTTCGCGTAATACGCCTGCGCAATGGCGGAGTTCAGCTTGTGCGAGCCGCTCGTGTTGTTGCCCTCAAACTTGTAATAAATTTTCGCGGGCGTTTGCAGTTTTTCCTCTAAGCAGTAGGCGCGTACCAGGGGAGAAGGTCGGTACATTTTGTAAAAATTGCGGATCTCCTCGGGGATTTCGATATAGGGCGTGTCATTGTCCATTTCCTGCTGTACGAGTTCCGCACAGAACACGCCGCCCAGCTCTTCGGCCGTCATGGGCTTGTGCGTACCGGGATTCACAAGCGGCGCGGGCTTGTTTTTCATATCCGCGCGGACATTATACCAGCTTGTGGGCATTTCGTGTTCTTCGAGATAGATTTTGTAGGGGATTTTTTGGTCTGCCATGGGGATTCTCCTTTCTTTGATGCGGGACAAAACAAAAAGACCTTGTCCCAGTGATTTGCTGGGACAAGGTCGTAAAACCCTGCGGTGCCACCCGGCTTGGCGTATGAAAACGCCCACTTTGCGCATACCAACATATGCCGGCCTTTGATGACGGAGGGCCGCTCCGTCTCCCATACTCCGGGGAATCCCGTTTCTGCTCGCCCTCAGAAGTCCATTCGGTTTTCTGTGCTTCACCGCGTTTCCAGCATCGGCGGCTCTCTGTTGAAGCGGGACAAAAAACCTACTCACTCTTCCTCAACGGTTTGTCTTTAGTTTAACGGATTCGGCAAAGTATGTCAACCCTTTTTTGCGATTTCGGACGTCCGACGAGAGCGGCCAACTTGACGAATGCACGGTGAAATGCTACTATATAAAAGATAAATTCGCAAAAAGGGGAACAGACAAAATGCGCGTGTTTGATTTTGACAATACGATTTATTCGGGCGAGAGCGGCTTCGACCTTTTTATCTATTACCTGAAAAAAGAGCCTAAGCTCATTGCCAAATATGTTCCGAAATTCGGCGAGGGCTTTGTGCGCTATAAAATGGGCAAAGTGCCGCTTTCGGAGGTCAAAAGCGAATACGGCTATATTTTGAAGGAATGCTGTGCGCAGCTGACCGATATTGAGCAAAGCATCGTCGAATTTTGGGATGAACATGAAAAAAAGATCAAGAGCTTTTACGCCAAAATTCAAAAAGAGGACGATGTGATCGTTTCCGCCTGTCCCGAAGTGATGCTCTCGGAGATCTGCCGTCGGATCGGCGTCAAACACTTTATCGGCACGGAGGTCGATTTGAAAACGGGCGAGATCGGGCGCGTTTGCTATCGGGAAAACAAAATCGCCGCTTATCATGAAATATACGGCGATCAGGAGATCGAGGAGTTTTACACCGATTCCATGAATGACCGCCCGATGATGGACATTTCCAAAGATGTGTACTTCGTCACGGGTGATCGCATTGAAAAAATCAAAGCGGACGGCGTTTGGCTTCGCAAAGTCTAAACGGATGTTGCGGCGGAAAGGACGGCATGACCATGGATCGGGGAAAAACATTTTTAAAAATTGCCGCCGTGGCGGTGGGCGCGGCGAGCGTCTGTGCCGCCGTGGGCGTGGGCGTGCGGCTGCACCGCATTTTAACCTGCGAACTGCATTTGCCCGAGGGCTTTACCTATACTGCACACAGCGGCTGTGAGGACACCCCCGAAAATTCCATCGCTTTCTTGGAAAAAGCGGTGGAGCTCGGCGTTCCCGTGCTGGAGGTGGACGTCAGCGTGCGCGGCGACGGAACACCCGTTTTGATGCACGCCGCGCTTGCGGGGGACGAGGAGGGCGTACCGCTGGAAACGGCGCTGCAATATATTGCGGGTGCGTCCAATACCGTGCAGGTCAATCTCGACTTAAAGGCTTTTTCGGATTTGGCGGAGGTACAAAGACTTGTGGAAAAATACGCCATGCAGTCGCGCTGCTTCTTTACGGGCGTAGACAGCGATCACACGCAAACCGTCAAAATCGACGCGCCCAAAATCCCCTATTATCTCAATGCCGATTTGAATAAGCACAAGCTGAAAGATAAAGCGTATCTGCAAAGCGTTGTGGAGGAGGTACGGCGCTGCGGCGCTGTCGGCATCAACTGCCATTATGACAATGCCGGTAAAGAACTGGTGGAGGTGTTCCACGAAGCGGGCTTAAAAGTCTCGTTTTGGACGGCGGATAAAAAGCTGGTCATGCGGGAGCTTCTCGCCATGTCGCCCGACAACATCACCACAAAGTGCCCCGTATTGCTGGCTTCTCTGCTTGAGCGTGCGTCCGAATCGGGAGAAACGGCTTGAACATCGACCTTTTTCCGACCTTTGCTTGATTGCATCCGAACATAAAATCGCATACAACCCTCCCTTACGCGCATATATATGCGTAAGGGAGATTTTTTATTGTATAAAATCGAAGAAAGGAATGATACCGCGCATAAAATGCGCCCGCTCCCTCGGCGCTTTGTGCAAAGGCGTATCGTATGGCGATGTATATGAACGATAACACAACCAACCTGATGAAAATGCCGCACAATATCTCGTTGGAGGATCGCCGTCATCTGACGGTGTCGGGCGTTTCGGATGTGGACAGCTTTGATGAGCAGACGGTTTCGGTGTTTACCGATCTCGGCGAATTGACGATAAAAGGGGAGGATCTGCACATCAATCGCCTGAGTCTGGAAATGGGTGAACTGGTCGTCGACGGGGAAATTTCCTCGCTGACCTATACCGACCATGCCAAACCGCAGCAGGGCTCGTTCTGGGGCAGGGTGTTCCGCTGATGACCTATCTTGTCGATATGCCGCAGCAGCTTCGGACATTCGCTTACGCGGTCGGCTTCGGGTTTTTCATCGGCGTTCTGTACGATGTGTTCCGCCTGGTTCGGCTGCTGATCTGCGGCGGCAAAAACAAAGCGTTTTTCGTCTCCGACCTGCTTTTTGCGCTGGCGGCGGCTTTTCTGACGTTTTTGTTCGCGCTGACGCTTTTGAACGGCGGCATTCGGGGATATGTGCTGTTCGGAGAGCTTTTGGGCTTTTTGATTTATTACATCTCGTTCGGGACGTTCGTTGTGCGCGTAACGGACAAAATCGCGGCGACCCTGCGGCGGGCATTGCAAGCTCTTTTTCACGCAATCGCAAAGCCTTTTTTGGCGCTTCATGCCGCGTGTCGGCGCATTTATGCAAAAATCGTTCAAAAAGCGCAGAAAAGAGCGAGATTTTCAGCAAAAAAATCAAAAATCCACTTGAAAAATATTCGGGACTTGTTGTATAATCATCAAGAGCAAGTATTTTCCGGGGATGAACTGTCCCCTGACGGTGAACGTGATGGCAAACGCAAAAAGAAAAACCCAAAAACGGAAAAAGCAAAAACATAGCTTTATTCTGACTTTGGCTCTGCTGCTTGCAGTAGGGTATTTTGTGATTAGCTTTGTCAGCACGCGGCTGGAAATTCGGGAAAAAGAAAAAGAAGCGGCCGCCGTGCAGGCGCAGTATGAGGAACAGTGCGCGGAAAACGAGCGCTTGCATAACGTCATTGACGGCGGCGACGAATCCGAATATATGGAACGTGTGGCACGTGAAAAATTAGGGTATGTTATGCCTGATGAAAAGGTATACTACGATATTACACCGAGCAACTGAAACTTCGGTTGATTTGCTCGTCCGGGGGGACAATTCTTTTATATGGTAGAAGTCGGCGCTGTGGTTGAGGGCAAAGTCACGGGGATCACAAACTTTGGCGCGTTTGTTGCCCTGCCGGATAACCAGGTCGGAATGGTACATATTTCCGAGGTTTCCACCAGCTTTGTCAACGATATACATGACTACCTGCAGGAAAACCAGACGGTCAAAGTCAAGGTGTTGGATATCGCGTCGGACGGGAAAATCAGCCTGTCCGTCAAAAAAGCTATGGATCCGCCCCCGCAGCAGGCGGGGAATCGCCCGCGTCGGGGCGGCAACCCGCGTCCGAAGGGCGCGCCCAACGTGTGGAAAGGCAACGACGCCCGTCGCGAAGAGCCGCAGAGCTTTGAGGATATGATGGCGAGATTCAAGCAGATCAGCGATGAAAAAATATCGGACTTGAAGCGTGCAAACGACGGCGGCAGACACGGTTCCTATTCGCGGAAAAAATAAAAGTCTTGCAGACAGGCGGCAAGCTCCGTCTGTCTGTTTTTATGGGGAAGAAGCTTATGCGAGAAATTCATGTGCGGGAGATCGAACAAACGGTGGCCAAGCTGCTGGTGGAAGCCAACAAGGTGCTGCCCGAGGATTTGTGCGCCTGTATCGCCTGCGGCGCAAAAGCGGAAACGCAGGCGTTACCCAAAAAAATCATGGAGACGCTTTTGGAAAATCTGGACGCGGCAAAGGAATTGGATGTCCCCGTTTGCCAGGATACGGGGATGGCAGTCCTCTTTTTTGAAATCGGGCAGGACGTCCATATTACGGGCGGCAGCTTTGAGGCGGCGGTCAATCGCGGCGTCGCCAAAGGGTATACCGAGGGACTTTTGCGCAAATCCGTCGTGCGCGACCCGTTTGACCGCGTGAACACGCAGGACAACACGCCCGCCGTCATCCATACGCGCCTTGTGGATGGCGACCACATTGCGATCACCGCCGCACCGAAAGGCTTTGGAAGCGAAAATATGAGCCGTATGCAAATGTTTACCCCCGCCGCCTCGCGTGAGGAACTGCTGGGCTTTGTGGTAGATACGGTGCAAAAAGCAGGCGGTAATCCCTGCCCGCCGATGGTCGTGGGCGTGGGCTTCGGCGGCGATTTTGAATATTGCGCGTATCTTGCCAAAAAGGCGTTGTGCCGAGCGGTGTCCTTGCCGAATGCAGACCCGTTTTATGCCCAAATGGAAAAAGAGCTGCTCGCACGCGTGAACGCCTTGAACATCGGGCCGCAAGGCTTCGGCGGCAAAACCACGGCGCTGGCGGTGAATATCGAAGCAGCCCCGACGCATATCGCAGGGCTTCCCGTGGCGGTCAATATCGGCTGCCATGTGACGCGGCACGCTTCGGCGGTGCTGTGAGGTTCGCGCATTTGTGCGCCCTGCTTTGCCGGTTCGCTTTACAAAGATCCATTGCCCCTCGGCATTTCAACCCATGCCGAGGGACTTTTTGCATAAAATTAACAAAATTTTTAAGATTTATATTTATTTTTTAAACAATATGTGCTATACTGTACTTGCAAACAAAAGCGGAAAGGCTTTTGAATCGATACAAAGGGGATGTTTGGATGAACATGACCATTGTCGGCAGAAAATGCACGCCTAGAGAATCTTTTAAGGAGCGCGCCGAGCAGAAATTAAAAAAGGTCGAAAAGTTTTTCGGCTCGGATGCGACGGCGAAAATCACCGCGACCGTGGAAAAGAACGCCAAAATTGTCGAGATCACCCTGCAAAAGGGCGGTTTTCTCTTCCGCGCGCAGGAGCGTGCGCAAGAGCTTGAGGACGCGCTCGACGCTTGCGTGGATTCGCTGATTCGGCAAATCCGCAAGAACAAAACGAAGCTGGAACGCCGCCTGCGCGAGGTCTCTTTCGATGAGGTGTTCAATGCGCCCGAGCAAACCGACGAGGAGACGGAGGAGTACGACGTGGTGCGTACCAAGATCGTGGCCTTGAAGCCGCAGACGGTGCAGGAGGCGATCTTGCAGATGAATATGCTCGGGCATACGTTCTATATGTTCCGAAACGACGAAACGGGCGCGATCAATGTCGTCTACAAACGAAATGACGGCGGATACTCCATCCTCGAACCCGACGATGACAAGTAAACCGATCAAAAAGCAATGAAAAACGGCTTGGAACACTGCACAAAGCAGATTCCAAGCCGTTTTGTTGTTTGGGGTTGATCGAGCCGATCACCGATCAATACATGCCGCCGCCCTGCGCCGCCATAGCCGCCGCAGCCGCCGCGTCCGCTTTCGGATCGGGGATGTCGGAAACCAGCGATTCGGTGGTCAGCACCATGGATGCAACGGAAGCCGCGTTCTGCAAAGCGGAACGCGTGACCTTCGCGGGATCCAAAATGCCCGCCTTAAACATATCGACGAATTCTTCGGTGGCAAAGTTGAAGCCGTAGCCGGACTGATTCGCCTTCAAAATCTCGTTGACAATGACCGAGCCTTCCAAGCCCGCATTGGCTGCGATTTGGCGTACAGGCTCTTCGATCGCCTTGCTGACGATACGAATGCCGGTCTTGAGGTCTGCGTCGTCCGTATCCAACAGCTTTTCAACTTCGGGAAGCGCTTCCAACAGTGCGACGCCGCCGCCTGCAACGCAGCCTTCTTCGACAGCCGCTCTGGTCGCCGCAAGGGCGTCCTCAATGCGCAGCTTCTTCTCTTTCATTTCGGTCTCGGTCGCCGCACCTACGCGGATGACCGCAACGCCGCCCGCGAGCTTCGCAAGTCTCTCCTGCAGCTTCTCACGGTCGAAATCGGAGGTCGTGGTCTCGATCTGGCTTCTGATCTGTGCGATACGACCCTGAATATCGGACGCGTCGCCCGCGCCATCCACGATCGTGGTGTTCTCTTTGGTAACTTTGACCTGCTTCGCACGGCCAAGCTGCGGAATGTCGGCGTCCTTAAGCTCCAAACCGAGGTCAGAGGTAATGACTTCGCCGCCCGTCAGCACGGCAATATCCTGCAGCATTTCCTTTCTTCTGTCGCCGAAGCCCGGGGCTTTCACGCAAACGCAGGTGAACGTGCCGCGCAGCTTGTTGACGAGGATGGTCGAAAGGGCTTCACCCTCCACGTCCTCCGCGATGATGATGAGCTTCTGCCCCGCGTTGAGGATCTTCTCAAGCAGAGGGAGAATGTCCTGAATGTTGGAGATCTTTTTATCGGTGATCAAAATGTAGGGATCGTCAATGACCGCCTCCATTTTGTCGGTATCGGTGACCATGTAGGGCGAAATGTAGCCGCGGTCAAACTGCATACCTTCCACGACGTCGCTGTAGGTCTCGCTGGTCTTGGATTCCTCCACGGTGATCACGCCGTCCGACGTGACCTTTTCCATCGCTTCTGCAATGAGCTTGCCGATGAATTCGTCGGCAGCGGAAATGGTGGCGATGCGCGCAATATCCTCCGTGGTCTTCACGGGCTGTGCCTTGGTCTGAATGGCTTCCACAATGGTATCCACTGCCATCTGCATGCCCTTTTTCACGACCATCGGATTCGCGCCTGCGGCGACATTCTTCATGCCCTCGCGAACCAGCGCCTGTGCAAGCAGCGTCGCGGTGGTCGTGCCGTCGCCCGCAACGTCGTTTGTTTTGGTGGCGACTTCCTTGACGAGCTGTGCGCCCATATTTTCAAACGCATCCTCCAGCTCGATCTCTTTTGCGATCGTCACACCGTCGTTGGTGATGAGCGGTGCGCCGTATTTCTTATCCAACACGACGTTTCTGCCCTTGGGGCCGAGTGTGATTTTGACGGTGTCGCTCAATTTGTCAATACCGGATTGCAGCGCCTTGCGCGCTTCCTCTCCGTAAATGATTTGTTTTGCCATGATGCATTACCTCCCGAAATCTTATTCTACAACGGCTAAAATGTCGGACTGCCGAACGATGGTGTACTCGGTTTTGTCGAGCTTGACTTCCGTGCCGGAATATTTGCCCGCGATGACCTTATCGCCGACGTGTACATACATTGTAACTTCTTTTCCGTCCACAACGCCTCCGGGGCCGACCGCCACAACTTCAGCGACTTGGGGCTTTTCCTGTGCGGACGCGGCAAGAATGATACCGCTTTTGGTGGTTTCTTCAACTTCGACAGGTTTCAAAACAACTCTGTCTGCAAGGGGTTTGATCGTCATACTCTATGGCCTCCCGAAAATGAATGTATGAAATTTTAGCACTCTTTACTCCCGAGTGCTAATATATATTGTAACCATTATTTAGAAAAAATCAACCCCTTTTTATAAAGTTCACAAAATAGTAATAATTTCCACAAGCTTGTCTCTTTGCAACTGCAAATAAACCGCTTCGGCATACGGCGTATATACATTATAGTATATACAAGGCTGCGCCGAAACGATTTCAAAACACAAATCATTCCAAAAAAATGCGAAATGCCGTGGGCAGGGCGTATTGTCCGTGCAGAGCGGCGTCCGTCGCCCATGTAAAGGCATCATTCTTTACAAGACAGCGAATCCGATAGCAGACCATGTCCCAGCGGATGTGCGTAAAAATATGGCTTTTATGGACCTCCTCCAACAGCTCGGTCGGATGCACGCCGAAATCGGAAACGACCTTGAGCGCATCGGCGGGGGAGAGCATCCCCTCCACATTCGGTAGCTGCCAAAGCCCCGACAACAGCCCCTTTTGCCCGCGTTTGGTCAGAGCCGTCGTGCCGTCGCATTCCAGCAAAAATACGGTGCGCTGCTCTTCGCGCTTTTCGCGTTTCGGCAGTTTTACGGGAAATTGGCTGACGGTTTCGCTTGCATGTGCAAAGCAATATGCCTTTACAGGGCAGTCGTCGCATTTCGGTGTGCGCGGTGTGCAAATGCAAGCGCCCAGTTCCATGAGGCTCTGCGTAAATGTCCCGCAAGCCCCTTTCGGATAGACGGGCTCTAACTGTTCGGCCGCGCGTTTTTTGGTCTGCGGGAGATCGATCGGCTCTGCGTCCTCGTTGATGCGCGCGAGAATGCGCAGTACGTTGCCGTCCACCGCCGCGCGGGGCATGTCGAAGCAAATCGAGCAGATCGCGCCTGCGGTGTAGTCCCCGATCCCCGGCAAAGCACGGACGTCGGCATAGGTGTTCGGAAATACGCCGCCGTGCTTTTCCATAATGATGCGCGCCGCCTTTTGCAAATTGCGGGCGCGCGAATAGTAGCCCAAGCCCTCCCACAGCTTGAAAAGGCTTTCTTCGGACGTGTTTGCCAACGCCGCAATATCGGGAAGCGTCTGTAAAAAGCGTTCGTAATAGCCGCGCACGGCCTCGACGCGCGTTTGCTGCAGCATGATCTCCGATACCCAAATGCGGTACGGCTCGCGCGTGCGCCGCCACGGCAGATCCCGCGCATTGGCAGCGTACCACGGCAGCAGAAGCGCAGGCAGACGCGCATATTGTTCTTGAATTTCCTGTGCGGTATGCAAGGAAGATCCCCCTTTTACAGTTTGTCCCTTTGGAGGGTCGACTATGTGATTTATTATACTAAATCTGCCGTTTGATTGCAAGAATGCGCATAATTCCCGTGCATCTGTATATACTAATGAAATGCAAGACGTCCCACGGCGGTTCTGTCGCTTTCGATGGAAGCTGCGGTCTCCCATCAAAACGTGCTTGACGGCGCGGTGCGCCTTATATTGAGAACGGGTGATACAGTATGAAAAAAGACCGAAAAAAAGTGGATACGGAGATCGCCGTGGATTCCATAGGCCGCGCGCCGAAGACCTCCTTTGAGCTTGTGGACAAATACGGCACGTATGAAATTCAGCCGACCGCTGACACGACCAACAGCTTCCCGACGATTGCGCAGGGCTTCCCGACCGACGGCGATAAGCCCACCAAGGCGGACGACGCCGTCCCGCCCGAAGACCCGACCGACCAGCCCCACGCGCATATGTAAGCTAAGGGGAGTCGAATATCCAAAAAAGCGAAGGGCATATACACACTTCGCTTTTTGTTGCTTTTGGCTTTAGAACGGCGGGGATGGCGGGCTTTCTAAGCCCTCTGCAAATGCCAAGCGAATTCATAAAGCTTCGATGCCTGCAAAAACGTAAAGCGAAGCGCCATGCACTTCGCTTTACGGGTAGTTTTGATTTTTCGTTTTTAAGGTGTTTCCGAATCCGAATTCTATACAAAATCCCGATTCAGCGGCATTGTTTCATACGCATAAGAAATTCCCGCGACGGTGAACCGAAAGACAACGGAACCGTTCGGCCTCTTTTCAAAGGTCAGCGCTTCCACGGACAAATCGCCGAGCGATGCGGTGTAATCGTTGAGCGACGCGATGGCGTCGGACGGATTTTTGGCGAAGCGGATCTCGTTTTTGATTTGCAGAGCTGCGGTATCGGCAAGAGCATTGGCGCGCATACGGGTAGAGGCGGCATGCATCGCACGTGCGCTTGCGGTTATGCCGAACAGGCAAACGGGCGCGAGCAGCGCCGCAATCGCAATCGCCGTAAGCGTTTCCGCGAGCGTAAAGCCGCGTTTTGACCTAATTTTGCGCATACGAATAGCCATCCTCGTTGTAGACCACATCCATGTCTGTGCTATAGGAAAAATCTTCAAGTGCGAAAGAGACCGTAACCACGCCGTGCGTGGGGGTCGATTCCTTTACCGTGCGGCTCTTGTGCAGCGAAAACACGGATAGGGAAGCGGCCAGCATAAAAAGAGCTATGGCCGCGATCAGGAGCGCAGCGAGAATCTCCGCGAGCATTGTGCCGCTTTTGGAATGCAGTTTAAGGAACATGCTCCGTCTCCTTTTCAGAAATGCGTTCGATGGTTACATCTTCCCGCGCCCAGCCGATCTTACCGGGCTGCGCGGCGGGCATTGTCAGGCGCAGTTGAATCGCTTCCGTCTCGATCTCCGCGTGCAAGTCCAAATCGCTGTTAAACGAGATATGGCATACGGCCTGCGGCAGGTCATCTGCCTTCATGGTGACGTTCAGCTTTTCCCCCGTGCCGTTTGCGTATTGCAGGATCACCATCGTCAGCATATTGACATTACCCAAATCCGACATGGAGTCAACGATCAGCCAAGCCGCAGAGGACGCCGCAATATATTGCCGATCAAATTCCCGCGCATCGGCGTAAACTTTGGAAGATACACGCGCGCCGACGGCCATGCCCCATGACGCGAGCGCGCACAGCAGAAAGAGCATCAGCGCCATGGCGAGCGCCGCACCCCGACGGAAGCTTCGCATACTTTTCATAGGCATAACGTCCCTTTTAGTATGCATAAAGCGCCATGCGCGCGAAATCCTCACCCGCAATCGCCGTTACAAACGCACCCAGCGCAATAAACGGAGCAAAGGGCAGCGGTTCATTTTTGTGGATTCGCAGCGCCACACAGGCAAAAAGTCCGCATCCGCACGACAAGGCGATTGCAAGCATACCGCCCGCGAAGCCGAAATACAGCCCCAGTACGGCAAACAGCTTGATGTCGCCGCCGCCGAGCGTTTCATACCCTGTCCACCGGTCCGCGCACCAGGACAAAAGCAGCATCCCGCCGCCGATGGGGAGCATACCGACAAGGCCGTGTAGGAGTGCGTCGCATACGTCTTTTTCAAAGGGTAAAAACAGGAAAAATACGCATACGGCGGCGAACGGAACACTGTCGGGGATCTCCATGGTGCGAAGATCGGCGAGCGACGCGGCAGTCAGCAGCGCGAACAGAATGCAAAATCGCACGCATTGCACCGTTAGACCGAACTGCACCGCTGTGACCGCATACGCGGCTCCGCACAGCAGCGCAGTAACATACATACCGTGAAATGCGGCTTTCCTTGCGAGGAAAGCACCGATGCCTGCTCCGACGCAAAACAGCAAAAGAATTGTCATGCCGCATCCGCTATCGCAGAGAGCCATGTGTTTTCTGTGATACTGCCGTCCTCTATGACGACCGTCAGCTGCGTTTCTCCCAAAGCGTCGGATTTGGCCGTGATTTGGGTGCCGTCCGCAGGCGAAATGTTGTCCGGAAACGCTTCACCGTCTTTCGGCTTATGCGTTAGGATAAACAAATTGCCTTCCTGATCCGTTCCGAACGTATAGGTGACCGCACCGCCCAGATCCTCGTGATACAGCATATAGTCCGAATAGGCCAGCGACGAAGCGGCGCGCGCGTTGGCTGCATCTACTGTCAAGCGCGCTTTTTCAAGCTGCGATGAAAATGTCGGGATCGCAATGGCAATCAAAATGGAAATGATCGCGATCACGACAAGTAACTCTGCCAGTGTAAAACCTTTCCTGTTTCTGATTTTTTTCATGGGCTTTTCCTTCTTGTATATTCTCTCTTCTTATCACATGGAAAACCCGATGGCATCATACAGAGAAAACATCGGGACATATACCGAAAATACGAGGAACGCCACGAACAAACCGACCAAAACGATGAGCGTGGGTTCGAGCATATTGAGCATTCGTTCCTGAAGCGCCAGAGCCTCTTTCCCGAAAGCAGAACCGGCTATTTGCATTGTGGACGCGAGCGTTCCCGTGCTTTCGCCGATTCCCGCCATCTCGCAGAGGGTTTTCGGAAAAAAGGGGTTCTCGCGCAATGCCTGCCCGAGCGAGCTGCCGGCCTCCACGAAATCCACTGTCCGTGCAACACGCGCGCCGACGGCGCGGTTCTCGATCACACGCCCTGTGACGCGCAGCGTCTCGGGCAGCGTCAGCTTTGCAAAGCTCAGCAGTGAAACGGCATCCGCAAACTGTGCAGCTGCACGCAGCCGCGTGATTCTTCCGATTAGAGGCAGGTACAGACTGCATTTGGACAGGAGCAAAGCGCACCGTTTTGTCCGCCGCAAAAGCGCAAGGCCAAAAAGGACTGCGGTGGCTGTTGCGGCGAGATACCATCCTTTCTCCGTCAGAAATTGTGAAATTGCAACCAGCATTTTCGCCGCATTCGGCAGCTCTGCGCCGAACGCCGACAAAACCGTCGTCATGCTCGGCACAAGGCATACGAGGACGATTGCCGCGACGACGCATCCCAAAATTCCGAGAAAAACGGGGTACTGCATGGCGGCGCGCACCTTTTCCCTGACGGCATTTCTGCCCTCGTAGTAGGTGTGCAGGCTGTCAAAGATTTCCGCAAGGCGGCCGGAGGTTTCTCCGGCACGCACGGCACCGCAAAAGATCTCCGGGATTTCGCAGTGCAGCGCGAGCGACTGCGAGAAGCTGTATCCGACCGAAATTTTCTGCGCGCAATCGGTCAAAATGCGCCGAAGCCGTTTGTCGGCCGTTTGCGAGGCGATCAGCGTTACCGCATCCGAGAGCGGTATACCCACGCGCAGTACAGCCGCAAATTGAGATGCGGCGAACTGCAGTGCGCGCTCAAGTTTTTGCGTATGCAGTCTTTCCAATGACACGCTTCACCTCCGATTCACTCGTGACGCCGTGTGTGATCAGCGTACGGCAATTTTCTTGGAGTGTGGTATCCGCTTCACGAAGGCGTTCGACCGTGATCGGCGCGCCGTCCAAAAACGACACAATGCCGAATACGCCGACGCGCCCCCGAAAGCCTATGCCGCCGCAGCGTTCGCACCCTGTACCGTGGCAATGCACACATATGCGTCGAACGAGCCGCTGCACGACAACGCCGCGCAGCGTTCCTGTCATTTTTTCTATCTCCATGCCAATGTCATCCAGTCTGTCAGGCAGCGCTGCGGCACACCGTGCGTGCAGCGTTGCAAATGTGAGATGACCCGTTACAGCGGCGCGGTACGCGATCTGTGCCGTCTGTGCGTCTCGAATTTCGCCTATGGCAATTACGTCCGGGTCCTGCCGCAGTGCGGCGCGCATACCGAGCGAAAACGTCATGCCGACATCCTCTTTGATCGCGACCTGATTTGCGCCTACTACAGTGTATTCCACGGGGTCTTCCAGCGTTACGATGTTGATTGCTTCCCTTGCAAGCTCGGTGAGCATTGCATACATGGTGGAGCTTTTTCCCGACCCCGAAGGCCCTACGATCAAAATAAGCCCTTCGGGGGACTGCAGCAGTTCCCGGTATCGCCGCAAATTTTCTCCCTCTATGCCCAGTTCTTCGGCGTCCCCGGCGCGTGCGGTTCTGTCGAGAATGCGAAGCACGACTTTTTCACCGTTTACGGTCGGCAGCGTGGACAGGCGCAGATCGGTGGCTGCGCCGAAGCTTGCCCTGCCGTCCTGCGGCTTTCTGCGTTCGGTCAGATCCATGCCCGCAAGCACCTTTAAGCGTAAGACGACTTTGTCACGCAAGGCATTTTCCACGGTCATGACGTGCCGCAGCACGCCGTCTACACGCATGCGCACGACCATTTCGCTGCCGCGCGGCTCAAAATGCACATCGGCGGCGTTCTCCTTTAATGCAAGCGTAAGGATGTCCTCCACAATGCGTACCGCTGACGTATCGATCGGATCTTTTTTCAAGACGCCATCCCTCCTTTTTTAACAGTATATGTTTCGACTTTTGGAGGGATTGACGGTAAACGCCCGTCGTGCTACAATAAATCAACAGGCACAAGGAGGCAAATCATGTTTCGGGAAATGCGAAGAAATCGGCAGGAACTGGGCTTTACGGAATGCGCGGAAATTTTAAACCGCAGTACGTCCGGCGTGCTCGCCGTTTTAGGGGACGACGGATACCCTTACGCCGTGCCGATGAGCTTTGTTTTGGACGGGGACACCCTGTATTTTCACTGTGCGAAAAGCGGACACAAGCTCGACGCCATCCGACGGTGCGACAAGGCATCGTTTTGCGTCATCGATCAAGATGAAGTGATCCCGCAGAAATATACGACTTGTTATCGGAGCGTCATCGTCTTTGGCAGGGTTTGCATGGTAGAGGACGCCGATGAAATGCACGAAGCCATTGGGAAGCTGGCGGTGAAATATCATCCGCAGGGCAAAAAGGAAGAACGCGACGCCGAGATCGAACGCGACAGCGCGCGCTTGTGTATGTTCAAGCTGAAAATCGAGCATATGACGGGCAAGGAAGGCATCGAGCTCGTCAAAGCACGGGAAAAGCAAGAAAAATAAAGAAAAAAAGGACCAAACACCTGCTGCGAAAGCCGAGACTTTTGCAGCAGGTGCTTTTCTGAAGGCGCACGGTACATTTGACGACCGTGGGGGTTGCGCCGCCTTCTAGGAAACGTAGAGAATGCGCATTTCGGGCAGATATTTTGCCGATAGAGCGCGCAGCACGCTTTCGGCTTCGGACAGCATCGGCGCTTTGTAGCGGTACTTTCCTTTGCCGCGTCCGACCATTTGATCGGGCGCATACAGCTGCGGCGCGGACGGGAAGGCTTCTTCGTTAATGGCGCGGTGTACAAAGCTGTACGTCATAAAAATAATCTCTAAAAACCCCGTGCGCCTGACGGCGTCGCTCAGCGTGTTTCGGAGGGCCTTAAATAGCTGTTCGTACAGCTCCTCCCACCCCGAAACCAGCATGACGGGCGCGATAAGCAGCCCCACGGGGTATCCCGCGTCGCACATGGCGTTTACAGCTTCGATACGTGCGGGCAGGGGAGATGTGCCGAGCTCGATTTTGCGGATGAGCGGCTGCGGATTGACGCTCATGCGAAAAATCGTCTTTTGGCGATGCTCCAAATGGAGCAACGGCTTGACCATATGGAATTTGGTGGGAAAGGTGAGCTTGCCGTCGGCACGGCGCGCAAATTCCTCGATCGTCCACGGCAGATTGTTCGTTACGGTGTTTTCCAAAATCAAATCGCTGTTGCTGCCGATTTCAAATACGTGTTTGTTCGGCGCGGCGTTGGCGGTTCGCACCAGCTTTTCCATCATTTCCTCACAGTTGACGAACACCCGCAGATAAGCGCATTTATTGTAGTTGCAGACCAAATAGCAGTACAGGCACATTACCGAACAGCCCGACGAGGTATAGGGGACTAAAAAATCGGAGACTTTGTGATTCTCCGTATACCGATGCGTTTTGCGCACGCCCACGATCAAATGGCGTTTGAGCCGCGCAAAGTCCCGATTGGAGGCGGCGCGCAGTTCAGGGATGTTGTTATGATTTTCAATTTCGATCCACGGCAGGGAATCGTACCGTTCCCGCAGATATTGCCCCAGCGGGTAACGCAACGCCGCCGGCTCATAATATACGCGGTCAAATACAGGCTGCAAAAGGCACACACCCTTTTTCTTCGGATTTTACAGGATGTATTGTTCCCGATTTCGGGATGAAAATGACAAAAGACCGCAGCAAGCCAAACGCCCCGTTTGCCAAACAGAGCGGGTTTCTGTCGGACAAATGGGGCGCGGTATGCGTTATGTATATGTTTTCAGGATTTCCACGACTTCAATATCACCGTTTACAATGGTTTCCCATAAAGGCGGCTCATTTTTGCGGTTTTTTCTGTTCTCCCAGTAATCTTCCGCGAATTGCAGGTTTTCTTTTTCATCCAAAGTCCCGTCGAAGCAGTTATGCGCGTCCCCGGTAAACCTTTGTCCACTTACTTTTAACCGCACCAGCTGATATACGGTTCTGCCTAAGGAAAGAAAGTAGTTTGCCCAGTTTTGGGCGTCCTGCATATTGGTGGACACATAAAGAGAAGCCAATCTCGAAGGGAAAAACGGATACTTTTCCAACCTGACTTTTTCCAAAGCCAACTCCCGCAAGGCCACTTTCGTAGGATGATCCAACGCATCCAATATATAGCTTTGCGGATGCAGGTAAATGTCCTTGACCGTGTTTTCCTTTGCCATCACACGTTCGTAAACGCCGCTGCGATGTTGTTCATCGAATCGAATCTTTTGTCCCTTTTGCATCGGTCTTTCGGTTACAGCGTGATACACAAAAAAATATTCCATAATCTTTCTCTTTGTCCGCCGTATTTTTCGCACATTCGTCCATTTTTTATATGACAGGATGATTTTAGCCTACCGTCGGGAGACTTGTCAAGTGGCGGACAGAATGCCGCGTCGGATATTATGAAAAAACGTGCTTGCCGAAAAGGGAGCAAGCACGTTTTTGTTTGACCTATTTATTTATAAAGCGGGCCGTAATTCTGACAAGCACGGAAATCGGCCGATTGCGTATCCTCCGTACCGAAGGCCGACCAGGCGTGCGGACGGAAGATTTCCGTATCGGGGACGTTGTGCATATTCACGGGAATGCGCAGCATGGATGCGAGCGTGATTAAATCCGCCCCCACATGGCCGTAAACCGTCACGCCGTGGTTTGCGCCCCAATTCGCCATAACGCTGTAAACGTCGCGGAACGCGCCCTCGCCTGTCGTTCTCGGAACAAACCATGTTGTAGGCCAGGACGGGTCTGTCCGTTTATCGATCGTATGATGGATCGCATCGGGCAGATCGACCGTGTACCCTTCGGCAAGCTGCAAAACAGGGCCAATGCCGTCGATCACATTTACACGCAGCATCGTTACGGGCATTTGCGCGCTGCAACGGAAATGGCTTGAATATCCGCCGCCGCGGAAATACGCATAATTTGCTCTGCACCAGTCGGTCGCGTCGAGACAGGCCCGGATATCCGCCTGCGTCATCTCCCAGAAAGGCTTCATACAGCCCTCGCCCCGATCATTTTTGGAAGCGCCGCTGCCGTCCAAAGCCGTTGCGCCCGAATTGATCAAATGAATAAAGCCGTCCTTTGCGATGCCGTCGGGGCGAACGCCCGTGACGCGTTCGCACGCATCGGGACTCCAATAGGTGCGTACATCGTGGAAGCACGGCGCAGAATGGGAGACAAGCGTGCCGAGCATCATGGCGACGCCGTTGAGCGTGTCGTTTTCGGTCGCGAAAGGCGTGGGCATTTTCGCGCCGTTCCAATCAAAGGTGGACGCCATGATCGCCTCGGTAAAGTCTGCGTTCGGCAGCCAGTCTGTCCAGTTGCGCTGCCCCTGAAAACCGCCCGCGACCGCATTTTTGCCGAGCGCCTCTTCGTGCCAGCCCATTTGATCGAGCTTTTCGTTGCCGTAAAGAATATCGCGCATGACCATCGTCATTTTGACCACAAATTCCCAGTCCTTATCGGGGGGAACGACCTTGGATTTTCGGATGATCTCCGGCAAGTCCTTGCCCTCGTTGAGGTCAAAGCCCTCCTTGCAATTTGCCTTGACCCAGGAAAGCGCCTTTTCATATTCCTCGTGGGCATAAATTTCAAGCGTGATGCGGCGCACGATCTCGGTCATATCGACCCACTCCGCGCGGATGCCGAAATATTTTTGGAACATATCGGCATTGCAGTACGAACCCGCGATCCCCATTGCGACGCCGCCGAGGTTCACATAGGCTTTGTTTTTCATCCAGCCGACGGCGACCGACGCCTTGGCAAAGCGGAGAATTTTCTGCGCCACATCGGCAGGAACGGTCGTATCTGTTATATCCTGCACATCATGTCCGTAAATGGAAAATGCAGGAAGTCCCTTTTGCGCGTATGCGGCCATAACGGCGGCGAGGTAAACCGCGCCGGGACGCTCCGTGCCGTTAAAGCCCCATACGGCCTTGATGGTCTGCGGGTCCATATCAAAGGTCTCGGAGCCGTAGCACCAGCAGGGTGTAACGGTCAAAGTGGCAACGACGTTTTCGGTAGAAAACTGCTCGGCACATTTTGCGGCTTCCGCGCCGCCGCCTATGGTCGTATGGCTGATGACGCACCGCACGGGTGTTGCGTCGGGATACCGAAGCGTGGATTCGATCAGCGTCTTCGCCGCCGTCGCCATGCCCATGGTCTGTTTTTCGAGGCTTTCGCGAATGCCGCCCCAGCGACCGTCAATAACAGGTCGGATGCCTATTTTCGGATAAATCATCTATGTTACCTCCTATGATTTATTGCCTGCACAAAGCCGTGCAGAATTTTTCGTATGCGAGTTCCCAAGCCTTGCTGTTTTCGGGTCGATACTGCCGAATCTGCTCCTGCGCTCGTATGACCGCCCTGCCCTCGTCGATGCTTTTCAGATCACCGAGCGCGATCAGCTGGAGCAGAATATTGCCGAGCGCCGTTGCCTCCACAGGACCTGCAAGCACAGGAATCCCGAGACTGTCCGCCGTCATTTGACAGAGGAACCCGTCCTTTACACCGCCGCCGAGCAGATGCAGGACTTCAAATTGCCTGCCTGTATTTTCCGCAAGCTGACGGATGGCAAATCTGTATTTCATGGCAAGGCTTTCATAAATGCAGCGCACCAGCGCGCCGTCGCTTTCGGGGATAGGCTGGTCCGTTTTTTTGCAAAAATGCCGTATTTTGTCGGGCATTGCGCCCGCTGCGGCAAATTCGGGCGCGTCGGGGTCAATGAAGCAAGCAAACGGTTTTTCCGCCCTTGCAAGCTGTTCCATGGCGTTAAAGGAATAATCCCTGCCCGCTTGTCGAAAATTCCTGCGGATCTCCTGAATGAGCCACAGACCGCTGATGTTCTTCAGGTAATTGACCTTGCCGTTTGCGCCCAGCTCGTTGGAGAGTTCGTCCGCCATGCTCTTTTCGGTCAGCACCGCCGCGTCGCATTCACAGCCGATGAGCGACCATGTACCGCAGGAAAGAAACGCGCTGCATTTCGCATGTTCGGCAGGCATGGCGGCAACGGCACACTGCGTATCATGTCCCGCAGCTTTAATGACCTTCATGCCCTTGTATTCCCCAACGACCGTTGCACTGCTTACGAGCGGCGGCAAAATATTCGGGTCTATTCCGGCGAGACGGGCAATGTCAACAGCCCAATCCCCGTTTGCAAATCCGTACATCTGGGAGGTCGAAGCGATCGTTCTTTCCGCCGACTTATTGCCGCACAACGCCCATGCAAACAAATCGGGCATAAAGAGCAGCGTTTCGGCATCCTTTTTATCTTCGGCAGCCAACTGAAACAGCGTGTTGATCGGCATGATCTGATTGCCTGTCGCTTTGTATAAATCATACGGGGATATTTTTTGGCATATTCGCTCGGGAACGCCGTTTGTACGCGTGTCCCGATAATGCACGGGCAAGCCGATCAGCTTGTCATTTTCGTCCAGCAGACCGTAATCCACACCCCAGGTGTCAAAGGCAAGCGCGTCAATATCCCCGCACATGGCAATGGCCTTTTCAACCTCGCCCAAAAGATACGGAAAATCCCAGCAAAGATGTTTCCCGCTTTCCGTCGGGATATTTTCAAAGCGGTGTATTTCGCTGCAGGTAAGGCTTTTGCCGTCATAGGAAGCCTTGATCGCCCTGCCCGTGGACGCGCCGAAATCGAATGCGAGAACCGTACTCAAGCGGTGACCACTCCCTTCTTCAGAAGCACATTGGCATAGATGGCGGTTTCGCCCGTTGCAATGATGAGATACGCCTTTTTCGCTCTTTCGTAAAAAGCAAAGCGTTCCGTCATTTCCACGCCGTGGTGGTCAGGCGCATACCTGTTGAGGATTTTCTCGTATGTATTCCAGATCGCAGGCTCGGGGCAGGCGTCGCCTTTTACGACCTCCATATAGGCCACGGGTTTTTCGGTGTATGTATCCAGCGGCATAAGACGCAATACTGCCTCTAACATCTCCGCCGTACCGTGTCCGTCAGCCCTGACGACGATCGCATTTTTGCCGATGCTCTCACAGGGAAAATTGCCGTCGGCGATTACAAGCTCATCCCCATGTCCCATTTCACAGAGCGCTTTTAACAGTTCGGGGGAAATGATCGGCGGAATTCCTTTCAGCATATCATATCCCTCTTTTTAATCTTTCTTATGCAGCATCGGATCATCGGGAGCAAAGACCTTATACCCGGGATGCCTGCCGGTAACGCGATAATAGCCTCTCAGGTCGATGAGCTTCCGTATATTTTCTTTGCTGATGTCGTGGCTGCCGCCGAGGATGACCGCATTGATCGTAATTTTTGCCCAAAGCTCCAGGCTTTCCATTCTGTAAAAGGCGGTCACCACATCGCTGCCCACCGCAAGCGCACCGTGATTTTCAAGCAGCATGACGTCGTGCTCTTTTAAGTACGGCTCGATCGCATCGGGGACTTCCGTTGTGGACGGCGTCCCGTAGGGGGTGAGCGGAACAGAGCCTATGACCGCAACGTCTTCGATCATATTGTACATATCCATTGCCTTGTGCGCGACAGCAAAGCCTGTTGCGCCCGGCGGATGGGCGTGGATCACACTCATCACATCCTCGCGCTGATCATAGCATCTCAGGTGCATTTTGATCTCACTGGACGGACGCAGACCCTCTGCCGCCTCAAGCACATGCCCTTGGCTGTCGATTCGGATCAATTTTTCAGGTGTGATAAAGGATTTGCTCATCCCTGTAGGCGTTGCAAGGATCGTGCCGTCATCGAGCTTTACGCTGACGTTGCCGTCGTTGGCAGCGACCCAGCCAAGCTGCCACATTTTATGGCAAATGTCACAGATCAGCGCTTTCTGTTCTTCCAAATTCCCCATGGCCTTGTCCTTTCCGTATCATCGTATTGACTTATGGATAAACAGGTGATACCCTAATTGTATTATACGGGATAACCAAATGGATTTCTTGGTTAAAAAGGCCAAAACTATAGGACAAAATTCACTTTTTATCGGGCGGAGGGCGTATGGATGAACTACAGTTTGCTGCATGAGGATAAAAAAAGGGGAAAATTCGATTTCCCCATAGAGCTGTATTATGTGGACGCATCCGATCCAAGGTATCATATGCCGCTGCATTGGCATCTCGAATACGAGCTTATTTTGGTGTTGAGCGGCAAATTTCACCTCACCATCGACGGTAAGCAGTATCTTTTGGAATCGGGGGACAGTGCATGGATCAGCGACGGCGCCATACACGGCGGAGAGCCCGAAAACTGTGTGTATGAATGCGTGGTTTTTGACCTTGCGGCGCTATTGCGAGATACGCCGCTCTGCACGCGATCCGCAGGGGAATTTTTAACGCACAGCAGTTCCTATACGGGAAGTCTCCCCAAAAACAGCATAAGCGCGCGGCTTGTCGATCAAATATTCGAGGTCATGGAAAAAGAGCAAAAGGGCTATGAATGGGTAACCATCGGACTTTTGTGGCAGCTTATGGGCAATATGCTGGAAAGGCATATCGGCGAAGAGACGGCGTATAAGCAAAGCCGTCAGCAGATCGCAAAGCTGAAAGCCGTTCTCGCCTATATACGAGATCATTATGACACGCAGATCACCTTGGAAGAATTGGCGAAAATCGCGGGGATGTCCCCACGGTATTTTTGCCGTGCGTTCCGCGCCATGACGGGCAAAACGCCGATCGCGTATCTCAACTATTACCGCGTGGAATGTGCGGGCGAATTTTTAAAGCGCACGGACAAAACCGTGACCGAGATCGCAATCTCCTGCGGCTTTAATGATATGAGTTACTTCTCCAGGCAGTTCAAACGCTGCAAAAATGTCACGCCGTTACAATACAGGAAAATGAATTGACAAAGGTGGATTTGACTCCCACAAACATAAAAAACGTGCCTGCCGCAAAAACGGCAGGAGCAAGCCGGAGGGCGGAACTTTTGCAGAAGCAAAAGTTTCAACCAAAGGCGCGGCGGAGATGGTGGGAGTCGACCGTATGCTGCGGCTTCGCCTTGCATACTGACCGCTCGGCGACTAAACGCTGCGCGTTCGGTGACCGCCTCGCGCTTCCGGCTAAAAATGTGCCGCAGGCACATTTTCTAAACGCCGAAACCCTCACGGGTTCGACTCCCACAAACATAAAAAACGTGCCCGCCCTAAAAAGGACAGGCACGTTTTGGTGGAGATGGTGGGAGTCGAACCCACGTCCGAAAATTTATTCCCGCAACTTTCTACGAGCGTAGCCGATTCTTTAAGATTCCCGCGTCGGAACGCCGCACGGCAGGCTTTCCGCTTTGGTAGCCCTGTTGTGTGTGACGGGTTACAGGGCGCTGTGCCCGTACACATTTACCGCTCATGACGCTCCCGACCCGGCCGCGGTACTCCGGGAGGAACGCTCGCCGCTAATTAAGCAGCAAGAAGAACTTTTTGATCTTTGTCGTTTATTTTCATAAACTGTGGCTGTTTTAAGCGGTACCACACCGCTGCTCGCTTATCACGGTGCAAAATCCCCGTCGAAATCCTTTCATCCCCATGTTAGATGGCAGATGTCAGACGTTAGATCGTAGATTCCAAAGCCGAAAACTGCATGAAAAACAGGCAACAAGGCTTTCGTGCAAATATTCTACCATAAATCCGCCTGTTTGCAAGCGGAAATGTACGGCAAAGCATCCGAATTTTCTGAAAAAACCGACCGAATTTTCTAAAAGCTGTTTGGATTCGCGCAAAATCGGCTTAATGCATACGCTCCTTGAATTCACGTTCCATATGGCGTTCGGCTTCCTTTTGGGCGGCCGCGTCGCGCTTGTCATAGAGCTTTTTGCCCTTGCAAAGCCCGACCTGCACTTTGGCCTTGCCCTTTTTGAAATACACCGAAAGGGGAATGAGGGTCAGCCCCTGTTGCTTGGTCGTACCCAGGAGACGCATGATCTCCTTTTTGTGCATCAGCAGCTTTTTGACGCGCAGAGGATCGCGGTTGAAAATGTTGCCGTGGTCATAAGGGCTGATATGCATACCGTTGACGAAAATCTCGCCCTCGACGATGCTGCACCAGGCGTCTTTTAAATTGACGCGCCCCTCGCGCACGCTTTTGACCTCTGTGCCGAACAATTCGATGCCCGCTTCATAGGATTCCAGTACGAAATACTCGTGCAGGGCTTTTTTGTTTTGGGCAACGGTTTTCGGTTGCTGCTGCGGCATTTTGCACACCTCCTGAAAGCGGGAAAAATCAACGGTCTGTAACTTTCCGCCTTTTGCCGATGCGTCCTTTACTTTTGCACGGAACTGTTTTAGAATAATCCTGTACAGGCAAATCGGGGAAAGCGGGAAGGGGAATGTTATGATACAATATTTGGATCTTCACAATGTATTTCGGAACGGAACTTTGGTCATGCCGCTTCTGAAAGGCGGCGAACAATGCGTCTTCGCGGGTACGACGGTGTACTTTTCGCCGAAAGAGGATCGCGAACAGGAGATCATACGAAGCTTGGCGCGCGAACACGGCATTACGTTCTTTTATCGCGGCGAGTCGGTGGAAATCCCGTTTTATTGCGTACCCTTGGTGGACTTCTTTGCAGCCGACGCCAACGGCTATTTCGGTACATTGGGCGGATTTACGGATGCGGACGGAAACGGTGCGATATACCATGTCGGGAAAAATCGGGAGGTACACTTTATCTGCGAAACATTTCGTGCGTTTTTGGCAGGTGATTTTTCCCGAAAGAGACCCGCACCAAAGCATACGCTCCAGGTGTTCGACTCTTTGGAGGAGGCGAAAAGCAAACTGCCTTTTTTGCACCTCGATCTTCCGGACAGCTATTTTGAAACAGACTGACCCGATTTTCGCCTCGCAGATGACCATCTGCGGGGCGTTGTTGTATACAAAACGAAATCAAAACCCGCCGGCAACGGGGGGAGACGCCGCACCTATGTTATAACAGACTTCTGCCCTCCAGCGCGCGCGAAAGCGTGATCTCATCGGCATATTCGAGATCTGCGCCGACGGGAATGCCGTATGCCAGCCGCGTCACTTTAACGCCTAAAGGCTTTAACAGCCGCCCGATATACATGGCTGTCGCTTCGCCCTCGACCGTCGGATTGGTCGCCATAATGACCTCGTTGACGGTGTCGTTCTGAAGCCTTTGCAACAGCTCCTTGACGGTCAAATCATCCGGCCCAATGCCGTTCATCGGCGAGATCGCGCCGTGCAGCACATGATAAAGCCCATGATATTCGTGTATGCGCTCAAAAGCAAGCACGTCGCGCGGACTTTCGACGACGCAAATGGTGGAGTGGTCGCGGGCGTCGTTTTGACAGATCGGGCAAACCGCTTCCTGGGTCAAATTGCGGCAGATGCGGCAATGATGTACGCCTTCATGCGCGTTGACGATGGCGTTTGCCAGCGCATGGGTCTCCTCATCGGTCAAGCCCAGCACATAAAACGCCATCCGTTCGGCGGATTTTGCACCGACGGAGGGCATTTTGCGGAATTCATCGATCAACTGCTCTAAAATCGGAATGGTGTAAGCCATTAAAACATACCGCCCATGCCCGGCAGCCCCGAAAGGCCGCCCGTCACTTTGCCCATTTCGCGTTCCGCCGTTTCGTCGGCCTTGCGCATGGCTTCATTGAGCGCCGCGAGCAGAAGATCCTCGAGCATTTCGGTCTCCTCGGGATCGACGACCTCGGGTTTAATGTGGATCGCCTTGATCTCATGCGCGCCGTTGACGGTCACATCGACTGCGCCGCCGCCTGCCGAAGCGCTGTATTCGGCCACGGCCAGCTCGCCTTGCAGCGTTTCCATATTGGTCTGCATTTCCTGCAGCTTTTTCATCATATTGGCGCCTGTCGGCCCTTGGTTCGGAATTCTTGCTTTCATGACGTTCTCCTTTTTACTGATCTTTCACTTGAACGCCGAGCGTTTGCGCACGGCGCAATAAATTCTCTAAAGGGTCTTTCTTTTTCGCGGGGGCGGCGTTCGGATTCGCCGCAGTGGGATCAAAAAGCCCGAGCTTGTATTTCACGCCTGTTACGTCATATACCGCACGGGCAATGCAATTCGCGTGCGACCCTGTCTGCAAAAACTGCGCAAGGAGCGGGTTTTCGCTTTGGATCAGCAGATATTCTCCGCGAAGTATCGCTTTGGAGTTCTGCATATGCGGCGCAAGCGGACGGTCAATGGAGGCAAGGCGTTCAAGCGCTTCGCTCCATTTGGGAAACGGCCGATCTGCGCTTGCAGATGCTTCCGTGGTTGCCGCCGCAGCTTCGGCCGCGGGCGGGGGTTCGGGGGATTTTTCCTGCGGCTTTTCGGAAGCGCTGTCCGCCGTGTGCGCGTTTGCCTGCGGCAGAACGGATTCGGGCTTCGCCGGAGGTGGGGAGAAGGGCTTCTCGGGTTCGGGTTCGGAGGCTGATTCGACGCTTGCGGCGGGAGACGGGTTCGCCTTATCTGTAAAGGTGTTTGCTTTTACAGGTGCGGACGGGACGCCGCGTTGCACGAGCCGCTCCAATTCCGCAATGCGTGCCGTAAGCGCGGCAGAGTCGGTATCCAACTGCGCGTCGGACAGGCGCAGAATCGCCATTTCTACCGTCACGCGCGGATTTGCGCCGCCCTTCAGGCGAACTGCCGCATCGTTGAGAATGTCCATGGCCGCCAAAATACGCGCAAGTGTAAAGTCCTCCGCCTGTACACGGATCTGCTCCAATTCACTCTGCGTGCAAACGATCAGGTCTTTGTAATTCGGTACGCTGCTTGCGATCATCATGTGCCGAAAATGGGTGAGTAGGTCAGTCACCAGCCGCTCCATATTACAGGCGTTGTTATAAAGTTCCTGTAAAAGCGTAAGCGCGCGTGCGCTGTCATGTGCGGCGATCGCCGAGACGAGCGTGAACAGATGCTCGCGCCCCGCAAGCCCTGCCGCATCGCCGACCACCGATTCCGTGATCTCCGTATCGTAAGCGGCGCAGCGGTCGAGCAGAGAGAGCGCGTCGCGCATCGCACCGTCCGAAATGCGGGCGATGAGCATCGCGCCGTCGGACGTGAGGGGGATATGCTCTTCGGAAGCGACGAACTGCAGCCGCTCGGCGATGTCTTCGGGGGCGATCCGTCTGAAATCAAAACGCTGACAGCGCGAAAGAATGGTCGAGGGGAGCTTGTGGACTTCGGTCGTGGCCAAAATGAATTTAACGTGTTCGGGCGGCTCTTCCAAGGTTTTGAGCAACGCATTGAACGCACCCGTCGAAAGCATATGCACCTCGTCGATGATATACACGCGATAGCGCGCATGAGTAGGCGTATAATTTGCCTCTTCCCGCAAATCGCGGATATTGTCCACGCCGTTGTTGGAGGCGGCGTCGATCTCGATCACATCCAAAATCGAACCGTTGTCGATCCCGCGGCAAATTTCGCAGGCGTTGCAGGGGTTGCCGTCGACAGGATGCAGACAGTTGACCGCCTTGGCAAGGATTTTGGCGCAGGAGGTTTTGCCCGTGCCGCGTGAACCCGTGAACAGGTACGCGTGTGCAAGCCGTCCGCTCTTGACAGCCCCCGTCAGAGAGGCCGTGACGTGCGGTTGCCCGACCACATCGGCAAAGGTTTGCGGCCGCCATTTGCGGTAAAGCACCTGATACATCGAAAACGCCTCCTTTTGCGCGTCACGTTCATAAAAAAACACCTTAACTCGGTCATGCACCGTGCAGGCGGTCTGCGGCGCACAGGCTGACCGCTTAATGCTGCTCGGTTCCCCGCCTGACATGGTTCACGGAGCGCTGTCGCACAGGACCCACACGGTACACGACCCAATTAAGGTAAAAATAATTATACTATAAAAAAGTCGGAAATGCAATAGCCATTCTTGCTTATTTTCTCGCGCCGCGGCGCATTTACCCGCGAATGCAAAGAAAAATTCCGTTTTTCCCTTGACAAACGGCAAGCGGACATATATAATAATCAAGCACTTAAATTTGCGCTGATAGCTCAGTTGGATAGAGCATCTGCCTTCTAAGCAGAGGGTCGGGGGTTCGAGTCCCTCTCAGCGCGCCAGTTTTGCGCAGAGAGCTTTGTTTCGTAAAGAGCTGATGCAAGCCCGCACAAGCTCGGGGACTCGAACCCCGAGGGGGTGAGCGGCGTGAAAAAAACGATTCGGTGAATCGTTTTTAGCCGCGAAGTCCGCCGTGCGTAAGCACAAGGATGCCCGATTTGCGCAGCAAAGCGGCGTCCCTCTCAGCGCGCCAGTTTTGCGCAGAGAGCTTTGTTTTGTAAAGAGCTGATGCAAGCCGCACAAGTTCGGGGACTCGAACCCCGAGGGGGTGAGCGGCGTAAAAAAAACGATTCGGTGAATCGTTTTTAGCCGCGAAGTCCGCCGTGCGCAAGCACAAGGATGCCCGATTTGCGCAGCAAAGCGGTGTCCCTCTCAGCGCGCCAATTTTGTTTAACAAAGCGGCGTCCCTCTCAGCGTGTCGCTTGGGTGCAATGCTTTATATGGTGGGTATAGCTTAGTTGGTTAAAGCGCCAGTTTGTGGCACTGGAGACCGTCGGTTCGAATCCGACTTCCCACCCCACACTTTGAACTCCGCCGCGAGCGAGAATGGCGCAAGGGCGGAGTTCATTTTACAAATTGCATATTGGGGTGTCGTCAAGCGGTAAGACACAGCACTTTGACTGCTGCATTCGTAGGTTCGAATCCTGCCACCCCAGCCAAAATCACGACCGTTGCCTTTCGGTAGCGGTCGTGATTTTTATGAGCAGGATTTGAACCTGAGAAGGTCCGCGCGTCAAGCGAACAGTCCTGTGGACTGTTTGCAGCGCGGAGCGCGAGGCGGGAACCAAACGCGCAGCGTTGGGTCGCCGAAGCGGCCAGTATGCGAAGCAGACGGTCGAATCCTGCCACCCCAGCCACGTCGTCGCGGACTTTGTATCGTTCGCGACGACTTTTCTTTTGAAAAGTCATCTTTCACTCACGCCGTCACCTGCCCTCTTGCGGTACCCGAAATTCCCTGCTCGCGTTCGCTTCGCGGAATTTCGACCGCTACGCCAACAAATCCTCCCTGCATCTGCCACAGGCAGCGGTCGGATGTGTTGCCCCTTCCCGCAAAAAGTCACGCTCGGTTCGCCTGTTCGCTTGTAAACGCGCTCACGACGGCTCGCTGTCGCTACCAACTTTTTGCGGTTATAAGGGCTGAATCCATTTTTCATAACCTATTGCCAAAAGTATGACTGCTGCCGAAAGGCAGCGGTCGTGTTTTTCATGAGCAGGATTCGAACCTGAGAAGGTCCGCGCTGCAAACAGTCCTGTGGACTGTTTGCAGCGCGGAGCGCGAGGCGGGAACCAAACGCGCAGCGTTGGGTCGCCGAAGCGGACAGTATGCGAAGCAGACGGTCGAATCCTGCCACCCCAGCCAAAATCACGACCGTTGCCTTTCGGCAGTGGTCGTGATTTTCATGAGCAGGATTCGAACCTGAGAAGATCCGCGCGTCAAGCAAACATTCCTGTGGACTGTTTGAAATTTGATACTATTTCTTTTTTCCAAATAATCCTTTTAATGCACCGCCAAAATTACCATGCTCAAGCTTTGCTTTTTTCTTTTCAAGATATTGTTTTGCCTCAATAGCTTCATCAAGTGTTATTCCAAGATTTAGTTCAATGAACTTTTTAAATTTTTCATAAGATACTTTATAATCTTCAATAGTAGTAAATGTAAGTCCTTTTGCGTATCTCAGTGCTCTATCTCTTGCCGCCTGATGTCTGTCAACCTTAGAAAATACTTTTGTTCTGCAAAATTCTTTATCAAATTTCTCAAGGTAATCGTTTATTATTTTTAAATATTTTTTTGATACCTCTGATGAGAAAAGATTTTCAAATTCCTCACGTTTAGCCAATAAATTTCGTTCATATGGAAGCAGTGGCTCTGAATTTAGCGGAGATATATCTTTCATAAATTCAACTATTTCCGGCAATTCTTTTCTTGACAAATCCGCACTTTCTCTTGTCTCGCAAACGAAATCGTCAACTGTACGATATTTCAAATCAAAATCTGCGATTAATGAATCAATATATTTTATACATTCGAGATTATCGTTTACATCAAGATTGATTTTTTTACAGTATTCAATAAGAAGATTTTTAGCTTTTATTGCGTCTTCCTCAGTTTCTCCCTGATTGCTTTTTACATATTCCAAAGCGTTTTTATCTTTAATATTTGTAAAGCCGTCTATATCGAAATAATCAGTTAAAATACTTAATTTTCCGTCATCACCGTATTTTGAAAATAAGTATTCATATATTTCCAAATTATACGGATCGAGAGCAATTACTTCCTTACATATGTCGGAAACCTTCTCATCGCCGATTGAACCGCTTTTTAAATTATTGATTAAACGCTGAGCTTTACTAATGTCATCATCATTTACTGTTCCCCAATTATAGTTTCCTCCTATAAGTTCGATAAACACAAACATCATAGATACAGACGATAGGTACACGCCCTCAACAAGTAATAATTTCACATTTTCATCCTTAAACAAAGTGTTTAAATCCGATTCCGCTTGTAATTTAGTCATAAAATTACCTGCGGTATTTACAATACTGTGAACAGCACCACTTGCCATATTCATTGCAGCAATATCCATTTGGTGGCTGACCGCATTTATTGCATTACCGCCATATGTTCCGCCATACCATCGATCTCGATTGTCTTTTCTCTGTTGTCTGTATTGTTTTTGTAATTCAACATCATTGTTGATAGATGCAACTTTTTCAACAACAGCGTCCAATCTTTCATTAAAGTCATCCGAACATCCGAAGTTTACCGCATAATCGTAAATAGTATTATAATCCCAATCAAACTGACCCAAGTTAATGAATGTGTCTTTTATATCGTCAATTATAACAGCAATACTCCGTTGGAAATCAACGGAAGCATTATTAATAATATCATAGCAATTACGATATGCGTTATAAAATTCAATAAATGAATTTACTGCAGTACAGGCAAGCTGTTCATACCGTTTTTTTAATTCATTGTAAATATTTCTGTCTTTTGGTATCTTTATTTTGCCAATAGGGCTATCAAATTCCTTTTCAACATATTCGCTATTTATAAAATTATTAAAATTCATCGTTATCCTCCGAAGCAGTCATTTCATTTTTTGTTTTTTCTTCTGCAGGGAAATCAATTAAATCTTCGTCTTTTATCTCGAGCGGTTTTTTCATTTTGATTGCATAAATGATTAGTACGATTATGCCTATAATGAGGGCCAGCCACCATGCAACATAAGATATACAAATGCCTCCGCCAAAGAGAAGAAGGAATACAAATCCGGCAATAAATATATTTTTTGTTATTGATGGTATCAATTTTTGTAAAGCCATAAACGCAACTACTGCAAGTAAAAGCCCCATAACGAGTGAAATTAATTTTGACATAAAAATATTCTCCTTTTAAATTTTGTCTATATGGTCTTTGAGTATTTTTCTTATCCATTTTTCACTATATCCGAATTTAGTAGCTAACTGCTTTAAATTATAACCGTCATATTCGTTGACTATCTGTATCGCTATAAATTCTTTGGTGAAAAGCTGAACAGGAAAAGTAATTTGCTGACCTCTGTATGCTGCGTGCAGTTTAAGCACGGCATCGATTCCAAGTAAATTTGCAATATCATTATAAGCTCCGTTTAGATATTCGCATTTAAGTTTACTTGGATCCATCTCGACATAAACCTCCTTCATATTTACGTTCCTTTCCACATTGTCTTATATTATGCTATATTTTTGCAGAAGAGTATAGAGCCGCACTTCATAGGAATAATTCCTTGTAAAATTCCGCAAAAAAGCACCGCAAGACAGATAAACTTATCTTGCAGTGCTTCATTTTGTTTTTGTGTGTATAATGGGTGGAGGCTCAGCGCGACCCAGCAGGTATTTAAGCCCAGCGTCTGCGCGAGCAATACGACTCGTTCGCCGTAGCCCGCCCGCTCGTGGAGATCGTCGCTTCTCGCCCCGACGACGGCGATATAATTTTGCACGCCGCGAAAACTGCCGTAACGCGCCATTATTCCCGTGAAGGCGTTCGGCTCGTCGGTGACCAACTGCAAATGCAGATTTCCTCGCGATTGCAGGCGTCGATCTCGCTCTGCAATTTTTGCACCTTTTCCGCTTCAATCGGTTGATTTTTATACGCGCGGACGCTGTGCCGCTCGCGCATAGCTGTGTATAAGTCCATAAAAAACCTTCCGCTGAAATTTTATGCCGTGACAGGGGATGGATTCATCCGAAAAGGCAATTTTCCAAAAAAGACGCCGCGATCTCCATGACTTCGGGGTCTTCTTCGCACATTTTCCGAAAATTTAGGGTCTGCGCATATGCAGCGGCGGCCTCGGGATCTTCCTTTTTCGCCGAGAGTACGCCGAGCTTTTGAAACGCTTCGGCGATATATTGCTCCGCTTCAAGAGAAGCATAGACATTGTGCTGCTTTTCGGGGAATATCTGCGCACGGATGTTGGACTTATCCTGTAAAGCCTTATTGCTTGCCACCGCGTTGGAGAGCGGGACGACCGTATCCGCCGCGCCGTGCAAAAGCAGGACGGGGACGTCGCTTGCAAGCAGGTGTTCGGCGGTGGATTTCGCAGCGGCCGCGCCGAATTTCAGATGCTCCCAAAGCCGCAGAAAAGGCTTCAAAAAGCGCATAGAATGGCCAATTTGCGCAGAAGCCTGCGCTGTGAGCAGTTCGGGAACGTCGTCGGGCGCGGAAAAGCTGACCACGCCCTTTACCTGTGGGTTCGTTTGCAGCACGCGGCACACGCAATAGCCGCCCCAGGAGTGCCCTGCCAAAAGAACGGGAAGATTTTTTGTAAGGTCGTTCTCCTTTACATACGCAAGTGCGCTTTGCAGATCCGAAACGCCCTGCGGCATCCCGAAAAGCGCCTTGCCTTCGGATGCCATCGTGCCTGTGGCGTCGTAGGCAAGCACCAAATAGCCGCGTTTTGCGAAATAATCGATTTCCGTTGTGTAGCTTATATGTCCGCCGCCCATGCCGTGTACGAAAATCAGCAGGGCGCGAGCCTGTTCGCATGTCGCGTCCGAATACAGCCCGCCGTGCAGGGTTTGTCCGCGATTCCCTTGAAATTCTACGGGGCGCATGCGCAGATGCTCGAAATCCGCCGCCGTGAAATAGTGGAGCAGGGGGTTGCCTTCGCAGCGTTTGCCGAACGCCACCTTTTCTATCGCCCACGCAAACAGCATCAAACAGACAAATGCCGTCAGCGCGAGGGCGAGTACGATATACACAAACACCATGGCGCGGACTCCTTACGCTTCCTGCGGGATATGGCGGGCAACGCCCGTGTCGATGGCGGCCTGCATGACCGCTGCGGCGACGGTTTTGCCGACGCGTTCATCGAAAGCCTTCGGCAGAATGTAATCCGCACGCAGCTCCTCTGCGGACACCAACGACGCAATGGCCTTGGCCGCCGCGAGCTTCATATCCTCGTTGATCTCGCTGGCACGGCAGTCCAGCGCGCCGCGGAAAATGCCGGGGAATGCCAGCACGTTGTTGATTTGGTTCGGGAAATCGCTTCTGCCCGTACCCACGACGGCAGCTCCTGCCGCAAGCGCCAAATCGGGCATGATCTCCGGCACGGGATTGGCCATGGGCAATACGATGGGGGATTCGCCCATGGAGCGCACCATATCTTCCGTAACGATACCGGGCGCGGAAACGCCGATGAAAATATCCGCGCCGACCATCGCATCCGCCAAAGTGCCCGTGCGTCTTTCGTGATTGGTCACGTTTGCCATCGCCGCCTGCGCGGGATTCAACCGCGGATCGCCCGCACAAATGATGCCCTTGCTGTTGCAGAGCAGGACGTCCTTGACCCCCTGCCGCAAAAGCAGCTTGGCGATCGCGATACCCGCCGCGCCCGCGCCCGAAAAGACCACTGTGCAGTCCGACAGCTTTTTCCCGACCAGACGCAGTGCATTGAGTACGGCTGCCGCCACAACGACCGCCGTGCCGTGCTGATCGTCGTGAAAAATCGGGATGTCGGTTCTTTGCTTGAGCTTTTCTTCAATTTCAAAACAACGCGGCGCAGCGATGTCCTCCAAATTGACGCCGCCGAACGACCCCGCCAGCAAAGCGATGCAGTTGACGATCTCGTCCACGTTCTTGGAACGCACGCAGAGCGGAATGGCGTCCACGCCGCCGAATTCCTTGAACAGCACGCATTTGCCCTCCATAACGGGCATACCCGCCTCAGGGCCGATGTCGCCGAGCCCCAAAACCGCCGTACCGTCGGTGACCACGGCGACCGTGTTCCAGCGGCGCGTCAGTTCGTAGGATTTGGAGACGTCCTTTTGAATTTCCAAACACGGCTGCGCGACACCCGGTGTATAGGCGAGGGACAAAGCTTCCTTGTCGCCCGCCTTTGCGCGTGTTTTGATTTCGATTTTGCCCTGCCATTCGTAATGTAGGCGCAGACTTTCTTTTGCGTAATCCATGGGGGAATTTGGTTCTCCTTTAATGATGATATATCGGTGCTTTAGGCGTTTTCGCCGTGTTCGACCCAGCCCCGCGAACGCTCTACTGCGCGCAGCCAGCCGGCATATAATTCGTCACGTTCGGCCTGCGGCATTTGCGGCTCGAATACGCTGTCCACGCTGCGCACGGCCTCCAGCTCGTTGAGATCCGTCCAAAAACCGACCGCAAGCCCTGCGAGGAACGCCGCGCCGAGCGCGGTTGTCTCGACCATTTTCGGGCGGTTGACCTTGGTGCGGATCAGATCGGCCTGAATTTGCATCATGATGTTGCTGACCGACGCGCCGCCGTCCACGCGAAGCTCGGAAAGGGCGATCCCCGAATCGGCTTTCATCGCTTCGAGCAGATCGGTCATTTGATAGGCGATTGCTTCCAGTACGCTGCGGGCGATATGTTCACGCTGTACGCCGCGCGTAAGCCCCACGATCGTGCCGCGCGCGTACATATCCCAATACGGCGCGCCAAGCCCCGTGAACGCCGGAACAAAGTAAATGCCGCCTGCATCGGGAACGCTTTCGGCCAGCTCGTCGCAGCGTTTTGCGGAATCGATGAGCCGCAGATCGTCGCGCAGCCATTTGATGACCGAACCCGCGTTGAACGCCGAGCCTTCAATGGCGTATTCCACCTTGCCGTCCAAGCCCCATGCGACGCCCGTGACCAGATTGTTTTTCGACTGTACGCGGCTTTCTCCCGTGTTCATCAGCAAAAAGCAACCCGTACCGTAGGTGTTTTTGGCCTGGCCGGCTCTAAAGCACCCTTGCCCGAACAGCGCCGCAGGTTGGTCGCCAATCGCGCCCGCGATGGGTACGCCGACAATATCCTCAAAGCCCAAAAGTCCCGGGGCGACTTCGCCGTATACACTGCTCGAGGGAACGGGGGTGGGCAGCATGCTCATCGGAATGCCGAGTCGCTCGCAAAGGTAAGGATCCCAGCAGAGCTTATCCACGTCAAACAGCATTGTGCGGGACGCATTGGAATAGTCCGTAATATGCACCTTGCCGCCCGTCAGATTCCAAATCAGCCAGGTTTCAATCGTGCCGAACAAAAGCTGCCCCGCATCCGCCAGAATGCGCGCGCCGGGGACGTTCTCCAGTATCCATTTGATTTTGGTGGCGGAGAAATACGCATCCACCACAAGCCCTGTGTGCGCCTGTATGTAATCGGTCAATTCCCGATCTTTTTTGATTTCTTCACACATTTCTGCGGTACGGCGGCACTGCCAAACGATGGCGTTATAAATCGGCTTGCCGGTGCCTTTGTCCCACAAAACGGTGGTTTCGCGCTGGTTGGTGATGCCGATGGAGGCAATGTCGGAGGTGACGACCTGCGCGGCGGTCAAAACCTCGGTCACCGCCTGGAACTGCGTGTGCAAAATTTCCATGGCGTTATGCTCCACCCAGCCCGGCTGCGGGTAGATTTGGTTGAACTCATGCTGAGCCTTGGCGGCTATGTTGCCCTGCCTGTCAAAAAGAATGGCTCTGGAACTGGTCGTACCCTGATCGAGTGCAAGAACATACTTTGCTGCGTTTGCCAAAACGAACACCCCTAACGATTGTAAGTTTTTATTGTTTGCCTTTCTTGGCTTTGGATTCGACTTTTGCGTCGTCTATGAGGTTGTGCAGTCCCTGCCAGTGCAGTACGCGGCGGTTGAACCACAAAGATTGCGCCTTGCCGCGCAGATAAGAGGGAAGCGCCTGCTTCAAAGTCCCGTAGCGGACTTTGTAAGCGTTGAGCAGATCGAAATACTCGGGCAGACCCTCTTCAAACCGCGCATAGCTTTTGTCCTCGGGCGCTGACCACGCCGTCTCGGCGATTGCACCCAAACGCGGGAACGTGCAGTAATCCGCCTTCTTCTGCGTCGGGACATATTCCGTCCACAACGGCGCTTCCACGCCGAACATATTCTCGCCCATGTCCGGCTCAAATTCATAAGCGGATTTCAAATTCACCCATCCGTAAGGGAGATCGAGATAATACGGATGCGCGGAGGAGTTATACATTTTTCTGCCGTTTTGCAATTCCCGCTGTACGGTATCGTTTTGCTTGTTGACGCCGCAGATCTGCCAGACGATGTCACGATCCAGCAAATCGGTATTTTCTATGCCGTCATAATTCCACATGATCGGGATCTTCCCTTTTTCTTTGACATGGGCGGCGACACGGCTCATGAAATAGTGCTGCAGCTGTTCTTCGGTCGCAATATGCTCTTTTTGCATTTTGGCCTGACAGTGCGGACAAATTTTCCAGCGCATTTTGACGGCTTCGTCGCCGCCGAGGTGGAAATACGGATCGGGGAACAGCTCGCAAAGCTCGTCGATCACATCGAAAACGAAGGCATAGGTCTCCTCCTTGCCCGCGCAGAGAATATCGTGCTTTACGCCCCAGTGCGTGGCGACCTCCGTTTTGCGCGGAAAGCAGGCAAGCTCGGGGTAACACGCGATTGCCGAAACCGTATGCCCCGGGATGTCGAATTCGGGTACGACCCGGATGAATCGGCGGTGGCAGTAGTCCACGATCTCACGAATATCCTCCTGCGTGTAAAATCCGCTTTCGGGTTTGACGCCGAAATTCGTGTGGCTGCGTTTCGAGCCTTTTTCGGTGAGAAGCGGATATTTTTTGATCTCCACGCGCCAGCCCTGATCCTCGGTCAAATGCCAGTGAAAAACATTGAGCTTATGCAGGGCGATCAGATCTATATACCGCTTGATCTCCTTGACCGACTGGAAATATCGCCCCGAATCGAGCATAAAGCCGCGATAGGCATAACGCGGTTTGTCTTCGATATACATATCGGGCAGCTGCCCGTTGCCCTGCAGCAAAAGCTGCTTTAAGGTCTGCAGCCCGTAAAAAATGCCGTTGTCTGTTTTGCCGTATATGTACACACAGCCGTCGCGCGATACCAGACGGTAGCCTTCGTCCGCCGTCAACTCGTCCGTGTGCAACAAAAGGATCGCATTCTCCGTCGCATCCGAATCGCGGTGCAGCCGGATGTCGAATTCCCGTTTGACGAAATCCCGAAATTCATCGATATAATCGACCTTTGAGATCGTGGTGTCCGCATCAAGCGCAAAGCCGACTTTGCCGCCTGTAATAATCATTTCATTGGGCTGTGGAACGATATTGAACATAGACTTCCTCCGCCGTGGCAGATAATCAAGGCCCTTTCTTTTTCGTAAAAAAGAATGGGACAAAGTAAGATACTTTAGTAATATATTACCATACGCAGCGGGAAATAACAACAGAAAATAAGCGGTAAGCCGTTTTTTCTTTGCGAATGCGGAGCGCAGGATATTTGATGGCCGGATCGCTTGTGCAAGTGGCTGCATTTTAGATAGCGCCGCAAATTCCATACAAAAAAAGGACGTTTTCAAAACGTCCCTCAGTCTGTCGATAAACAGTTTTGCGATAGCAAAATAACGAAAAGTTTTCGCCCGCCTTTTTCAAAAGGCGGCGGGGTTGAGGGGCGGCGCCCTCATCGCAGCCCGCAGGCTGCGAAATTTTTGTCCAAAAGAGCGCAGGAGGGGCGAAAAACAGTCCAGTGGACTGTTTTTCGGTGGGGAACCCTCGCCGGGGGTTCCCCATAATCTTACTCCTTTTGTGTATTTAGACTTTTTAGAGTAAAATTCTTTATGCCTCTTCGCCGATTTTGACCGCATCAAATCCCTCTTTGGCCGCCTGACCGTCGAAGCGGATTAACTGGAGATCCTTGCAGTGCGCCGCGTCGAGCGCGTGCGCATAGTCGTCGCAGATCTTCCCGAAGCGCACCGAGGACTTTTCGACCGTGACCCCGTCGGCATAGCGCAGGAAAAAGCCCGCGTTTTGCGCCTTTTCCACGCCGTACTGAAGGCTTGGCCGCAGATCGTAAAGCCCGCACGGCCATTTGGAGGTTTTGGTCAGCTCGACCTGCACATTTTCAAAGGTGACGTTTTCGATGTGATTGTCGGCGTTGCCGTGGACGAGCACGCCGTTTTCACCCTTGCAGGTGATGTTTTGAAAGCGCACGTTTTTGATTTTGCCCGATTTCGTGTTTTCGTCGCGGTTCAAGGTGGTCAGCACGATCGGCTCGGCAGTTCCCCACCAATCGGGGCAGAACCGCCGCGTTTCGATCAGAATATTGGAATAGCTGACGTTTTCCACATTGCCGCCGTCGCGAATTTGGATGGAAAGCCCGCGGTTGCTGCGGGAGATGATGCAGTCGGAAACGAGGACATTGCGAAAATCGCCCACGCCCTCCGTGCCGATTTTGATCGCGGCGGAGGTGGAGATCAGCGTGCAGCCTGTGATGAGGATGTTTTCGCACGGGCCGTATTCCGCGTTGCCCTTGCTCGTCTTTAAGCAGATGCAGTCGTCCGCACATTCAATGTGGCAATTGCAAATGCGCACATTGGAGCAGTGGTCGGGGTCGATCCCGTCGGAATTGGCGACGTCCAAATCGTTGAGAATGCGAATGGCCGAGATCAGCACGTCGTCGCAGCCCGCAGGATGCAGCGTCCAAAAGGGCGCGTCTACGATGGTGACGTTGCGAAAAGAGATATGATCGCTTTTTTCGATATAGATCACGGTCGGACGCGGGTAGAAGTCGCCCGTCACATAGTATTGGTCTTTACGACGCACAAAGCTGTGACCGTTTGCGTCGATTACGCCCTCGCCGGTTATCGAACAGCCGTGCGCTTCAAAGCCGTAAAGAAATACAAAGGAGGGCTTGCCCGTAACGGGATTGCCGATCAAAGCGGTTTTCGGGTCGTTGAGCGCTAAGCAGGGGCGAATGTAGCCGTTGATGTCCGACGTGGCTTTTAAGCGCGCGCCTTTCTGCAAATGCAGTTCGACATTCGCGCGAAGCTGCAGCGAGTCGCTGTAATAGGTCTTGCCGCCGGAGAGTACGACCGTACCGCCGCCGTTTTTATGGCAATCGTCTATGGCGGCCTGCAGAGCTTTTACATCATTTTGCACGCCGTCGCCCCTGGCGCCGTAGGTTTCGGGATAATAATTACTGGTTTGCATATGCTTCCTGCCTGTATCTGAATTTTTGCCGTTTTCTGAAGGACGGCGTCCTTTTGAGCCGAAGAATAAATCCTTCCTTACTTCCCGTACAGCTCGGCGACTTTTTGCATGGTTTTATTTGCCACGGGAATGGCGACCGAGCTTCCGCCGCCGCCGTTTTCAACCACGACCACGATGGCATAGGGGAGATCCTTGCGCTGTGAAAAGCCCACGAACCATGCGTGCGGCTTATCGCCGCCCTCGTCGGTGCTGACCTCCGCCGTACCCGTTTTGCCGCACATTTCGAGCTTGCGGAATTTGCTGTCTCCGTAATAGTTTTCCACATTGGAGCGCAGCAGTTCCTGCAGCTTCTTTGCCGTGGAAGCGGAGAACATTTGTAATCCTGCTTCGGTTTTTGCCTCCAAAACGGTTTTGCCCGTTTGATTGGTGATGGACTTGACGAGATACGGCTGCACCGATGTGCCGCCGTTGGCGATCGCGCCCACGATCATCAGCATATGGCAGGGGTTGACAAGCGTGGTGTATTGCCCGATGCCCGCCCAGCCGAGATCGAGCTTGGAAGCGGCGGAAAGGTCAAAGGTGCTTTTCGCCAGGCGAATTTTGCCCACCGTAAAGTTTTGGTTAAATCCGAGCGCGTCGGTCGTGGCCGTGAGCTTTTCCGTGCCGAGCTGCAGGGCGACCTGCGCAAAAAAGCTGTTGCATGAGACGTTCAGCGCGCGTTCAAAGCCCAGTGTGCCGTGCTTGCCGAGGCATTTGACAGAACCGCCGTCAATCGTGTGCGCACCCGTGCATTTGAGCTTTTGGGTGTCGATGTCCGCAATATTGTCTATGGCGGAAGCGGAAGTGATGACTTTAAAGGTCGAACCGGGGGTATATACGCCGGAGAAAAAGCGGTTCAAATACACGCCTTCGTATTCGCCCGTTTTGTCGTTCGCAATATCCTGTGACGGGCGGTTCTGAATATCGTAGGCGGGCTTGGAGGTCACGCAGACCAACTGACCGGTGCGGTAATTCATCACGCCGACCGTACCCTTGTTGTTACCGAGCGCCTTGTAAGCTTCGGCGCACAGCTCGGCGTTCACCGCAAGCTGCAGGTCGTTGCCCTTGCCGTATTTTTTGATGTCGTAAATGCCGTTTGCGAAGGTATAGCCCGTCAGTTCGTCCTTGTAGGAGGTCTGCACGCCCGTGGCGATAAACCCCTGGGCGTCGCCGACCACGTGCAGCGTCGCGGTGCGGATGCTACGGCTTTCGTTATACTGCCGTTTGCCGTCTGCGGTCTTTGCGAGGATCGCGCCCGTTTCGTCGGTGATATTGCCCGCCGCAATGAGCGTCCCCGAGGTGTACAAATGCCGATTTGCCTTGCGCATCGACCAGTTATCGGCATTCGTATAAAAGGTATAAAACAGAATGCACAGCCCCGCAAGGAACGCAACCGCGGGAATATACAGAAGCCAGGCTCTTCTGGAAAGCGTTTTCATACGAACCCCTCCTTTTTACGACTGTCCGATTTTATCGTAACGCTTGTAGGTGTGTACGTCTATGGCCTTGATAAACGCCGCTAAGCCCCAGCAGCACATCATACTCGAACCGCCGCGGCTGATAAAGGGCAGGGTAACGCCCGTCCAGGGCAGCAGATCGGTCACGCCGAATACGTGCAGCGCGGCCTGAAAAAGCAGAAGGCTCGACGCCGCGAGCGCCGCGATCGAATAAAAGGACGAGCGTGCCGCCCTTGCATAGCGAATGCTGTAGACCACTAAGGAAACAAAGGTCAGCAGCACGGTCATGGCGATGATGATGCCGAACTCCTCACACACCATGCCGAAGGCGAGGTCTTCGGTCGCCGCGTAGACGTAGCGCAGCTTGCCGTTGCCGATTCCGAGGCCGAACAGCCCGCCGCTCACGGAATAAATCAAAAGCTGCACCTGCTGGTAACCGCTCCCTGTGGCGTTCTCCCACACATGGCGGTACGTCTCAAAGCGTTTGGCGACGTGCGGCTTAAAGGTCAGCACGCCCGCGCCGCCCAACACCGCCGTCGCGCAGATCAAAAACAGGGTCTTGATGTCGCCCGAACGCAGGAACGCCATGACGATGAACGTGAAAAAGAAGATCAGCGCCGTGCCGAAATCCCGCATCAAAAACAGGCAGCCGATGCATACGCCCGCAAACAGGATGTATTTGGTCAGACTGCGTGTGGACTGCAAATATTCAAGCGTCGCCGCGCCCACAAACACGAATGCGACCTTGACAAGCTCGGACGTCTGAATGGACAACACGCCGTCGCCCAGGATGATCCAGTTTTTCGCGCCGTTGATGTCCGTGCCGATGACCAGCGTCACCGCAAGCGCCAAAACGGCGAGGATCGCCACGGGCATACGCAACTTTGTGACGCGATTGATGTCGCCCAAGATCCACAGCATGACCGAGAATACAAGAATTCCGAGCATCACCGCCGCCAACTGCGTGTACGCCTTGTCGGGGTAAACGCTCGTGGTCAGGGTAAGCCCTATGCCCGTTAAGAAAAAGGCGATCAGTTCGATCTCAAAGCTCTTTCGGTGCAAAAAGCCGCCGCAGACGAGGAAATAGACCCATTCCACCGTTATATATACGGCAAAGACCACCACAAGCGTTGTGGTTTTTTCCTGCGTGCCGTTCATGTGGATCTGCAAAGCGCAGATGATTTGAAACACCGTCATCATGAGCAGCAAAAACGGCCATTTGACGGGCTTGCGATAGGATTTTCTGCGTTTTTTCTTCTTTTGTTCCTTCATAACTCGCTGCCGCGTTACCGAGCGTCGCTTTGCGCGTTCGATAACGCTCCTTTCCGCATGATCTGTTCAAAAAGCGATCTTATTCTCTGAACATAAAGCTGTATTCGCCGACGGAAATAATGTCGCCGTCATACAGTGCATAAGCGCCGAACACCAGTTCGCCGTTTAAGTACGTGCCGCTCTGTGTGTGCAAATCGGCGACCATCCAACCGTCGCGGCTCATGTAAATTTCCGCGTGTTCGTCTTCAATACCGCGCATGGGCAGGCAGATGTTGCAGTGCCGGCCGCGCCCTATAAGACAGCTTGTGCGCAGATAGAACGCGCTGTTGTCCGCCAGATTGACCAAACGCGCGGCATTGGTGAAGTCGGTGACTTCGCCGCCCTCCGTATTCTCGCTGTCCACGCCGTAGCCGTTGGAGTGAAATTTCATGACTGCATTGCCGAAAGCAATGGTATCACCGTCTGCAATTTGCTGCGAACGGCGGATCTGCTCGCCGTTTACATACACGCCGGTTTTCGATTCGGTATCGAAAATGAACCAGCCCTCTTTGCGAAGCGCGAGCACCGCGTGAAAACGGGACACCGTGTTGTATTTGCGCAGTGCAATATCGCAGGAGCGGCTGCGGCCGATAGAGGTCTCCCAGTTTTCGATTTCGATCTCGCTGTCGTCGGCGAGGTTCGTAAGCGTCGCCATGACCTCTCGGCGCGGGCGCAGGCGAAACAGCGAAAACACGCACCGAAGCAGGATGAACACGGCGAATGCCGTAAGCACGTAGCGCACCAGATAATCAAACTGCGTCAAAAAAGCATCCAATCAAATCGCCTCCCTCGGCTATGGATCTCGTCACCATAAAGGATACCTTTAAACACCCAAAAAGTCAATAAAATGTATGTGAATTTAACAAAGCCCGTCCATATCTTTGGATAGGGAATACAACTGTCGGCGGGATTTTTGCATTTTCAATGCGAACGAACAAAAAACGGGAGGCGAAAAAGCTTTCTGTGCTGTCTTTCTCTATGCCCAAATTCAAAATCGCACTTTCGTAAAAGGGCAACCATTTTTTTGCCGCGCAGGGTGAAAATCTCGAATATTGTATTGCGATTTGCCATACAATATGATACAATCAAAATCAGAAAGGCAGGTGCTTAGGATGGCAACAAAAAGTGCAAATGTAACGGCTCGTGTTCAGCCTGAGATCAAACGGCAGGCGGAGGCGGTATTGGACAGGCTCGGACTGCCTGTTTCGGTTTTGATCGATACCTTATACAGACAGATCATTATGACGGGCGGTGTTCCGTATTCCCTCACCGTTCCGAAATTGCCCACAAGAGACAGCTTGACCGACGAGCAGTTTCACGCAATGATGGAAAAAGGCTACAATCAGGCAAAGTCCGGCGAAGGACTGTCCGTTGACGAAGCCTTTGCCAAAATCCGTGAGGGCATTTGAGTATGCGGTATGCGATAAAGCTGACTCCGCAGGCATTTGAGCAAATCGAGGAAACGGTACAGTATATTTCCAAAATCCTCTTAGAGACGGAAATCGCACGGAAATGGGCGGAAACGCTGCAAAGCGAAATCAAGAAGCTGGATTCCATGCCGTCGAGATACCCTCTTACAGAGGAAGAACCTTGGCGCACGAAGGGAATCCGTAAAATGCCCGTTCAGAATTTTCTCGTTTACTATTTGGTTGACGAGGAAAAGAAAACCGTGTGGATCACGGCGGTGATTTACGGGCGGAGAGATCAGATTTCAGCATTGCTCGATATGTCGCTGAATAACGCTGAACAATAAAAGATAATTTGCAGGAGAATGAAATATTCTGAAATTATTGGATTATACCGGAAAGTTAAATCGTCATGCGGATTATCTGTATGCCATAAAGCTGTTAGAAGCAAAGTGCGAATATATCGAGTATGTTTTGGTAGATGATGCTTGTTTTTATCTGTTCCCTGAAAGGCTATATCTAAAAACCCCAAACCTCGCTTGAGATTTGGGGCTTTTAGACAGACTGAAATGCGGTGCAACGCCCTTTCCGGCTCTGCACCGCATTTTTTCATAATGGCTTCCTTATCCGGCGTTCCCCAAAAGCCTCCCGCGTATGTTCCGCGTATGAACGGCGGTTATTTTCCGAAGGTATTGCTTCCGACCGCCGCCGATTTCGCCGCCACGGTGTTGGTCGCGGCATAGAGCGTATTGGTCGGCGCTACGGGGCACATCAGCACCTTGCCCGTACCGCGATAGACGTTGACCAGTCCTTCGCCGCTGACCGCCGAGCCGATGAGCGTCTTTGTGGAACGCTCTACGGTGAATTGCAGAGAGGCCGTCCAGCAGACTGCGAGATTGCCGTCGATTTTCAGGGTGTCGTTCTGAAGCTCGACCTCCACAAGCTCGGACAGCGGCACGTTGCTTTCCAGCGCGGCGACGCCGCTGCCTTGCAGGCACAGGTTGAATAAGCCCTCCCCGCCCGCGACTGCGGAGGAAAGGTTGGAACGCGCGACCACTTTGTGCTGCACCGTACCGTCGCAGGCGAGGAACATACCGTCCTCCACCGCCATGCCCGCAGGCCCCCAGTTGGCGACGTCCTGCAGGATAATATATTTGTACGTCGGTTCTAAAACCAGCGTGCCGTTGCCGACGTATTCGGGTTTGACGGCGCTTTCTTTGGTGACCGCGCCCTTTACGAGCTTGCCGAGAAAATCGCCCACGCCCTTCACGCCGCTCGTCGCGTTGACGTCGCCTGCCATCCACTGCATGGCGCCCGCCTGCGTAATAACGGAATTGCTGCCGTTTAAGGCAACCATGACCTGCCTGCGGCGAACGTTCATTTTGCCCATAAAATACTGCGTCTGCGCATTAAAAGGGGAGACGCTTGCATCCTGCGCATATTCCAGAACGCTGAAATTGCCGAGACTTTCCGTGATCCGACGCGTTTCGTTGCTTAAATTGCGGATTTGAATTGCCATGACCATACCCCTATTCTATGAAATTTGTGCGGATGAAATCCGTACTTTCATTGTAGCGCAAACGGAGAGAATTTCCAATGCTTTTTCAGATTGTTTTGGGAATTTGGATAAAATTTATACAAAAATGTAAAAATTTTTTAGCTATCTTGAAAAAACCAAAAAAAGTGATACATTATCTTTTGTAGGGTAGGTTCATTTTTAAGGAGGGAAATAACATGAGCATGAAAAAATGTATATCTTGTTTTGCTTTGGTCGTTTTATTACTGTCTATCTTTACAAATAATATTTTTGCACTTGACAGTAGTACAATGACAAGGGACTCAATTTGCATAGAACCCATACAAATGGTTCTATACAAGTGGTCTTTAAAAAGAGATGGTTTAAGTGAGATTGATATTGCAAAAGCTATTTTGACGCGGTTGGATTATCCAAAGAGTATTATACAAGCTATGTCAGAGGAAAAATTGCTGAAGATTGCCAACAGTCGGTTTATTGAAACAAAAGAGGAATACGTTTGTATTCACCCTGACGGTGCCACAGTTACCTCGACAAAGGCGCAGTATGAGGCGGAAAGGACTACATTACCCGAGGCATCTGTTTTAAGAATTGAAGATGAAATATCGGAAAATAGTTGGGTGAGACTTCAAACATCCATATGGCAAAATGATACAAATAAAACAGACTTTTCGTTTCTAGTGGTTTGCACATGGTTAACCAATCCGATTCAGCACTTGACTGATCAGATTGCGCTTGCAACAACAGAAGGTTCTTTAACGCCTGATTCGGTATGGTCTCTTTTAACTTATCAGGAGTTTGATTACAAAACAGGTCAACAGACGGCTAAGTATAGCGAAAAAATTGGGCAAAGCCAGATTACGGTTATCGGGCGTTTAACATACAGTAGTTTGCCGTTGCCTGCTAATTATTATAATGTCAGTTCTATAGGTGAGGCATACGGAAAGCGTTATACGGATTTTTGTGCCGCACTATGGATTGACGGACACCAATATAGTACCGATGCGATGACTTTTAATCTCGGCAGTGCATATTTTCATCAAATTATTTCATTTGGTTCCCCATCTCTTTCAGTAGGAGGAGGAGCATCGATTAGTATTTCACCGCAGCTAAATTACTCTAAAATCCATTGCACGGTGGAATTTCAGCACGAGATATAGCAAAAGGGGAAGAAAATATGTGGTTGATTATTCTGATACTGATGGTTCTGATTATAATAGTCGGCGTGGTTTGTTACTTCTTCGGCGGACCTGAATATGCAACAGCATTCTATAGTTTTGCCGTTGCAATCGGCGTGATGTACTTGGCTGCACATTCTCGATTCGTGGTTGATCCGCAGTATAAACGGTCAGAACCCGCAAAGCCGCTTCAATCAGAAAACAAAGATACCTATAAAGACAAAGATCAAACCGAATAAATAACGGGGCAGTCACGTGCTATTCCTACTCTACGTCACACTTACATGAAGCCGAGATTCATTTTGGTGTATCTCGGCTTTTTTCGGCTATTTTTTTTATTTTGCCTTTTGGAATTGCCTTAGCAATTCTACCCTAACACAGGGTATTTTCATTCGCTGCAATTTTTTCCTGCTTGTAACACCGATAATCGGAAATTTCATGTGTGCGAACGCGGTTGACATCGCGGCGCGGAGATGATATGATGATGTATGCAATATCGGATACGAAAAGGAGGGTCGATCGTGCAAGCCTATCTCGAGGAAATCGACCGTGTGATCGAAAGCGGTCCATACAAAGACACATGGGAATCGCTCGGGCAGTATCGCGTACCCGAATGGTATGAAAGGGCGAAGTTCGGTATTTTTATCCATTGGGGCGTATACAGCGTACCCGCTTTTGACAGCGAGTGGTATTCGCGGAATATGTACATCCAAAACAGTGCCGCGTACAAACACCACCTTGCGACCTACGGGAAGCACAGGGATTTCGGCTACAAGGATTTTATCCCGATGTTCAAGGCGGAAAAATTCGACCCTGCCGCGTGGGCGGCGCTTTTCAAAGCGGCGGGCGCGCAGTACGTCGTTCCCGTTGCGGAGCATCATGACGGCTTCCAAATGTATGACAGCGCGTTATCCGTTTGGAACGCCAAGCAAAAAGGGCCTTGCCGCGATGTTTTGGGCGAGCTTTCCGAGGAATTCGACAAGGCGGGGCTGGTGCGCGGTGCGTCCAGCCACCGCATAGAGCATTGGTTCTTTATGGGTCACGGCAAGGAGTTCGACTCCGACATCCAAGAACCGTTAAAACGCGGGGATTTCTACTGGCCGTCCATGCCCGAACCGGATCATCAAGACCTTTTTTCAGAACCCGCACCGTCGCAGGAATATTTGGAGGACTGGCTTTGCCGTTGCTGTGAGATCGTCGACCGATACCGCCCCAAGATCATCTATTTTGACTGGTGGATCCAGCACAGCGCCGTCAAACCGTACCTGAAAAAATTTGCCGCCTATTACTATAACCGCGCCCAAGAATGGGGCGAGGGCGTCGTCATTAACTACAAGCACGACGCTTTCATGTTCGGCACAGCAGTTCCCGACGTTGAGCGCGGGCAATTCGCCGACGCCAAGCCCTACATTTGGCAGACCGACACTGCCGTCGCAAAGAATTCCTGGTGCTATACCGAGCATAACCGCTATAAAACCGCGCGGCAGATCGTGCGGGATATGGTGGACATCGTCAGCAAAAACGGGCGGCTGCTCTTGAATATCGGGCCGAAAGCCGACGGCAGCATACCCGACGAGGACAAGGCCATCCTGCTGCAAATCGGCGCGTGGCTGCAAGTCAACGGCGAAGCGATATACGGCGCGAGGCTGTGGCGGCGCAGTTCCGAAGGCCCGACGAAGATCACCGAGGGGCAGTTTGCCGATTCCGAAGAAAAGCCCTATACCGTGCGGGACATCCGTTTTACGGCGAACGGGGAAAATCTCTATGCGATCTGCCTGAATATGCAGGGCAAAAGCAAGGTGTGCATCAAGTCCTTGGCCTTGGCAGACGCTTCGCGCAAACCGAATTTCCACGGCGCGATCCGCTCGGTGGAGGTGCTGGGCTTCGACAAAACGCCGAAGTGGCACAGGAACAAACGGGGGCTGATCGTGGAGACGCAGGAGATCGAAAGCGATATGCCCGTCGTGTTCAAAATCACCGTGGATTGAATTTCGTATGCCGACCAAAGAAAAGAAGCATCCTTCGCGGGATGCTTCTTTTGTTTTCTTGACAATCCGCCGCTTGGATACTATACTTATTCTATATACTTAAAATGGGGTGGAAACGGTGAAAATCGAACGGACGCTTTACGGAACGACCCGAGAGGGCGTCGAAGTACCCGCGTTTACCATAACCAACGCCAAGGGCGCGTACATAGAGCTTGTCGCCTACGGCGCGACGCTGAATAAGATCGTTGTTCCCGACCGCTCAGGTGCGCTTTATGACGTTTTGGTTGGCTTCGATACGATGGAAGGACAGGAGCTTTGCACCGATTCGCAGGGACGCACCGTCGGCAGGGTCGCCAACCGCATTGCGGGCAAGGGACTTACCATCGGCGGGCGGACGTACCCGATCACCAAAAACGTGAACGGCAAAATCACGCTCCACGGCAACCACGAATACGAAACCGTCGTTTGGGACAGCGAAGTCGTGGACGCGCAGAGCGTGCGCTTTACCTATCAAAGCCCCGACGGCAGCGAGGGATTCCCCGGAAGCGTGCGCAACGAAGTCACGTTTTCGTTTGACGACAACAACGCGGTGACCATTCGCTATGCGTGTACGCCCGACTGCGAAACGGCGATCAACGTGACCAATCACGCGTATTTTAATTTGGAGGGCTTCGACGGCGGGCAGATCGTGGAGCATTCCATGCAGCTTTTCTGCGATGCGTATACGCCGACCGACGACGCCGCCATCCCCACGGGCGAGATCCGCGCGGTCGAGGGTACGCCGTTTGATTTCAGAACGCCGAAACCCATCGGCAGAGACGTGGGGGCGGACGACGAACAACTGCGCATAGGGCGGGGCTACGACCACAATTTCCAAATTGCGGGGTACGACGGCACGCTTCGGCAGTTTGCGCGCGTGTATGAACCGAAAAGCGGACGCGTGATGTGCGGGTATACGGATCTTCCCGGCGTGCAGTTTTATATCGGCAATTTTATGGACGGCACGCAAGTGGGCAAGGCAGGGAAACCCCTTTGCTATCGGCAGGGCTTCTGCCTCGAAACACAGTATTTTCCCGACGCGCTCAATCATTCGGAATTTTTGCCCTGTCTCTTTACAAAAGAGCGGCCGTTCCTTTCTACAACCGTGTATCAATTTTCAGCAGAATAAGAGGTAAAAACAAATGGCAGACAACAAGCAAGAACAATTGGAGCGCATTTTCCTTTCCGCGCTCGTGTACAACCGAACGGGTGTGCTGCTGCGCGTGGCGAGCCTGTTTGCGCGCCGCGGCTACAACGTCATCAGCCTGACGGTCGCGGAAACCGAAAACCCCCTGTATTCGCGCATCACCATCGTTTCCGACGTGGAGCCGTATAAATTCATGCAGGTGGAGCGGCAGCTCTCGAAGTTGGAGGACGTCATTAAGGTCGTCAAGCTCAACGAGGGCAAGCTCATTTCCAGCGAACTGCTGCTCATCAAGGTACATGCGACCAACAGCCGCAGAACGGCGGTGCTGAAAACCATCAACGGCTTCGGCGCAAAGGTCAAGGACATCGGACATACCACCATCACGGCGGAACTGACGGGGCTTACGTCGCTCATTGACAAATTTATTGAAAAAATGACCAAGCACGGCATCATCGAGCTTTCCCGCTCGGGTCTTACCGCGCTTGAAAAAGGCGATACCGGCATCAACGGGATCACCGAATAGGCAAAGGAGGAAACCACAATGGCTATGACTATGACACAAAAAATTCTCGCCGCACACGCGGGACTGGACAGCGTTTCGGCAGGGCAGCTCATCGAGGTCAATTTGGATCTTGTGATGGGCAACGACGTGACTTCACCCGTCGCCATTCATGAAATGCAGGACAAGGGCTTTCACGAGGTGTTCGACCGCGAGCGCATCGCGCTGGTCATGGATCACTTCACGCCCAACAAGGATATTAAATCCGCCGAAAACTGCAAAAAGGTGCGTACTTTTGCAAAGGATTACGGCATTTCCAATTTCTTTGACGTCGGTCAAATGGGGATCGAACACGCGCTGCTGCCCGAAAAAGGATTGGTGATCTCGGGCGATACCGTCATCGGCGCGGATTCCCATACCTGCACCTACGGCGCGCTCGGCGCGTTTTCCACGGGCGTCGGCTCTACCGATATGGCTGCGGGCATGATCTCGGGCAAAGCCTGGTTCAAAGTACCGTCGGCAATTCGCGTGAAGCTTACGGGCAAGCTGCAGAAGTATGTCACCGGCAAGGACGTGATCCTGCATTTGATCGGCCAAATCGGCGTGGACGGCGCGCGTTACCGTTCGCTGGAATTCACGGGCGACGGCATAGCCTCTCTTTCCATGGACGACCGCTTCTGCATCGCCAATATGGCCATTGAATGCGGTGCGAAAAACGGCATTTTCCCTGTGGACGAAAAGACGCTCGCCTATATGCAGGGCAGAACTTCCCGCAAGCCCGTTATTTTTGAAGCGGATGAGGACGCGCCCTATGATGAAACGGTCACGATCGACCTTGATACCCTCAAACCCACGGTCGCGTTCCCGCATTTGCCCGAAAACACGCATACGGTCGATTCCATCGACGATATTCCAATCGATCAGGTCGTCATCGGCTCGTGTACGAACGGCAGAATTGAAGATATGCGCGCGGCGGCTTCGGTACTCAAAGGCCGAAAGGTCGCCGAGGGCGTGCGCTGCATCGTGATCCCCGCCACGCAAACCGTGTATATGCAGTGCATCGAAGAGGGCCTGACCCAAATCTTTGTAAAGGCGGGCGCAATCGTCTCCACGCCGACCTGCGGGCCGTGCCTCGGCGGGCATATGGGGATTTTGGCTGCGGGCGAACGCGCGGTCTCGACCACGAACCGCAACTTCGTCGGCAGAATGGGACACCCCGAAAGCGAAGTATATCTCGCAAGCCCCTATGTGGCGGCGGCGAGCGCGGTCACGGGCAAAATTTCCTGCCCGTGCGAATTGGACTGACGAGGGAGGACACAGCAACATGAAAATTCAAGGGAAAGTACATAAATACGGCGACCACGTCGATACGGACGTGATCATTCCCGCGCGCTATCTGAATACGGCAAAGCCCGAAGAGCTGGCGGCGCACTGCATGGAGGACATCGACAAGACCTTCGTAGAGAAGGTGCAAAAGGGCGACATTCTTGTCGCGGGCGTCAATTTCGGCTGCGGTTCTTCCCGCGAACACGCGCCCATCGCCATTAAAGCCTCGGGGATTTCGTGCGTGATCGCGAAAAATTTCGCGCGCATTTTCTACCGCAACGCACTGAACATCGGTTTGCCGATCCTCGAATGTCCGCAGGCGGGCGAGGAGATCGCCGCAGGCGACGAGGTCGAGGTGGATTTCGACAGCGGCGTTATTACCGACCGCACCACGGGCAAGAGCTATCAGGCAGAGCCTTTCCCGCCGTTCATTCAAAATATCATTGCAAAGGGCGGTTTGCTGGCCTCTTTAAAATGATGTTTGCCCCTTGCGGGCGGACGCTCCCGAGGGACAAATTGAATCTGACCGCAAAATACCATCCACGGCAAAAGGATGGTATTTTGTTTAAATTTTGTTCACAGCTTATTTTTATCTTCACTCTATAATCAAATGGCAAATGACAAAAATCGCGTGAAAGGCGGGAAAATATGCCCAACGAAAAAATATTGGTCGTGGACGACGACCAGAACATTTGCGAGCTTTTACGACTGTATCTGGAAAAAGAGGGCTACACGGTCAAGATCGTGTACGACGGCGTGTCGGCGGTGAATGCGTTCAAGCAGGAGAACCCCGATTTGATGATCCTCGACATTATGCTGCCCAAATTGGACGGCTGGCAGGTTTGCCGCGAGGTGCGCAAATTTTCCGACAAGCCCATTATCATGCTGACCGCCAAGGGCGAAATTTTCGACAAGGTGCTGGGGCTGGAATTGGGCGCGGATGACTACATGACCAAGCCCTTCGATACCAAGGAAATGGTTGCGCGCATCAAAGCGGTTCTGCGCCGCACGGGCGCTGCGGCGACGGGAGAAGCGGCAAAAGAGGTACATTTTGAAAACCTGAGCGTGAATTTGACCAATTACGAAATGAAGGTCAACGGCGTATCGGTTGATACGCCGCCCAAAGAATTGGAGCTCATCTATCATTTGGCGTCGAACCCCAACCGCGTATTTACGCGCGATCAACTGCTGGACGAAGTGTGGGGCTTTGACTATTACGGCGATTCGAGAACCGTGGACGTACACGTCAAACGTCTGCGCGAAAAGTTAGAGGGCGTTTCCGACAAATGGGAACTGAAAACCGTTTGGGGCGTCGGCTATAAATTTGAAACGAAGGAATAAGCATGCAAGGCAGCCGTGTGAAAGCATACGCGCGCAGGGTGGCGCAGAAATTCAGCCACCAGTCGCTTTTGGTCAAATACATATCGGTGTTTTTTGCGATGGTGATGATCTGCTTTTTGCTGTTGGGCGCAACGCTCGGCGTGTTCATGACCAGACACTGGACAAGTCAGGAGGCCACGCTCCTGCAGGAAAACGCTTTCAATGTGGCGCAAAACACCCAGCAGGTACTCTCCTCGTGGATGCGCAGCGAACCGCAGGGCGCGGTGGTCTTTATCTGCAGCAATTTGGCGACGGTGTCCGAGGCCATTGATGCGGATGTGTTCATGTGCGATCCGAACGGGACGGTGATCCTCTGCAAGGATCAGCTGTCCCCGAGCTTGGAGATTCGCCAAAACGGCAAATGCAGCGTGCATGAGAGCTATAAGATCCCGCAGGAGATCCTTACGAAGGCGCTGTCCGGGCGATTCTATGAACGCGGGACGCTCGGCGGGATGTTTGACCGCACATATTTGGCGGCGGCAGAGCCGGTCGTGGTGAACGGGCAGACCGTCGGCGCTGTGTTTGCCATGGAACCCGTCAGCGGCAGCTTCAAGGCGTATGCGCTCGACGTGGTGCGGATGTTTGCGTTTGCCTCTCTGATGTCGCTTGCCGTGGGACTCATCATCATCTATTTCTTTACGGTGAGCCTGATTCGGCCGCTCAACGAGATGTCCCGCGCGGCCAAAGCCTATGCCTCGGGGGATTTCAGCCCGCGCGTCGCAGTGCGCGGCAGCGACGAATTGGCCGAGCTTACCTCCGCTTTCAACCGCATGGCGGCGTCGCTCGCCCTGCAGGAAAGCTCCCGACGCAGCTTTGTGGCCAATGTATCGCATGAATTAAAAACGCCCATGACGACCATAGGCGGCTTCATTGACGGCATTTTGGACGGCACCATTCCGCCCGAAAAGCAGCAGGAATATCTGCGCATCGTGTCGGATGAAACCAAGCGTCTTGCACGTTTGGTCACGTCGATGCTGAACATGGCCAAAATCGAGGCGGGCGAGCTGCAGCTCCAGCCAAAACGCTTTAATCTGTGCCGGGAAATTTTCAATACGATGCTCAACTTTGAGCAGATCATTGAGAAAAAGCACATCGAAATCGAAGGCTTGGATAAATTGCAGCCTACGTTTATTTTGGCCGACCCCGATATGCTGCATCAGGTGATCTACAATTTGGTGGACAACGCCGTGAAATTCACCGAAAACGGGACGATCTCGGTGCGTGTCAGCCAAACGCCTGCCGACGTGACGGTTTCCATCCGCAATTCGGGCGCGGTCGGCATTTCCTCCGAGGAGCTTTCCCGCGTGTTTGAACGCTTTTATAAGGTGGACAAATCCCGCAGCTACGATACCAAGGGCGCAGGGCTGGGCTTATACATCTGCAAAACGATCATCGAAATGCACGGCGGCGAAATCCGCGCGCAAAGCGACGGCAGCGAATACGTCGAGTTTTCCTTTACCATTCCGAATCAACCGCTCGCAGCGGAGTGATTTGTTTGCAATTCGTCCGAAATTTTTTTAAAACCTGTAAATATACGGTTCATATTGTGTTAATAACCGCAAATTATGATAACAGACGATAACAAAAGAAACATGGCAGGAGGCATTTTTTATGTATGACGACCTTGACGGGCGCGAATCATCGCCCGAACAGGAAAATACGGCTGCCGATCAGCCGACGAACACAGCCGCACAGGAGAGCGGTGCGCAGGCCAATTCCGCATACGCTTCTTACGAAGGCGAAACGCGGCCGCCCTATGGACAAAACGGCTATTCCGGCACGGCACAGCAGCCCTATTACGGGTATTCAAACGGCGCGCAGCCGCCCTTTGGGCAAAATGGGTATGGCGGCAGCGCACAGCCGCATTACGGGTATTACGGCGGTACGCCGCAGCCCCCGAAACAGACCCCTCCCGCCGTTTCCAACCATAAAAAGCGCGGCTTGAAAATCTTGATTGCCGCCGTGGCGATGTGCGTGGTCGTTTCGCTTGTTGTTTTGGCCGTTTCTTTGCTGCACCGTACCGACAAAGCCAAAAAGATCGACCCGAGTGAAGCGCCTTCGGCGCTCATCGACGAAACGCCTACCGCCGCGCGCACGGATGCGGACGGGGAACTGACGCCTGTGGGCGTGTATGAAGCGGTCAAGGAAAGCTCCGTGGGTATTTTGGTGTACGCGGACAGCGCGTTCAGCAACACAGCGCTTGCGGGTCAAGGCTCCGGCGTCATCCTTGGGGAGGATGCCTCGGGTACTTATACCTACATTGTGACCTGTGCGCATGTCATCAGCGGTGGCGGCACGATCAAGGTGCAGCTTGTTGACGAATCGCAGTATGACGCGACGGTCGTCGGGTATGATTCGCATACGGACATCGGCGTGCTGCGCATCCGCAAAACGGGGCTCAAAGCCGCGCAATTGGGCAATTCGGATACACTTTCGGTCGGCGAAACGGTATACGCCATCGGAAACCCCGGCGGCGTGCAGTTTGCAGGCTCGTTTACCGACGGGATGGTCTCCGCCATTTCGCGTCCCATAAACAGCGAGATCGGGTATGAGCAGCGGTGCATTCAGCATACGGCGGCCATAAACCCCGGTAATTCCGGCGGCGCGCTGGTCAATGCCTATGGGCAGGTCATCGGCATCAATTCCTCCAAAATCGCCAACACCAGTTATGAGGGCATGGGATTTGCCGTGCCGAGCGTGACGGTGAAGGAGGTTTTTGATGAGATCGTCGCGAACGGCTATGTGACCAACCGTCCGAAGCTCGGGATCAATTATTTTCCCGCTTCCTCCAATCAGATGTACAGCATGATCGTCGGGGCGAACAACCTCCCTGCGGGAACGCTTGTAATCCAGTCTATCAATTCGGACAGTGAACTGGTCAATACGAACGTGCAGCAGGGCGATATGATCATCGCGGTCAACGGCAAGGAGCTGGAATCGACGGATACGCTGCCCGATCTTATCCAAAACTCCAAGGTCGGCGATACACTGACATTGACGATCTGTCATGTAGACACCAAAAACAACTATGCGGTCAATCAATTTGATGTGCAGGTAACGCTGGTGGAGGATAAGGGTACGTCCACGGCGGCGGAATCCTCGACCCAAAGCAATTATTACAATCCCTTCGGCGCATATGGCTACGGCAACTGATCGTGCGCTTTTTCAGAAAAAATGGCAAAGCATGGAGCTTACGCTCTATGCTTTGCCGTATTCCTATGCAGGGCTGATTTTTACGCATCCCATAAAAATAGTAGGAAAGTACGGTGAACTTATGTTTCGGGAAACGACCATTAAGGATTTGCACACATCCCCTGTGAAAATGATCGCCGATGATTGGGCGCTTTTGACCGCAGGCGATAGGACGCATTTCAACACCATGACCGTCAGCTGGGGCGGCGTGGGCGAGCTTTGGGGGCGCGAGGTCGCCTTTGTATTTGTGCGGCCGCAGCGTTATACCTACGAATTTATGGAGGACAGCGAAACTTTTACGCTGAGCTTTTTCGGCGGTGCATACAAGCAGGCGCTGGGCGTTTGCGGCTCGCAGTCCGGCAGGGATATCGACAAATGCAAGGAAACGGGGCTTGAACCGTTGCCCGTGGACGGTGGTGTGACCTATCAACAGGCCAAAACGGTTTTCGTCTGCAAAAAAATCGCCTTTCAGGACTTGGATCCGCAGGGCTTTTTGGATGCTTCCATCATGGATACCTACGCCCTTCGGGATTATCACCGGATGTATGTCGGCGCGATTGAAAAAGTCCTGGTGGCGGAGTAGGCAATCCAATCGGGGGGAACAACGCACCTTTGACGGTGTAATTTTCCGATTTGTTGCGTTGTCGCCCCTGAAAAACGCATTACACCCCCGAGACAACTAGACTACAGCGCTTTTTTGTTTCAAAAACAGAGGCGAGATACACATACCATGTGCTTTTATAAGAACGCTGTCATAATGGCAACGGTGTTATAAGAGCACATATTTTTGTTCCGTTTTCTATATTGTATTTGAGACAGAATACGGCGCAAAAAAATGGGAGCTACCCCGTATGTGGATAGCTCCTGAACAAGTTATATAACTTCGTTGAAATGTTCCTGTGTGGTTTGCAGTTGCTTATTCAGAATTTCGCGCCATAAGTGATAATGAATTTCGCCGCTTCCCTTTGATACTTTTGTGCGTAAAACGGTTCCGTCGTCCAAAATCTTTCGGTAGAAATAATGATCGGTTTCTTTATACAGTTCCCAGTTGTCCCGTTCGCAATAGCGTTTCAAATCTTTCCATCTTGGCATATGATTGCATCCTCCAATTCCTTTGGAGATTTTGCAATGAGTGCCTTGATGACATAGGGCAGATGGTTCTTACGGTTCGGTGCACGACTATATAGCTCAAACTCCCGATAGTATTCCTCGGCATATTCTATCATATTGTTGGCAAGTTCAGCTTTAGCGGCTTGCAGGGTATCGCCATGGGAAACAAGGTCTAAGGCGGTAAGCGACAAAGAGACGCTGTTGTCATCTTCCGTAAACCGGTCTGCCACAATAGGAATGTTGTCGACAATTTGCTCCATCATTTCCGTAGAGCACAGCACCATACGGTCTCGGGTTCTTTTAATAAAAACGGGTCTTTCCCTAATGACGCAATCAAGGACGCCGCTCCAATCCTTACGCACATCGCTTGAACACATAGCAAACATATCCATCACCTCTTACACCCCCAGTTTAGCAAAAATCGTACAACTTGTCAATAGTGTACGACATAGTATATGCTGCCGGAGCGGAAGTATCCCAAAGAATAGACAAACGGCGTCCGTCCAATATACCGCCGAACTCCGGATGAAATGTATCTTGTGTCCTATTGTTGAGCAATATGTCGGAATGGACAAGCGCCCTTTTCTATGTGTTTTCAGTCCGAAGTTGTACCGTTTTTTATTCCTAACCGTCGGCGGCTGCGTATACTTGACAGGCGGCTTTGCGATAATAAAATCGGACTTTGCATATTCGCCGTTTAGCATGGTTTCAACATATTAGTCAAGGAACCGTAGGAAGTAAAAATTTTTTCAAAAAATGCAAAATTTCTGCAAAAAAGGCTTGCATTCTCAAAAAACCTGTGCTATACTCTCTCTTGCAGTTGAGGGTTGTACTTCGTGTACGGTTCTTCAACAGTCGGTGTTTATTACGATGAGGGTCCACCCGTTCCCATCCCGAACACGGTAGTTAAGCTCATTCGTGCCGAAGATACTTGGCTGGAAGCGGCCCGGGAAAATAGGTCGATGCCGACACTTTAAAGTAGTTTCCCAACAGGGGAGCTGCTTTTTTTATACCCAAATTGCGAAAATTTGTATGCCCGAATCGCGCGATCCAGCTTTTTGGCCTGAAAGAAGAACCGCCGAGTGTGTAAAGCAGAAAAGCCTTACACACTCGGCGGTAGTTTGTTTGCCGCTGTTTATTGCCGTTGGTTGCTTGCGGCTGTTTGCTTACCGCTGTTTCGCGGGTTCACGCCTTGAAGCACCGCACAGCAAAGGTATGTCCGCAGCGCGGACAGCGTGCTTCGTGCTTGCCTTTTCTGCGCGGCAGCCGTAAGGTCGCGCCGCACGCGGGGCAGTCGCGGAAAATATGCGTTTTGTCCTGTCGGCTTTTCTGCCGCCGAAGCGTCCGCTTGCGCTTGCGCTCCTCTCTTTCCGCCCGCCGAATCGCCCGTTTGCGTTTGCGGTCTTCCAAATCCGCCCGCCGAAAACGCAGGGCGTCCCGCATTTTGAACAGCCAAATTCCCATAATGCGGCTTTCGTTTTCGCGCGCGGGAATATTTTTGGAGAGGATGCGAAACAGGGAATAGCCGATCACCAGCCACTGGATGACGAAGATGACGGGCGAAGGCACAAAAATCCGCAGAACGGCGAGCAAAAAATAGACGACATACAAAGTAATTTGCATAAAGTCGCGCAAGCCGCGAAGCCCGTAGCGCCCTTCCATAAATCTCAAAAACCGACTGTGAAAATCGTTCAACCGCGAAGCCTCCGTTGTCTTTTTATGCCGACGTGGCGTTAATCAAGCGTTTTGTTTTCCAGTACAAGCCGTGGGGCGATCACCGTCGTCCATTCCAAAATCTCCGGCGTGATTTTGGAAGAAAAGCTCTGCATACTGCGCATAAAATCATTGTTGCGGTGTACGGGATGGTGCGCGTCCGTAGCAATAAAATCCGCTATACCGTCCACGATCAGCGAGGTGGCGACTTCTCCGACCCTTTCTCCCCGTCTACCCGCAAGCGAATCGGCGTTGACCTGGAAATAAGCGCCCATGCTTTTGAGTTCCTCTATGACGTCGGGGTGGCGGTGAAACGTCGCGTAGCGCTCGGGATGCGCGATGATGGGGACAAGCCCGTGATCCAAAACCTCCTCCGCGTAAATCAGCGCTTTGTCCGGGTCAAAGGGCTGCAAAGAATATTCACAGAGCAGGTAGCGTGAATGGTTCAGCGTCAAATCCTCCAGCGCCTCTGCTTCGAGAATGCTCCGATCCAAATACACCTCCGCGCCGCTGCAAACGCGTACCGGCATGTCGGACGATTGCAAATATGTGTTCAGCTCCCGAAGCCTTCGGTTGCGCACATACAGAAAATCCTCCGCCATGTCTAAATTGGTCATGTGCGGCGTAGCGGCGATCACCTGAATTTTATTGCGTATGGCGATCTCACAAAGCGCAAGGGTGGTTTCCATACTGTCGGCGCCATCGTCCATGTCCCACAGCAAATGGCAGTGTAAGTCGATCATACGGAACCGCCTTCCTTGTCTATAGATTGCTTTTCATCCTGCGGGGGATTGGCGGCCGTCTCCTGCACGGTCTCGGCCATCCTCGTGCGGTGCGTAAATATGATCCCATCATCATAAAGGACTTTCAAGAGCATGACGGTGATCGGCAGCAAAAACAGCCCGATAAAGCCGAACAGCTGTGTGCCGACATACATGGCCATAATGGTCAAAAACGGCGGCAGACCAAGCTGGGAAGCGACCAGCTTCGGCTCTAAGATTTGCCGCACGATACTGATGATCGCATACAGCACCAGAAGACCGATGCCGAGACCGACGCTGCCCGTACACAGCGACCAAACCGCCCACGGTATCAAAATCGTACCCGTTCCTAAAATCGGCAGAATATCCACGATGGCCGTGATCAGCGCAATGGCGAAAATATAGTTGCCCGTATAAATCCCCGTCAGCTTTAAAATCGACAGGCCGATCGACATTTCCAAAAAGGTCACACCAATGATAATGGAATAGGCCTTGCCCATTTTGCCGAGGGTCGAAAAAATGATTTTCTTGACGTGAATAACGTTTTTCCGCTTTTCCGGCCGCATTTGCCGCAGAATCATATCCCGTATGTTGCGGTAATCCGAGGTCATAAAGCAGCAGGAGACGATGCAGACCAAAATGCCGACGGCAATCATTGGGATCTGCTTCGCCGTGCCCCATACCGCGCCCAGCGGCGAGGAGAGCATGGAAAAATCAAACCCGCTGTCCTGCGTCGCCTGCGGCAGACCCGTCGCGACTTCCTCCTCCAGCCCCAAAAGATGCGTCAAAAAGTCATTTGCAGATTCGGTCACGGCATCCCCGATCGACGAGGGAAGAAAGGAGAGAGCGTCCTTTAACCAATCGGTGACCTGCTGTACAAAAGAGGGCGCGTCCTCCAGCTTCATCAGGATAAAAGAGAAAAACGAACGCAATTCAAAGACGATGCGCGCGATCAGCAGCCCCAAAATCGAGCCGATGATCACGAGCAGGAACAGAACCATGATAACAGAGGAAAGCCCGCGCCGCAAAGGCGTTTTGTTCACGAGAAAATTGACGGGCTTTTGCAGGAGCATCGCTAAGAAAAATGCCGTCAAAAAAGGCCATACTATGCCCAGCGCATATTTGATTGCCAAATAAAACAGCCCGACCAATATGGTGACATACACGGTATTGATAATAAAAGCTCTGCGTTTTTCAATCGTTTGCATGAGAATTCCTCCTCTTGAGGGTCAAATCGAATCGCACCGCAAAAACCGACGACCGAAATATCGCCTCGGGATTTTTTGCCCGATATAAAAATCGTCTTAGGACGCTGTAACAACGTTTTAAGCCATAAAACTTCGGAAAAGCCGAGCGCCGAACGACTTTTTACAGTGCGCGGATGGCTATAACTATATACATTTTATACTATTTTTTGGAAAGATACAATCCAATATCTAAAGTTTTCTATAAATTTACAATTCGCGCGCCGAAACCGAAAAATTTTTCTTTATTCCGTGCGGGAATTGTGCTAAAATGCTATCTGTATCAATATAGTAGGATGTGAGAGCATGTATGTGGCCGTGATGGGTTACGGTACTGTCGGCTCGGGCGTGGTCGAGGTTCTCAACAAGAACCATGAAAGCATTGTCAAACGCAGTACGCAGGATTCTTTGGAACTGAAATATATTTTGGATCTGCGGGATTTTCCCGGTGATCCGAATGCCGATAAGTTTATTAAAGATTTTAACGTGATTTTGCACGACGATGACGTGAAGATCGTCGTTGAGACCATGGGCGGGCTTCACCCCGCATTTGAATTTGTTTCGTCCCTGCTTGCAGCGGGCAAAAGCGTGGTCACCTCCAACAAAGAACTGGTCGCGGCAAAAGGGTATGAGCTTTTGAGCCTTGCCAAGGCGCATAACGTCAATTTCCTGTTTGAGGCGTCGGTCGGCGGCGGTATCCCCATTATCCGTCCCATTACCCAGTGCCTTGCGGCAAACGAGATCGACGAGATCGCGGGTATTTTGAACGGCACGACCAATTTCATTTTAACCATGATGATCGAAAAGCATATGCGTTTCGAGGATGCGCTCCGTTTGGCGCAGGATAACGGTTATGCCGAAAAAGACCCGACGGCCGACATCGCAGGACAGGACGCCTGCCGCAAAATCTGCATTTTGGCGTCGCTCTGCTTCGGCAAGCATGTATATCCCGACGCGGTGTATACCGAAGGAATTACCAAAATCGCTGCGCGCGATGTGCAGTATGTGCAGGATCTCGGCGGGGTCATTAAGCTGCTCGGCCGTGCCAAGCGCCTGGAAAACGGGCAGATCACGGCCATGGTCAGCCCCGCCGTCGTGATGAACGGCAGTCAGCTTGCCTCCGTGCGCGACGTGTTCAACGCTATTTTGGTGCGCGGCGACGCGATCGGCGACGTGGTGTTCTACGGCAAGGGCGCGGGCAAGCTCCCGACCGCAAGCGCCGTGGTGGCAGACGTCATTGACTGCGCGAAGCATGTCAATCGCAGAAAAGTGTTCGGCTGGGGGCCGAGCGCAGAAAATTATGTGGCGGATTATAAACAGCAGGAGACCGCGCTGTATATCCGCGTACAGGTCGAGGATCGAAACGCCGCGCTCGCCGCTATCGAAGCGCAGTTCGGTAAGGTAAAACTCCTCTCGTGCGAGGGTGCGCCCGATACGGAGCTTGCCTTTGTGACGGGTAAGGATACCGAGCAGGCGTTGCTTGAGCGCCTTTCGGCGGTGAACGGCAGCAAAGCGCAGTCGATCATCCGCGTGACGGATTATTAAGCGCACGCAAAGCGCAGAAACGGCGAAAGCCGTGAAACTTTTTCGGAAAGGGCGCGTATCCGTTTGCTAAGCGCAGAGCCTTCGGACGCTCGGCAAACGGATATGCAAGGTGAAGGATATGGCACTGATCGTTCAAAAATTCGGCGGCAGTTCGGTGGCAAACGCCGAACGCGTCATGAATGTCGCGGGTATCGTAACAGACACGTACCACGCGGGCAACGACGTGGTCGTGGTGGTTTCCGCGCAGGGCGATACCACCGACGATTTGATAGAAAAGGCACATGAGATCAATCCTTCGGCATCCAAGCGGGAAATGGATATGCTGCTGACCTCCGGGGAACAGATTTCCGTTGCTCTGCTTGCGATGGCGATTGAAAAGCTCGGCTGCCCGGTCGTTTCGCTGTTAGGCTGGCAGGCAGGATTTTATACCAGCTCCGCTTACGGCGCGGCGCGCATCAAGTCCATTCGGACGGATCGTTTGCGCGCGGAGGTCGATCGGCACAACATCGTCATTGTCGCGGGCTTCCAGGGCATCAACAAATACGACGACCTGACCACCCTCGGGCGCGGCGGATCGGATACGAGCGCCGTTGCCATTGCGGCGGCTATGCACGCCGACCGCTGTCAGATCTTTACCGACGTGGAGGGCGTGTATACCGCCGACCCGCGCAAAGTCCCGAACGCCACCAAGCTTCGGGAGATCACGTATGATGAAATGCTGGAGCTTGCAACGCTCGGCGCGCAGGTACTCAACAACCGTTCGGTCGAGATGGCGAAAAAATACAATGTGGAGATCGAAGTGCTTTCCAGCCTAAAAAGAGTTCCCGGTACGATCGTTAAGGAGGTCGCAAAAATGGAAAAAATGCTTGTCAGGGGCGTCACCAAGGATACGGATGTCGCCCGTATTTCCGTCAAAAATATCCCCAACAATCCCGGCGTCGCGTTCCGGCTTTTCGCGAAGCTCGCGCAGAAGAAGATCAACGTGGACATTATTTTGCAGTCCGTCGGCAGAGACGACACCAAGGATATTTCGTTTACCGTGTCCAAGGCCAATGCCGAGGAGGCGGTCGCCGCGGTACACGATACCTTCGATATTGCGGATAAGGACATCATTTGTGACACCGAAGTCGCCAAAATTTCGGTCGTCGGCGCGGGTATGGAATCCCACCCGGGCACGGCCTCCAAAATGTTTGAGGCGCTGTATGAGCGCGACATCAACATCGACATGATCTCCACCAGCGAGATCAAAATCTCGGTGCTGATCGACATCAAGGACGCCGACCGCGCGGTTGCGGCGGTGCATAATGCGTTCTATCCCGCGTAAGGCTTCGCTATAGGCAACCAAAAGAAAAACCTCTGATTGCAGACGTCTCAATCAGAGGTTCTTTTTTATTTGTATGCCCGTTTAAACTCCCCTTAGTTCTCGGTCGTATGCCCGTCCCGATTTTCCTCTGTTTTGTCCGATTTGACAAAGCACGCTACAATCCAATAATATAGGGGGATCAACAGGAATATGACCCATGTCGGACTCCAAAGCCCTGCCAAAAAGCCAAACGGCAGGTAGCAGAGCAATACGGCTTCGGGAACAGGCATTGCCAAAAGCCGCGCCTTTTTTGCGCGGATCGTCAAGGCCGCGCCCAAATGATAATAGATCGGGATGAGCAAAAAGATCAACCACCCGGGATGCCACCGATGCAGCGTGAACCCGAAAATCAGATAGACGAGCGCAAGGATAAGCGGGAAGGGGAATTTCAATAGCTTCACGGCGGTCATTTGCAACGGCGTTTTTGCCTTTTCTGCGGATGCGGACATTTCTGCCTGCGTATCGTCCTGCTGCGGCGGAGCTTCTTTTGCAAGCCCCATCAACGCGTCCAGCGTCGTGCCGTAAACTTCCGCTAACGCGACAAGATTATCGGTGTCGGGAGAGGCTTCTCCGCGTTCCCATTTTGAAATGGCCTGCCGGCTGACGCCGAGCTTTTCGGCGAGCTTTTCCTGCGAAAGGCCGTGTGCTTTGCGTAAACTTACCAAACGATTGGCAATTTCCAAGTTCATGTTTCGGGTTCTCCTTGTGGGTCGTGCGTGCTGTGGGATCAAGATTCAGGAATCCCCATTTCCTTGAGATTCTTCTGGTGCTGCGCATAGGTCGTCGCGAAGCGGGCCTCATGCGCACCGTTGGGGTCGATGGCAAAAAACAAATAATCTGTTTTTTCGGGGTACAGCGCCGCTTGGATGGACGCAGACCCCGGATTGCAGATCGGCCCTGCGGGCAACGCCTTGCAGCGGTTGGTGTTGTAATAATATTTGTATTCGTCGAGCTTATCGGGATAAATTTCTCCAATCACACCCGTGCAGTATTTGACGGTCACGTCGCATTGTAATTTCATACCTTGCTTTAAACGGTTATACAGCACCGATGCGATCAGCGGACGCTGGTCGGCGGTCAACGCTTCTTTTTCCACAATGGAGGCTATCGTCAAAATATCATGTATCGAATAGCCCAAAGCCTTGGCGCGATCCCGCATTTCCTGCGTAATGCGCATGGCGGAGGTGGAAACCATTTTATCGAGTACCGCCTTGGGATCGCTGTCCTTTTTAAATTCATAGGTCGCGGGGAACAGATACCCCTCTAACGGAAACAGGACGTTTTTTGCCTTTTTTACGTCCGCAAGCAGCGCATTCTGCGAAAGGTCATAGTTTTGCGCGGCGGTCACGAACGCATCCCCGTCGCAAATTCCCAATTCGTCCAATTTCCAGGAAATGCGCACCAGCGTATACCCCTCGGGTACGACGATCGTGATGAGCTCGGACTGCGCGACGGGCTGGGTCTGCGGCGCTTCGGTGCCGTCGGCGTATACGCCGCCCTCCACAGAAGGGGGCGGGGGCGCGGCAGTCTGCGAGACGGTGCTTTCGGGAGAAGACTCTCCCGCATCCTCCGGCTGCTTGCCGCAGGCGAACAGCCCAAGCAACAGACAGCACAACAGGCATATTGCCAATATTTTTCGTTTCATAGTTATCCTCCGAAGCCGCAAATCTATATTCGGCTGTATTGTCTATGCGAATATAGCAATTGTACCATTTTTTTTGGCACATTGCAACTTTTTGTGAGAAGTCGGCGAATTTTGTCTTGAAAATGGGTCGCCCGAAACCCATACCCCGCTTGCCGCGTTGCAGGACGGGGCAAGCCTATGATTGAAAATCCCCGCACGCAGGGGCGTATGCGCTGCGCGCGGGGACAAATCGTGTTATGGAGTTTTAGGCGGCTTTTCGGCGATAAACACCCGAAACAGCGGCAGGCATGCCGAGAAAAACTTCTTGTACGCTTCGCAGTAATCGGCGCTTTGGCGGGTGCGTTTGCAGCCGCCCGCACGGCAAATCGGGTAAAGCTTACAGGTTTTACAGCGTTCGGGGACAGGCAGGCTCTCCCGAATGAAGTGGACAGCCGTTTCGCTTTCCGCCATGGTGCGAAAATCCGTCTCTTCGATATTGCCGAGCAGGTATTCGTCGGTGCAGTAAAAGTCGCAGGGGTAAATATTGCCGTTGCTCTCCGCCACAAACTGGTGCGAACAGTACCCCAGCATACCACATTGCTCGGTGGGTTGCCCAAGGAACAGCCGCACCCAGTTGTCATACTGACGCACGCTGATGTATTCGCCGCGCACATAATCCTTTACATACAGGTTGAACGTCCGAATCAAAAAATCCGCGTATTGCTCGGGCGTCATATACAGTTCGCTCTGCTCGTCGGAATCGAACGGCCGCAGGCAGGGGATGAATTGCAGGTAGCGAAAGCCCTTGGCGCGGAAATAACGGTAAATGCGTTCTCCGTTTTCGGCGCAGTAGCCCGTCAGCACCGTGAGAATGTTAAATTCCGCGCCGTACCTGCGCAAAAGCTCGGCGGCGCTCAAAATTCGATAAAACGAATTCGACCCCGAGGGCTTTTTGCGGAATTTGTTGCCCTCCAGGTCGCCGTCCAGGCTCAGACCCACCAAAAAGTGATGCTCCGCAAAAAACTGTGCCCATTCGTCGGTCAGCAGTGTGCCGTTGGTCTGAATGCTGTAAAAAATCGGGCTGTTTTTCTGATTGAATCGCTGAACGGTCTCGGTAAAGTGCCGAAAATAGTCCAATCCCGCGAGCGTCGGCTCGCCGCCCTGAAACGCAAAGGCGGCGGATTGCCCGTCGGCAAACGCCAACGCCTTCTGGATCAGCACCTCTGTGGTCTCTTTCGTCATCTTACCAAAACCGAGATGTTCCCGGTGCTCGGAAACATCTCGGTAAAAGCAGTATGTACAGGAAAGATTACACAGGGACGAAGCCGGTTTTATCATCAAAGACAAACAAGGCATAGTACCACATCTTTCACAAATCTGTCGCTCAGGCGTTCACAATACCGCGCCGATTTTCCTTGAATTCTTTCTGAATTTCGTCCAGCTTCTCGTGGAATTTGTCGGAGATTTCGGGATAGACGGGGGTGCGGTTGTAGTTTTCGCCCGGATCGTCGGTCAGAATGTGCAGCCAGTTCTTGCGGTATTTGTCGAAGAACGCGGAGTTGTCATTCTGAATACGGTCGAAATACTTAAAGGTGATATACTCGTTGTCGGTCAGCACATCGTAGGTGTAATCGGGATACTGCGCGCGAACATCGGCGGTCGGCACGGTGTACTGAATGGCCTTGAGATCTTCACGCTTCATGTGCAGAATGGGATGCGCCTCGGTGTGGATCACCGTGTCGTTTTTGAGAAGCGACGTCATGGAAATGCCGTCGATCACGCGGTCGGTGGGCATATAATTGGGCGTTTCGCCGTTATGCCCCGTAATGCCGCAAAGCTCTACGAGCGTCGGATACAGGTCTACAAGCGTCGCAGACTGCTTACGCGTCGTACCCGTTGCACCGAGCGCACCGTTCGCATTGTCCCAACGGATCATGAACGGCACTTTTTGACCGCCCTCATACGCGAGGTACTTTCCGCCGCGCAGTTCATTGACCGAGCCTTCGAGGGCCGGGCCGTTGTCGCTCGTAAAGACGATGATGGTGTCCTCCAGCACGCCGAGCTCTTCCATGGTATCGAACAGCTGACCGAGATAAGTGTCCACTTCGGTCACGCAGTCTACATACGTACCCATGCCCGTCTTACCGTCGAAATCATCGCCCGCATACACGGGTGCGTGCGGCCACGGCGAGGTATACACCGCAAGGAACGGCTGATCCGCCTTTGCCTGCTCGGTGATCCAGGCGTTGATCTCCTCGTGGATCCAGCGGGTCGCGTTGGACTGATCCTTGAGTTCATCCGTGCCGTGCGCAATGGTGTACTGGCCGTTTTCCTCCCGCACATGGTAGAAGGGGGTCATATCATTGACGTGGTGACTGCCGTAGAAGTAATCAAAGCCCTGGTTGGTCGGCAGATATTCGCCGTAATCGCCGAGATGCCATTTGCCGAACAGACCGGTGGAATAGCCCGCCGCCTTAAAGGTCTCGGCAATGGTGACTTCGTCGCCGAGCATACCGTCGGCGTTGCCGCCCATTTCAATGGAATTGAAAATACGGGTGGAAGCAAACGGCGAGAAAGTATCGAGGGTCGGGTATACGACGTTGTCCGCATAGCCGCGATAGGGGTATCTGCCCGTCATGGCGGCAAAACGCGCGGGGGAGCAAACGGAGTACGAGGAATAGAAATTCTCAAAATTCAAACCGTTTTCCCCGATGCTGTCGATGTTCGGCGTGTCGTAGATCGCGCCGTTCAGCGATACGTCGCCGTAGCCGAGATCGTCCATCAAAATGACAAGCACATTGGGGCTGTCGGCATTGGCGGTTTTATCCACATTCTTCAAGTAATCGTCCTGCCCGTCCCAAAGGCGCTCCGTGTTGGGCTCGGAACGCAGGTTCATCGTCAGGACATAAAAGACGCTCGCGCCCGTCAGCAGGATGCTCAAAACCGCTACAGCTGCTTTTTTTGCGCCCTCTTTTTTAAAGGAATGCTTTGCGGTAAAATACAGCGCCCAAAGAAAGACCGCGCTCGGCAACGCAAGCAGGAGGTTGCCCAAAAGCCGCGTGCCGAGGTTTCCCTCGCCCTGTAGCCACGGATGCTCGGCGGAGCTGAAGCCCGCAAGACCCGAGGTGAATGCGCCGAAGCCCGCGTCCGCGCCCCAAATGACATAGTAGACGATCACGCCGACCGCCGCCGCGGCATAGCCGTAGATCATGGGTGCGTAGACCTTCTTTTTGATGATCAGACTTAAAATAATGACCGCAGATAGAATGCAGCAGTACGCGACGGCCACTACACTGACAAAATTCAGTCGAATGATCCATTCGGCAAGCATGATGCCGATACCGATGACCATTAAGATGATTGGGAATATCTTCTTGCCGGTATCGAGTGTGATTTTCTTCTTCATCGAATGACCTCCTTTTTTGTTATTATACAATTATTCCCGCGTCACCGTCAAGACATATTTGTGCGATTCGCCGAAAATATACAGCAGCCGCACGGCCGGCGGGCATGCGCGCGACCATGCGGCTGTATGAATAGACAGATTCACAAGTGTGCCTTAAAAGAACTGCTTGTAAACCGACCAATTTGTCCCGATCAGATAGAAAAACAGGCATACCGCGCCGACGAGAGACATACAGACCGTCAGCACGGTGTCGAGCTTTTCCCGATGCTTGCGAAAGACCAAAAGCAGGACGTCATAGGCGAAAAACCCGACTGCGCCGCCCAAGGTGTTCATCACGATGTCTGCCGTATCCAAAGCGCCGATGGCCAGCGCATATTGCAGGGCTTCTATGGTAAGACTGACGATTAGCGGGATCAGCAGATAAAGTCCGCGCTTGCGTTTGCCGGCGGTTTGCATGGAAAGCAAAAAGCCGAGCGGGAAATACAAGATCGCGTTCTCCGCACACTGGATGAGCAGTCGACGGCTGTGTACCGCGTCTGCAAAGGGGATCAGCTGTACGCTGCGGGAGAAATAACGGTCGGGCGAAAATAAAAGTTCCGGTAACGATACATATTTGAATAAGGATAGGCGCAGAAGCGAGAGCGCGTAGACCACTGCCGTAAACAGGAACAAAAAGCGTAAAATCTTGGCTCTCTTTGGGACATCCTTTTGGTTTTTCACAGAATCCCCTCCACAATGTAAAGAAAATACCTTGCATAGATTTTTGAACCGTTGAATCACGCGTCCGACAACAGCAACCCGTCCAAATGATAGGTCGCGCCTTTATACAACGCCCCTTCCCACAAAAGCCATTGTATCTGCTCACAGTATAACAGAATTTTCCATCTTTTTATATGGGCAAAAGGAATCAAAAGCGCGGGCATCTATTGTGCAACCTGTCGATTTTCTCGTACAAAGCGACCAGGATTCTTTTGAAAATAGGACAAGCCCTTTGGTGCATAGCCTCTTTGGGTGCAGAGAAAAACGGCGTCCGCGTTGTCTTGCGGACGCCGTTTTCGACATTGGGGAATTATTCGTATTTTTTGCGCGCGACGTAGGACGTGTGCAGGACTTCATGCGCTTTGTGGCTACCGGGTTCTCCGAGGAAATCGGCATACAGCTCTTTTATGGCGCTGTTTTCATGCGATTTGCGCTTCTTGTTCTGCGCGTCCGAAGCGTACAGGGCTTCCGCGCGTTTGGCCTTGAGATCGACGAAGTTGCGCACGACCGCGTGCTGGATTGGCTGACCGCCGCCGTTGATGCAGCCACCCGGACAGCCCATGATCTCAATAAACTGATAATCCGCAGTACCGTCCTTGATCTTGTCGAGCAAGACCTTGGCGTTCTTCGTGCCGCTCGCCACAGCGACCTTGATCTTCGTGCCGGCCACGTCGTATTCGGCTTCCTTGATGTTCTCCATGCCGCGAACCTCTTTGAAGTCCACGTTTTCGAGCGGCTCGCCGGTCAGCTTTTCGACTGCGGTACGCAAAGCCGCTTCCATAACGCCGCCCGTCGCACCGAAGATCGTGCCTGCGCCCGTGGATTCGCCGAACGGACTGTCAAATTCCTCGTCGGGCAGGTGACGGAAATAGATGCCCGCGCTCTCGATCATGCGCGCAAGCTCGCGCGTGGTGATGGCGATGTCCACATCCGGATAGCCGGACGCGGCCTCGTTGGGACGCTTGGTCTCGAATTTCTTCGCCGTGCAGGGCATTACGCCGACCACGACCATGTCCTTCGGATCCATACCGAGCTTTTGCGCGTACCAGGTTTTCATGACCGCGCCGAACATCTGCTGCGGAGATTTGCAGGAGGACAGATGCCCGAGCAGCTCGGGGTAGTAGTGTTCGCAGTATTTGACCCAGCCGGGCGAGCAGGAGGTGATCATCGGCAACACGCCGCCGTTCTGCACGCGCTCTAAGAACTCGTTGGCTTCCTCCATGATCGTCAGATCGGCTGCGAAATCGGTATCAAATACCTTGTCAAAGCCGAGTCTGCGCAGCGCGGCGACCATTTTGCCCTCGACATTCGTACCGATGGACATACCGAACGCCTCGCCGAGCGTCGCGCGGATAGAGGGTGCGGTGTTGACGATCACGAACTTGGTCGGGTCGTTGATCGCGGCAAGCACCTTGTCCGTGTCGTCCTTTTCGACGATCGCGCCCGTCGGGCAGTTGACGATGCACTGGCCGCAGGAGATGCAGGATACGGTGGCCAGATCCTTGTCGAATGCAGAGCTGATGTGGGTATCAAAGCCGCGCGCATTCGCGCCGATGACCGAAATGCCCTGCATATCGCAGGCCGCAACGCAGCGGCGGCAAAGGATGCACTTGTTGTTGTCGCGCACCATATGCGCGGCGGAGTCGTCGAAAGCGTAGTGGATGGTCTCGCCCGCAAAGGCGTTTTCATCATCTACGCCGAATTCCTTGCAGAGCATCTGCAATTCGCAGTTGCCGCTGCGCACGCAGGAAAGACATTTTTTGTCATGCGTGGAAAGGATCAGCTCCAGCGTCATCTTGCGGGAATGGCGTACCTTTTCGGTATTGGTGAAAATCTCCATACCTTCGTTGACGGGGTACACACACGCGGTCACAAGGCTTTTCGCCCCTTTGACCTCGACCATGCAGATACGGCAAGCGCCGATCTCGTTGATGTCCTTTAAATAGCAAAGGGTCGGGATTTCGATGCCTGCGCTTCTCGCGGCTTCCAAGATCGAAATGCCTTTCGGCACGCGCAAGGGCATGCCGTTGATTTGAATGTTAACAGTTTCCATTGGGCACACTCCTTATTTCTTAACCACAGCACCGAACTTGCAGGTGGACATGCAAACGCCGCACTTGATGCATTTGTCGGTGTTGATGGCATGAGCTTCCTTGACTTTCCCCTCGATCGCGCCGACGGGGCATTTGCGCGCGCAGGCCGTGCAGCCGCGGCACTTGTCGGGGTCGATTGAGTAGGACAGCAGCGCCTTGCACACGCCCGCGGGACATTTCTTATCCTGAATGTGGGCGACATACTCTTCACGGAAGAATTTGAGGGTCGCAAGTACGGGGTTGGGCGCTGTTTGACCCAGGCCGCACAGGGAGTTTGCCTTTATGTAATTGCAAAGATCCTCTAAGCGATCCAAGTCCTCCATCGTGGCCTTGCCGTCGGTGATTTTGTCGAGCATTTCCAAAAGGCGCTTCGTACCGACGCGGCAGGGGGTGCATTTGCCGCAGGATTCGTCGACCGTGAAGTTCAGGAAGAACTTCGCAATATCGACCATGCAGTTGTCCTCGTCCATGACGATCAAACCGCCCGAACCCATCATGCAGCCGATGGCGGTGAGGTTGTCATAGTCGATCGGCGTATCCATAAGCGACGCGGGGATGCAGCCGCCGGAGGGGCCGCCCGTCTGTGCCGCCTTGAACTTCTTGCCGTTCGGGATGCCGCCGCCAATCTCCTCGATGATCTCGCGCAGGGTCGTGCCCATCGGGATCTCCACAAGGCCGGTGTTCTTAATTTTGCCGCCGAGCGCAAAGACCTTCGTACCCTTGGATTTTTCCGTACCCATGGAGGCAAACCAATCCGCGCCCTTCAAAATGATCTGCGGAATGTTGGCGAACGTCTCTACGTTGTTTTCGGTCGTGGGCTTTTGGAACAGACCCTTGACGGCCGGATAAGGCGGACGGGGTCTCGGCTCGCCGCGGTTGCCCTCGATAGAGGTCATCAGCGCGGTTTCCTCGCCGCAGACGAACGCGCCCGCGCCCAGACGGACGTGCAAATCGAAATCGAAGCCGCTGTCAAAAATATTCTTGCCCAACAGGCCGTATTCGCGCGCCTGCTTAATGGCGATTTTCAAACGTTTGACCGCGATGGGGTATTCCGCACGGACATAGATATAGCCCTCGGTCGCGCCCGTCGCATACCCGCAGATGGCCATGGCCTCCACGATACAGTGCGGATCGCCCTCCAAAACGGAACGATCCATGAACGCGCCGGGGTCGCCTTCGTCGGCGTTGCAGACGACGTATTTCTGATCGGCCTGATTGGCTGCGGTGAAGCTCCATTTCAACCCCGTCGGGAATCCGCCGCCACCTCTGCCGCGAAGCCCCGAATCCTTCACGATCTGAATGACCTGCTCGGGGGTGTATTCCTGTAAGCATTTTGCAAGCGCCATGTAGCCGTCAAACGCGATATACTCGTCGATGTTCTCGGGGTCGATCACGCCGCAGTTGCGCAGCGCCACGCGGTGCTGCTTTTTATAGAAATCGGTCTCCTGTAAGGACTTGACGTCATCCATGGTCACGGTCTCATCATAAAGCAAACGCTTGACAAGACGGCCTTTGAGCAAATGCTCCTCGACGATCTCGGGAACATCCGAGACCTTGACCTGGCTGTAGAAGCTGCCCTCGGGATAGACGATCATGATTGGGCCGAGCGCACACAGACCGAAGCAGCCCGTGCGGACGACCTTAACTTCTTCGCTCAAACCTTTTTTTGCGATCTCGGCTTCCAGCGCATCGATGATCGCAAGGCTGTTTGAGGAGGTACAACCGGTACCGCCGCAAACCAGAACGTGGGAACGATACATTGCTTTTCCTCCTTATTTTGTAGCCACGCCGACGGTGTAGTCGACGATGGGATTGCCGTTGACAATATGGTCATTGACGACTCTGACCGCCTTTTCGGGGGTCATTTTTACATAGGTTACTTTTTCTTTGCCGGGCTCGAGCACCTCGACAATCGGCTCATACTGGCACATGCCGATGCAGCCGGTCTGCGATACCGTAACGCCCTTGATGCCGCGTTTTTCGATCTCATCCACAAAGGCGTTGAGAACGGGACGCGCGCCTGCCGCAATGCCGCAGGTCGCCATGCCGACGACCACACGGATGTTGTCGTCGCCCGTGTCCTCGCGTACAGTCATTTTCTTTTTCGCGCTTTCGCGGATCGCCATAAGCTCTTCAATCGTTTTCATACTTGTACACCTCCGTACAAAAGTTCCGTGTTTTCTTTTACATATTCCCGAATCCATTGCACAACTTCCGGCTCTGACAGCGGCACATCGCCCAAAATCGAACGAAGCTCCCCGGTACTCAGGGTAAATTCCTTGTCGTCCACTTGGTGGCGATAGAGAAAATCCCTGTCGGTATTCATGCTGATGAGCGTGACCACCGTGGAGGGCATATCCCCGAGCGGCGTGAAATCCACGCTGTCGGTTTTAAATACCGCCTCGACGTGTGTACCCACGCCCACTTTTGAGGAAATGGTGAAGCTGCCGCCCGTCTGCTCCGCCGCCATTTTGAACAGCGGCACGCCCATGCCCACCTTTCTCGTGGTGCGGGTGGTATAAAACGGGTCAAGCACCTTTTGCACCTGCTCCTCGGTCATACCCTTGCCGTCGTCGTGAATACCGATGGTCAGCGTGTGCGCCGCGCTGTTTTCCAGCACTTCAATGCGGATGCACGAAGCGGCTGCGGCGATGGAGTTTTGTGCAATGTCCAATACGTTTAAAGACAGCTCGCGCATCAGTGCTGATATTTCGCGAGAATGGTGGGGACGTCTTTCTCGGTGACCTTGCCGTAAACCTCGTCGTTGACGGTCAATACGGGCGCAAGGCCGCACGCGCCGACGCAGCGGCAGGCTTCAATCGAGAAAGCGCCGTCAGCCGTGCATTCCCCGGGGCCTATGCCGAGTTCTTCGGTCAGCTTATCGAGGATCTGCTGGGAACCCTTGACATAGCAGGCAGTGCCCAGACACACGGAAATATTGTGTTCGCCCTTGGGCGAGAGGGAAAACTGCGCATAAAAGGTAGATACACCGTACACCTTTTCCAGCGGAACGTCCATTCCCTCGGCGATCATGACCTGCACCTCATAAGGCAGGTAACCGTAGATCTCCTGCGCTTCCTGCATGACGTGCATCAGCTGGCTCTTGTCGCTCTTACAAGCGTCGATGACCGTTTGCAGCTGTTGTTCCTGCTCGGGTGTGCCGCGAAACGGGACCGAACTGATCTTTTTGAGCATTTCTTATTTCCTCCTTTACGAAAATGCGGCAGCAGAAGGACACCACATACGGCGCGGAGTGCCGACGTGTATGCCGTCTCTGCGCATACATATGCATTATAGCAGAAAGTATGTTAAAAATCTATCATTTTTTACAAAAAACTGAATAGTATTTTTAACCCAAGTTTCCGAAATCTCCTTTATTCGACAGAAAATTCAATAAAATTAAAGAAAGCATAAAAAAGTGTTTAATTTAATACAGATTCGCACACGCCGCGCGCCGATTCGTTTGCGGGAATTTGACAAATTTGCCGCAGGATTTCCAGCGCCTTCCCCACTTCGTCCTTCGGAACGCCCGAACCCGACAGCAGAAGCGTGACCCCGTCCGCCGCACGCTCGGCATACACGGCGACGCCCGCTTTCGCGGCGGCAAGCTGCAGCGCCTCAGGGGAAAGCCCCGTTTGCAAATGCGCTTTGACGACGAATCCCGTTTCGCTGACCTCGGTGCGCACGGCCTCGCCGAATACGCGCTCCGCGATCTGCTTCACATACAGCGTTTTCTGAATGTACAGCCGCCGGATTTTTCGGATCTGCCCCGTCAGACGGCCGTCCCGAATAAAACGGCACAGCGCGATCTGCTCGGTTTTGGAGGCGGTTTGGTTGTACAGCGGCGCGATTTTGCGATAACGCGGGATCAGCGCGTCGGGCAGGATCATAAAGCTCAGGCGGATAGACGGCAGCAGGAGCTTGGAAAATGTGCCGATGTAAATCACGCTGCGTCCGCCGTCCAGGCCTTGCAGCGCGGGGGAGGAACGGCTGAAATAACCGAATTCGTTGTCGTAGTCGTCCTCGATGAGCGTAGCGCCGCGCGCGTTTGCCGACCGAAGCAGCTCGATACGCTCGGGGGTGGACATAATATCGCCGCGCCGATTCATATGGGAGGGGGAGGTGTAGAGCAGCTGCGCTTTCGCTTCGTCCTCGCAAATCGTAAAGCCGTGATCGCGGAAGATCGCAATGCCCTGCGCAAAGGCTTTGTCCCGAAAGGCGATGCTCTGCCCGCTGCCGAGCACCGCGCATAAAATATGCAGAAGGCTTTGCACGCCTGCGCCAATCACAATGCGTTCGGGCGTGCATACCGCGCCGCGCGCCTCGGTCACATACTGCGCCACGGCTTCGCGCAGATCCTGTTCCCCCTGCACCTCGCCGTAAGAGAGCAGGCGTTCGTCCTGCCGCAGCGCGCTTTTTAAGTACCGCCGCCACAAATCGAAATCGAAGCTTTCACGGTCGGCGGAAAGCGATGAAAAATCATAGCGAATTTTCGGGTCGTGGGTCTTGACCGCCGCGGGCTTTGTCTGCGGCGCGTGGAAATACAGATCGGTCACATAGTACCCGCTTTGAGGTTTTGAGAGAATATAGCCGTCCGCGCAAAGCTGCAAATAGGCGGATTCTGCGGTCGTGCGGCTGACGGAGAGCGCCTGCGCACAGCGGCGGATGGAGGGCAGTCGCGTTTTCGGCGGCAATTTGCCGTTGGTGATGAGCTCTTTATAATACGTATAGACCTGCATATACAGCGGTATATGCGCGTCGAGCAGCGGCGAAAAGGTTGGTACGTGTTCCATAAACTGACCCCTAAAAAAATATCAATTTTGTATATTTTATTCGTGACAGATCGGCTTTATTATATAGCAAATGAGAATCTTGCGCAAGAGAAACATTTTGGAAAGGGCGTGAAAGCGTTGCAAAAGATCGCGGTCGTCAACGATATTTCCGGCTTCGGTCGCTGTTCCCTTACGGCGGCGCTTCCGGTGCTTTCCGCGCTCGGTACGGAGTGTTGCCCGTTGCCCACGGCGATTTTGTCGAATCAGACGGGGTACGACAGCTTCTACTGCGACGATTTTACCGACCGCTTGGACGCCTATATCGCGGGCTGGCGCAGGCTCGGCGCGCGCTTTGACGGCATTTTGACAGGCTATCTTGCATCCCCTCTGCAGGCGGACAAAATCCTCGGCTTTATCGAAGAGTTCAAAACCGGGCAAACGCTCTATGTCTGCGACCCCGTTATGGCGGATGACGGGCGCGTATACGATACCTATGACGATGCGCTTTGTCGTAAGGTCGCCGAGCTTGCAAAGCAAGCGGAGGTCATTACGCCGAATCTTACCGAGCTTTGCCTTTTGGCGGGGGATTCCTATACGGAACTGATCGCGCACGGCGGCGAACCCGATTACGAAAAATACATTGTTCGTATCGCCGAGACGCTGCTGTCCCGTCGGACGCACACGGTCGTGGTCACGGGCGTATGCGTGGGGGACAGCGTGCGCAATCTATTGGTGCAAAAGGACGGCGTTTCGGTGATTTCGAGCCGTCGCTACGGCGGCAGCTATTCGGGTACGGGTGATTTATTTTCCGCTGTTTTGACAGGAGAACTGGTACGCGGCAAATCTGCCGTATCCGCCGTTCGTAAGGCGGTGCGCTTTTTAGAAGTGTCTATAGAGGAGAGCTTCCGCGCGGGTACGGACCGCAACGACGGTGTTAATTTTCAGAACCATTTGGAGATGTTGTTAGATGAGTCCCAATCCGAAAAATAAATCCTGGCGGCATATTTACTATTTGAGCGTCAGCGCCATGTTTGCCGCGCTGATCGCCGTCATGACGGCGTATCTCAGCTTTAAAACGGGCATCAACGACGGTTATCTGCACTTCGGCGACAGCATGATCTATCTCGCCGCGTGCATGCTGCCGCTGCCGTATGCCATGCTCGCGGCGGCGATCGGCGGGGGACTTGCCGATATTTTGGCGGGCGCGGCGTTTTGGGCGCCTGCCACGGCGATCATCAAGGCATGCAACGTCCTGCCGTTTGCGCTGGTGTACAAATGCGGCTGGACGAAAAGTCCCGACAGGCTTCTCAATAAAACGACCGCTTTTATGCCGATTGTTTCGGGGCTTATCACCGTGTTCGGGTATCTCCTGGCGGAAGGTCTTATGTACACCTTCCCGACCGCGCTGACTTCGGTGCCGTTCAGCTTCGTGCAGGCGACGGCCAGCGCCGCAGTGTATTATGCGGCCGCCGCCGCGCTCGATAAGGTGCATTTGAAAACACGGCTGCAAAAAATGGGAAAATAAACAATGCCGCACGGCATTTTCAGAATTTTGAAAGGAAGGTTTTTCATGGCGGATATTTTGTACACATTTGAGGGCAAGGTTTATGTGAATCTCACCAATGCCTGTCCCTGCCGATGCAAATTCTGCATCCGCAACAACGGCGACAGCGTGGGGGAGGCTTCTACGCTTTGGTTTTCGGCGCATATGCCGTCTTTCGAGGAGGTTCGGGCGGCTGTGGACGCCTGGGATTTCTCGGGTTACGACAAGGAAGTGGTGTTCTGCGGTTACGGCGAACCGACCTGTGCGTATGACACTTTGCTGCAAACGGCGGCATATTTAAAGGAAAAGGGGATGCGCCTGCGCCTGAATACAAACGGACTTTCCGATTTGATCAACAAAAAGCCGACCGTCGACGAGCTTTGCCGGTATATCGATACGTTCTCGGTATCGCTCAACGCCCCCACGGCGGAAAAATACAACGCGCTGTGCGCGCCCGCTTTCGGGGAAGCGTCGTTTGACGCTATGCTGCGCTTTGCCGAGGCCTGCAAAAAGAACGGCGCGGACGTGCGTTTTTCGGTGGTCGATGTGATCTCCGAAGAAGATATTGCCGCTTGCAAATCGCTGGCAAACGATATGGGCATCCCGCTTCGGGTGCGTACCTATACGGAATAAGCACACAGAACAAGCACACAGAGGATTTTTCCCATAACAAACGCACGGCGGGGCAGACTGTTTGTTGTCTGCCCCGCCGCGCGTTATGTGAAATGTAGGAGATAGGAGAAAGCGTAATACAATATAAAGCTTGCCGATCACGCGACGTGCGTTACGCCGTCGGCCTGCTTTTTCGGTGCGCCGCTGTCATACAAACGGAAGTCGCGGTTTTTGCGCATTTTGGCATACCGTTTCTTACGCCGATAGCGGCGGTAATTCACAAACAGAATGCGCCAAACTTTTTGCTCAAAGGTAATGACCTTTTCTTCTTTCATAAAGCCGTAAAGAAGCAATGCGATAAAGGCAAGCTCCAAAAAAGATTTTATAAGGATCGCGGCCGTCATAAGATAACCTCCGTTCAAATGGAACATTTGTTCTGACTGATTACACCCTCATTATAACAGGTATTTCGCATTTGTCAATACAAATGTTCGATTTATTTTTAAGAAAAGTCCCAAAAAACGGACTGTTGCAGACTTTTTGGAAAAATTTTTCGTTTCTGTACCGAAAAATATCTTTCTGCATTCTCAGAATAACACAATATATAGTGTTTGTCAATATATATTTCCACAATTTGTGCATATTTTAGGGCAAAAACGGGCACTTTGCAAAACCTTTTGCAAGGGGGAAAACTTTTTTTCGAGATTCTCTATTTATCTTTTCGCCCGAATTTGCTATAATAACTAAGATTCAACAGAATTTTAAATCGGAATTTTCGTGCGCGGACAAAGGAAAACGAATATGTTTGTAGATATTGCAAAAATTACGATCAGAGCGGGCAACGGCGGCGACGGCGCGGTGGCGTTCCACCGCGAAAAATACGTCGCGTCCGGCGGGCCTGACGGCGGCGACGGCGGCAAAGGCGGCAACGTCGTCTTTCAGGTGGACGACAGCCTTTCGACCCTTGCCGATTTTCGGTATCGCCGCAAGTACAAAGCCGAAAACGGACAGAACGGGCGCGGAGGCCGCTGCAACGGCAAAAAGGGCGCTGATTTGGTGATCCGCGTACCGCGCGGTACGATCATTCGCGAGGTCGAAAGCAATGCCGTTATGGCGGATATGTCCACCGATGAACCTTTCATTGCCGCGAAGGGCGGCAAAGGCGGTTGGGGAAATTGTCACTTCGCCACGCCGACGCGCCAAACGCCGCGCTTTGCCAAAAGCGGCGCGCCGGGCGAGGAGTGGGAGATTTCTCTGGAGCTGAAACTGATCGCCGACGTGGGACTTTTGGGCTTTCCGAACGTCGGCAAATCCTCGCTCATTTCCGTGGTCAGCGAAGCCAAACCCATTGTCGGGGATTACCATTTCACCACGATCATCCCCGTTTTGGGCGTTGTGACGATGGGCGTGGGGCAGAGCTTTGTGATGGCGGACATTCCGGGGCTTATCGAGGGCGCTGCCGAGGGCGTGGGCTTAGGCCATGCGTTCCTGCGCCATGTGGAGCGCTGCCGTATGCTTGTACACGTCGTGGATGTGGCGGGCAGCGAGGGGCGCGACCCGATCGAGGACTTTGAAAGCATCAACCGCGAGCTCGTCAAATTCAACCCTGAGCTTGCAAAGTGTCCGCAGATCGTCGCGGGCAATAAAATCGATTTGGCGAACGACGAGCAACTGGCGCGTTTCCGCACATATATGCGCGAACACGGCTTTGCGTATTACGAAATTTCCGCGCCAATCGCCTATGGCACGAAAGAGCTGATCAACGCCGTGGCGGCAAAGCTCGCGACGCTTCCGCCCGTAAAACGCTATGCACGCGAGGAAGTGCCGCTTGCGGTGCTGGAAAAGAAAAAAGGCGACGGCTTTACCGTCACCGTGGAGGACGGGATATACAATATTGAAGCGGAGTGGCTGTATAAGATCCTCTTAAAGACCGACATGGATGACTATGCCTCCTTGCAGTATTTCCAAAAGGTTTTGGAGACCAGCGGCATTGCGGACGCGCTGCGGGAAAAGGGGATCGAAGAGGGCGACACCGTTTGTATTTACGATTTTGAATTTGAGTACGTGCCATGATGAAGGAAAAAAATCCCCAAAATTTCAGCCCCCTTGCGCTCGCGTTCGTCGGTGACGCGGTGTACGGCCTCATGGTGCGCGAACGTCTGCTGCTCAAAGCGAACCGCCCTGCGGGGCAGCTACATACCCTATCCGTCGGGATGGTCAATGCGCGTGCGCAGGCAAAAGCATTCGCGTGTATTCAGCCCGTGCTGACAGACACAGAGCTTTCGGTGTTCCGACGCGGCAGAAACGCGCATCCCGGGCATACGCCGAAGCATCAGTCGGAGGGGGACTATCACTGCGCTACGGGGCTGGAAGCGCTGTTCGGATGGCTGTATCTCTCCGGCGAACAAGAACGCCTTTGCGAGCTCTTTGATAGAATCTGGCAAAACGGGGTCGAGGGGCTTGAAGCAGGCGGCAATTCGTAAAACGACCGATATTTTCATAGATATTCTCTTTTATGCGGCGGGCGGCGCACTGTACGCGCTGTCGGTCAATATGTTTACCACGCCGAACGGCATCCTGCTCGGCGGCTTTACGGGTGCGGCGGCCGTGCTGCATACGCTGCTGGACGTTCCCATCGGCGCAACGGTATTCCTTTTGAACGTGCCGCTCTTTTTGATTTCCTTTCGCAAATTCGGCACATCCTTTATTGTCAAAACTGTCGCCGCGACGTTTGCGATTTCGGCGATCATTGATCTGACCGCGCCGTTTCTGCCCGTTTACACGGAGGACAAGCTGCTTTCCGCGCTGTTCGGCGGCATTCTGAGCGGCGCGGGGCTGGGGCTTGTGTTCCTGCGCGGCGCGACCACGGGCGGCACGGATATTCTCTCGAAGCTGTTGCGTCTGCGCTTCCCGCAGCTTTCCATGGGGCGCATGATCTTGCTGTTCGATCTGCTGGTGATCTCGCTGTCCTTCGCCGTGTACAGGAGCCTGGAAAACGTGCTGTATGCGCTGGTCGTCATTTACATCAGCGCGCAGGTCATCGATTTGGTGCAGACGGGCTTTTCGCACGATAAGCTCCTGTTTATTGTGACCGATCAGGGCGAGCGCGCCGTGCGGGAGATCACCGAGACGCTGGATCGCGGCGTGAGCGTACTCGATGTGCGCGGCGGCTATACGGACACCCCGCGCAAAATGCTGTTTTGCGCCGTGCGCGCGAACGATGTGGCGCGGTTTACCAAGCGCATCCGCACGCTCGACGAAAACGCGTTTATCGTGATCAGCGAAATTTCCGACATCCTCGGCGAGGGCTTTCGGCAAAAAAGCGAATTCTAAAAAGAGGTTCATTTATGGCGAAAAAAGACTATATTCGCAATTTTTCCATTATCGCGCATATCGACCACGGCAAGTCCACGCTTGCCGACCGGCTTTTGGAACTGACGGATTCCGTTTTGAAGCGGGATATGGAAGAACAGCTTTTGGACAATATGGATTTGGAGCGCGAGCGCGGCATCACCATCAAAGCGCACGCCGTCAAGCTGGATTACAAGGCGAAGGACGGCCATACATATGCGCTCAATTTGATCGACACGCCCGGCCATGTGGATTTTAACTATGAGGTCTCGCGCTCACTTGCGGCGTGCGAGGGCGCGGTTCTGATCGTAGACGCTTCGCAGGGCGTGGAGGCGCAGACGCTCGCCAATACGTACCTTGCGCTCGACCACGATTTGGAGATCGTCCCCGTCATCAACAAAATCGACCTGCCCGCCGCCGACCCCGAACGCGTGGCGGCCGAGGTGGAGGACGTCATCGGGCTTCCGTGCATGGACGCGCCGCGCGTATCCGCCAAAACGGGGCAGAATGTGGAACAGGTGCTTGAGGAGATCGTACATCTTGTGCCACCGCCCGACGATCACGACGACAAACCCCTGCGCGCGCTGATCTTCGATTCGGTCTATGACAGCTATCGCGGCGTGATCGTGTATGTCCGCGTGATGGACGGCTCGATCCGCCCCGGGGACACGATGCGCATGATGGCGACGGGCGCGGAATTTACGGTCGTGGAAACAGGCTATATGCGCGCGACCTCCATGGAGCCGACCGCAGGGCTATCCTCGGGCGAGGTCGGCTATATCACCGCGTCCATCAAAACCGTTTCCGATGCGCGCGTCGGCGATACCGTAACGCTTGCCGACCGTCCCGCAGAAGAACCGCTGCCCGGCTACCGCAAGGTCAATCCCATGGTGTTCTGCGGCATGTATCCGGCGGATGGCGCGGATTATGAAAATTTGCGCGAAGCGCTCGAAAAATTGCAGCTCAACGACGCCGCGCTGTCCTTTGAACCCGAGACCTCGGGGGCGTTGGGCTTCGGCTTCCGCTGTGGATTTTTGGGGCTTTTGCATTTGGAGATCATCGAAGAACGCTTGGAGCGGGAATACGACCTCGATTTGGTCACGACCGTGCCGAGCGTCGTCTATAAAATTCATTTGACCGACAAAACCGTGGTCGAGATCGACAATCCTTCGCATTACCCCGATCCCGCGACCATCGATTATGCGGAAGAACCCGTGGTGGAAGCCCACATTTATTCGCCGCCCGAATACGTCGGGCAAATTATGGATCTGTGTCAGGATCGGCGCGGCGTGTATCAGGAAATGACCTATCTCGCCGCCGACCGTGTGGATATTCGCTATATGCTGCCGCTCAACGAGATCATTTACGATTTCTTTGACGTGCTGAAATCCCGCACACGCGGCTACGCCTCTTTTGACTATGAAATTCGCGACTATGCGCGTTCCGAGCTTGTCAAGCTCGATGTGCTGTTGAACGGCGACGCGGTAGACGCGCTCTCGTTTATCATCCATACGGACAAAGCCTATGCGCGCGCCCGCAAGATCGCCGAGAAGCTCAAGGAGAACATCCCGAGGCAAATGTTTGAAATTCCCGTGCAGATCGCCGTCGGCGGCAAAGTGATCGCGCGCGAAACCGTCAAGGCCATGCGCAAGGACGTGCTGGCGAAGTGCTACGGCGGCGACATTACGCGCAAAAAGAAGCTGCTCGAAAAGCAAAAGGAAGGCAAAAAGCGGATGCGCCGCTTCGGAACGGTCGAAGTCCCGCAGGAGGCGTTCATGGCGGTGTTGAAATTAGATGAGTGACCCGTTGACCCGTGTGACGGGCGAGAAAGCGGCGGACACGCAGCCGATCGGGCTGTATTTGCATATACCCTTTTGCCGTTCCAAATGCCCGTATTGTGATTTTTACTCCCTGCGCGCAGAACCGACGCAAATGGACGCGTACTGCGCCGTTTTGGAGCAAAAAATAGCGGAAAGCTCGGCGACCTTACAATGTAAAGCCGATACACTTTACATTGGGGGCGGGACGCCGTCCGTCCTCGGTGCGAAGCAGCTTTGTAGGCTTATAGAATGCGCAAAACGGACGTTTTTGACCGACGGCGCGGAAATCACCGTAGAATGCAACCCTTACCGTCTGCCGCCGGATTTTTTTCGGGAATTGGCGGACGTCGGCGTAAACCGTGTTTCCATAGGGTTGCAATCCGCCGTAACGGGAGAACGCCGCAGGCTTGGCAGACGTGCGACCCGCGAAGAAGTTGAGCAAACGGTCAGAGCGGCGCAGGCGGCGGGGATTCGCAATCTCACGCTGGACGTGATGCTCGGCATCCCCGAACAGACCGAAGCGTCTTTAAAAGAAACGCTGGATTTTTGTCTGTCGCTCGGCGTGCCGCACGTAAGCGCCTATCTTTTGAAAATCGAAGAAAGCACGCCTTTTCAGAGGCTTCGGGAGACGCTCGACCTGCCCGACGACGACCGGGCGGCGGATCTGTATTTGCAAATGTGCGAAACCTTAGAGCGCGCGGGACTGGCGCAATATGAAATTTCGAATTTTGCGCGGGCGGGCTTCCAAAGCCGACATAATTTGAAATATTGGCATTGCGAGCCGTATTTGGGGCTTGGACCTGCGGCGCATTCTTTCCTGAACGGAAAGCGCTTTTTTTATCCGCGCGATTTCGAGAGCTTTTTGCAGGGGTGCGCGCCCATATCCGACGGCACGGGCGGCGATTTTACGGAATACGCCATGCTGGCGCTGCGCCTTAGCGAAGGTTTGCAGGAAACGGCGGTGCTTTCGCGTTTCGGACATTCGATCCCGCAAACGCTCTATCAAAAATGCGTGCCGCTTGCCGCACACGGGCTGTTGCTTGCCGACGAACAGGGCATTCGCCTGACGAGAAACGGCTTTTTGGTATCCAACGCCGTGCTGGCGGAGATTTTATAAAAAAGCACGCATTCTCAAAAAGAGAGTGCGTCAGTCTGTCGATAAACTGTTTTGCGATAGCAAAACAACCAAAAGTTTTCGCCCGCCTTTTTCAAAAGGCGGCGGGGTTGAGGGGCGGCGCCCTCATCGCAGCCCGCAGGCTGCGAAATTTTTGTTCCAAAAGAGCGCAGGAGGGGCGAAAAACAGTCCAGTGGACTGTTTTTCGGTGGGGATTCTCGCCTATCGGCTCGGTCGGTGCTTCTGCCTTCGGCAGAGGTGTCCACCGGACACCCGCACCCCTCGCCGGGGGTTCCCCATAGTCTTACGCCCTTGTTCATGTTGCCAAGTGACACATACTTTTTCTACACGCTGACGCATTCTCAAAAAGAGAGTGCGTGTTTTTGGCTGAACGGGCAAGGGTGTAAGAAAAGAATTGCAAAGCGCGATTTTTTGTGCTATAGTATATTCTCGACCCGCACGCGAGAGGACAACCCGCACGCGGGATGAAAGGACATACACGCACAATAAAAAGGAGGTGGGACGAATGCCCATCAAAATTGACGACCAACTGCCCGCGCGGCACAGCCTGGAGCTGGAAAACATATTCGTCATGACCAACGACCGCGCCAGCAGACAGGATATTCGCCCTTTGAAAATCCTTCTTTTGAATCTGATGCCGACCAAGATCGAGACGGAAACACAAATTCTGCGGCTGCTTTCCAATACGCCCCTACAGGTGGAAGTGGAGCTTTTGCAGGTGAAATCGCACACCGCCACGCACACCTCGCAGGCGCATATGCTGCAATTCTATAAGACGTTCGACGACGTCAAGGATCAGAAATTCGACGGCATGATCGTCACGGGCGCGCCCGTGGAGCTTTTGGACTTTGAGGAAGTCGATTATTGGGCGGAGCTTTGCTGCATTTTCGACTGGGCGCGCACACACGTCTATTCCACCTTTAATATCTGCTGGGGCGCGCAGGCGGCGCTCTATTATCATTACGGAATCCCGAAGCATCTGCTACCCGAAAAGATGTTCGGCGTGTTCCGCCACCGTCCGCTGGATTTATATCATCCGCTGTTGCGCGGCTTTTCGGATGTGTTTTATGTACCGCATTCGCGCCACACCGAAACGCGCAAGGAGGATATTGCGCGGGTCAAGGATTTGCAGATGCTTTCCTATTCCGACAAAGCGGGTGTGCATTTGGTGTCGGATATGGATTGCCGCAATTTCTTCTGCACGGGGCATTGCGAATACGACAGCGACACGCTCGCACGCGAGTATTTCCGCGATCTGCAAAAGGGCTTGGCCATTCAAATGCCCTACAACTATTTTCCCGACGACGACCCCAAAAAGACCCCGCCGATCACCTGGCGCGGCGCGGGCAGTCTGCTGTTCCAAAACTGGCTCAACTACTTTGTCTATCAGCGGACGCCTTACGAATTGAGCGCGATCCGATAAAACGAGGCAAAACGAACCCCCGAAACGGTCAAAATCCGTTTCGGGGGTTTCCTGCTTCATGCCGCGTTATTCCGCTTTTAAAAACAGGGCGCGCAATACGTCGCCCGCCTGTTCTGCGGAATAGCCGCCGGGGGAGTTTTTGAAGTTTTTAAGCTCCCGCCAGCGCGCACAGTAGTCTTTGATCTGCGCTTCCCGCATGGAAATGCCCGTCAAATCGGCAAGCGATCGTATGATTTTCTGAAATTCGGCAAAATCCGCACCCAACAGCGCGAAGAATTCCGACGCAAGATCCGGTTTGCATGCGATGCCGCGCTGTACGTAAGCGGGCAGAAACGCGGCGCACGCCCTGCCGTGCGGCAGACCGAAATCCTCCGTCAGCGCATAACCCATGCCGTGCGGAAAGCCCGCGCCGCAGAGGTTTAATTCCATCCCCGCGTAAAGCGAGGCGTAGTACATTTCGTCACGCAAGCCGGCGTCGGGCAGTTCCTGCCGTGCGTACAGCGTGCAAAGCGCGCGCCAAAGCGTGGGGAGCGCCTTTTGCCCGAAGAGCTTCGCCATATCGTCAAAGGCATTGGAAAACCAGCCCTCCGCCGCGTGCGCAAAGGCGTCGAGCGCGGTAGAAACCGTCACGTCGAACGGCACGGCATAGGTGTATTTCGGGTCGGCAAAGGAAACGGCGGCGTAAAAATTCGGTCCGCTGACGCTTTGCTTGCGGCCACTTGCGCGCGTCAGCACCGAAACACCCGTGACTTCACTGCCCGTTCCGGCAGTCGTGCCGACCAAAACGACAGGAAGCGGTTTGTGAGCATATTCGCCGTTATAAAGCCCCTCTGCGGTTAAATCGGGATTCGCCGCATATACCGCGACCGCTTTGGCGGAATCCATCGCAGAACCGCCGCCGATGCCGACGATGAACTGTGCGTCGCAGGCGATTGCCGCCTGCCCCGCACGGTGACAGTCTGCCGCAGACGGATTTTGCTGTACGCCGTCGAATACGGTGTACTGTACGCCGACGCGCCCGAGCGCCGCCGCGACGTCCGCAAGCGCGCCGCTTTTCTGCGCGGAATGGCCGCCCGTCACGACCAGACACCTTTTGCCGAACGAGCCGAGTACATCCGCGTGGGCGGCGACGGCATTTTGTCCGCCAAATACCCGCGCGGGCATATAAAAACGGAAATTCATGTCTTTTCACCTCATATATGTATTGTAGCAGGACAGTACAGGAAAAAGCAAGAGCATTTGCCGGAACTTACCGCCGCGAAAAAGGATATTTTTCAAACAAATCTTGAAGAAAAGCTCGATTTATAGTATAGTAAGACCTGAACCCGTGGAAAGGCGGCGAAAGGGTAGATGCAAAAACGGATCGGTTTCATTTTCGCACTCGTGACGGCGTTGACCCTCTTTTTGTGCGGTTGTGTCGGCGCGCGCACGAAAACCCTTTCCAAAACCGCCGTGGCTATGGGTTCGGCGGTCACGGTGAAGCTCGCGGGCGAAGACGAAACGCAAATACAGGAAGCCGTCGATGCGGTCATTGAAAGCGTGCAGACGCTTGATGGCACGGTCATTTCCAAGAACGCACCGAGCGCGGAGCTATATCGACTCAACGCGCGGGAAAATCCGGAGATGAAAACGCCTGTCAGCGACGAACTGTATGACGCTTTGCAAAGGACCAAGGCGATCTACGCGCATTCCGAGGGGAAAGCCGCGCTGGCAAGCGGTGCGCTGACGACGCTTTGGGGGATCGATACCGAGGCGTTTCGCGTCCCTTCCCAAGAGGAGATCGAAGCGGCCAAAGCGCTTTGCGGCGACAAAACGGTCGAGCTTTCCGAAAAGGGCTTCGTTTCTTTCCGAAAGGGGCAAATTTTGAACCTCGGCTCGGTGGGCAAGGGTCTTGCCTGTGACAAGGGCGTGCAGACGCTTAAAAACGCATATTTTGGAAAAGGCGTTACGGGCGCGGTAATCAGTGTGGGCGGCAGTGTGGCGACGCTCGGTTCACCCGAAACGGGCGAACGGTGGACGGTCGGCATACGCGACCCTTACGGTACGGCCAATGCGTATTTTGCCACGCTTCGCGTGGGCGAGACGTTTCTGTCCACCTCGGGAACGTACGAAAAGCAGTTTACCGAAAACGGCAAAACCTATCATCATCTGCTGGACTTGACCACGGGATACCCCGCTGAAAGCACGCTTTGTTCGGTGACGGTGTGCGCCGCCGGAGGATTGGAGAGCGATGCGCTTTCGACGCTTTGCTTTCTCGTCGGCGAGGAACGCGCGCGTGAAGTCTTGGAGCTTTACAATGCGGAAGCGGTGTTTGTGTATACGGACAAAACCGTCCATGTGACCGCTGGACTTCGGGACGCCTTGACCGTTACCGATACGGCCTATCGCTTGGAGGCAGTATGAAACGAAAATGCTTCTCTAAGACCGATTTTTTTCTCATTGCGGCAGTGCTTTTGATCGCTTTGGCGTTTTGGCTGCCGTCTCTTTTCGGAAACGGCGATGTAACGGCGGAGGTCACGGTCGACGGTGAAACGGTTTTAAAATTGGATTTGCAAACAATCGACGCCCCTCGGGAGTTTCCGCTGGACAACGGCGTGGTGCTGCTTGCCGAAAAGCAGAGCATCCGCGTTTTGTCCGCAGACTGCCCCGACAAGTTGTGCGTACAGGCGGGGGCGCTTTCCCGCGCCGGTGAAGTCGCTGTGTGCGTGCCGAATCAAACCGTGGTGGCTCTGCATACGGCGAACGGGCAAAGCGAGCCGGACGCGATCACGTATTAGCCTATGAAAAAGAAAACCTATTTTACAGCTCTGTTCGGGATGCTGGCCGCCGTCGCGGTTACGCTTTCCTTTCTCGAAAGCCTGTTGCCGACAGCTGCATTCCTGCCGCCCGGGGCGAAGCCGGGGCTTTCCAATTTGGTCAATATGTTTGCTTCATCGCTGTGGGGGCTTTTCCCCGCGCTCGGCATCGCCGCGATAAAAGCCTGCTTCGCGGGCATTACGCGCGGCATGACGGCTTTTTGGATGAGCCTTTGCGGCGGCGTTCTCAGTACGTTTGCCATGACGCTGCTGCTTCGGCACACACGGCGCTTCGGTTTCGTCGGCATCGGCGTTATCGGCGCGATCTGCCACAATTTCGGGCAGCTGTGTGTGGCGGCTGTGACCGTCGGGAACCGTTCGGTACTGGGTTACGCGCCCGTGCTGCTTTTGTGCGCATTGGCGGCAGGGACGCTGACAGGATTGATTTTTCGCGCGGTGCTGCCCGCTTTACAGCGCGCGGCGGACGCATTCTTGCATACAAAAGACAGAAAGGGGTAAAGCCTATGCACTCTGAAATCATCAAGCCGAAGAAAAAAGTGCGGGGCGGTGTTGCGGTTTCGCATGAAAAGCATACGAAAGATATGCCCGTCAAGCGGATCGCCGCACCCGAAACGGTGGTACTGCCCATGCGCCAGCACATTGGCGCACCCTGTGTTCCGACGGTCAAGGTCGGCGACGAGGTCAAAATCGGGCAGGTGATCGGCGACAGCGAGCAGTATGTCAGCGCGCCCGTTCACGCGTCGGTATCGGGCAAGGTGACAGCCGTGAAAGAAGTGAAGCTCGCTTCGGGGCTGGTTTCGCAGGCGGTCATACTCGAAAACGACGGCTTGCAGACGGAATATGACTTTGAACCGCCGACAATCGATACAAGAGCGGATTTTATCAAGGCTGTGCGGGCATCGGGGCTTGTGGGCTTGGGCGGCGCGGGCTTCCCGACGCACGTCAAGCTCAATGTACCCGCAGACAAGCACGTCGATACGCTGATTATCAACGCCGCGGAATGCGAACCGTATATCACCGTGGATTATCGCGAATGTATCGACAATTCGTGGGACGTATTCAACGGCGTGCATTTGCTGATGGATATGCTCGACGTTGAGCATGTTGTGATCGCCGTGGAGGACAACAAGCCCGACGCCATTAAAATTTTGGAGCGCATCGCCGAGAAAGAAGATACCGAGGACAAAATCAAGGTCATGCCGCTGAAATCCAAGTATCCGCAGGGCGCGGAGAAAATGATGGTGCTGTCTGCGACAGGCAGGCGCGTGCCGCCGGGGGGCTTGCCCGCCGACGTGGGCTGTGTGGTGATGAACGTCGCCTCCGCCGCCTTTATTTCACGCTACTGTAAAACGGGTAAGCCCCTGACCAGCCGTTCCTTAACGGTTGACGGTTCCGCCGTGGTGCGCCCGCAGAATGTGCGCGTACCCATCGGTACGGAGATCGACTACATTTTGAAGGCCTGCGGCGGATTTAAGGAAGAGCCTGAAAAAATCGTCTGCGGCGGGCCGATGATGGGTATGGCGATCGTCGATACGCATCATCCCATTCTGAAAAGCAACAACGCGCTGCTGGCCTTTGGAAAAGACGATATGAGCGTGAAAAAGGAAACGGATTGCATCCGCTGCGGCCGCTGTGCAAAGGCGTGTCCGCTGTCGCTGACGCCGACGCTTATCCACCGGTTCGCCGTGGCGCGCGACGCGAAAAAGCTGGAACACGCGGGGACGATGGTTTGCATGGAATGCGGCTCTTGCGCGTATTCCTGCCCCGCAGGGAAACCGTTGGTGCAGTATATGCGCCATGCGAAAGCCGTATTGCGAGAGGAGGCGCAGAAAAATGGGTGAACCCGAAATGCAGAAAATGCTGACTGTCAGCGCGTCGCCCCACAAACGGACGGTACATACGACGCAGGGCATTATGCTGGATGTGATCCTCGCCTTACTGCCCGCTTTGGTGCTGTCCGTCATCCTGTTTGGACCGCGCGCCTTGGTGGTGACGCTCGTCAGCGTCGGGGCTTGCGTGCTGTTTGAATTCCTTTCGCGCAAGGCCATGAAACGCGATATGACCATAGGCGATCTAAGCGCCGTGGTCACGGGTATGCTGCTGGCGTTCAATCTGCCCTCGACCATACCGCTGTGGATGGTCGTGATTGGCGACGCGGCGGCGATCATCGTCGTCAAACAGTTCTTTGGCGGTATCGGGCAGAACTTCGTCAATCCCGCGCTTGTGGGACGCATCGTGCTGATGATGTCCTTCCCCGTGCAGATGTCGGATTACGACGCGCCGTTTGCGTGGCGCATGGGCGAAGTCGACGCCCTGACCTCCGCCACGCCTTTGGCGAAGTTTGCGGAGATTTACGGGGCGGATTCCGTGAAAGTCGCGATCAACGCGAGCGATCTGCCGACCCTTTCCAATATGTTTTTCGGCGTGCGCGGCGGATGTCTCGGAGAGACCTGTGCGGCGGCGCTGCTGATCGGTTTTTTGTATCTGCTGGTACGCCGCGTGATCTCGCCCGCCATTCCGCTGACCTATATCGGCACGGTGGCGCTGATCATGCTGTTTGCGGGCAAGGGCAACCTGACCTTCGTGGCGTATCAGGTGCTGTCGGGGGGACTGCTCCTCGGCGCGATTTTCATGGCGACCGACTACACCACTTCGCCGATCAGTTTGAAAGGAAAAATCATTTTCGCCGTCGGTTGCGGCGTTGTGACCGCGCTCATCCGCATTTTCGGGTCGCTGCCCGAGGGCGTTTCGTTCTCCATTCTCTTAATGAACATTTTGGTGCCGCATATTGAGCATTTGACCACGCCGAAGCCTTTCGGAACGGTGAAAGTCAAAAAGACGAAAAAGGAGGCGGCACAATGAAGCATATAAAAGCGCGGGATATTCTGATCCCCACCGTATCTTTATTTGTGATCTGTGTGGTCGTGACAGCCTTGCTGGGACTTACGAATGCGGTGACCGCGCCGCAGATCGAGCGCCTCGCCGCCGAAACCGAAGCGGCCGCCAAGCAGGAGGTTTTGGGCGACGCGGAACGCTTTTCCGAAGCAAGGGAAATCGAAAAGGACGGCACGACCTATACCTATTACGAGGGACAAAGTGCGGATGGCAGCTTCGTGGGCTATGTGTTTTCGACGTCCGCCAAAGGGTACGGCGGCGATATTGACGTCATGGTCGGTGTCAAAGCCGACGGAACTGTGGCGGGGGTCAACATCCTTTCCATTTCGGAGACCGCTGGCCTTGGCATGAACGCCAAAAACGAATCGTTTTTACAGCAATTCATCGGAAAATCGGGGGAGATCGGCGTGCAGAAAAACGGCTCGTCCGACACCGAGATCCAAGCCCTGACGGGCGCGACGATCACATCCAGAGCGATGGCGAGCGCGGTCAATCAGGCGCTGGCACTGTATGCACAGTTGGGAGGTGCGCAAAATGGCTGAGAAAAAAACGCCGATGCAGGAGTTTACCAAGGGCATTTTGCGTGAAAACCCCGTGCTGCGTTTGGTGCTCGGCACATGCCCGACGCTTGCGACGACCACCTCTCTGGAGAGCGCCATCGGCATGGGTCTTTCCGCCGCAATCGTTTTGGTCTGTTCCAATATCGTAATTTCCGCGCTGCGCAAGGTGATCCCGCAAAAGGTACGCATCCCCTGTTACATCGTGGTCATCGCGGGCTTTGTCACCGTTGTGCAAATGCTGGTCAAAGCCTTCCTGCCCGCACTGGACGAACAGCTGGGCGTGTATTTGCCGTTGATCGTCGTCAACTGCATCATTTTGGGGCGCGCGGAGGCTTTCGCGGGCAAAAACCGCGTGCTTGTCTCGGCGCTCGACGGTCTGGGCATGGGCGTCGGCTTCACGGCGGCGCTGATCGTCATGGGCGGCGTGCGCGAACTGCTCGGATCGGGTACTTTGCTCGGCTTTTCGGTTTTGCCCGACAGCATTGCGCCTATGACCATTTTTGTGCTTGCGCCCGGCGGCTTTTTCGTGTTCGGTATGCTGATGGCCTGCGCCAATCGCCTTGCCGAACGCAAGGGAAAGCCGAAAGCCACGCTCGGCTGCATGGGCTGTCCGCTTGCCGAGACCTGTTCTTCGGCCGAAAAAGCGGCGTGTGCCAATTTGAAGGAGGGGAAATAAATGAAAATCTTCCTTTCCATTCTGCTCACGGCGATCCTCACAAACAACTACATTCTTTCCAAATTCCTCGGCATCTGTCCGTTTTTGGGCGTTTCCAAAAAGCTCAATACGGCAGTCGGCATGAGTGCGGCGGTCATTTTCGTCATGGTGCTTGCCACGGCCGTGACCTATCCGCTCAACACGCTGCTGGAAAATTATGGTCTCGGCTACCTGCAGACCATCGTGTTCATTTTGGTGATCGCGGGACTTGTACAGCTCGTGGAGATCGTGCTGCGCAAATACATACCTGCGCTTTATAAGGCGCTTGGCATTTATTTGCCGCTGATTACGACCAACTGCGCGGTACTCGGTGTGACGATCTTAAATATCGACAACGGCTACACCTTCGCGCAGTCTATGGTGAACTCTTTCGGCGCGGGCGTGGGCTTCCTGGTTGCTATGGTTATGTTTGCGGGCGTGCGCGAACGCTTGGAATCCTGTGAAATTCCGAAGTTTTTGGAGGGCTTGCCCATCACGCTCATTGCGGCAAGTCTCGTTTCTCTTTCGTTCCTAGGCTTTTCGGGTCTGGTCGAAGGCATATTCGCGTAAAGGAGGGGATGGCATGAATTCCATTGTATTGGCTGTGGTTTTGGTCGCCGGGATCGGCCTTGTGGTCGGTATCGGACTTTCGGTGGCGTCCGTAGTTATGGCTGTGCCGAAGGATGAAACTGCGGAAGCCATCCGCGAGGTGCTTCCCGGTGCAAACTGCGGCGCGTGCGGCTTTTCGGGCTGCGACGGCTATGCGGTCGCGCTCTCCAAGGGCGAAACGAAGGAAACCGCCCTATGCGCTCCCGGCGGGAACGATACGGCCAAGGCGGTCGCGGGCATTCTCGGCGTCAGCGCGGGCAACATCAAGCCCATGGCGGCAGTCGTACACTGCAACGGCGTGTCGCAGAATTCCAAGCAGGAGCTTCATTACAGCGGTGTGCAGAGCTGCGTGATGGCGACGCAGCTGTTCGGCGGGCAGAAAGCCTGCGTGTACGGCTGTCTGGGCTACGGGGACTGCGTGCGAGCCTGTCCTTATGGCGCGATCCGCATTTGCGACAACGTGGCGCGCGTGGATGCGCTTGCCTGCCGCGCGTGTAAAAAATGCGTTGCCGCTTGCCCGAAAGGGCTGATCTCTCTTGTGCCGCTGCATGAAACCAAGGCGGCGGTGCTGTGTAAGAACCATAATAAGGGCGCGTTTACCCGCAAGGAATGCAGCGCAGGCTGTATCGGCTGTATGAAGTGTACCAAGGTCTGCGAAAGCGGCGCGGTCAAGGTTGAAAACAACACCGCAAAGGTCGATTATGACGTGTGTATCGGCTGCGGAAAATGCGCGGAGGCCTGCCCCGTGGGCGCGATCCATATCCTTACGCTCGGCGGTGCGGCAGAAGCATAAAACAAGATACGATATGCGACAAGATACGATATGCGGAAAACCGCGGCGGGGAAGCCCGTCGCGGTTCTTTTATACGTTATGGTGCTTTAGTTGCATCCGCATCCGCAGCCACAGCCGTTATTGTTGTTGTCGCATCCACAGCCACAGCCGTTGTTGTTATCCGCCGCAAGCAGGATGATGATGATAATGAGGATCAAAAGACCGTTGTTGCCGAAACCACTGCAAAGATTCATGAAATGTCCTCCTTTCCCGGGGTAGTTAAAGCCGTCGGGCGAGGCTGACCTCGTTTTTTCCCGCGCTTCATTACCATACTATGCTGTCTGCAAAAATCGGTTCATAAAAGCCATTTTCTTTTTAAGTCCGAAGCTATAGAACTGTGGGAAATCAGAAAATCATATAAAATCAAGAGAAAACAGGAGAAATTCAGAGAAAAATTCTACTTGGGCGTACAAATCGAAATGCCGAAATCAATTTTGACCTTTTTTGACTTTTGACTTTGGAAGATTTTTGGGTATAATAAAAACCGTAAAAGTCAAAGATAGTCAAAGTCAAAAATCCCATACCGAAAGGCGCAGGGCAAGGGGTGAAAACAGGATGAATTTAAGCAAAGAGATCGCCGATTTGATCGTGCAGATGCTTGCGGAAAACGGTACTGTCGAAATCCGACGCAACGATTTGGCGGAGCGGCTCGGCTGCGTACCCAGTCAGATCAATTACGTTTTGTCGTCGCGTTTCACGCCCGAACACGGGTATATCGTGGAAAGCCGGCGCGGGGGCGGCGGGTACATCAAAATCACCCGCGTGACATACAATTATGAAGCGCTGAAAATGCATTTGATCAATTCCATAGGCGACGCGGTCGATGAAAAGACCTGCCGCGCACATTTGCAAAATCTGTGCGCAAACGGTCTGCTTTCCCAAAAGGAGGCGTCCATTATGGCGGCGGCGCTCTGCGAGAACGCCTACCGCGACATTCCGCAGGCACAGCGCAACATGGTGCGCGCTGCGGTATTCAAGCAAATGCTTTTGGTATCCATGGCATAGATTTATGAGAAACAGGGTCAACCTGCAAGTAAGGAGTGTATCGATATGTTATGTCAAAATTGCGGAAAACATGAAGCGACTACCCACATCAAGCGGATCGTCAACGGCGAATCCAACGAAGTGCATTTGTGCGCGGACTGTGCGAAAAGTTTGGGGTATTCGGGAAGTTTTTCCGATTTCGGATTCAGCTTTTCCGATATGCTAAGCTCCTTTTTCGAGCCTGCGGCGATTGGGTCTTTCAGCAACAGCGTCCTGCGCTGTGAAAAATGCGGCAGTTCCTTTAACGACATCGTCAAAAGCGGAAAGGTCGGCTGTCGGGACTGCTACGAGACCTTTTACGATAAGCTGATGCCGTCCATCGAGCGCATCCACGGCCGCACGCGGCACGAGGGGAAGATCGCCAACGGCTCGCCCGAGCAAAAGGCGAACGCGAAAATCGAGGAATTGAAAGAGCAGCTGCAGGCGGCTGTCAATTTGCAGGATTATGAGACGGCGGCAAAGCTGCGCGACGAAATCAAAGCGTTGGAACAGGAAGGGGGCAAGAACAATGGCTAAATGGTATCTCGGAGAGGGCGAACAAAGCGACGTGGCCATCAGCACGCGCATAAGGCTGGCGCGCAATTTGGCGGACTATCCGTTCCCTGCGCGGCTGGATACCAAATCCCGCATCGCGGTCAACGAACGTATCCGCGACGCCGTACCGCAGGCGGCGAATTTGCACTATATCGAAATGAAAACGCTTACGCAGTCGCAAATCGTGTCTATGGCGGAGCGGCATTTGATCAGTCCCGAATTCGCATCCTCCTCGGACGGTCGTGCGCTGATGCTGTCCGACAGCGAAGAGATCAGCATTATGCTCAATGAGGAGGATCACATCCGCCTGCAGGTGATGAAGCCCGGCCTGGCGCTTTCGGAGGCCTACACGCTGGCGGATCGTTTGGACACCGCCATCAACGAGCGCGTCACGTTTGCGTTCGATGAACGGCTCGGGTATCTGACCCAATGTCCGACCAACCTCGGCACGGGAATGCGCGCGTCGGTGATGCTGCATTTGCCCGCGTTGACGGCGTTAAATCGCATACAGCCCCTTGCCGCCACCGTGTCCAAGCTCGGTCTGACCATTCGCGGCGCATACGGTGAGGGCAGCGCGCCTATGGGCGATCTGTATCAATTGAGCAATCAGGTGACGCTCGGTATTTCCGAAAAAGCGGCGATCGAAAACCTCAAAACCATTGTTTTGCAGTTGGCGGCACAGGAACGCGCCGCGCGCACGGAGTTTTTGAAGGACTTAGAGACCGAGGATATGATTTACAGAGCATACGGGATATTGAAATCGGCAAGACTATTAAATACCAAAGAATTTATGCAGTTGATCTCCCGCGTGCGCATGGGCGCGGTCGGGGGACTGCTGCCAATCGACCCGAAACGCATCAACGAACTGATGGTGTCTCTCCAGCCCGCGGGTCTGAATACAAAAGCGGGCAGAACTTTGGATGCGCGCGAGCGTGACGAGCTGCGTGCAAAATGCGTTCGGGAGGGACTGGACGCATAAATTCCGTCTTTCGGAAAGGATGGATGAATCATGTTTAAATTTACGGGCTTTACGGAAAAGGCCAACAAATCCTTAAATAAAGCCGTGCAGGCCGCGGAGAATTTGGGGCATACCTACATCGGCAGCGAACATCTGCTCTTAGGGCTGCTCTCGGATACCGGCACGGTGGCGGGCGCGGTGCTCGCGTCCAAAAAACTGACCTATGACGCGGTGGAAAACTACATCAAGCAGACGGTGGGCGTGGGCGTTCCCACGCAGTTAGTCCCCGACGATTTTACGCCGCGCAGCAAAAACATTATCGAAACCGCCGTCTCTTTGGCGCGCGGCATGGGACAGCAGCTGGTCGGAACGGAGCATGTGCTGCTCTCCATTGCGCGCGAACCCTCCTGTGTGGCGGCGCAGATCCTTGCGCAGTCGGGGCTGTCGCTCAATGAGATCGTCAGCGAAATCTCCAAAAGCATGATGGGCGCTGCTCCGGGTGCGGCGCGGGACAAGGGCGCAGATAACGCTGACAGCGTGCTTATGCAATTCGGACGCGATCTGACGCAGCTTGCGCGCGAAGGCAAGATCGACCCCGTGATCGGCAGACAGAACGAGATCGAGCGCGTGATCCAGATCTTGAGCCGCCGCACCAAAAACAATCCCTGCCTGATCGGCGAACCCGGCGTGGGCAAAACCGCCATTGCCGAAGGGCTTGCGCTGAAAATCGCTTCGGGCGAAGTGCCGGAGCTTCTGAAGGATAAACGCATTGTGTCGCTCGATTTGACAGGCATGGTGGCGGGTACAAAATATCGCGGCGACTTTGAGGATCGCATCAAAAAGGTCGTGGACGAGGTCAAAGCGTCTAAGGACGTGCTGCTGTTTATTGACGAAGTGCATACGCTGATCGGCGCGGGCAGCGCAGAGGGCGCGGTGGACGCCGCCAATATTCTGAAGCCCTCTTTGGCGCGCGGCGAATTGCAGGTCATCGGTGCGACGACCATTGACGAATACAGAAAGCATATTGAAAAGGATGCGGCTTTGGAGCGGCGTTTTCAGCCGATCACCGTCGGCGAGCCGTCCGAGGACGAGGCCGTGGAGATTTTAAAGGGACTTCGCGACAAATACGAGGCGCACCACAAGGTCAAGATCACGGATGAGGCTATCTATGCGGCGGTGAAGCTGTCCGCACGGTATATAGGCGATCGGTATCTGCCGGACAAAGCGATCGATCTGATCGACGAAGCGGCTTCACGCGTAAGGCTGCAAACCTTTACGGCCCCGCCCGAGCTGAAGGCCCTGGAGGACAGGGAAAAAGAATTGGCGGCGGAAAAGCAGTCTGCCGTCAATGCGCAGGATTTTGAACGGGCGGCCGATCTGCGCGACGAGGAAAAGAAGATCCACGCCGAGCTTGACAGCAAAAAGCAGGAGTGGATGCAGTCCACAGGACACAGCCGCGATGAGGTCGGTGTAGGCGAGATCGCACAGATCGTGTCGTCGTGGACGGGCATCCCGCTTGCCCAGCTGACCACGGAGGAAAGCGAACGCCTTTTGCATATGGAGGATGAGCTGCACCGCCGTATCGTGGGGCAGGATGAGGCCGTCAAGGCGGTGGCGCGCGCCATTCGCCGCGGCAGAGTGGGACTGAAAGACCCGCAAAAGCCGATCGGCTCTTTCATATTCTTAGGACCTACGGGCGTGGGGAAAACCGAGCTTTGCAAGGCGCTTGCCGCCGCGATGTTCGGCGATGAGAACGCCATGATCCGTTTGGATATGTCCGAATATATGGAAAAGCACACGGTTTCCCGTCTGGTCGGTTCGCCGCCCGGCTACGTCGGCTATGACGAGGGCGGTCAGCTTACGGAAAAGGTGCGCAGGCGGCCTTACTCGGTGCTGTTGTTTGATGAGATCGAAAAAGCGCATCCGGACGTGTTCAATATGCTGCTGCAAATCTTGGACGACGGCATTTTGACCGACGCACAGGGGCGGCGTGTCGATTTCAAGAACTGCATCATCATCATGACCTCGAACGTCGGTGCAAAGCGCATCACCGAAAAGCAGGCGGCATTCGGCTTCGCTGACAGTGACGCCGCGTCTGTGCAAAACGATGAACGTATCAAAGACGCGGTCATGGGTGAACTCAAAAACACGTTCCGTCCCGAATTTCTCAACCGTGTGGACGACATCATCGTGTTCCGCAGGCTTACCAAAGCGCAGATCGAGGAGATCGCCAAACACCTGCTTGACAATCTGCGCGCACGCGTCGCGGGCATGGACATTACGGTGGACTTCACGGACGAGGCCGTTTCCAAAATCGCAGACGCGGGCTTTGACGAAGTGTACGGCGCAAGACCGCTGAAACGCGCCATTCAAAGCAGGATCGAGGATACGCTTTCCGAAGCGATGCTCCACGGCGAGGTCGTCGCGGGCGGGCATTACCGCTGCACGGCGGACGGCGAACGCTTCGTCTTTGAAGATGTACACGATGCGCCCGATACGCCAAAAGACGGTACGGCAGAATAAAATGCAACGCATTTTTCCCTTGACATTTTCTCAAAAATCCCTATAATAGAATATGCAAGGCGAACAAATGTTCGACAACACCTATCGAAGAAGGCTTCTTCGTATAGGTGTTGTTTTATTTTCCGAAAAAGAAAGGAGTATGCCATGCAGGATCATGCAATAGACGCGCCGATCCCCCTGACGGACGGGGAGTACCAGTTCCTTACCGATACGCTCGAACCGCTCACGAGAAAAGAGCTGCAAAACGGTGCGGCGGCACGATTTGTGGTCAAAAGCCGCAGCGAAACGCTTCGTCGGCTTGTGCGCTGCGTATTTGAGCAGGAGCTGACCGACGAGGAGCGCGCGGTGGCGCAGCTGCTGCTTCTCGACGAACAGAGCATTGCCGAAGCGACTCGCCGTTTCGGGCTGTCGCGGAAACGGGTCTGCACCCTGTCCGACAAGGCCGAGAAAAAACTGCAAGCCTATCTCAAATATCCGTTTTTAATGGATTTCAGCTTGCTGTGTCCGTCGAAATCTTTTTTAAACACCTTACAGAAATACGGAGGCGCTTATGAAGCAAAATGTCATTGAAATTGCGGTTTCGCCCGAATCCGCCGCCGAGCAGGAGGCACAGGCGGGCGTTATGTATGAACACAACGCCACGGCGGTTCGGTTCGTGATTGACGAAGCGTATGTACAGTCCGGCTATCGCTATTATGTCGAATTCGTCACCGTGAACGGTGTGTCGAGAACGGCATATCTCAACCCCGAAGCGGGCAAATTGGAGGTCTCCCTGCCGCTTGAGGTGACCTCGCAAATGACGGCGCTGTGCGTTTTGAATATCGTACAGATCGCCGAAAACGGCAAGACCGAGCTTTTGGTAAAGGCTTCTCGCGTGCGGCTGTATTTTTCCGTCCTGGAAAATACGGATAAGCAGATCGACGCCGATCATGCCTTTTCGGTCAACACGCTGCTGGAAGCCATAGAAAAAGGCACGTTCAAGGGCGACAAGGGCGATAGAGGGGAGCGCGGCCCTAAAGGCGACAAGGGTGACAAGGGTGACCCGGGCGTTCCCGTGGACGCGAAGGTGACCGAGACTTCCCCAAATCCCGTTTCGTCCGCGGGATTGTATTCGTTTGTCGGCGGCAGAACGGAACGTTTGATCGCGGAGCTGACCGTAGGCCCCGAGGGCTACCCCGGCGAGTATATTGTTGCAGCGGATGTGAACGGCAAAGCCTTTTCTCTGCAATCTGTCCGAATTTACGGAAAGCTGATTTATGAGCCGGGCGAAAATCCGATCCGTCTGCGTATCCGAACGAATCAGGGTTCTCGGTTTCTCGCGCGTATCAACGATGTGAAGGAAAAGGGGGAAGTGTGCTTCTTCTGCCATGCATATAACGCGAAGGACTTCATGACGGCGAGCGAAACGATCTACGGCAAAGGCGGACAGGGCATAGAGGTGCATGAAGTCCATCCAACGATCTGCACCACATACACGAAGCCCATGGAAAACTTTTACATCGGGATCTATTATTCCAATGAATACATGAATTGGCTTCCGCTCAAAGAAGGGTCGAAAATCGTCATTACGGGGGTGGATTCAAATTGAATGTGCCATTTACATCCTGTGAGCGGGCGTCCGTGCGGAAAAAAGCCGTACATTTTGCCCGCAATTCCGTCGATAAAATGCAGGCAAATCAATATACTGTATTGTCGGGTGATTTGCGTGACGCCTGAAATATGGGTCGCTGTTCTCTCCTTTATGGGTACGCTTGCGGGCAGCGCCGCAGGCATCCTTGCGAGCGCGCGCCTGGTCAACTATCGGATCGGACAGCTGGAAAAAAAGGTCGATCGGCATAACCATTTTGCCGAGCGCATCCCGCTTTTGGAAGAGCGGATCAAGATTTTATCGGAAAAAGCAGAACACACAGAAAGGAAAGATGTGTATGAGTAAAGGTATAGACGTCAGTCGGTATCAAGGCGAGATCGACTGGAAAAAGGTCAAGGCATCCGGCGTACAGTTTGCCATGCTGCGCGCGGGCTACGGGCGTTTTGATGCGCAAAAGGACGCGCAGTTCGAGCGCAATTACAAGGAAGCAAAGGCGGTCGGTATTCCCGTCGGCGCATATCTCTACAGCTATGCCAAAAGCGTAGAGGACGCACGCAACGAGGCGAAGGTATTTTTGCAGTGGGTCAAGGGCAAGCAGTTCGCGTACCCGCTGGCATTTGACGTAGAGGAAGCCGAGCAGGCGCAAAAAGGCAAGCAGTTTGTTTCGGATATAATCCGCGCTTTTTGCGAGACCGTGGAGCAGGCGGGATACTATGTGTGCATTTACGCCAACAAATACTGGCTCGACAACTACATTGATGCAGACTGCAAAAAACGGTATGACGTTTGGGTCGCACAATGGGCAAAAACAAACACCTATAACGGCGCTTACGGGATGTGGCAATACACCTCGGACGGCGCGGTATCGGGTATTTCGGGGCGTGTGGATCTGGACGAGAGCTATAAGGATTACCCGTCCATTATACGCAAAAACGGCTTAAACGGATTCCCAAAAGCCGCGACGCCGAACCCGGGTGCGCCGTTCACGCCGCGCATGATGGTGACGCTCGAAAAAACGCCTCTGTATGTGTCCGCGACGGCAAAAACGCCCGCCGCACGCAAAAGCGGAACGTATTATATCTATGACGGCATCGAGATCAACGGGCGGTATCGCATTACGGTTTCGCCGGAACGCGCGCTGAAAACGCCCATCGGTGAAAATGTCACGGGCTATGTAGACAAAAAGGATTTAAGATAACCCATTTTACGGGAGGACGTTTCATGGCTATACTGCAATATATTTTGGATAAAATGCTGCTCCTGATCCCCATCCTCAATATTTTGGGGATGATCATCAAGGAGATCGACAAAATTCCCGATCGGTATATCCCCCTGCTCCTGCTGGTGTTCGGCGTGCTCGGCGCGATCGCCCTCGGCGGGGTGTCGGCGGATTCCGTGGTGCAGGGCATTCTCATAACGGGCGCTGCCGTATACGGCAATCAGATCGTGAAGCAGTTCAGGCAAAGTTAAAATCGCATCGGCGCGTAAGCGCCGCAATAGAAAGGGGACGCAGGGTTTTGGACTCTGCGTCCTTTTTTATCCTTTTTCGGCTGTGCGGCCGACTTAATTGCCTTGGGACTCGGTACGGCGAAGCACGTGGACATTCCTGTAATTACCGTTCCGCCTTCTCGGCAAAAACCGCATTATATATTGACTTTTTATTTGAAAAAAAGTATACTTAATTTATCTGCGGAGCAGTTCCGCAAAAACCTGATCGTGTGGAGGAGGGGTGCAGTGTATTCTTTTGTGAAGCGCTTTTTGGATGTAGCAGCGGCTCTGCTTGCTCTGCTTGTTCTTTTTCCTCTGCTTTTGGTGGTCGCGGTGCTGGTCAAGGCGACAAGCCCCGGTCCTGTTCTCTTTAAGCAAACCCGGCTCGGAAAAGATGGCCGCGAGTTTCAAATTTATAAATTTCGTTCCATGTGTGTCGGTGCAGAACAGATAGGCACGGGGGTATACTCCGGCAAAGGCGACACCCGTGTGACCAAAATCGGCAAATTTCTCCGTGCGACCAGTATTGACGAGCTTCCGCAGCTGATCAATGTTCTCAAAGGGGAAATGAGCTTCATCGGCCCCCGCCCGCCGCTTACATACCATCCGTGGCCGCTTTCGGAATATACCCCGGAGCAGCTTCGTATGTTCGCGGTGCGTCCCGGCATTACCGGGTGGGCGCAGGTCAACGGCAGGAAAGACGTGGAATGGAACCGCCGCATTCAGTTGAATGTTTGGTATGTGGAGCATATGTCGCTTTGGCTGGACATTAAAATTTTGTTTTTGACGGTTTATAAGGTGTTTACCAATGCTGACAATGCAAATACCAACGCGACGGTTGTACCCGAAGCCCAAGACGCAACGGAGAGTGTGGAGAAATAATGCCGCTGAAGCTGATGTATTTAACAAATGAACCCGAGATCGCTGCGGCCGCGCAGGCTGCGGCGGTCGATCGTGTTTTTTTGGATTTGGAACTGCGCGGCAAAGAAGAGCGGCAGGCCAATTTGGACACGGTCATTTCCCACAACAGCATAGAGGACGTTGCCCGCCTGCGCGCGGTGCTTCACGAAACCGAACTGCTGGTGCGGGTGAATTCTCTGTATGACGGCTCAAAAGCGGAGATCGACCGGGTGATCGAGGACGGCGCGGACATCGTCATGCTGCCGTATTTCCAAAGCGTGCAAGAGGTACAGTCGTTTATCCGCATGGTCGACGGCAGGGCAAAGACCTGTTTGCTCTGCGAGACGCCCAAAGCGGTGGAGCATTTGGACGAGATTTTAGACCTTGACGGGATAGATGAAGTCCATATTGGCCTAAACGACCTGCACCTTGGGTATCATATGACGTTTATGTTTGAACTGCTGGCCAACGGCACGGTGGACGCCCTTTGCGAAAAATTCCGCAAAAAGGGCGTTATGTACGGCTTCGGCGGCGTGGGCAGACCCGGAAGCGACGTTGCGCTGCCCGCAGACCGTATTTTGGCGGAGCATTGCCGCTTAGGCTCGCACATGGTGATTTTGTCGAGAGCTTTTTTAGACGTCGGCAAGCTCGGGAACAGAGCGGAAATCCCCGAACTGTTTCAAAGCGGCGTGCAGGCGATTCGCAGTTGTGAGCGTGCGGCGGCGGCTATGTCGCCTGCGGAGCTTTCGGAAAATCACCGCGCGGTGCAGCAGATCGTGCAGTCGATTGTCGAGAAGAAAAAGGAGACCGGCCGATGATATTTTTTGTAACCGTTTTGCGCGCACTTGCGGCCATGCTCATTACCAATTCCCATTATGTCGGCGTATACCCGACCGATCTTATCGCCAACGGGGGGCTTCTCGGAGATGTGATCTTCTTTGCGGTTTCCGGCTTCTGCCTTTGCAACCCGAAAGTGAATTTTTTTCGCTGGTACGGCAAGCGGATCGTCCGCATTTACCCGCAGGTGGTGCTGCTCACGGCGTTCTATTTGCTCATAGGCGTTTTGTCCCGGGAAGAGCATACCGCTTTCGGGTGGTTCGTGTATCCCACGAATTTCCACTTTATCGCCTCCATTATGCTGCTGTATATCCCGTTGTATTTCCTGATGCGGGCGCCCAAGCTGAAGGCGCATCTTCCTGCGGTATTGGCGGCTGTGCTCCTTCTGCAACTGATCGTCTATCTCGCGTTTGTGGATAAATCGACCTACAATATAGATGCGGTGAGCAAGCCCTTCATTCGCTTTCTGTACGCGGCGGCTATGCTCATCGGTGCGTATTTCAGGCTGCATTTGGACAAGTACCGCAACCAAAACCGCGTCCGAAATTGGATCCTCCTATTTTTCGCGGGGGGGGGGTACTTTACCAGCAAGCTATTGTTTTCGCGGTACGCGGCGGCCGCGCCTTTCCAGATTTTCAACCAATACATTTTGCTCTTCCTGCTGTGGATGGTATTCCGTTGCTTCGCCGGCATAGACGGCAAGCTGGAGGCGCTGCCTGCGGTCATTAAAAAAATCATCACAGTCATATCCGAGATCACCTTGGAAATTTACATTGTGCAAATCGGAATCATTTCGTTCTTTGCACACCTTCTGCCTTTCCCGCTCAACTGGCTGGCGCTCACGACGGTGATCGTATGCGGTGCGCTGTTGCTGCATTTTGTGAGCGGCAAGCTCGTGTCGGGCGGCACATATCTTGTGCAGAAAATCAAAAACAGAGGAAAATAGCAGCACCGATGGCGCTTTGCAAAGCCCGAGTGCTTCTTAGTGTTAGCAATGAAAACTCTTTTGACAGGCGCATATCCGTATACAACCGAGCAGCTTTCGGCGCTTCGTGCGCTGGGGGCGGAGCTTGTGTTTGTGCAGGAGGAAAGAGAACCGCTGGGGATCGATGTACAGGACATTGAAGCGGTGGTCTGCAACAGCCTGTTTTTATATAACGACATTGCGGCGTTTAAAGCCCTGAAGCTCATCCAGGCGACCAGCGCGGGTCTTGACCGCCTGCCGCTCGACTACATTCGACAACATGGAATCACCCTTTTTAATGCAAGGGGCATTTACAGCGTACCGATGGCGGAATTTGCCGTCCTCGGTACTTTGCAGATTTATAAGCATAGTTTTGCATTTTTCGAGAACCAGCAAAAAGGGATTTGGCAAAAGCAGCGGACGCTTTCGGAGCTTACAAATAAGCGGGTGCTTCTTGTCGGCGCGGGCAGCGTCGGCACGGCCTGTGCAAAGCGCTTTGCGGCGTTTGACGCCGAAGTGGTCGGCGTGGATGCGGCTGCGGTTCAGAGTCCCTTTTATCAGGCTATCTATCCGCTTGCCGCGTTGGAGGAGCAGGTTCGTGCGGCGGACGTGGTGATCCTTACATTGCCGCTGACCGACGAGACCCGCGGGATGTTCGGCGAACGCATGCTGACGCAAATGAAGCCCACCGCAGTGCTTGTCAATTTGGCACGCGGCGCGTTGGTCGACGAAAACGCGCTGATCGCGGCGCTTGCGGGCGGCAAGCTCGGCGGGGCGGTGCTCGATGTGTTCGCGGAAGAACCGCTCTCTTCGCAAAGTCCGCTTTGGCATATGGACAATGTGATCGTGACGCCGCACAATTCCTTTGTGTCCGATCAAACGAACGAACGCCTGTTTGCGTTGATTTATAAACATATTCAAAATTTTTTGGAGAGGGGAAACACAAGTGAAACTGGTTATGATCTCCCCTAAAAACCGAACCGTATACAATTTTCGCGGAGATCTCATCCGGGAGATCGTTGCAAGCGGCTATGAGGTCGTTGTGACGGGGCCGAACCGGGAGCATGTAGACGAGATCACCGCGCTCGGCGCACGGTTCGTGGAGATCCCAATGGATAAAAACGGCGTAAATCCGCTTGCCGATCTGCAATATCAAAAGGCGCTTTACGAGCTGTTTTGTCGGGAAAAGCCCGACGTCACGTTCGGGTATACCGCAAAGCCCGTGATTTACGGCGCGATCGCCGCAAAAAAAGCGGGTGTGCCGCACATCGTTTCCATGGTGACGGGCGTGGGGTACGCCTTTACGGCAAAAACCGCGAAGGCAAAGGCCATCAAAGCGATTATGTCCCTGCTTTACAAACGGGCTTTTTCGTGTGCGGATACGGTAATTTTCCAAAATCCCGATGACCTTGATCAGTTTGTCGCCGAGCGGTTGCTCCATAAGGAAAAATGTCGTGTGGTCAACGGTTCGGGCGTGAACCGCGCGAAATTCCCTGAAGCGCCATACCCCGAGCAGATCACCTTTTTCATGCTTGCGCGCGTGATGTATTCCAAGGGGATTCGCGAATACCTGGAAGCGTGCAAAATGGTCAAGGCAAAGCACCCCGAAGTGCGCTGTATGCTTTTGGGCGCCTGCGAGCAAATTCAGGATTCCTTTTCCAGAGCCGATTTACAGCCGTATATCGACAGCGGCATCCTGGAGTATTTTGAGGAAACCGACACCGTGGCGGATTATTACAGGCAATGCTCCGTATTCGTTTTGCCCTCTTATCGGGAGGGTACGCCGCGAACGGTTTTGGAGACCATGTCTATGGCAAGACCGATTATTACGACCGACGCGCCCGGTTGCCGGGGCACTGTCATCGACGGGAAAACGGGATTTTTAGTGCCTGTGGGCGATGCAAACGCCGTCGCCGAAAAAATGCTTACGTTTGTCGAGCATCCCGAAATGATTCCCGAAATGGGTGCGGCGAGCGCGGCGCTTTGCGCAGAAAAGTTTGATGTACGCAAGGTCAATGCCGATATGTGCAAATACCTTGGGATAAAAGGAGAAAATTGAAGTGGACTTGTACGAAAAAATCGTAAACGGGGAAGAAAAAATTTCTTTGGTCGGGCTCGGCTATGTCGGTATGCCCATCGCAGTCGCTTTTTCGAGGAAGGTCAAGGTCGTCGGCTTTGACTTGAACGCGAAAAAGATCGAGCTTTACAAAAGCGGCGTCGATCCGACCAACGAGGTCGGCGACGAGGCCATCCGAAACAGCACAGTGGACTTTACCGCCGACGAAACCAAACTGCGCGAGGCAAAGTTCCACATTGTTGCCGTGCCGACGCCCGTAAACGACGACCACACGCCCGATCTGACTCCCGTGGAGAGCGCTTCCGAGATCGTCGGACGCAATTTGACCAAGGGTTCGGTCGTGGTGTACGAATCCACCGTATATCCGGGCGTGACGGAGGACATTTGCGCGCCGATTTTGGAGCGTGAATCGGGGCTTACCTGCGGGGTGGATTTCAAAATCGGCTACAGCCCCGAACGTATCAATCCGGGCGATAAGGTGCATCGTTTGGAAACCATCGTCAAAATCGTCAGCGGCATGGACGCCGAAACGCTCGATACGGTCGCGAAGGTGTACGAGCTGGTCGTGCAGGCGGGCGTACATCGTGCGCCGAGCATCCGTGTTGCCGAAGCGGCGAAGGTCATTGAAAACAGCCAGCGAGACATCAATATCGCGTTCATGAACGAGCTTTCCATCATTTTCAATAAAATGGGTATCGACACGAAATCCGTTTTGGAGGCCGCGGGTACAAAGTGGAACTTCTTAAAATTCTATCCGGGGCTTGTCGGCGGACACTGCATCGGCGTCGATCCGTATTATCTGACCTATAAGGCGGAGGAAATGGGCTATCACAGCCAGATCATCCTTTCGGGTCGCCGCATCAATGACGACATGGGCAAATATGTCGCCGAAAGCACCGTGAAACAGTTGATCCGCGCGGATCTGTCGATCAAGAACGCGCACGTCGCGATTTTGGGCTTCACATTTAAAGAAAATTGCCCCGATACGCGCAATACGCGCATCATTGATATTTACAACGAGCTGCGCGAGTACGGCGTGACGGCGCAGATCGCCGACCCTACCGCCGATGCGGATGAGGCCGAGCGGCTGTACGGCATTTCATTTGTGCCGATGGATGCACTGCACGACTGCGACGCGGTGATCCTTGCCGTTGCGCACGATGCATTCCGCACGCTGACCAAAGCGCAGTTGGATGCGATGTTCAAACCCGTGCCGAACGGGAAAAAGGTTCTGATCGATATTAAGGGCTTGTTGGATCGCGACGCGTACGAGGCCGACGGCTATCAGTATTGGAGATTGTAATTTATGGGATACAGCGAAGTAAACTTTGCGCCGAATACGAAATTTCTGGTCACCGGAGCTGCGGGCTTTATCGGGTCGAATCTCTGCGAGGCGCTTTTGAAAAAAGGATGTAAAGTACTTGCACTTGACGACCTTTCCACGGGTAAAATACAGAATGTGGAAATGTTTTCGGGCGACCCGAACTATACGTTTATCAAAGGCGACGTCAAGGATTTGGATACCTGCATGAAAGCCTGCGAGGGCGTGGATTATGTCCTGCATCAAGCGGCTTGGGGCAGCGTTCCGCGCTCGCTGGAAATGCCCCTGTTCTATTGCATGAACAACATCAACGGTACACTCAATATGCTCGAAGCGGCGCGGCAGAACGGTGTCAAAAAATTTGTTTATGCCTCGTCCTCCTCGGTGTACGGCGATGAACCGAACCTCCCGAAAACGGAGGGGCGCGAGGGGAATTTGCTTTCCCCCTATGCGCTGACCAAGCGCTGCGATGAGGAATGGGCAAAGCTCTACACCAAGTTTTACGGCTTGGATACGTGTGGGCTGCGCTACTTTAACGTGTTCGGCCGCAGACAGGACCCCGACGGCGCATATGCGGCGGTGATCCCGAAATTTTTAAAGCAGCTTCTGCACGGCGAGACCCCCACCATCAACGGCGACGGCAGGCAGAGCCGGGACTTTACCTATATCGAAAACGTGATCGAGGCGAATTTGAAAGCCTGCCTTGCGCCCCACGAGGCCGCGGGAGAGGCGTACAATATCGCCTACGGCGGCAGAGAATACCTCATTGATATTTACTACGGCCTTACCGATGCGCTCGGTGTAGATATCGAACCGCATTTCGGCCCTGACCGCAAGGGCGACATCAAGCATTCCAATGCGGACATTTCAAAAGCCAGACGTTTGCTCGGCTATGACCCCGACTACAGCTTCCAGGACGGCATCAAACTGGCGATCGAGTGGTATAAGGAAAACCTGTAAGTCTGAGGAGCGGCTCTATGGAAAACATCCGTTTGATTATTTGGGATTTGGATAATACCCTTTGGCAGGGCACCATTTCGGAAGAAGCGGTCACCCTGCCGCAGGCGCGTATTGACCTTTTGCACACTTTGGTCGATCGGGGTATCATGAATTCGATCTGCTCCAAAAACGATTTTGACGATGTTAAACGCTTTTTGACGGAAAAGGGTTTGTGGGACTTGTTTGTCTTTCCGAAAATTTCATGGGAATCCAAGGGCAGATACATTCAGGAGATCGTGGAGAACAGCCAACTGCGGCCGGAAACCATTCTGTTTATTGACGACAATCCGACCAATTTGCAGGAGGCGAAATACTGCGTTCCCAATATCAATATTTCCCTGCCCGACATCATAGACGGCATGTTGGAAAATCCTCTGTTTGCGGGCAAGGACGATCGTAAACGGACGAGATTGCAGCAATACAAAGTGCTGGAAGCCAAGGTCACAGACAAAACCGCCTACACATCCGACGAAGCCTTTTTGTACGCTTCCGATGTGCATGTGCAGATTTTTACGGATTGCTTGGCACAGCAGGAAAGGCTCTACGAGCTGCTGCTGCGGACAAATCAGTTGAATTTTACGAAAAAACGTATTTCCGCCGAGGAGTTCGGCGTTTTGCTGCAGGATGAACAGTACAACACGGGGTATGTCACCGCGTCGGATCGCTACGGCGAGTACGGCATCATCGGTTTTTTTGCGGTCAAAGCGCACACAGCGGAGCATTTTTTCTTTTCCTGCAGAACGCTGGGGCTTGGCGTCGAGCAATGGGTTTATGCCGAGCTCGGCTATCCCGAGATCGCCTGTGCGGGGACTACGGTCGTGACATTGCGCAAGGACTATAGACCCGGTTGGATCCATAACGGTCCGCGCGATGCGGCAAGCGGCGTGCAAACCGATTCGGAAAAGCCCGAAAACAGCCCGCAACCAACAGATGACAGGCAAAAAAAGGTGCAAGCCTTGATTATCGGCGGCTGCGATTTGGAGCAGGTCTCTTACTATATCGGGCAGACCGATGGCATAGACATCACGAGCGAATTTAACCGCAACTACGGGAAATTTGTTGTCCACCCCGAGCATTCCGAGGTGCTGCGCGGCGGGATGGAATATTCGGAGGCGGACAAAGCTTTCCTGCTTCAAAATGTGCCGTTTTATGACAAAGACGTCTTTGGTTCTACCCTGTTTCAAAAAGACTATGACGTGGTGGTCTACAGCCCTTTGATCGATACGGCTCTGGGGGTTTACGTCTGCAGGCAAAATCCTGCGCTATGCGCGGTATACGGGAATTATCAAAGGCCTGTTTCGGAGGACAGCTTCCCGCAGGCGGAGCAGTTCTTGGAGAATTTCGAGTTTACAGGGGTACTCTCTAACGAACGCTTTTTAGAGAATTTGCAATTTTTGCGTGCGCATTTGCGTCCCCAAACGCTGCTGATTTTGCTGACGGCCAGCGAGCAGCCGATCGAGCATCCCGAAGAACCCGGGCGCGTTGCCGTACATCGTGAGAAAAACGAAGTCCTGCGCGCATTTTGCGCGGAACAGGAAAACACGCAGCTTGTGGATGTCAACCAATTTATCCACGGTTCTTCCGATCATACGGACAATATTCGCCACTATAACCGCAACGTGTATTTCCAAATCGCACAGGCGCTGATCGAAGCGATTCGGACGCATTGCGGCGATTCGGTTTCTCTCGAAATGCGGGATGTGCCGCGCAGGCGTTCGATGCTCTTTACGGTAAAAACCCTACTGCGCAAATCGGGATTGTATGATTTCGCTTATAAAATTTATCGGAAGGGGCAAAAGAAGTCATGAAGGCGCTGTTTATCCATACCGTTAGACTTTATAAGTATGAAGGGCAGTATTATACCAATAATCTTTCCGCAGAGATTTGGCGGACGAAATACCTGCGTTACTTTGATGAAATTTTGGTCATGGGGCGCGAGTGTACGGCGACCAAAGAAAAAGCGGAGAGTCTGGTGCTTTCCAGCTGCGAGGGCGTTTCCTTTTTCAATTTGCCGTTTGACAATCTGTATGCAGCGGCGCTTCGCTCCCGCGCGGCGCTCAAAGCGCATATGGAAGAGGCCATTCGGCAGTGCGACTGCGTCATTCTGCGCGTGCCGTATTCCTTAAACGGGATGGTCGTTCGCCTGTGCAAGAAGCTTAATAAGCCCTTTATGGTCGAAGTCGTCGGTTGCGCGTGGGACGCTTACCGCAACCACAGCCTGATCGGGCGGCTTATGGCGCCGTTCGCGACTTTGAGAATGCGTAAAAGCGTGCGGCAGGCGCCGTTCGCCCTGTATGTCACGCGTGAATTCCTGCAAAAGCGCTACCCCTGCCCCGGACGAACCGCCGCGTGTTCCGACGTACAAATTGAATCTGCGGATGAAGAAGTCATAGCACGGCGGCTGGAGACCTGCCGCAGCTTCTCCTATGAACGTCCCGTGCGCCTTGCAACCGTCGGCGCGGTCAATGTGCGCTATAAAGGGCAGGAATACGTACTGCGCGCCATGGCGGCGCTAAAAAAAGAGGGCTATCGTTTTCGGTATACCGCAGTCGGCGGCGGGGACAGTTCCCGCTTACAGGCGCTCGCCGAATCCTTGGGGGTGCAGGACGATGTGGTATTTACGGGGTCGCTTCCGCATGACCGTGTGTTTTCCGTGTTGGACGAGACCGATATTTATGTACATCCCAGCCTGCAAGAGGGACTTCCGCGCGCGGTGCTGGAGGCCATGAGCCGCGGCTGTGCCATATTAGGCTCTATTGTAGGTGGAATACCTGAGATCGTACCGCCGGAAAACTGTTTTGCAAAAAAAAATGTACAGGGTCTAAAGCAACTTTTGACCGGATATACGACGGAAAAAATGGAGCGGGAAGCTCTGCGCAATATAGAAATCAGCAACCGGTTCACGCAGGAAAAACTGACGGCGATACGCGACAGCTTCTTATCGGATTTTATCCAGGCGGTAAACAATAAAAATAAGGATGTATGACTATGGTACGAGTTCTGCACATTGTATCTTCACTGGGCTCCGGCGGCGTGGAGGCTTGCCTCTATGCATACTACACCCATATCGATCGGGAAAAAATTCATTTTGATTTCGTGGTGCATGCGGATAGCGTCGGTATGCTGGAGACAGAGTTTCTCGAAATGGGCAGCCGCGTTGTTCACGTCACACCCAAGAAAAAGTCCCTGATCCAAAATTTACGGGAAATTGGCAAGGTCATCCGCGAGGGACACTACGATGCGGTACATGTCCATCAGGGAACGTCCTCGATTACCAGCCTGTTGCTGGCAAAGCGGTACAAGGTACCTGTGAAAATCGTGCATTACCATGACAACAAACGCAAAACAGGTCTGCGCGGCGTCATGCAGGGCGTGCTTCGCAAAGCCATATACGCGGTCGCGGATTGGTACTTTGCGTGCGGGGAGGAAGCCGGACAAGCCATGTATGGCCGCCTTTGGGGCGTTTCTCCGAAATGCCGACTGTTGCGGAACGCAAAGGATTTGAGCCTTTACCATATGGATGCGGAAGCACGTCAAAGCCTGCGCGCTTCGATCGGCGCGGCGGCGGAGGACTTGGTGGTCTTACATGTCGGCCGAATGTCCGACCAAAAGAACCAGAGCTTTTTGCTGGACATTTTCGCAAAAGTCCATGAAGCGCGGCCATCTGCCAAGCTGGTGATTGCGGGGGAAGGGCCTTTGCGGCAGGCATTGGAACAAAAGGTCTCGGATTTGGGCCTTACCGAAGCCGTGCATTTTCTCGGCGCTGTGCGCAATGTCAACCTGTGGTATTCGGCGGCGGACGTCTTTATGCTGCCTTCCCGAAATGAGGGATTGCCGCTGGTCGCTGTGGAAGCGCAGATTTCGGGTCTGCCCGTCATTTGCTCGACTTGTGTCCCGGCCTCCACCGCCATTACGGACGTCGTTCGTTTTATACCTCTTACGGAAAATCTGTCGGCTTGGCGCGACGCCGTTTTGGAAGCGGCCGCACAGCCTCGTATCGACCATACCGAAGCCGTTCGCGCGGCGGGCTATGATATTAACACGGAGAGTCAAGTATATGAAGCTTGGCTTTTGGAAACCATCGGAGCTACAAAATGCTGACCTATCTTCTCAATATGCTGTCGGTTCTGGCCTATGTCATAATCGATTATATCCTGCGGCTGGGACGGCGGCACGGCGATATGCAAAATCGCCAAAAACAGGCGAATAACCATGCGAATCCGATCTTGTTTGGGATATTGATCGCGCAGGAGACCCTCTTCGTGGGACTTCGCGATTTGCACGTGGGCGTGGATACCATCCGTTATGCCGAGGTGTTCCAATATTTGGAACAGTATAACCGCCATTGGGAACCGGGCTTTGTGCTTTTGATGCGGATCGTACATGTATTTACATCCAACCCGCATGTATTTGTATTTATTGTCGCGGTTTTGTCCATTGTACCCGTCGGTTTTGTTTTGTATCGGCTGTCCCAATACCCGTATTTTAGCTGGCTTGTGTACATCGGCATGTACTATTTCTCCTTTACCTTTTCGGGGCTGCGGCAATGTACCGCCATGGCGATACTCTTTTTGGCCTTCTATTTTCTGGTCAAGGACAAGGTACTTCTCCCGTTGCTGCTGATTTTGTTGGCGGCGAGCTTTCATATTTCCGCCTTCATTTTCTTACCTGTGTTGCTTTTACGAAAGCACGTTATGAAAAAGTGGGATTTTCCGATTCTGATTTTGGCATATGTGCTGATTTTCCTTTTCCGTGGACAGATTTTCAACTTGATTACACGGTTCGTCTATGGGGAATATGAACTGATTCAAACGGGCGCGTACACATGGGCTTTGGTGAATATAGCGCTGTTCTTCCTGCTGTATTTCATGAGCTTTTTTGTCAAGCGCGACAGAGCGGTGCAGTTGGCGCTGTCCACGATGACCATTGGCGAAGCCTTGATGCTTCTGACGTCGGTCGGTACCAACATGCAGCGTGCGGCAATTTACTTTTGCGTTTTTGACACTGTGGCGCTGCCGGGCGTTATGCGTGCTGTACCCAAGCGCTTTCGTTGGCTTGCGTTTTTGGCCGCTGTGGTCATCCTGTTTGTGTTCTATTGGTGGCACTTGCGGAATAACCCGTTTACGATTATCGACTACGAATCCACTCTGTAAAATTGCCGCGCACAGGCGTACAAGCGTAAAAATAACGAAAAAGAGCCGATTTTCGGGCAGATCGACCCGACTTAGGGGTAGGCAATGCAATCAGGGAACAATGCGCCCGAGGCGGGCGGATTTCCCCGCCGACTGCGTCCTCGTCCTTGCCGGACAAGAAAATACGCCTCGCCTCGGGTCGAAGATTTTGCTCGGTAAATGCCGGACGTGCCCCGCGCGGCGCACGGGCGCAGGCATACTGTCGTATGGCAAGTCCGGGCAACAAAGCGGGCGCGGGCGGCATTCCGCGCAAAACGCATTGTATCCTGATTGTATTGCCTAAGCTAAGCAATATATTTTCATATTTACGGGAAAGGAGCGGCATCGTGCAGATCCTGGTCATCACGCGGGGCGTTTGGAGCGACAGTAACAATACCGGCGCTACCATGACAAATCTCTTTTCGGATATGCCGAAGGACTGTACGTTTTACAGCCTCTATTGCCGTTCCGAAAACCCGAACAATCCAATCGCAGAGCAGAGCTTTAAGATCGGCGAGTACGAGCTGTTTAAAAATCTGCTGCATCGGCGTCCCGTGGGCAGCCTTGCACCCATGCAGACGGAGGATCACGCCTCAGCCGCCGAGCAGAAAATCTATCGGCGCGGCAGGCGGTTCGGAAAGAGCGTCACCCAGCCGCTTCGCGAACTGCTTTGGCTTTCGGGGACTTGGAAAAGCGCACCGCTGGATGCTTTTTTACAAAGCGTGCGGCCGGATGTGATTTTTATGCCTGTTTTTGACAGCTTGTACACCTACCGCCTGCTTTGGTATGTGCAGGAAAAGACCGGCGCGCGCACCGTGCTTTTTCATGGGGACGACAATTACTCGTTCGCGCCGTTTTTCTCGTCGCCTTTATACTGGATCCACCGCCTGATCCTGCGCCGCTATGTGCGCAAGGCCGTTCGGGAAGCGGCGATCAACTTCTGTATTACCGATATGCAGTGTGCCGATTATGAAAAGCGCTTTGCCGGACCCTTTTATCTGCTGACCAAAAGCGCGGATTTCCAAACGCCCCCGCCGCCTCCGAAAAGGGGCGAGCGTCCTTTGCAAATGGCGTATACGGGCAATATTGACGCGGGTCGCGCGCGTTCGCTGAAAATACTTTCGCAGGCGGTGCAAAAGGTCAATCGGGATTCGCTCCGCGTACAGCTGCATATCTATTCGGGCATCGTGAAAAACGAGAAATTCCTGCAAAATATGACCGTGCGGGATATGGTCTTTTTCCACGGAGAGGTCTCCCCGAAGGAGGTTGCCGCAATCCAAAGCAACGCGGATATTTTGGTATATACCGAAGGCTTGGATCGCCACAGCCGATTTTGGACGCGGCAGTCCTTTTCCAGCAAATTGGTGGACTATTTTGCGGCGGCACGGTGTATTTTTGCAGTCGGCCCTGCCGACATTGCGCCCATCGTCCATTTGAAAAATCACGACGCCGCGATCGTCGCGCACAATGCGGAGGAAACCTTTGTAAAGTTAAAAGACTTGACGGAAAACCCCGACCTTTTGACGGCGTATGCCCAAAAAGCATGGGAGTGCGGCGCACGGTATCACAACAGCCGTACCATGCACGCCGAGCTGTATGATGCGTTCAAAAGCGTCGCCGAGGGACGCACTGTGTGAAGCGACGAGCGGCCGAAAAAAGATAGGAGAAAACCATGTTTACAGGAAAAACACTGATGATTACCGGGGGAACGGGTTCGTTTGGCAATGCGGTGCTGCGCCGTTTTTTGGAAACTGACGTCGGCGAGATCCGTGTTTTTTCGCGGGATGAAGAAAAACAGGACGCCATGCGCCACACCTATCAGACGCTTTTTCCGCAGGCAAGTGAAAAAATCAAGTTTTATATCGGCGATGTGCGGGACATTCAGTCCATTCGCGGCGCTTTGCACGGCGTGGACTATATTTTCCATGCCGCCGCGTTAAAGCAAGTGCCTTCCTGCGAATTTTTCCCCATTGAGGCCGTTAAAACCAATGTGCTGGGTACGGAAAATGTGCTTACCGCCGCCATCGAGGCGGGCGTACAGCGCGTGGTCTGTCTCTCGACGGATAAGGCGGCCTACCCTGTGAATGCTATGGGTACATCCAAAGCGATGATGGAAAAGGTGGTCGTGGCAAAATCTCGGACGGTAACGCCCGATAAAACGCGCATTTGCTGTACGCGTCACGGCAATGTGCTTTGCTCGCGCGGGTCGGTCGTCCCGCTTTGGATCAAACAAATCAAAGAGGGCGGCCCCATCACGGTGACCGAGCCGAAAATGACGCGCTTCATTATGAGCTTAGACGAGGCTATCGAACTGGTTCTATTCGCTTTGGAACACGGCGGCAGCGGGGATATTCTCGTACAAAAAGCGCCTGCCTGCACCATTGAGACGTTGGCACAAGCGGTTCGTGAACTGTTTCAAAGCGACGCCGAGATCCAAACCATCGGCATACGGCACGGCGAAAAGATGTACGAGACGCTGCTCACCAATGAGGAATGCGCGCATGCCGTGGACTTGGGAACATTTTATCGCGTACCTGCCGACAAACGCGATTTGAATTATGACAAGTATTTTCATCACGGCGACGTCGAGCGCAATCCTTTGACAGAATTCAACTCCAACAACACGCGCCTGCTTTCCTGTGCGCAGGTCAAGGAAAAGCTGTTGTCCCTTGCCTATATTCGTCAGGAACTCCAAGACGTCGGGATCGAATACGGAGCAAAAGCATGAAAATCTTGATTACAGGCGCGGCGGGGTTCATCGGGAAAAATTTGACGGTCGCGCTCGAAGCGATTCGGGACGGGAAGGATAAGACCCATCCTGCGCTTTCGGTGGAACGTCTCTATTTGGCGGACAGGGACACGACCCCGCAGGAGCTTGCGCGCGCCTGCGCGGACTGCGATTTCGTTTTTCACCTTGCAGGGGTGAATCGCCCCGAGCATGAGGCGGAATTTACAGAAGGCAATGTTACCTTTACCGAAACGTTGCTGACAGTACTGCAAGCGCAGGGAAATGCCTGTCCAATTGTATTCGCTTCCTCCGTACAGGCGGTGAACGATACGCCTTACGGGCGCAGCAAGCGCGCGGCGGAAACGCTTTTGTCCGCCTATGCGAAAGCTTGCGGGGCGCGGGTGCTTGTGTATCGGCTTCCCAATGTGTTCGGCAAATGGTGCCGCCCGTATTACAATAGTGTTGTAGCGACATTCTGTCATAATATTGCGCGCGATCTGCCTATCAAAATACATGACCGTACAAGCGTTTTGGAACTCGCGTATATCGACGATGTAGTCGAAGCGTTTTGCGGCGCGCTTTGCGGCGAAGAATTGCGCGAAGGGGATTATTGCAAAATACCGACGGTATACAGCACGACGGTCGGGGAAATCGCCGATTTGCTTTACAGCTTCCGCGAAAGCCGAAATACTTTACAGCTACCCGATATGCCGTCGGGCAGCTTGCAAAAGAAGCTCTACAGCACCTATCTTTCGTATTTGCCCGTGGATGTGTTTTCCTATCCGCTGCACGCGCACGCGGATGCTCGCGGCGCTTTTGCCGAGTTTCTGCGCACGCAGGGCTGCGGGCAGATTTCACTGAACATCATAAAGCCGGGCGCTGTCAAGGGGAATCACTGGCATCATACCAAAAATGAAAAGTTTTTGACCGTCAGCGGCAGTGGGGTGATACGTCTGCGCAAGGTGGGAGAGAAAACGGTGTACACCTATCCGGTTTCCGGCGCGCAGCTGTCCGTCGTGGACATCCCCGTGGGCTATACCCACAACATTGAAAATTGCGGGGATGCGGATCTTGTTACCGTCATTTGGTGCAACGAATGTTTTGATTCGGAAAAGCCCGACACCTTTTATTTGGAAGTGTAAGCATGAGGCGGTATATAAAAATCGGAATTTGTATTGTGTTGGCGCTTTTGGTGATCGGATTTATTTTTATCAATTCCGCGCAGCCGACGGCCAAGTCTACGAAAGCGTCTTTAAATGTGACGGAAAAAATCGAAACGCTCATCGAAAAAAGCGGGCTGTTCGACACGCGGGAGACAAATACGGTCAATCCGCGTTATGTGCGCAAGGCCGCCCACGCCGTGGAGTTTTTTACACTCGGCGCGATGCTGTTCCTGATGACGATCCTTGTACACGAAACACTGCGGTTTCAAAACATATGGAATATTTTGTCGGCTTCCCTGTTTGTGGCCGTCGCCGATGAATCCGTTCAAATCTTGTCCGAGCGCGGACCCAAGGTGCAGGACATTTTGCTGGATTTTTGCAGCGCCGCTGCGGCGATTTTACTTTGCGCGCTGGTGTATTTCGGTATACGCGCCGTATTTCGCTATGCGCGCCGCCATGAAAAGAAGAAAAGAGGGTGAACCATGGAAAAGCGAACCGACTGTTCTGCCGTGCATTTTCGGGATAACGGGAAATTAAAGCTCCTGATCCTCGTCGGGACGCGGCCGGAGATCATCCGCCTTTCCGAGGTCATTCGTTTGAGCCGCCGTATGTTCGACTGCCTTTTGGCGCATACGGGGCAGAATTATGACGACTGTTTAAACGACGTGTTCTTTCGGGATTTGCAGCTCCCGAAGCCGGATGTGGATTTGCACGCGGTCGGTGACGATTTGGGCGCGACCATCGGGAATATCATTGACCGCGCCTATAAGCTGATGAAGCAGACAGAGCCGGATGCGCTGCTCATTTTGGGCGACACAAATTCCTGCCTCTCCGCCATCGCCGCCAAACGGCTGCACATCCCGATTTTTCACATGGAAGCGGGAAACCGCAGTAAGAACGAGTGTTTGCCGGAGGAGACCAACCGGCGGATCGTCGATATCATATCCGACGTGAATCTGGCGTATTCCGAGCATGCCCGTCGGTATCTCGCTGAATGCGGTCTGCCGAAAGAGCGCACCTTCGTCGTCGGCTCGCCCATGGCGGAGGTACTCGGAAAGCACTTGGACGAAATAGAACGATCCGACATACACGCGCGCCTGCATCTCAAAAAGAAAAATTATATTTTGCTTTCCGCGCACCGTGAGGAAAACATCGACACAGAAGCGAATTTCCGCGCGCTGTTTACGGCAATCAACTGTATGGCGGAAAAATACGATATACCCGTTCTCTACTCCTGCCATCCGCGCGCGAAAAAACGCCTGGAAACAAGCGGCTTTCGGCTTGACCACCGCGTGATCCTGCACGAGCCGCTGGGCTTTTATGACTATAACTGTCTGCAAATGCACGCCTTTGCCGTCGTTTCGGATTCCGGCACGCTGCCCGAGGAAGCGAGCTTTTTCGCCCGCGCGGGGCGCGCGTTCCCTGCGGTGAGCATCCGCACCTCTACCGAACGCCCCGAGGCGCTCGAAAAGGGTTGCTTTGTGCTGGCGGGTATTGATACCCAAAAGCTGCTGCAATCCATGGATCTTGCCGTGGAACTGTGCAAAAACGGCGAAAACGGCGAAGCCGTACCCGATTACGCCGATACGCACGTTGCCGCCAAGGTCGTCAAGATCGTGCAGTCCTATACAGGCATCGTCAACCAAACGGTTTGGCATAAGGAAAAGCCCTGAACAATTTTATGCGCCTGTCAAAGAACATCCCTCCGAATGCGTTTGCGTTCGGAGGGATGTTTATGTGTTTTTACAGCCCCGATCGGCGGAAGATCTCCGCCAAAACGTCAGTGCTTTTTTGATCGACGTTTTTCAGCGCTTCCCGTTTCTGCGCAATGTGCGCATCTTTCGTAAAAGCGTATTGCACCAGGCGCCAAAGCCAAAACATGGGCAGCAAAAACGGCAGCTTTTTGAGCGTCGGGTAGCGAAGCGCCATGTGCCGATACGGGGGGAAGGCGGCTTTGCACATCCGTTTCCATTTGGATTCTTTCGTATGCGCCGCCTCGGCAGCGGCAGCCGCATTTTGGACGGGCGGCCCCAATACGATATAATTTTCCATCATCCGCAGGGTGTCGCTTTTTTCGCCGCCCAAAAACATGGCTTTGCCGAGCGCACGGATGTTTTCGGCGAATTCGGCAATGCCCAGGGACTGAAACTGCGCCTCGATATAGGAAAAATCCAAACGCTCGCCCCATCGCCGTTCCATTAAGAACAGATCCATCACCGGGCGAAAGCAAGACCCTGCCGCAGTGTAATGCTCCGCCAAATGCGCCAGCGTATACACATACAAATCGTTCGGAGGCATTTTAAATTCTCGTTCGCTCGCTTGCTCGACCCTGTCCCAAACAGCCGTGAAATACGGGTACAGCGCATAATCCGGCTGAAACAGGCTGCGGTGCAGTTCGATCGTCAAAAACGGCTTTTTGACCAGTACCAGATCCTTGCCGTTGTCAAATTCCGTATGGAATCCACGCGACAGAATGATTTTCTGTGCGCGCTCGGCGTCCTGCTCATGCACCAAAATATCCATATCCACCATAAAGCGCATTTCGGGCGAGGGGTAGAGGCTTTTGAGGTGCGAACCCTTGAGCAGCATAAAATCGATCTTTGCTTCTCCAAAAGCCGTGCGCAGAGCGTGCAACTGCGTCTGCTGTGCCGCCTCGCGCAGCAGTCCCGCCTGGTACGATTTTTCCAGGCGTGTGAAAATTTCGGTCGGGACATTTTCCCGCTGCCCGCGAAGCGCGAGATATAAAATGCTTTGCACGGCGTTTCGGTACGCAAGCTTCGCGAGCATGGAAAAGTTTACGTCCGTCGGGAGCTTCGGGATCGGCGCGTCGGCAATCGAAGCGGCGACCAGCTTTAAAAAGAATTCCTTTGTTTCCATGGTATCTTGCATGGATGCACCTTACGCTTCGCTTAATGTGAGGCTGACCGACAGCGGGAAATGGTCGCTTGGATATACGCCGTCATAGGTGTTCTGCACGACCTTATACGCGTTGACCGTAAAGCCCGTTTTCGAGATCATGACGTAGTCTATGCAGTTGCGGTCGAGCGACTTGCCCCAATTCTGATAGGTCGCGCCGCCCGCAGCGTTTTTCGTTTGATATTTGACGTCCAAAAAGTTTTCCGTTGCGCTCTTGTACGTCTCGGAGGATTCCTCCGCGTTGAAATCGCCCATGATCATGGAGGGCAGACCGCCGAACTGCGCAATTTTGTCGAGGACAACGCCGATGCCGTTGATACGCGCCTTGTCGCTGATGTGGTCAAGATGCGTGTTGAATACCACAAACTGCCTGTTGCTTTCCTTTTCCGCCAAAATGACATAGCTGCAAATGCGGTAGCACGCAGAACCCCAGTCCTTGCTCATTTCGTCGGGCGTTTCGGAGAGCCAAAAAGAACCCTTGTCGCAAAGCGTATAGAGCTTGGTGTTGTAAAACACGGGGCAGCCCTCGGACATAGGCGACTTGTCGCGGTAGGTGATCACGGAATCAAAACCCTCCAGCGCGTTGCACAAATACGCGTACTGCCACTTGGTGACCTCCTGAAAGCCGATGATGCCCGGCGCTTCGCTCTCGATGTTTTGTAAAATCAGGTCGGCGCGGTAAAACCAGCTTTTTTTGCCGAGATCCCTGGAATTCAGACAGCGCACGTTGCAGCTCATCACGCGGATCGTCCCCGCCGCGTCGGCGCTTTGCTCGATGGAAACAGTGCGCGCGGCCTTTTTGTAGTACGGATAATAGAAAAATACCGCACCGCCCCACACCAAAAGCGCCGCAAGCAACAGAGAGAGTAGGGTAATACAGATTTTTTTGCTCTTTTTCATAGTGTTCACCGCTTTCTTATTCCGATATGATCTGTCAACGGTATTGTAACACACGCACGCAGAAAAGTCCACAAAAAGGAAGCAATCACCGTCCGATGCACGATGTATTTGTATAATTTCTTGCAAACAATATTATATTTCCCGTCAAACTGCAAAAGATATACATGATACCACCACAGAAAGGAGCCTGCACATGGCCGATTTAACGATGACCGAATTAAAAGGCGTCGAGGACGAATTGGGCGCGGAAAAGCTGATGATTTTGAAGTATAAAAATTATGCGCAAATGACAGCCGATCCGACCATCCGCAGCCTTTGCGAGCAAATCGCCGCGCAGCACAAAAATCATTATGATACGCTTATGGGAAATTTATCGTAACAGGGACACGCGCGCCGTGCCGCAAAATCCGCCCCAACGTTCACAGGAGGAAGAATTTATGCCAAAACCGCAAAATCCGCCGCTTTCCGATCGGGAAATTTTAGATGACATTCTTGCGTCGCAAAAGCACATGACCACACTTTACAACACCTACGCGGGGGAAAGCAAGAACAGCTCTTTGCAAAGCGATATGATGAATATTCTGCGCGAGGAGCATAATATTCAGTCCACCGTTTTTACCGAAATGGAAAAGCGCGGGTGGTATACGCCCGCCGCCGCGCCCAAAGCGCAGGTGGAGGAAACCAAAACCAAATTTCAGAACATTGCAAACATGCTGTGATAACGCTGAAATGAGAAGAGCCGTTCGAGATTTGCTCGAACGGCCTTTCTCATGATGAAAAGAAGGGGGAGAAAATGAAAAAGCTCTCCAAACAGAAAGGGGGGCAATCTGTTCGTATCCGACCCATTTTCTCTTGATCGGATGACTTCAGTTTACCTGCAAATTATGGCAATACCATAGAAATTCATTGAACATTCTGTAAACAAAAAGTAAAAATGGGTTTTGCTTTTTCAATTTACAGGCTTTCGGTATAGCTGCCGAGGTAACAGAACTGCTCGGTGAAATCCTCCAGTTCCGCGATCATGCGCATAAAGTTATCGGAATAGACTGACGCCTCTATATCGAAGTAAAAGCGGAATTCAAAGTCGCTGTTGGGCTTTGGGCGGCTTTCGAGCTTTAAGAGGTTCATATCCAGCGCATAAAACCGCGACAGTACGTCATAAAGCGCCCCGGGGCGGTGCGGCAGGGTGAGCGTCAGGCTGGTTTTGTTCGCACCAGGGAAAATTTCAAGATTTTTGCCGATGCAGATGAAGCGCGTATAATTGCTGTCCGAATTCTGAATGTTTTCGGAAAGCGTCCGCAGGTCATAAAGCGCCTTGCAGTCCTTCGAGGAGATGGCGGCAATGTCGCGGCGGTCGCTTTCGGAAACACGCTTTGCCGCAGTAGCGGTGTTTTCACAAACCGTGATTTTCACGCCCGACAAGGTGCTTAAAAAGTCGCTGCACTGGTTTATGGCCTGCTCGTGCGAGAAAATCTCTTTGACGTCCGACAGCTGCACGCCCTCTTTGGCGAGTAGATTGTGATCGACCTTCATCCGCAGACTTTTGACGATATAGAATTTATATCGGTTCATCAAATCGTAGACGTGGTTGACCGAGCCTGCGGTGCTGTTTTCAATGGGCAGGATGCCGTATTGGCAAAGCCCCTGCTGTACGGCGGCAAACACGCCCTCCCAGGTTTTAAAAAACATAATGTCGGGCTGTTTAAAGAGCCGTTCACAGGCGATGGAGGAATACGCTCCCTCCACGCCCTGACAGGCGACGACAGCCGTGGCGGGCAGATCGCTTTTGGACGAGGCCTCTATCGCGCTTTGCAACTGCGCCGTCAGAGGGGAGACGGGCGGGTGGAGGTATTTGCGCTGATACGCGCGCGAAAGCCCCATAATATCGGCGTACAGCAGGCGCGTATAGAGACGCAGATCCGGGTCGTCCGTCATTTCACCGACAGCCTTGAGCAGTTCTCTCTCCCGCGTGCGGTCAAGCACAGGCATATGCTTTTCCTGCTTGACTTTCGCGACCTCCAGCGCCACGCCCATGCGTTTTAAAAACAGGGGGACTAACTGTGCGTCGATGGCGTTGATCTCGTTTCGCAGGTCTTTCAGTTCCATAGTTCTTCATCCTCATCGGTTTTTGCGCGCCCTTTGGCTTTTGCAAAAACCGCCCTTTCTTTGTATATTCAGCCGAGCAGATCCAGTACGGTGACGGCGGTCACCGCTTCCACGACGGGGACGGCGCGGGGGACGATACAGGGATCGTGGCGGCCGCGGATCACCAGTTCTTCCGACGCTTTGGTGTCCAGATTTACGCTTTTCTGCGGTTGTGCGATCGAGGGTGTGGGCTTTACCGCCACACGGAACAGGATCGGCATACCCGAGGTAATGCCGCCCAAAATTCCGCCGTGGTTATTGGTTTCGGTGCGAATTTGACCGTCTGCGTCCACGGTGAACGCGTCGTTGTTTTGACTGCCGCGCAGTCTTGTCCCCGCAAAGCCGCTGCCGAATTCCAGCCCCTTGACGGCGGGAACGGCAAACAGGTTTTTGGCGAGCTGGTTTTCCACACCGTCAAACATCGGCTCGCCAAGCCCCGCAGGCAAGCCCGTCACGGCGCATTCGATCACGCCGCCCACGGAATCGCAGGCCATGCGCGCGCGTTCGATCTCCGCCTGCATTTTTGCACCCTGTTCGTCGGACAAAACGGGAAACGCCTTTGCGGCAATATCGACGTTCGGGATTTCCACGGGATCAAAGGGCGTGTCGGCAATGTCGCCGACGGAGGCGATGTGGGCTTTGATCTGCACGCCGCGCTGTTCCAAAATCTGCAGGCAAATCGCGCCCGCGTAACAGAGCGGTGCGGTCAGACGACCCGAAAAGTGTCCGCCGCCCGCAACGTCCTGAAAGCCGTTGTACTTTACAGCCGCCGCATAATCCGCATGGGCGGGGCGGGGGACGCGTCGGAGATTCTCATAATCGCCGGAGCGCGTATCGGCATTTTCAATGAGCATACCGAGGGGCGCGCCGCAGGTAACGCCGTCTACCAGCCCCGAGAGTACGACCGCCGTATCCGCTTCCTTGCGGGCGGTCGCGAATTTTGCCCGACCGGGCGCACGCCTATCTGTAAAGGATTTGACCTTGTCATTGTCGATTCGGAATCCTGCGGGGAGACCGTCAATGACCGCGCCGATGGCCTTGGAATGGGACTGCCCGAACACGGAGATCCGAATGTTTTTACCTGTGAGAATCGAGGACATTGACCTTACCTCCCAGTTTTTGGAAATCGTCAAAGAAGTGCGGATAGGTTTTTTGCACCGCCTGCGCGCCTTCAATCGTGACCGCGCCTTGCGAAACGCTTGCGGCGACCGCCATGGACATCACCATGCGGTGGTCACCAAAGCCGTTGACCGTCCCGCCGCAGATCGTCTGCCCGCCCTCTATCACCAAACCGTCGTCTGTTTCGGTGCAGGCAACGCCGATGCGCCGCAAACAGTCGCAAATCGCCGCCAAACGGTCGGATTCCTTGATACGCAGCCGCCCCGCGTTAGAAACGGCCGTGACGCCGTTTTCGGCGGCCGCCGCCGCGACGGATAAAATCGGGATCAAATCGGGCGTATCGGCGGCGTCAATGGGTACGCCGTGCAGAGATTTGCCCGAAACGGTCACCGCGTCGCCCTGTACGGTAATTTGCGCGCCCATTTCCCGCAGCACGCGCAAAACAGCTTTGTCGCCCTGCACGGAATCCTGCCGCAGTCCCGTAACGGTCACAGGCCCGCCGAGCGCACCCGCCGTCAGGAAAAACGCCGCATTCGACCAGTCGCCGTCCACTGTGACTTCCCCCGGCGAACGGTAACGCTGCCCGCCTTTTATTCGGAAGCGGTTTTCCGTGCATTCGACCGAAATGCCGAAGGTGCGCAGGGTATCTAAGGTCATGCGAATGTAGGAAGCCGATTCCACGGGCGGCAAAAGCTCGATTTCACTGTCGCCCTCCAAAAGCGGGAGCGCCAGCAGCAACCCTGTGACATATTGCGAGCTGACGTTGCCTTTCAAAGTGAATTTCCCCGCCGTAAGCGTCCCTTCGGTGCGTATGGGGAACGCGCCGGGCTCTGAAAAGCGCACGCCGTGTGCCTCCATGACCTGCCGCAGATCCGTAATGGGACGTTCGGGCAGCCGGCCGCGCCCTGTGAACACGCCGCTTTTGCCGAGCGCAGAAACCACGGGCAGCAAAAAGCGCAGCACAGAGCCGCTTTCGCCGCAATCCAAACACACGGCGTTTTCGGAAGCGTCCCGCCGCAAGGGCTTTACGGTAAACACGCCGTCTGCGTCATCGATCTCCGCGCCGAGTGCGCGCATACAGTTGACCGTCGCCAAAATATCCTCGGAGCGCACATTGCAAAGCACTTTTGTAGGCGCATCGCTGAGCGACGCGGCAATCAAAATGCGGTGCGCGTCGGATTTGGAGGAAATTGCAGGGACAGTACCCGTGAGTGATCCGGGCGAAACGCACACGTTCATACCGTGACCCCCTGTTCGATGAAGGGCAGGAGCGCGTCCGTGCTGATTTTATACAGCACGCATTCGCCGAGCGCTTTCGGGATACACAGGGAAATCTGCCCGCCGTCCCGCTTTTTGTCGGAGAGCGCGTGTGCATACAGATCCTTGGCCGTATATTCCGTCTCGGTCGGCAGACCGTATTTCTGCAAAATGCGTATGAGCGTATCGGTGCAATCGGCTTTCGTCATGCCGCTTTTGAACGCCGCGCGGGAGACAAGCACCATGCCGATGGCCACCGCGCTGCCGTGGGAAATCGCAAACCGACTGCATCCCTCGATCGCGTGTCCCAAGGTATGCCCGAAGTTCAAAAGTCCGCGCATTCCCTTGTCGGTCTCATCGAGATGCACGACGTCCCGTTTGAAAGTCACGCATTTTTCGATCACGGTCTCCAAATGCGCTTTGGCGTCCTTTCCTTCCAGGAAGTCCAAAAACGACTTGTCAAAAATCGCGCCGTATTTGATGACCTCCGCCATACCGTCCGAAAAAATCTCATCGGAAAGCGTGGAAAGCGTGCTGTAGTCGCACAAGACGAGCTTGGGTTGATAAAACGCGCCCGCCAGATTTTTCCCCGCCTGCAAGTCAATGGCGGTTTTGCCGCCGACCGAGGAATCCACGCAGGCGAGCAGGGTCGTGGGGATTTGAATAAAATCAACGCCGCGCTGGTAGGTCGCCGCGGCGAACCCCGCCAAATCCCCGACTACGCCGCCGCCGAGCGCCGCGATGCAGTCGGTGCGCGTGACGTGATTTTCCGCCAGAAATTCCAAAAGCGCGCCGTATACCTTGATGTTTTTGGAAGCCTCGCCGTTCGGAAATACAAATTTCAGCGTCGAAAAGCCCGCCCCCTGCAAAGCCTTTTCCGCTTCGGAAGCGTACAGCTCGTTGACAATATCATCCGTGACCAAAACGACGGTTTTCGCCTTGGTCACTGCCGCTGCCATTTCGCCGAGCTTCGGGAGAAGCCCTGTGCCTATGTAAATGGGATACTGCGTGCTTGCTTGCACCTCAACCGTTTTCATAATGATCTCCATACGATACGTTGCTTGCGCGATACGGCGCACGAATCGTACCGTTCCTTTCGTTTTGTTCGGGTCTGTCAGCTTTTATATAGACCGTCGATCTGCTCCTTGCGGTCGCTGCCCGCTTTCAGAAGCGCGTGTAAGGTTTCGCCGTCGTGCGCACGTAGTGCGTCGATGTATTCCTGCAAATGTGCGGTCAAGCCCTCTAATTCGTCGATCAGATAGTCGGGATTGTCCAAAAAAAGCTCCGTCCACATATCGGCGTTTAACTTTGCCACGCGCGTCAAATCTTTGTAGCTGCCCGCCGAAAAGCCGTCGTGTACCTGCGCCGCAGGGCTTTTGACATAGGCGTTGGAAACGACGTGCGCGAGCTGGGAGGTGTACGCGATCATGCGGTCATGCTCCTCGGGTGAGGTGATCTGCACATTGGTAAAGCCAATGGAGAAAAACAAGGTCTTTAAAGCCGACAGCGTCCCTTCGTCCGCATCCTCGGGCGGCAATAGGATCATCGACGCGTCCGCAAACATCTGCACGTCGGAATACGCGAAGCCCGAGAAATGCAGACCCGCCATGGGGTGCGCGCCGTAAAATACAAAGCCGTTTTCTTTCGCCGCCTGCCAAAGGGTGCGGCAGATCACGCGCTTGACGCCGCAGCAGTCCATGACGACAGCGTCCTTTTTGATCAGGGCGGCGTGCTGCAACACAAAATCCACGGTGGCTTTCGGGTACAGCGCGCAAATGAGCAGATCGCAGTCGGCAATATCCTCGTCCCGAAGTTCCCCGTCGATCGCGCCGATGAGCTTCGCTTTTAAAAGCACGTCGGTGTCGATATCCCGACCCAACACCGTGTGCGGCGTATTGTACTTCAGGGCTTTGGCCATAGAACCGCCGATCAGCCCCAGACCCACGATACCGATTTTCATAAGCTCATCCCTTTACCGCTTGCAGAATTTTTTGCACACCCGCCGTGACCTCGGAAAATTCCTCGGGACGCAATGCCTGCGGGCCGTCGCACAGCGCGTGCGCGGGGTCGTTGTGGACTTCAATCATCAAACCGTCTGCGCCGCAGGCCGCCGCCGCATAGGACATGGGCTTAACGAGACGCGCGATCCCCGAGGCGTGGCTCGGGTCGACGACGACGGGCAGATGCGACATTTCCTTGAGCATAGGTACGGCGGAAAGGTCGAGCGTGTTGCGGGTGGCGGTCTCAAAGGTGCGGATGCCGCGTTCGCAGAGAATGACGTTTTCGTTGCCCTCGGACATAATGTACTCGGCGCTCATCAAGAATTCCTGTAAGGTCGCCGCAAGCCCGCGCTTTAAGAAGATCGGTTTTCTGGTTTTGCCAAGCTCTTTCAAAAGCTCGAAATTCTGCATATTCCGCGCGCCGACCTGGATGATATCCACGTCCTCAAACAGCGGCAGGTGCGAGGCGTCCATGATCTCGGTAACAATGGGCATGCCGGTTTCTTTTTTGGCTTCGAGCATGAGCCGAAGCCCGTCGCCGCGCAGTCCCTGGAACGCATAGGGCGAAGTTCTCGGCTTGAACGCGCCGCCGCGCAGAATTTTCGCGCCGGCCTTCTGCACGTCCTGCGCAATGGATAAGATCTGCTCGCGGCTTTCAATGGAACAGGGCCCCGCGAAGAACTGGAACGTGCCGCCGCCGATTTTTACGCCGTTTACGTCTATAACGGTGTCGTCGGGGTGGAATTTGCGGTTGGCGTTTTTATAAGGCTCGGAAATGCGCTTGACGTTTTCAACAATGTCCAGCCCCTGGATCAAATCAATATCAACCTTGCTCGTGTCGCCGATCAGCCCGAGAATCGTTTGGTACTGTCCCACGACGGCATGTACCGAAAGCCCCTGATTTTCGAGCCAGTCGGTTAAATTTTTGACTTTTTTCTGTTCTGCGTGATCTTTTAAGATAACGACCATATGCTTCTTCCTTTCTGTGCATAAAAAATCCGCAGTGAACGAAATTTCACTGCGGAATCGCTCTCATAAAACGGGAATTCAGCAAACGACAGCATCTACAGCGAAATTCGACTTGACCTTACCAAAAAAGCTGATAAAGCTAAAGTAGAAATATGCAACTGTAAAACGGAAATTCTGCATTTGGCTTTCCCTTTCTGTCAGATGACTGCATTTATACTACCATTCTCGTCCTCGGATGTCAACCCTTTTTTTACCGTTTGGCTTGCTTGCGCCTTGGAAATGGTGTATGATATACATACCAATTGATAACAAGTACGGCAGGAGGATGCGCCGCATGGTACGCGAACTGAACGAAAAAAATCTGATCTATCAAATCCGTCAATACAGGATGAAACGCCGCGTGTATTATTTTGACACGCTCGAATCCACCAACGACACCGCCAAACAGCTTTGCGCCCAAAACAAGGGCGCGGGCGCGCTGGTCGTAGCGGATGGTCAGACGGCGGGCAAGGGGCGGCTCGGGCGTTCGTTTTGCTCTCCGAAGGGTACGGGGCTGTATTTGAGCGTCGTGTATGAGATTCGCGGCAGTGAAAAGAATTTTGAACTGCTGTCCTCTTTGGCGGGGCTTGCGGTGCATGACGCGCTGTATAATCTGTTTGATTTGAAAACCAATCTGAAATGGCCGAACGACGTTTTGATGGACGGCAAAAAAATGTGCGGCATTCTCTGCGAGATCGTCAATATATCCAATCGACCGAAATATGTGGTCGTCGGCGTGGGGCTGAATGTACAGCACGGCGAGTTCCCCGACGATGTGGACGGTCTTATCTCGGCGGTATCCGATTTTTACGAGGGGGAAATCGACCGCAACGAGCTTTGCATAGAGCTTGTGCAGAATATGAATCGCTATATTTTAAGAAGCAACGCACTCCAAGGCGAAGTGGGGGATACCATCGAGCGGCTGAAGGCCTGCTCGGCGAGCCTCGGCAAGCAGGTGCGGGTCATGACGCCGGAGGAGAATTTTGACGCGCGTGTGCTGAATATCGCGCCGAACGGTGGACTGGTCGTGGATACCGCCGAAGGCGAGCGAACGATCACCTCCGGGGAGATTTTGCACATTCGATGATACCGCGCAAGGCGCGGCGAAAACAGGGGGAATACATTTTGAAAGCACAACTTCGTTACATGCTTTCCAACTGGCGGCGCTGGGACAAAAAGAGCTTTCTGTATTTCTTTATCCGCATTCCCGCGCTTGTGCTTCAACCGATCATTACCGCGTATATCCCAAAGGCGATGATCGACTGCATTGAAAAAGGCGTGACGGTCGGGCGGCTTACCGCCGTCGTCGCGCTTTTAAGTCTGCTTTTAACGCTGACCATTTGGATGGATCCATTTATGAAAGAGCTCATTCGCGGCGGCGCGCGGATCATTCGGATGCGCTATGCCGTGATGGCCTTTCGCAAAACTTTATATTGTGATTATGTGGATATTGAGAGCCTTTCGGGGCGTGAACGGCAGAAACGGGCGGAGGATTTTTACAACGCCCGCTTTTCCTCCGGCGCGGATTTCATAGAGACCTGCAACAATTTTTTGGTCTGTGTGCTCGGCGCGCTTACGTCTGCCGTACTGCTCTACAAAGTGCGCTTTTCGATGATTTTGCTCATCCTGCTGACCTGCGCGGGCGAGTTTTTCCTATTAAAGACGCTGAACCAAAAACAGGGCAAAACGCTGAACAAACTTTCCGAACTCTCCGTCAAGCTCGATTATTTTTACAAGCTGAGCAAAAAAGCCGATGCCTCCAAGGATTTGAAGCTGTACGGCTTTCAGAAATATTTTTTGTCGGCCATGGCGAAGCTTTGCGAAGCGTCGGAAAAAGCCGTGGCGAAATACACCCACCAAAACGCCGCCGTCAGCGGCACGAGGGCGTTTCTCAATCTCATTCGACAGAGCGTCGCCTATGCCTATTTGATCTACCTGGTCACCGCCGACGCGCTGTCCGTGTCCGAATTTGTCTTTTACTTCGGCATTATTACGGGCTTTTCCAACTGGATGATGAATCTTGTGTTTGCCTATACCAGATTGCAACGCTGCTGCAACGACTGTGCGGCTTTTCGCGCCTTTGTCGAGCAGGATGCGGGCGAGAGCCAAAAACCCGCCTTGCAGGACAAAGCGGTGGATTCTATCGAATTTCGGGACGTTTGCTTTACCTATCCGTCGGCGCATGAGCCAACCATTCGGCATATGTCGTTTCAAGTCCGCGCGGGCGAAAACATTGCCATCGTCGGCGAAAACGGGGCGGGCAAAACCACCGCCGTCAAGCTGCTTTGCGGGCTGTATGACGCCACCGAGGGGGATATTTTTGTCAATGGCAGGGACGTTCGGGCATACAGCGCCGAAAGCCGATTCGATTTGTTCTCCGCAGTGTTTCAGGACGGCTTTTTCCTGCCCATGACGATCGCGCAGAATGTGTGCGGCGAACTTCAATTTGACGAAAAACGTCTGCACGAAGCGCTCCATGCGGCGGGTATTTGGGAGCGGATTCAGACGCTTCCCGACAAAGAGCATACATACATGGTCAGGGACGTTTATCCGCATGCGGCGGATTTTTCGGGCGGCGAAAAGCAAAAACTGCTGCTTGCCAAAGCCATTTACAAAAATGCGCCCGTGCTGATTTTGGATGAACCCACGGCGGCGCTCGATCCCATTGCGGAAAACGAGCTGTACTTGCAGTATAAGGCGTTGACCGAAAACAAGACCTCCTTTTTCATTTCGCACAGGTTGTCGTCCACGCGCTTTTGCGACCGTATCCTGTTTATTGCCGACGGAAAAATCGCGGAGCAGGGGACACATGCGGAACTGATGGCAAAAAAGGGCGCGTATTACAGAATGTACGAAACACAAAGCGAGTATTACCGTGACATGGGGGTGCAGCTGTATGAATAAAGCGAAGCTGGTCGCGAAAATGTACAAAGAGGTGCAAGCCCTCGATAAGCGGCTGCTGCCCGTCACGCTACTGCAAGCGATCTCCGCGTCTGTAAAGCCCTTTGTCAATATTTGGTTCACGGCGAAGCTCCTCGATCTGCTGGAGGCGTCCGCACCGCTTGCGACGCTGTTTTTCTATATCGGTATCGCGGTCGCGCTTAACTTCGTACTGTTTTTCCTGACGGGCTTTTTAGACGAGTATGCCGAGAGCCTGCGCGGTCTGCTGTTGGATCGGGAAAATCGAAAAATGGCCGAAAAGCTCTATGAAACTTCGTATGAAACGCTGGAGGACAGCGATTTTAAAGCGCTTGTGCATAAGCATGATGAAGCGGCAAAGAGCCGATGGGCGCGCTTCCCGTATTTCATATGGACGACGCTGCGCTTTTTGAGCGGTCTTTTTACATTGGTGATTTCGGTGGTCATCATTCTGCCGCTTTTGAAAATCGGATTTACCGCGACGGGAAGCAGCTTTTTTGAGCGCCCCGTATTTTTGGTGAGCCTGCTTGGCGCGATCCTTTTGATGGCGGCTATGATTTTGGCGGCCGCCGTATATATCAACCGTTCGTACCTGGCGGCGAACGAGGCGTATGCGCAGTTAGACCGCATTTTCTATTGCTTTTTGGATATTTTCGGCGATTACCGAACGGGCAAGGAGATCCGCCTGTATAAAGAGCAGCCCCTGATCGACCATATCGCCACCGAAAAGATCCTCACCGAGGGCGAAAAAACGCTGCGGCGCATTTCCATGCGCACCGCGAAAACCAGCTCCTTTGTGGCGATCCTCGGTGCGGTCGTGGGCTTCGGGGTGTATCTGTTTATCGGGGTAAAGGGCTTGTTCGGTCTGTTCGGTATCGGCTCTTTGGTGCTTTACTGCGGGTCTTTTATGCAGATCATCAACGGCATTATGCTCATGGCGAACACCCTTGGGAAATTGGCGGAGATCCTGCCGCTGGCGGACTGTTATTTTTCCATTCTCGGGAAAAAGAGCGATATGCGGTACGGCAGCCAGACGCCCGATTTGAACGGCGATTTTGAAATCGAATGCAAAGACGTGTCGTTTCGCTATCCAAAAAGCACGGCATATGCGCTTCGGCATGTCGATCTGCATATCCGCGCGGGCGAGCATTTGGCGGTCGTGGGTCGAAACGGCAGCGGCAAAACGACCCTTATCAAACTCTTGTGCAGACTGTACGACGTGACCGAGGGCGAAATTCTGATCAACGGCGTCAACATCCGCGAATTTTCGGAAGAAGGGCTTCGGCGGCTTTGGGCGGTCGTGTTTCAGGATTTCCAAATCTTCTCCGTGCCCGCCGCGCACAATGTCGCCGCGAGCGACCGATATGACGAAGCGCGTTTGCATGAGGCGCTCGAAAAGGCGGACTGTCTGGCGCGTATTCGGGAAATGCCGCAGGGCGCGGAGACGTATCTCTACAAAGACCTCGACCCTGCGGGCGTGGAAATCTCGGGCGGCGAAGCGCAGAAGCTGGCGCTTGCCCGTGCGCTTTACAAGGATGCGCCCATCGTCATTTTGGACGAACCCACCGCGGCGCTCGACCCGATCGCAGAGCATGAGATTTACAGCCGCTTCCATTCCTTTGTGCAGAACAAAACCGCGATCTACATTTCGCACCGCCTGTCCTCCTGCGTGTTCTGCGACAAAATCGCCGTGTTTGACCACGGTCGGCTCGTCGAAACAGGCACGCATACCGAATTGCTGCAAAACGACGGCCAATATGCCAAGCTCTGGAATGCGCAGGCGCAGTATTATCGGTAAAGCGCGGCATATTTTGCCGTTCAATCCGTTCGTCGATCTGTTTGCTCCCGCAGAGCGTGCAGGGTATTTGCAAAACACAAAACCCCGTCCATGTGTCTTTGGACGGGGTTTCATCGTATGCGTCGGGAACTTATTCCGCGCCCAAACCGAAGCTCACGGAAAGCGCGCGATTGATCTTCGCCATTTCCTCGTCGGGCAGGTAGCCCATACGCTCTTTCAGCCGCTTTTTATCCAAAGTCCGAACCTGCTCCAGCAGCACGATGGAATCCTTTTGCAGGCCGCAGTTGTCCGCATGTACACTGATATGGGTCGGCAGCTGCGTTTTATATTTCTGACTGGTGATCGCCGCCGCGATCACGGTTGGACTGTATTTGTTTCCGACGTTGTTCTGTACAATCAGTACAGGTCTTGTTCCGCCCTGTTCCGAACCGACCACAGGGCTTAAATCCGCGTAGTAAATATCCCCGCGTTTGATCGTCATGCTATCACGCTCCAAAGAGAATTTGCGGTTCCAAGGTTATTGTTGCCGAAAAATCCCTTTTATAAACATTTTTTCAATTTTTCGGGAGCATTAACAGTATATGATTTTTGCATCGGGGCGGTGTACAAACAATCGCGGGCGTAAAGCATATCACCTTTACACCCGCGATCTTTAAGGGGGGAGCAGGCTTTTTACGCACAGGATACGGAAAAAGCCGCATAGGGGAGAGCCATTTTACAGGGTGTTTCTGCCCTTTGCTCCGCTGACAATGTTGTAGTACGCATGCGCCGTCGCGCGGTAGACCAACGTGTAAAACAGCCCGAAAATCAGGAAGCAGGCGACGGTAGCGCCAATGAGCAGCGGCATATTGTGCATGGCAAACAACTGCAAAAGCCGCCAAATCAGCGGGAACGCGAAGCCGAGATGCAGCCCCGCGAACAAAAGCGGCGCGAAAAACACCGTTAAGACCTGCGAATTGATGCTTTTGCGAATCTCGCGCTTGGTCATGCCGACGTTCTGCATGATCTCAAAATTGGCGGCGTCCTCATAACCTTCGGCGATCTGTTTGTAGTAGATGATCAGCACGGCGGCGAAAATAAAGACGATGCTCAGCATGATCCCGAGGAACAGAAGGCTGCCGTACATTTCATAAAAGCCTTCCCGTCCTCCCGCAAGGCTTTCCACGGAATAGGTCTCGATGACGTCGAGGTGGGGATGCAGCGCGTCAATGATTTTGTGCGCCATGGCAATGTCGGTTTGCGCGTCCGCGTTTGTGTTAAAGCCGCAGTTCCATGTAAATTGCATCATGGGGTGGCCGTTGGAAGTCGTCAGCGGCAAAACGGGTTCAATGAACGCGTCAAAATCCCGAACGACGACCAAAACGGTGGGAACCATACTCACGATCGCGTTGCCTTGATCAAAGGCTTCCCGAAGTACTTCTTTGACCGCATACGGCTTGCCGTCGGCCAAAGAAAAGGTCTGCGCCTTGTGTTCGTACCGCACGCCGTAGAGCAGGCATTCGTCGGCGGCAAGCGTTTTGGTCTGCCCCGTCACACGGTTGAAATCCGCCAGCGATATGACCTGCGCCGTGCCGACCGCGTCATAGGAATAGAGGGCTTGATCCATATTCGGGTCTAAGCCGCTGCCCGTCAGCAATCCCGAAATTTCGCCTAAGCGGTATTCGACGGCGTCCTGCGGCAGCTCGACGGCTTTTTCCGTCGCTTGGCGCAGAACGGCGATCTGCTCGTCGTTGAGATCCTCGTATGCGTCCAGTACAACGCGCATATTGATGGCATACGGATAGCGTTCCTTTAAGGTGTCTTCCGCGCCGATGTACAGGCTCGCCGTGGAGGAGAGCATGACCAGCACCATGGTGGCGAGGATGCAAATGGAAGCAAGCCCCGCGCCGTTTCGCTTCATGCGGTAGGCCATGGAGGAGACGGAAACAAAATGATTCGGCCGATAGTAGTATTTTTTGTTTTTCTGCAAAAGACGGCACAGCGTGACCGAACCCGCGATAAACAGCAGATAGGTGGCGATCACGACCAAGATCACCGCCACAAAGAACCATAGCAGCGCCGACAAAGGCTCTTTGACCTTTATGGCGAGGAAATACGCGAAGCCCAAAAGCACAAGACCGAGAATGGCGACCGCCCAATTTGCCTTGGCGGGCTTTTCGCCGACACGGCTTGCGTGCAGCAGCTCCAGGGGCTTGGACGCTAGCACTTTAAAAAGCGCGCGCAGGGATAAAAGCAGATAAATGCCGCCGAAAACGACTGCGGTTTTCAAAAGCGCCTGTGTGCCGATATGAAACGCATAGGAGACCTCCACATGCAGCAGGTCAAGCACCGCCGCTTCCGCGAACTTGAAAAGCGCGATCCCCAACAGAAGCCCTGCCCCTGTCGCGATACAGGCGACCATCAGGCTTTCCCAGAGGATGATGCGGCTGATATGCCGTTTATCCATGCCCAACACATTGTACAGCCCGAATTCGTGTCCGCGCTGCCGCAGAATAAAGGCGTTGGTATAAAACAGGAACAGTAGCGAAAAAATGCCGATCACGCCAAGACCCAGCGGCAGGACGGATTGGATGATCGAGCCGCCCGACATTTCCAAAAGCGCGGGGGATTCGATCAAAGCGGCTACGATATAGAACATCATGACCATGATGCTGCCCATGAAAATGTAGGGGATATACAGGCGCTTGTTTTTGCGCATCCCGTCGAGCGCGAGCTTCGGATAAAGATGCATATTCATCTTTGCTCACCGCCCGTCTGCAAAAGCGTCAGCGTATCGGAAATTTTCTGATACAGCTGTTCATTGGTCGCATTCCCACGGTAGATTTGATGGAACACCTCGCCGTCCTTGATAAACAGCACGCGCCCCGCGTGGCTGGCGGCTTTTACGGAGTGTGTGACCATCAGCACGGTCTGCCCGCCACGGTTGATCTCCCCGAACAGCCGCAGAAGCTCGTCCGTTGCTTTGGAATCGAGCGCGCCCGTCGGCTCGTCCGCCAAAATCAGCTTCGGGTCGGTGATGATCGCCCGCGCAACGGCGGCGCGCTGTTTCTGCCCGCCCGAAAGCTCGTAGGGGTATTTGGGCAGCAGCTCGGTGATGCCGAGCTTGTCGGCGATCGGCTCTAAGCGGCGGCGCATTTCGCTGTGCGGACGCCCCGCCAGCACCAAGGGCAGATAAATGTTGTCCTCCACTGAAAAGGTGTCGAGCAGATTGAATTCCTGAAAAACAAAGCCCAAATTGTCGCGGCGGAAGGCGGCGATCTGCGATTCTTTGAGTTCGCCGAGCGCCTGCCCGTCCAAAATCACGTTTCCCGCGCTCGGACGGTCGAGTGCGGCCAAAATATTGAGCAGCGTCGTTTTGCCCGAGCCGGATTCGCCCATAATGGCGACGTATTCGCCCGGCTCAACGGTAAATGAGACGTCCTTTAGCGCCTCAATGTGGTTGCCGCCGAAGCGGGTCGTATAAATTTTTCTGACGCCGCTGACTTCCAAGATATGCATACAAAAATCCTCCTTTGGAATCTTTGTACATATTGTAGCAAAAGGGAGATGCGCGCCGCCATCGAATCGGCTTACAATCTCCCTTGTTTATCTAACAGTTTTGTAAGATTTATTCGTGTTCTATGGGCGCACGGTCTAAACCGATACGAATGGTCGTACCTTGCCCCGGTTCGGACGCCGCCGTGATCGTATGTCCCAAATTTTCGCAAATGCGTTTGCAAAGATAAAGCCCCAGCCCGCTGGCGGTTTTCTGCACCCGACCGTTCCAACCCGTGTAGCCGCGCTCGAAAATGCGGGGCAGGTCTTCCGGCGCAATGCCGATGCCCGTGTCGCGGATGCACAGCGTTTTGCGGGGCTCAAGCGTAATGGAAATGCACCCCGACGGCGTGTATTTGAGGGCGTTCGACAAAACCTGTTCGATGACGAACGACAGCCATTTTTCATCGGTCAGGACGGTCGTGCTAAGCGAGGTATATTCGAGCTTCAGATTGCGGCTGATAAATTCGCCCGCAAATTTGCGCACCGCCTGGCGAACGATGGGGTCTAAGTCGTATTCGCGGATCACATAGTCGGAATCGGTTGAATCCAGCCGCAAAAAAGCCAGCACCATTTCGACATACCCCTCGATGCGCAGTAGATCCGCCGTAATGCTGCGGGAAAAGTCGGAATCCTCGTTTTGCAGCTTTAAGCGCATGGAAGCGATGGGCGTTTTGATTTGATGCGCCCAAACAGTATAGTAATTGACCGTATCGTCGAAACGCCGCTCCATATCGCGCTGCAAAGCGTCCTGCCGTGCGCACAGACGGTCGATGACCGCGCGATAGGCGGTTTCCGTGACACCTTCCGTCGGCGGCATCAGGCCGTCCGTCACGTCCAGGCTGTTTTGAATTTTTTCCAAGGCCTGCACTTTCCGCTTGGTTCGGCGATAATCAAATCCCGCGAAAACAAGCGCGCACAAGGCGCAAAGCACGGCGGGGTAGAGTACCGCCGCAAGCGGCAGTCGATAGAGCGCGAATGCGGCGGCAAAAATCAAAAGGCAAACGAGCGCCGCCGCGAGTATCCTGCGCCTTTCTTGGATATATGCAAACAGAAATTGCATCATGCTGCTCCTTTACGTCTCGTTTTCGATCAAATACCCCACGCCGATTTTGGTGGTGATAAAATCGGGCAGTCCCGCGCCCTGCAGCTTTTTGCGCAGCCGATTCACATTGACCGAGAGCGTGTTTTCGTCTACAAAGCTGTCCGTCGCCCACAGCGCTTCCATCAGCCGCGCGCGGCTGACGATTTTGCCTTTGTTTTCCATGAGCAAAAGCAAAATGCGGTATTCGTTTTTGGTTAAAGGAATGCGTTTGTTCCCATACAGCAGCGTATTGTCGTCCGATTGCAGTCTTGCGCCGCGCGCCTGCGGGGCGGGCGCGGACAAAGAAAAATCATAGGTGCGCCGCAGCAGCGCCTGTACCTTCGCCATCAGCACATTGCCGTCAAAGGGCTTGGCGACAAAGTCGTCGCCGCCCATATTGACCGCCATGATGACATTCATATTGTCCGAAGCGGAGGAAATAAAGAGAATGGGAACTTTGGAAATCTTGCGAATCTGCGCGCACCAATGGTAGCCGTCAAAAAAGGGGAGGGCAATGTCCATCAGCACGATGTGTGGATCAAATGCGGTGAATTCGGAAAGCACCTCGCGGAAATTTTGTACACAGCGCACCTCCAGCGCCCAAGCCTCCGCCTGCTTTTGCACGGCTTCGGCAATACCTCTGTCGTCCTCCACCAGAAACAAGCGATACAGCATACCGTTTACCTCCTTTTGCCCACAAATGGGTGCGCCCGCGCGCCGAACAAAGCTATCATAGCAAATCCCCGCAAAATTTTCAAGCCGCAGCCGAAAGACCGGAAATCGTTTTGGCGGAAGACTAGAAATCGTTTGGGCGTTATTCACCACGGGAAACCCATTCGATACCCCGCACATATTGCAATACGTGCGGGAATGTGTTATGATAATCCATATATACGGGTTTCGATGTGAAAAGGTTTGTATATAGGGGAGCAAACGAGTGAGAAGCGTTTTTCGGAAACGGATTTTTAAAGAGCAGACGGACAAAAAATCACATATGCGCCTGCAAATCGGGTGCATCATCAGCTGCGCCGTCGTAGGCGTAATCGTCCTGACCGTGTGTCTGCACATTCGTAATATCCATAAGGCGCAATCCCAAGCCGCCGCCCTCGCTTATACGGAATGCGCAAACACTTCCCTTCCCGCAGAGACGGAAACGATGCCTGCATCGTCCACGACCGAACCGCCTACGGAAACAACGACCCAAAAGCCGACAACAACAGCGGCCAAAAAGACCACAACGGCCAAAAAGACCTCGTCCGCGACAAAGAAAAAGAAGGCCGCATCGACACCCAAAGCTCCGACGACGAAGGTTTCCGGAAATTTTTCGGGGAAAGGTTACATTTCGGTTTCTGTGGTTTATCAGAACCCCGAATTGCCTACCGGGTGTGAGATCACATCGCTGACCATGGTGCTGCGCCACTTCGGGTATCCTGCGGACAAATGCGATTTGGCGGACAATTATCTGCCGAAAGGGGATAAAAGCAAGGGAAATCCCTATAAAGTGTTTTTAGGCAACCCGCGCAATGCCAAAGATTACGGTTGCTATGCGCCGCCGATCGTCGAGGCGGGGAAGAAGTACATCGCCGACCACGGCGGGAAGCATGAGGTCAAGAATATCAGCGGTGCGAGTTTATACGATCTCTATCGGCAAATTGACAACAAGACACCTGTGATCGTTTGGGCGACCGACCAAATGCAGATACCGCGCAATTCTCGTACTTGGCAATCGGGCGGGCAAACGATCACATGGAAAGCGCCTTTGCATTGCCTCGTTTTGATTGGATATGATGCAGCCGCCGGAAAGGTTACATTTGCCGACCCGCTGCACGGGGTGGTCTCTTATGCGGCCTCTACATTTGAGGCAAGGTACAAGGCAATTGGACAGCAGGCGGTTGTGATCCTGAAAAAAGCGTCTGCACCGACGACGAAACCGCATGAGGAGAACACGACGTCCGCGCCGACGACAGAACCCGCGACGAAGCCGACGACTGTGCCGACAACAGAACCAACGACCAAACCGATGACTGAGCCAACTGCAAAACCTGTAGCAGAACCGATTGCCGAGTTCCATGCCGTTGCGTCCATGCGCTCCTTGGAATCACTGTATAGGTAGCCATTCTACTGCCGTCACGGGCATATCGCTGGCCATGCTTGCCGGTACGGGAGCTTTTGCGGCGCTGGCTGTTCGGAAAAAAAGCGCTTTTAAAAAGCGATTATAACGCTTTCCCTGAAAAGGGTGGTATTCCCCGAAAGAGGATAGACATCCACCGAGAATCCCTATACAGGAAAACAGACGTTGCTGGAAACAGCAATGTCTGTTTTCCTGTCTGCGCGAAGCGGAACGCAGTTTTTCGCATACGCCTGTATCCCCTCATTTATACAAAACCACCCTGCCGCATCGGAAAGATGCAGCAGGGTGATGGATATATCCGGGCATTTCGAGAAATCAGCTTTCTTCCTTGCGTTTTTTGGAGATCGCGCCTGCCGAGACCGCTATGGTCAGCGCGCCCAACGTGACCGCGGAGACGATCATAACGGGTGTATTGAGACCCGTTGACGGAACGGAAGCGTCGTCCTTGTCGGGCGCGTTTGTTTCGGGTTCGGGATCGGCGGGGGAGGTCGGTTCTTCCGGCGTATCATCACCGCTGCCGAACAGACCGCCTAAAATCTGTCCCGGAATTTGTGAATACCCGTTTGTCCCATATATATTGTAGAACCAGTCGCTGATCTGCCGCACGATGGGGGAGGAGGTCTCCGCCGCAGAAGGTTCTATCGCACCGATCTTCTCTAAAATGGCGCGCAGTCTTGCCGTAACGGCTTCGGCTTCACCCTCTTTGCCGACCGTCCTCGAAAGCATGGCTTCGGCATCGGCAACGGCGGCGGAAAGCTCGGCGGCGTCCGCCGCGGAGAGGGTGGCAGGATCTACGGCCTTCGCGGCAGGCAACAGCGTTTTACGAAGCTCCTCCGTCTCTCTGCCGATGTTGAACTGCGGGTAATTGGGATCGGAATACACGTCCGTGATCGCGTTGCGTGACGCCAATTCGACCGCCAGCGAGATCATAATATCGTCAGAACCCGTGGTCGCGTGATTCTGCCCTTTGAAGTAGAACGTCGTATCGGGGAACGCGCCCGCCGAAGCGTCTACGGTGCGTTCGGGCGAAATATGCTTGTGCGCGGCGTTGCAATAGGTGTTCTTTTGCACATAGCCCGCAGGAAGCTGTTGCTTGACGTTCGCACTGTACGCACCCATGGAGGTGGAGTGAAGGTGGATAATGCCGTCGCCGTTTTCGGTGTTCCAGGAATTGCCGACGTTGTAAAGCGGTACGTCATAGCTGACGATGTCAAAAATTTGCACGCCGTTGGCACGCAGCTTTTGCAGATTGGCGACGGAGTTGCACTGCGCTTTGTAATACAGATCGGTTTGCCGCCTGACCTCTCTCTTTTCGGACGAGGACAAATAGGTCTCGGCAAGCGCGGGATACTCCTCCTTGGGGCAGAGTGCCCACATACTCGTGCAGTTGATGATTACTTCATTGAGGATACGATCGACCGCTTTGTCCAAACAGGCTTTTACGACTTCGTCGGGCAGTGTGCGCAAAATCAGCTCTATGGTCGCCGCGTCGCTGTCGCTCATAAGCTCCTCCAAAAAGCCGTTGTAGAGGTAATTCAAATCGAGGAACGTAAGATCCTTTTTGAGCAGATCGCTCACGATGGTCGAGCCGTTGAGCGCGGGAACAAGGAAGATGATCTTTTCGAGATCGTTTGCGACATTGGGATAGTTTTGAATCAGTCCGTTGGCTAAGGTCGCGCCCATGCTGATGGGAACAATATTGACCTTGTCATGCCCGGTTTCGGCCTTGACCATTTGAATGAACTCGTACAGCTCATCGACTTCGTCGGGAATGTTGCCGAAGGAATTATAGGCAAAGAAATACACATGATCCGCACCGATGCGCGTAAGCAGATCATCCACCTTCATTTTGCCCAGTACGAATTGCCTTTCATCCTCCGTGCATTCCGCGAGAGAGTACGGATACTTCTCCACCACAAAGTTGCCCGTGTTTTTGCCGTTGTTGTCGGTATGATTGACGGCAAAAACGTCTGCACAGGCATCTGCGATCGCGTCGGAAAGCCCCATGTCGCGCTGTGTGGCAAGCGTCAGCGCCAAAGGTCTTGCCAGCTTTTGCAGCAGGGGCTGTATGTCGAATACACCCGGAAAGCAGTTGATGCGTTCACCGTTTTCATTTAGCTTGTATTCGCCGTTTTCGTCCAGCAGCCAAACGCGGGATTGGCTGATACCGGGGATCAAAATGGTCGGCGTAGCGTCCGTGCCGCCGCAATCGGTTTTCAGCGTATAGGCGGACGCGCGCAAAAGACTGCGCAACCACCCGCCCGCAGCCGACGCTGTGACCGAGAATGCGGACGTGAGCAAGACGACCGCCAAAAGCAGCGCCAATGCCTTTTTGCCGACGCGTTGTTTTCGATTTGCTGTTTTCATAAAAGCCTCCTTATCAAGCCATAGAAAGGGTAAAGAACAGAAGTCTGCAAAGCCACCGAGGTCGAAACGGGGGAGAGCGCATGGCACAAAAAAAGACGCGCCTTTACGATATTGCGAAATACGGACTGCGCACTTAAAGCGGGAGCGCGCGGCCTTGTTGGATTCGGCTCGATCAGACGCGAAGTTTTTGGATATGCGTTGCGAAACGCTCTGTTCAAATTTAATTATATTGTACAGGAATAATTTGCGTTTGTCAAATTTTTTATGCAGATTCAGCAAAAATATTTATGGGGAAAAAGGTCGAGGTTTTGCTGTAAGTGTCGATTTCACATAAAAATAAAGAAACCGAAAGGCGGTATGCCCTTCGGTTTCGACAGAGAACACATTTAGATGTGTACTTATTTGAGTTCGACTTTCGCGCCGACTTCTTCGAGCTTTGCCTTGGCAGCTTCTGCATCTTCCTTCGGCATAGCTTCTTTAACGGTCTTGGGTGCGCCGTCAACAACAGCCTTCGCCTCAGCAAGGCCGAGACCCGTGATCTCACGAACAGCCTTGATGACCTTGATCTTCTCCGCGCCGATTTCCGTAAGGACAAGATCAAACTCCGTCTTTTCTTCAGCAGCAGCCGCGCCGCCCTCTGCGGGAGCAGCCACAGCCACAGCCGCAGCTGCGGAAACGCCGAATTCCTCTTCTACTGCATGTACGAGCTCAGAAAGCTCAAGAACGGTCATTGCTTTGATTTCTTCAAGCAAAGCGGTAACTTTTTCAGATGCCATTTTTAATTTCCTCCGATTCAAAATAATTTAAAGTCATGAAGCAGCTTATTCTGCTGCGGGGGCAGCCGCTTCCTCGGCTGCGGGTTCGCCGTTCTTATCGACAACGGCCTGGATCGCGCGCGCAAAAGCGGCGATGGGCGCGTTGAACGCGCTGAGAACGGTAGCAAGCAGGACTTCGCGGGACGGCAGCTTGGACAGGCTTTGCAGCTTATCCATATCGATCACTTCATCATCCAGGAAACCGCCCTTCAAATTGAAATGGTCGTTGCTGTCCGCATATTTCCCAAGGATTCTTGCGGCGGCGACATAATCGTCGGCGCTGGTCGCAATGGCGGTCGTCCCTTCCAAAACGCTGTCCAGCGCTTCAAGACTTGTACCGTCGATTGCCAAACGGATCAGCGTATTTTTGGTAACGGTGTACTGTACGCCGGCTTCACGCAGTTCCTTGCGCAGCTTCGTATCGTCGGCAACGGAAATTCCGCTGTAATCGACGACCACACCCGCGCAGGCATTACTGATACGCTCCTTAAGATCGGCGACTTGCTGTTTTTTGAGTTCCAATACTTTCTCACTCGGCATTTGCTTTCACCTCCCAAAGATCAGTTTTCGCTTGCTTTATGAGAATAAAAAGCGCCTTTTCTGCCATCAGACAGAAAAGGCACGTAAACCCAAAACGGTTACTGCTTTTCCTCGGCAGGCGAAACGAAGTTTCTTACGCAAATGCACCTGCTGTCTTCGGCAAGCGGGATTATACTAACACATCCTTACGGAGTTGTCAAGTATCGAATGGAATTGTTTATTCGGCGGCGGCAGGCGCGGTGCTGAACTTGTTGAAGTTCACTTTTACGCCGGGACCCATGGTGGTCGCCACCACGCAGGATTTGATATACTGCCCTTTCATCGCGGCGGGCTTCGCCTTGATGATCGCATCCATCAGCGTGTTGAGGTTCTCCGCCAGTTTTTCCGGACCAAAGGAGACCTTGCCGATGGGGCAGTGGATGATGTTGGTTTTGTCGAGTCTGTACTCGATCTTACCGGCCTTGGCCTCGGTGACGGCCTTTGCCACATCGGGCGTGACCGTACCGGCCTTGGGCGAGGGCATCAAGCCGCGCGGGCCGAGGATTTTACCGAGACGGCCGACTAGCCCCATCATGTTGGGCGCGGCAACGCAGACGTCAAAGTCCATCATGCCGCCCTGAATTTGCTGTACGAGATCCTCCGCACCGACGATCTCTGCGCCTGCGGCTGCGGCGGCGTCGGCTTCCGCACCTTTGGCGAATACGGCGACGCGAACCTTTTTGCCCGTGCCGTTCGGCAGAACGACCGCGCCGCGAACCTGCTGATCCGCGTGACGGGAGTCAACGCCCAAACGGACGTGGATCTCAACGGTTTCATCGAATTTTGCCGTACCGGTTTTGACTGCGAGGGCAAGCGCTTCGTCCGTATCGTACAGCTTGCTTCTGTCGATCAGCTTTGCGCTTTCCGTATATTTTTTACCGTGTTTCATAACTACTTATTCCTCCTGAAAAGTGGTCGATCGGATTTTTCCTCCCACAAAAGGAGATCAATCTTCGACAGTAACGCCCATGGAACGCGCTGTTCCGGCGATCATGCTCATTGCGGACTCAATGCCGGACGCGTTGAGATCGGGCATTTTCTGCTCGGCGATTTTGCGAACCTGTTCGGTCGTGATCTTGGCGACCTTGGTTCTGTTGGGAACACCCGAGCCGCTCTCGATACCGCAGGCCTTTTTGATCAAAACTGCCGCGGGTGGAGTTTTCGTTACGAACGTGAAAGAACGGTCTGCATAAACCGTGATCACGACGGGGATGATCATCCCCGCATCATTTTTTGTGCGCTCATTGAATTCCTTCGTAAACGCCATGATGTTGACGCCGTGCTGACCGAGAGCCGGTCCGACAGGCGGGGCCGGCGTTGCCTTGCCGGCGGGAATCTGCAGCTTAATAAAGCCTACAACTTTCTGAGCCATTTGTTTGCACCTCCAAAATTCGTGGTAGTGGCGGAACAGCCGGTTTCGACTGCCCCTCCCACGGCGCATTTTGCAATACGCCATAAAAAGCGGAATATCCGCTGATTACCAAAACAGTTTTTAATCAGTCCTTGACGAGCTCCACCTGGTCAAGCTCCAAATCGACGGGCGTCTCCTTGCCGAACATGGAGATCAGCACGCGCACGGAATTGGCTTCCGTATCGACATTCTCCACAACGCCGATCACGCCGTCGAACGCGCCGTCCACAATGGTGACCATGTCGCCCTTACCGTAATTGACCTCGATCACGCGCTTTTCAACGCCCAGCTTGAGGACTTCCTCCTCCGTCAGGGGGACAGGCTTGCTCTCAGGGCCTACAAAGCCGGTCACGCCGCGCGTGTTGCGCACGACATACCATGCGTTGTCGGTCATTTTGACTTCGTCCGTGTCCTCATTTTCAAAGACAGCGAACTTTACGAGCACATAGCCGGGAAAAATCTTGCGTTCGACTTCCTTTTTGGAGCCGTCATCGCGAATCTCGGTGACCAATTCGGTAGGCACTTTGACGTCCAAAATCTCGTCCTGCATTTTTCGATTTTCCACAACGGTCTCGATATTTGCGGCGACTTTGTTTTCATAGCCGGAGTAGGTATGCACAACATACCATTTTGCAGCATCTGCCATAATCGTCCTCCGTTAAAAGCCCAAAAGACCCGAAACGATCCTGCCCGCTGCGGCAGTGGTATCCTCCTCGCTGCCCACACGTTCGGCGAGATTGACCAGCGCCCGAACGCCTTCGGAAAGCCCTGTGTCGATCAGCCAAATGATAAAGCCGAGGATGACCACGCAGACGATGACGACCAGCGAGCTTTTCAGCACGGTTTTTCTGTCCGGCCAGACGATTTTTTTGCATTCGCCCTTTTCATCCTTGAAGAACCGCGCGATCGCCTTGCCCATGCGGGCAAACGCATGACCGATGCGCACGAAAACATTGGGCTTTTTATCTGCGGAATCGCCCGATTTTTTCGAGGCGGTGTCCTTTTTGGATTTGTCGGCTTTGGCCTTATCGGTTTTTGCCTTGTCTTTTGCCTTAGACTTTGAGGTTTCGGCAGATTCCTTCTTGATTTCGTCAGCCATTTTTAACCCTCCGTCTTACTTGGTCTCTCTGTGGAGCGTGTGTTTCTTGCAGAATCTGCAATACTTGTTCAGCTCCAACCGATCGGGCGTGTTTTTCTTATTCTTCTTCGTGTTGTAGTTGCGCTGCTTGCATTCCGTACAAGCGAGGGTGATTCTGACTCTCATTGATTTCGGCACCTCCGTGACATTTGCGGCAAAGGCCGCTTTTTCATAGCCTACCTCAGAAAAACAGGGCGCAAAAAAAGAACCCTCGTTCAGAGGTAAAAGTACTATACCACATTTACAAGCGTTCGTCAAGACTTTTTTACGACGGTTTTCTGCGGTTTTCAAAAGTCTAAATTGCAATATCAAATAGGACAGGATAGAAAAGGTCGTCAGAGGAGCGGTAATTGAAGATTTTACGGGGTAAA
>CANRAU010000002.1 GCA_947628665.1 uncultured Clostridia bacterium
GTTTGTGTGGTAACTTCAATTATACCACGTCTGCTATGACTTTTTCTATATGTCCTATTTCATTTTACAATCAACCCTTTAAAATTTATTGTATTTTCTATAAAATAGTGATATAATCTTCGTAATAATGTGGTTATGTTTATGATTTCTCACCGAATTCTTGACAGCTCACACACCATTTCACACATCTCGGGGAGTTGATTCATTTGAAAACGCATTCCAAAAAGGCCGCGAGCATACTGCTTTGCATTGTGCTTGTCGGTACGATGCTTCTGCCGGGGCTTACCTCGTTCTCGGCGGACATCACTTTGGAGATCACACAGGACAATACGCCCGTCACCGAGCGGCTGGAGGTGCAGGAGGATCGCACGATCCAACTCGGCTATACCTTATCGACAGACGCGCCCGAAGGCTCCTATGTAGTGTGGGAGAGCAGTCAGCCGCTGCTTGCGAGTGTTGACAGCAGCGGCACAGTGCGCGGTTTGGATTATTCTAAAGCGATTATTATTCAACAATGGCTGGATACCGAGGTGCGTTCCACGCCTGTCGTCGGCGAGACAATGGCTAATGCCATTGAAAATGCACTTGCCTCCAGTGGAATAGACCTTGAAACGGCCAATACGGATTTGATCGTGGGCATTGTGTCCGGGATCAGCCCCGACTTGGGAGAGAGTCTGCGAAAGGTTCTCGACAACATGAATGTTGAGATCACCGCAACGCTGTACGATGCGGAAGGAAACGCGCTTGCATCGGATAAGGTCGAGGTCATTGTGACGCAGAGCGTACTCGGCACCATAGCGCCGACCGGCGTATTTATTACAAACAAAAAAGCAGTTCCCACCACAGTGGCGGTAGGGGCTACCGTGAAGCTGTACGGTGCGGTCACGCCTGTCCGACTGAAACAGGGAATCAAATGGTCGATCGGCAGTTCTGCGTTTGACCGAAATTCTGCAAACTATGCGACCGTCTCCGCAGACGGCCTTGTGACCTTTACCGCACCCGGTACTGCAACGGTAAGGGTCAATCCGCAAAGCACGCTGTATGCGGCCTTTTCGGATACCATCACCTTTACGATCGTCGATCCGTCAGAGCTTCCTGTTACCAATTTTGATATTATAGGTGAAACGACCGTCAGTGAGGGTGCGACGACGCAGCTCTCCATTGATAATTTAGATCCTCCCGGTGCATACACGGGTAACTTAAAATGGGAATCGGACGATCCCTCAATCGCCACGGTAGACCAGCACGGTGTGGTCACGGGCTTGGACGGCGGCAGCGGTCTGACCTATTCCAAGACGGTCACGATCCGTGCGACCATCGGTGAAGTGACCCGCACGACCACCGTTACCGTAACACGCAGCTTACTCGGCGCAACGATTTCCGGCGTAGAAATCAACGGCCCTACAGCTGTGGGTATTGACAATACCGCACAGTATACTGCGAATATCTCTCCCGCCAGACTGGAATCTAACCGAGATGTGGTCAGGACATGGGGGATTAAGGATCCTGTAACCGGAGAAAAACGCAGCGCCTCTCAAGACCTCGAAGCGTCAACGGATATTGCCAAAATTGACAACAGCGGTTTGTTAACAGGTCTTTCCAGCGGCACGGCGACGATTTTTGTGGATGCCACCTATAACGGCACGACCGTGACGAATGAATTTTTGGTGCTTGTCGGCAATGCCATTACCGATTTCACAATCACGGGTACGGCTTCGATCACCGAGGGCAATACCACGCAGCTGTCGATCTCCAACATTACGCCGGGGGACTATGACCCTGCGCTGTTGGATACGGTCGTATGGAAGGTGGAAGATCCGGGTATTGCTTCGGTCGATCAAAACGGCCTTGTGAAGGGTCTTGACGCGGGCGGAAGACTGAACTCCAATACAAAAAGCACGGTCGTTACAGCAACGATCGGCGGTGTTTCGAGGACATTTACGGTAACTGTTCGCGGCCCCGGAATTTTTGCTACGAACCAATATACGGGCGGCTCTATCATCGGCCCGGACGCAGTGGTCGTGGACTTCCCATATACCTATTCGGCCATACATACGCCCGAAAGAATGGACGTTGGACGTCAGTATTGGGGTGTTGTCACGGATGACGGCAGCGCGCCGTGGTCGTCCAGCAACAATTTCAGAGGCGGCGGCAATACGGATAACAGCTACGCCTCCGTTGATGAGAGCGCGGGTCTTGTAACGGGCAAACAGGCGGGGAAAACGACGCTTTGGACGTTTATGTCCAACAGCAATCTTGTACCGACCAGCCATCAGGATATTCAAAAAGAAATCGAAGTTGTTGAGCTGACGCCGAAAAGCATAACGATCACAGCACCTGAAAAATATGATTACTTAGAGGGCGAGAGCGAGCTTGATTTGACGGGGCTTGTCGTGAAGCTGACCTATGATCGCGACGAGCTTGCGCAATATTACCCGGAGGCAGCGGGATTTTCTGAGGATCAGCTGACCGTCGAGGTCACCGACTATACGGTCAGTGCCATCAACACGTCCCTTTTGGACAATGAGCAGTATATTGTGGTCACCGTCACGCGTGCAGGCAAGGATATGCGCGGCATTTTCCCGATCCTTGTGCATTCCAAGCAGGTCGATACGATTGAAGTGATCGAAAATCCGAAATATCAGTATTTGGAAGGCGAGACGGAATTAGATACCACAGGACTTCGCATTCGGGCGAATTATCTCAATGCTGAGAGCGAGGAAGTCACTGATTTTGTCGTCACGACGACGGATTTTGACAGCACGCTTTATAATGTGGAGCAAAATATTCGGGTTACATATTCGCACGCGGGAAGAAGCGCAACCACTACATTTCCCGTGATCGTCTACGGCATTCCTGTAGTGTCGGTCTCGGTCGGAGATGAATATGAAGGCAACTGGACAAAAGACGACGTTACCTTTACGCTGGATGCGACCAATCAGGTGGACGGCATTACCTACTATTATAAAACCGATTCCAATCCCGAATGGAAGGCAATCACAGGCAATACCCTTACCGTGGATACGGATATAGAAGAGATATATTACTTCAAGGCCGCCAACGGCATTGGGATAGAGAGTGCCGAAACCATCGGTTATCAAGTGCGCATCGACAAAGTCACGCCGGTGTTTACACTTGTTCCCGATACGAACGATCTTACCAATCAGTCCTATAACGTGACTGTCAACGTAGGGGAGATCGGGCGTTCCGGCGTATCCTCCATTATGCAGGGCGAAAGCGATATTACAGAGCAGCGCCAATTTGTCGTGGATAAAAACGGAACCTATACCGTCAAAGTCACTTCCGTCAGCGGCCTTGAAAGCGAACAGACGATCGAGATCGCCAATATCGACAAGGATGCGCCTACGGTTACAGGTATTGACCTTGCCCAAAAGAACATTGGCGGCTTTGCACGATTCCTCAATTCCCTGACCTTTGGATTGTTCTTTAAAGAAACGGTTGTCATCACCATATCTGCGGAGGATACAGGCGTCGCGGGCATTGACCGTATCGAATACCGTTTTTTGGATGAAACAGGCAACCCCATCGGCGATTGGGAGGTCTATGACGAAAGCCATAAGCCCGAGCAAGACCCTGATTTTAAGGGATATGTGGAAGCGCGGGCGTTCGATAAGGCGACGAATGAATCCGAAAGCATTTCCTCCAAGGGCTATGTTATCGACGGTACCGCGCCCACTGACATCGAAATTCAGGCAAAAGATGCGGACGGCGTGTATATAGATGGTACATGGACTTCTACGGACGTTACGTTGAAGCTCTCGTCCAAGGCGTTCTCGGATATTTATAAATACTATTATAAAACCGACGGCGATTGGGTGGAAATGGATGGCGATACCCTTACGGTTTCGAGCCACGGCGTGACAGACTATCAATTCAAAGCCGTTTCCTATTCCGATTTGGAAAGCGAAATCGCTGCGTTTACCGTAAAGATCGATAAGACCACGCCGGTCATTCGCGTGAAGTTTGCGGGTACTTTCGGACGTTGGACCTCCGGAGATGTGCATTTTGATTTTTCCCTTTTGGAGAACGCCATTTCGGGAATCACGTATTATTACAGCACCAACGGGGAAGATTGGATACCTGTCACCACAGGCGATGCGCTGGTGCTTCATGAAAACACCAACGCGACCTATGTGTTCAAAGCGGTCAACGGTGCAGGCGTCGAAAGCACGCTTTCCGACAGCTATCCCGTGATGATCGACAGCGTTGCGCCAACCGTTACGTTCACGCCTGCGGTCACATCGGAAACGACTGAGCCTTATGACGTGGCATTCCAAATCAAAACGGGCGAAGCGGGGCTTCGTTCGGTCAGTGTAAACGGCGTTGATATGACAGGGCAAGATCATCTTACCGTCAGCAAAAGCGGCGAATATGTATTTGTCATCACGGGTGAAAACGGCCTTGTCACGACCGAGGTTTTGACGATTGAAAATATCGTTGACGAATTCTCCATTGAAGTTTCCGCGATTTCTATGCTGGGGCAGACTTCGGGCAGCTTTGCCAACTACCTGAATGAGCCGTTCGGCAAGTTCTTTAAAGAACCGGTGGAAATTACCGTGTCTGTTGCCTGCTCGGGCTGCAAGCTCGGAAACATCCAGTATCGTCTGCTAAATGCCGGCGCGGAGCCGACGACGGATTGGCTGCCTTACAACAGTGCGGAGAAACCGATCATCGCGCCGAATTTCAAAGGCTATGTGGAAGCGCGCGCGTTTGACGCTTCCGATAAGCACGTGTCCGAGATCATGCGAAGCGAAGGCATTACCGTGGACGCGACAGCTCCTGCCGCGCCCGTTGTCACGGCAACCGTCGGCGACAGCGACTATACGGGCGATTGGACAGGTAAGCCCATCACGGTCACGCTTAGTTCCGAGGCGTTTTCGGGTATTTGGAAGTATTCCTACAGCGTAAACGGCGGTGAATTTACCGATCTCCCGGGCAACACCGTAACGCTTACCGACGTCGGCGAAAACACGTATACGTTCAAGGCCGTTTCCAAGGCGACCTTGGAAAGCGTTACATCTACCCTGAAAGCTAAGGTCGATAGCGTTCAACCCGCATTGGCGGTCGCGGTGGACGGTATGATCGGCCACAGGACGAGCGACGACGTGCAGTTCACACTGACTTCGCCCAACACGCCTTCCGGAACTGCTTATTATTATAATACGGGCAGCGAGTGGGTCGCACTTGACGGCAACACGCTTACCGTAAGTGAAAACGGCGATGCGCAATATGTGTTCAAAGCCGTCAACGGCGCAGGTGTGGAAAGCCATCCGAGTCCGTATTATCATGTTATTCTGGATAAAAACTATCTCCTTGTGGAGAAGAAGCCTATCCTGAATGTCTCTGTCAGCGGCAAAACCGACGCATATACGGCGCTTCCCGTGCAGTTTATTCTTTCCGCAGCGGAATGCGAGGGTGACGTTCTCTATTACTATGATAACGGCGCGGGCTGGCAGCTTATGAAGTCCAATACCCTTGCTGTTACTGCAAGCGGAACGGGCGTTTATAAGTTTAAGGCCGTCGATTCGACGGGACGCGAGAGCTTGGAGAGCGCTGCCTATACCGTCATGATCGATACGGTTATGCCGACCGTTACAGTCGCGCTTGACAGTACCGACTTCACAAGTTCCGCACGCACTGCCACAGTCAACACCACTTCGGGCGTGTCGGGTATCCAAAGCATCACGGTCAACGGCGAAGATATTACAGAAGCAAGCGCGTTCACCGTAACCGAGAACGGTACATACACCGTAACGGTCACGGCAAACAACGGGCTTTCGGCGACTACCACGCTTACGGTATCGAGCTTCGATTACGAAGCCCCGACCGTCACGGATATATCCATGGCGCATAAGAACACGGGCGGCTTTGCACGATTCCTCAACAAACTGACCTTCGGCCTGTTCTTCAACGAGGTAACGGAAATCACCGTCACCGCTGGGGACGAGGGCGCGTCGGGTCTTGACCGTATCGAGTACAGACTTTTGGATGAAAACGGCGCGGTGACAGCGGATTGGGCGGTCTATGACGAAAGCGACAAGCCCACGGTAGACAACGCATTCCGCGGCTATGTGGAAGCGAGAGCTTACGACAAGGCGGGCAACGAGTCTGCGGTCGTCAGTTCGCAGGGCTTCACGGTGGATATGGAAGCGCCGAAGAATATCGCAGTTGCCGCGACGGTGGACGGCGAACCCTATGACGGCGCATACACGTCGAAAGACGTTGTTTTGACCCCGAGCGCAGAAGCGTTCTCGGATATCTATGCGTATCAGTACAAGATCGACGACGGCGCGTGGAACACCATGACGACCGAGAGCATCACGGCGATCGAGGGCGTACATGCATACGCCTTTAGAGCCGTATCCAATGCCGATCTTACGAGCGATACCGTCTCCGTGATCACCAAGGTCGAAAAGGGAACGCCCGAGCTTAGCGTAACGGTAACGGGCACGACAGGCGCATGGACGGCGGACGACGTAGTCGTCACCTTGAACGGCACGCACGGCCAGTCGGGTCTTACCTACTACTACGACAACGGCAGCGGTTGGGTCGAAATGGACAGCAACGTGCTGGTTATCGACGACAACGTGGAAGCCGAATATCGCTTCAAGGTCGTTAACGGCGCGGGCGTTGAAAGCAAAGCTTCCGACCCCGTCACGATCATGGTCGATAAGACCGTGCCGGGCAATTTCGCGATCACTGCGGTTTCAAATGGCAGGGAAATTGTAAACGGCTCTGTTTCTACCGAGAGCGTTACGCTTACCATTTCCGCAAAGCAAAGGAATGCGGGCGTTCTGAACTATCAGTATAAGCTCAACAACGGCGAATGGACCGATATGGACGGTGATTCCATTACAGTTGAAGATGACGGATTCTATGCCTATAGCTTCCGAGCGGTTTCGCGGGTGGGCGTTTACAGCGATATAGAACAGATCGCGTTTATGATCGACCATGCAAAGGCTTCCGAAGGTGCTCCGGACAACAACGGTAACCGCATTACCGATGTTTCGATTCCGAAAACGGGCAGTGCTGCAGCCGTTTCGATCCTGCCGGTCGGACTGCTGATTACAGGTCTTGTGCTTGCGAAAAAGGCAAGAAAAGACGAGGAATCCGAAGGGTAAAACAGCATACCACAAGGGGGGAGAAACTCTCTTCCCTTGTTTGTATACCATACAAACGAAAATCAGCAATGAAATGGGTGATTTTGTGCAGAAAATTTTCAAAAAAGGGATATGTGTCCTACTCGCCTGTGTGTTTGTGTTTGCCATATCCTCCTGCGGCAAACAAAATACGGATGTGCAGAGCTTGTTTACAGATCCCAAAAAAATGTCTTACAGTACGGACTATTATGAGCTGTCCGCAACCAAGACAAACAAAACCTCCGTTTGGCGGCAGGGAATGGTGTCCGGAAACGGTTTGCAGGGTGTTGTCACCAGCGGCTCGCCGTACAGCGATACGCTGATTTTCCAAAATATTCATTTCATTTTACCCAATCAAAACACGCGCGACTGCCCCGTTACATCCGACGAACTGGAAACGGTCAAGCAGAATATCGCCGCGGGCAAGGATATTACGGATGATGCCGAATATCTCGAAGTGTATTCCTTCCACCCGGGTGCGTCGCTTCGCATCGATCAGCAAAAGCACCGTGCGAAGGATTATATTCGCTATACCGATTATGAAACCGCGCAGGTCGGCGTTCGCTACACCGATACCAACGGGACTTGGGAGCGTGCTGCCTTTACCTCGCAGGTTGACGGCGTGACGGTGACCCGCATCGGGCAATCCTCCGAGGGCAGCAAAGTCAACCTTACGCTTTCTTATGACGATATTTCGACCTTTGCCAATTTCGGCGACGGCTGTGAGAAGGATCTGCTCTATAAAAAGCAGGTCACCGAGGGCGCAGACGCGATCTCTATGGTCGCGCATTACCCGAATTATGAAAACAGCGAACTGAAAAACGGCGGCTATGCGACTGTGACGTATGTCATTTGCGAGAACGGCACTTGTCAGAAAGCTGTGGGCGAGGCGGTCAAGGATACGCAGTATGTGGGAAAAGAGAATCCGCAGCTGCAAATTACGGATGCGGACGCAGTGTATTTGCTGACCATATCCGACCGCACCTACGATATGGGGGCGTATGACGCCTTTGCCGATACGGACAGCTTCGCGTTGACCGACCAAATGTATCAAACGCTCAAAGGCGTTGCCGAAAAGTACACCAAGGACGGCGTTTTCGATTACGACGAAGCACTCAAGGCGCATACCGCTGTGTTTACGCCTTTGTATGACGCCGTGACCTTCTCGTTGGCGGACGGCGACAGCGATCTTCCCAATGAGACGCTTTTGAAAAAGCAGCGGCACAACAAAAATCTGCAATCCGCATTGGTGCAGCGTGCATATTATGCGGGCAGATACGCCTATCTGTGCTGTGCGGGGTATTCCACCAGCCGTTTGGGCGGTATGTGGACAGGTGAATGGAATCCGGGCTGGGGCAGCAAGTTCACTATGGATGCCAATGTGAACTTGCAAACCTCCTCCATGAATACGGGCAATTTGAAAACCGCTCCCATCGGGTACACCTATTTCCTGCTGCGGCAAGCGCCGGACTGGGAAGAAAACGCCTTCGCGACGCACGGCTATACCGATGCGCTGCAAGCGCCCGTACATACCGACGGCGACAATGCGACCCTTGTAGAGACCTGCTACCCGTATCCCTTCCGGTACTGGAACGCGGGCGCAAGCTGGATGCTCCAGCCGCTTTATGAGACGCTGCAATGCTACGGCGATATGCAGATCCCCTTGAGCAACGAATTTGATTTGGAAGCGCTGAAATCGGTTTTGTCGCCCGTGGAGGCGGATCTGACAGACGCGCAGATCGCGGCCATCCGCGCACGCGGTTACCTTGACCTGCGGAATGAAATTTTATTGCCCATGCTAACGAAATCGGCAAATTACTGGGCGCAGATGATGACGCCCGAATACTATACGGACGCGAACGGCTACATCCATTACGAGGCCGGCAAAACGGAGCTGAAGGACGGCGAGACCTATTGCATTTTGCCCGGCCACTCTCCGGAAAACAATCCGGCGAATTATCCGAGTCCGTCTGTTGCGAACTGCGCGATCGATATTGCCGCCTGCCGCGACAACTTGAATATGCTGATTTCCGTAAGCAAACAGGTTGACCCCAATGCGGACGTCTCCAAATGGGAAACGCTTCTGCAAAAACTGCCGCCCTATCTTTATGACGACAGCGGCGCGCTGAAAGAGTGGGCTGCGCAGCAGTTTGAAGAAAATAACGAACACCGCCACTTGAGCCATTTGTATTGCGTGTGGCCGCTGCACGAGACGCAGAACGACACGCAGCTCAAAGACGCCTGCATACAGGCCATTGACAATCGCGAGAGCGAAAACGAGGCAAGCCATGCGCTTGTACACCGTTCGCTGATCGCGGCGCGGTTGAAAGACAGAGAATCGCTTACCGACGCGCTGACCAAATTGATGAATCACAAAATTCATTATGATTCCCTCTTGACCAACCACGACTATGATCGCGGAAGCGCCTATTGCACGGATTTTGCCATCGGCTACCTCGGCATCATCAATGAGAGCTTGGTCTACTCAAATGACGGCGTGATCGAGGTTCTGCCCGCACTGCCCGAAACCGGTTTCGACAGCGGTTCGATTGCGGGCATCAAGACCCGCACGCGCGCGACGGTCGAAAATCTGGTTTGGAATGTAACTTCCGGCAAAGTGATGCTTACCGTACAGTCGGATATCGACCAAACCGTCGAGATCTCCTGCGGCCTCAGCGATGAAACGCAGTCGGTGACCTTTAAGGCCGGCGAAAGCAAGACCTTGAACTTCGCCGTATGATCTTTACTTTCACTTCCTTGACTGACCCGATTTAGGGTCGGTCAAGGAAGATTTGCAATTTTCTGCAAAACGATGTACAATACAAATCCGGGAGGTGTGCAATATGAGAAGAACCGAACGATTTGAACTGTCGTATTCGGAATTGTCACTTGTGGGCAAGAAGCCTTCCAAGCTGTGGCAGTTTATCTATGAGTGGCTGGATTCTTTGATTTTTGCGGTTATCACGATCCTGCTTTTGTTTACGTTTTGTTTTCGCATCGTCGGCGTCAGCGGCGAATCCATGGTTCCCACCTTGCAGGACGGCAACTGGCTTGCAGTGCGCGCCGTCAATACGCAGGTGGAGCGCGGGGACATCGTTGTAATTACCCAGCCGAATGAACTCAACGAGCCTTTGATCAAGCGTGTGATCGCGGTCGGCGGTGATCGGGTGAATATCGACTTTATGCGCGGCACGGTCACCGTGAACGGCGAAACGCTCGACGAACCTTATATTGCGGAATTAACGCATCGGCGATACGATGTGGATTTTCCGCTGACCGTCCCCGAAGGATGCCTGTTTGTTATGGGCGATAACCGCAACTACTCATTGGACAGCCGATCCAGTGCGATCGGTTTTATCGATAAGCACTATGTACTCGGTGTGGCCGAATGCAGATTTTATCCTTTTGGCGAATGGGAGTTGAAAAGTTTTGCAGAATAAGCGTATACAGACCGTTTATGACATTGCATCGATTTTGGTGTCGTCCGTTTTGGCGGTATGCTTTATTTTTACCTTTTTGTTTAAAATTTCCGCCGTGGACGGGAGCTCCATGAATCGCACCCTGTATCACGGCGATAAACTCATGATCACGGCGCGTGACTGGAATGTGGAATATGGCGACATCGTCGTGATCGCACAGCCGAACGCTATGGGAAAGGTGCTCATTAAGCGCGTGATCGCGACCGAGGGGCAGACCATCGAAGTGGACGCTTCCAAAGGCACGGTCACGATTGACGGCAAGGTGCTCGATGAGCCGTACATTGCCGAACGCATGACCGAAAAGGGGCAGGGCGATATGACCTATCCGCTGACCGTTCCCGAGGGCTATGTGTTCTGCATGGGCGATAACCGCAACAATTCCACCGACAGCCGTTTTCAGATCGTGGGGCTGATCGATACACGCTATATTGTCGGCGAAGCGTTTTACCGCATCGGCGATAAGAATTTGTTGCTTTTAGGAGCTTGAGAGTGTTATGGCGGATTCCGTGAAACAAACCGTACAGTGGTTTCCCGGGCATATGGCCAGGACGCGGCGTAAAATCAAGGAGTTTTTGCCGCAGGTAGACGCCGTGACCGAGGTGCTTGACGCCCGCGTACCCGAGAGCAGCCGCAATCCCGAGCTTTCCGCGCTGATCGGCGACAAGCCCCGCATCGTGCTTTTGAACAAATGCGACGTTGCGGATGAAAAAGCGACCGCGCGGTGGGTCGCATATTATAAAAAAAGCTGCGCGGCCGTACTGCCCGTGGACTGCAAAAGCGGCAGGGGCTTACAGCAATTCGTTCCGCTGCTGCGCGAAGCCCTGCGCGACAGAATTGCCAAAAACGAGGCGCGCGGCATGGCGGGCAAACCCCTGCGTATTATGGTCGTCGGCATTCCCAATACGGGCAAATCGTCGTTTATCAATAAAATGGCGGGGCGAAATCGCGCCGAAACCGCCGATAAAGCGGGCGTGACCCGCCAAAGCCGTTGGTTTTCGGTAGGCGGCGGGATCGAGCTTTTGGATACGCCCGGCGTGCTTTGGCCGAAGTTTGACGACCCGAAGGTCGGCGACAGGCTCGCGTTTATCGGTTCGGTCAAGGACACGGTCGTCGATACGGAAATGCTGGCCATCCGCCTTTTGGAAGTCATGAAAACCGACTATGCCGACCGCCTGACGGCACGGTATAAAATTACGGATTTTGCCGACTGCGAGGCTTTTGAAGTCTTAGAGCAGATCGCCCGCAAACGCGGTATGCTGCTGCGCGGCGGCGAGGTGGACACCATGCGTGCGTCCGTGATGCTGCTCGATGAATACCGCGGCGGCAAGCTCGGCAAAATCACGTTGGACAGATTGGGTGAATAAATGGTCGATTTGGAACTGGAAACAAAATATCGTCAAAGCGGAAGTCTTTGTATTTGCGGGGTCGATGAGGCGGGGAGAGGCCCGCTTGCCGGCCCCGTTTATGCTGCTGCGGTCGTTTTGCCGACGGACGCCCAGATCGAGGGGCTGAATGATTCCAAAAAGCTGAGCGAAAAGAAACGCGAGGCGCTTTTTCCCGTGATTTTGGAAACCGCTTTGGATTACGGGATCGGCTGTGCGAGCGAACGCGAAATCGACGAGCTGAACATTTTAAACGCCACCTTTCTCGCCATGAAGCGCGCCGTGGAAGCGCTCTCGCTGTGTCCCGACCTTTTGCTGATCGACGGCAACCGCGCGCCGCACATCGGCGCTGCGCGTGAGATCACGGTGATCGGCGGCGATGCAAAATCCATGTCGATTGCGGCGGCGTCCGTACTCGCCAAGGTCAGCCGGGACCGCTATATGCTGGAAATGGCGGCACGCTATCCGCAGTACGCGTTTGAAAAGCATAAGGGCTACGGGACGAAGCTGCATTATGAGAAATTGGCGGAATTCGGCGCTTCTCCCATTCACCGTCTCACTTTTTTAAAAAACATGGATCGGGCGAAAACCAATGGATAAGGCAATGCTTGGGCAGATCGGCGAATTGGCTGCCGCACGGTATCTGCGGGAAAAGGGGTATCAGATCCTTTCCGCAAATTATCGCTGCCGCTTGGGAGAGATTGACATAATCGCGGAAAACGCGCGATATATTTGTTTTGTCGAAGTAAAAACGCGCAGCGAAAATAACTTGTACGCGCCCGCAGACGCGGTGGATGCGGCAAAGCGCAAACGGATCGTCGCCACGGCGCAGTTGTATCTGCAAAGGAATCCGCAGGAAAAACAGCCGCGCTTTGACATTATCGAGGTTTTCCTTAAAAATGCGCGTGTGCAAAAGCTCAGGCACATCGAAAATGCATATGACGGAGCGGGAAAATGAAATTTTTTGATTTTCATGCAGACACCATCGGCGAATGTTTTTTGCAGAACAAGCGCCTTTTGGAAAATGACCTGCACATCGACCTTCGGCGTGCGGGCTGTTTTTCCGACTATGGGCAGATTTTTGCCATTTGGATCCCCGACGAAAAGCGCAGCGACGAAGCTTTTTCCTATTACCGTTCGGTGCGGGCGCGCTTTTTTACGGAAATGCGGGAAAATGCCTCCCAAGTCGCTTTTTGCCAAACCCCGCAGGACATTGAAGCCGCTTTTGCACAGGGCAAAATCGCGGCTTTGCTCTCCGTGGAGGGCGGCGCGGTGCTCGGCGGACAATTGGAACGGCTGGACGACTTATACCGCGACGGCGTGCGCCTGATGACGCTTACTTGGAACGGCTCGAATGAGATCGGCCACGGATGCTTTGCCGAGGATAAGAGCGGTTTGACCGCTTTCGGAAAATCGGTGGTGGAAAAAATGCAGCGTTTGGGAATGCTCGTGGATGTCTCCCATTTAAACGAACGCGGCTTTTACGACGTCGCCGCGTATACCGATCGGCCGTTTTTGGCGAGCCACAGCAACGCAAAGATCATAGACAATCCGTTTGCCACTGCGCGGAATTTGACGAAAGAGCAAATCGGGGTTCTCATCGACAGAAAGGGGCTGATCGGCGTCAATCTTTGTATGGATTTTCTCGGAAACGGCGACGATACGGGTATGGATGCGGTTCTTCGACAAATTGTATACTTTTTGGACTTGGGCGCGCGGGAAAATCTTTCGTTTGGCTGTGATTTTGACGGCTGTACGGTACATCCCGATCTTGCGGGTATTTCGCGCATCCCGTCTTTGTTCGATTACCTTTTGCAGCACGGCATATCCGAAGCTGTACTTCGCGATATATTCTTCGCAAACGGCAAGCGATTTCTCGTTGCAAATCTGCAAAAGCTATGATAGAATATGTTTCATAATGAAATGGGAAGTGGAACCATGATTTATACGAGTACAAGAGACAATACCGTGCGGGTCTCCGCCTCGGAGGCAATCGCAAAGGGCATTTCCGCCGACGGCGGTCTGTTCGTTCCGATGACGATACCCACCTTGAACCTTGTGGATATCGAGCGGATCGCGCGCCTTGACTATATAGGCAGAGCAAAGGAAATTTTAAAGCTGTATTTGACCGATTTTACCGACGATGAGATTTCCATGTGCGTACAGGGCGCGTATCGGGAGGGCAAATTCAGTTCGCCAAAGATCGCGCCTTTATATAAGCTCAACGACGACGCGCATGTTTTGGAGCTTTGGCGCGGACCGACCTGCGCGTTCAAGGATATGGCGCTGCAGCTGTTGCCGTATCTTTTGACGGTATCCGCAGGAAAAACCCGCAAGGACACCAAAATCGTGATTTTGGTCGCCACCTCGGGCGATACGGGCAAGGCCGCGCTGGAGGGCTTTAAGGATGTGCCGAATACCGAGATCTTGGTGTTCTATCCCGTGGACGGCGTAAGCCCCATGCAAAAATTGCAAATGACGACGCAGGAGGGCGAAAATGTCGGCGTGTGCGCGATAGAGGGCAACTTTGACGATGCGCAAAGCGGTGTAAAAGCCATTTTTACCAATCGCGAGATCGAACAGAAATTTGCCGAGAATCATATGGCGTTTTCCTCCGCCAATTCCATCAACTGGGGCAGGTTGGCGCCGCAGATCGTGTACTATGTTTCGGCATACTGCGATTTGGTAAAAAGCGGCAGCGTAAAGCTCGGCGACCCGATGAATGTCGTTGTGCCGACGGGCAATTTCGGCAATATTTTGGCGGCGTTTTACGCAAAGCAAATGGGCGTGCCGATCAAAAAGCTCGTTTGCGCTTCCAACGCGAACAACGTGCTGACGGATTTCCTCGAAACCGGCACATACAACAAAAACCGTCCGTTCTATTGCACGACCTCGCCGTCTATGGATATTTTGATCTCCAGCAATTTGGAGCGTCTTTTGTTCCTGCTTTCGGGGCAGGACGCGCAAAGCACGAAAAAATGGATGGAGCAACTGTCTGCGACAGGGACGTACACCGTCAGCGATAAGGTGTTTTCGGCGATACAGGAGCTGTTTTCGGCGGGCTTCTGCGACGACGAGGACACCAAGCGCACCATTCGCAAAATTTTCGACGAATATCATTATCTTTGCGATACGCATACGGCGGTCGCGCTGAATGTTTACGCAGCCTACAAAACCAAAACCGGCGACAAAACGCCGACCGTGATCGCATCCACCGCCAATCCCTACAAATTTTCCAAGAGCGTTTTGCGCGCGCTCAAAAGTCATATCCGTTCTGCGGATGAATTTGATATGGTCGAAGAACTGCATGAGGTAAGCGGCGCGCCCGTGCCGCCGCAGTTGGCGAATTTAAAGGGCAAAGAGCCGCGCTTTACAAAGGTATCGGCAAAAGAGGACATGGCAAAAGTCGTCTTTGAAATGCTTGGCTTATAAATTTTGGCAAAACAGAAAGAGAGTGGAGTATGCAATCCACTCTCCCTCTGTTTTTGACCGTTCTTTTGCCGAAAGTTATTCCTTCGGCTCGAACGTGCCGCACTCCGTTTCGCTGCACTCGCAAGCCTCATGACTGCATTCGCAGGCGACCTTGATTTCATCCGCCGTGCAGGTCGAAACGCCTCGGTGGTATATACAGTTGGATACATTACATTTGATCTCGTTCATGGTTCTTCCTCCTTTCACGATTAGTTTTTGAATTTTCGCATGCGTTATGCATGATCGGAGCGTACAAAAATGTCCATTTATGCAATAGGCGACCCGCATTTGTCTTTTGCCGCCGATAAACCGATGAATATCTTTAAGGGCTGGGACGATTATGTGGAGCGCTTGGAAACGAACTGGCGCGCGCTTATCACGGCAGACGATACGGTCGTGATCCCCGGCGACATTTCCTGGGCGATGCGTCTGGAGGACGCCGCGGCGGATTTCCTATTTTTGCACGATTTGCCCGGACAAAAAATTTTGGCAAAGGGCAATCACGATTATTGGTGGAGTACGCGCCGCAAAATGGAGGATTTTTTGGAAGAAAACGGTTTTTTTTCACTGCACATCCTCCACAACAATGCGTTTCGCGTCGGCAATTTTTGCATTTGCGGCACACGCGGCTGGTTTTTTGACGCGGAGCAGCAGGACGCCGATAAGGTCGTTCTGCGGGAAGCGCAGCGTTTGCGCGCGTCGATTGAGGCGGGCAAAGCGCTCGGCGGCGAACCGATTGTGTTTTTGCACTATCCGCCCGTCACGGCGACGCAGCGGTGCGAGCCGCTCTTACAGGTGCTGCAGGAAGAAAATGTGCGTCGCTGTTATTATGCCCATTTGCACGGCGCTGCCGCCTATCAGGCGTTTCAAGGGGAAACCGACGGTGTGAAATTTGAACTTTTGTCTGCGGATTACCTGAAATTTTGTCCAAAATTGATAGAAATCGTAAAAATGTAAAAAAGTATGGTAATTTTTAACAGGTTCTGTTATAATATATAAGTTAGTGCATAACTTTTCAGGAGGAAAAAAATGAGCTTAAAATCGTCTAACAAAGTGGAAACCAATGTATGGGAATTGGAAATCTCGATTGACGGCGAAAAATTTGAGGCCGCTGTCAATCAGGCGTATTTAAAGCAACGCAAAAATATTGCCGTACACGGTTTTCGGAAGGGCAAAGCGCCGCGCAGTTTTATTGAAAAAATGTACGGCGAGGGCGTTTTCTATGAGGACGCTTTGGAGATTCTGTATCCCGACGCGGTGGAAGAGGCCGTCAAAGAAGCGGGGCTTGAGCTTGTGGATACACCTTTTGATTTGGAAGTCCCCGAAATGGGCAAGGACGGCGTAACGCTGAAGCTGAAGGTCACCGTGAAGCCCGAGGCAAAGCTCGGCGAGTACAAGGGCTTGAAGGTCAGCAAAAAGGCCGTGAAGGTTTCTGCGGACGAAGTCAAAGCAGAGCTCAACAGAATGCTGGAACAGAATGCGCGCATGGTCACCGTGGAGGACAGAGCCGTACAGAATGGCGACATCACCGTAATTGATTTTGAGGGCTTCACCGACGGCAAACCGTTTGAAGGCGGCAAGGCGGAGGGGTATGAGCTGACTATCGGCTCTAACCAGTTTATCCCGGGCTTTGAGGAGCAGATCATCGGCCACAAAACGGGCGAAGCGTTTGACGTCAATGTCAAATTCCCCGAGGATTATCACGAGGAATTGGCGGGCAAAGACGCCGTGTTCAAGATTCAACTGCACGAGATCAAGGTCAAGGAACTGCCCGAGCTGGACGACGAATTTGTCAAGGATGTCAGCGAGAAGGACACCGTTGACGAGCTGAAAAAGAGCATTAAGGCCGATTTGGAAAAATCCAAAAAGGATGCGGCGGACAACGAAGTCAACAACGCGCTTTTGGATATGGTCGTTGCGGGCGTGGAGGTCGAGATCCCGCAGGCGATGATCGATAAGCAGATCGACAACGAGGTCAATGAATTTGCCTATCGTTTGCAGGCGCAGGGGCTGGAACTGAAAACCTATTTGCAGTATACCGGCATGAATATGGAGAAGTTCCGCGAGGGCTTCAAAGAGAGAGCCGAGAAGCAGGTCAAGCTGGATCTTGCTATAGAGCAGATCGTTGCCGCCGAGAAGATCGAGGCTTCCGACGAGGATGTGGACGCGGAGTATCAGAAGCTCGCAGACGCATATCAAATGGATGCGGAAGCCATCAAAAAGTCCATTCCCGCCGAGCATTTGAAGTCCGAGATCGTTTCGCGTAAAGCGGTCGATCTGATCGTCGCAAACGCCGTCATCACCGAGGAAAAGCCCGCGGCTAAAAAGACGGCGGCCAAGAAAGCGCCGGTGAAGAAGGAAGACAAGGCGGCCGGGGAGAAAAAGCCCGCAGCCAAGAAGCCGACTGCTAAGAAGGCGGCGGAAAAAACGCCCAAAGCGGCAGACGCCGAAAAAAAAGAAGCGGCGGACGCCGAATAAGGGATTAAAATCCGCTGTTTCGGTCGATAATGGAATAGAATCCCAACCGTAAGGGCGCGCCGCAAGTCTTTTGCGCGCGCCTTGCGGTTCAGTTTCAGGAGGTAGTTTTATGGCATTGGTACCTTATGTTGTAGAGCAGACCAATCGCGGAGAACGGTCTTATGATATTTTCTCCCGTTTGCTCAACGACCGTATTATTGTGCTGTCGGATGAGGTCAATGACGCGACCGCGAGTTTGGTCGTGGCACAGCTTTTGTATCTGGAGGGGCAGGACAGCGAAAAGGACATCAGTCTTTATATCAACAGCCCCGGCGGTTCGGTCACGGCGGGCTTGGCCATTTACGATACCATGCAGTATGTCCATTGCGATGTATCGACCATTTGCATGGGCATGGCCGCGAGCATGGGCGCGTTCCTGCTGTCCTCGGGCGCGAAGGGCAAGCGCTTTGCCCTGCCGAACAGTGAAATTATGATCCACCAGCCCAGCGGCGGCGCACAGGGGCAGGCGACGGAGATCGACATCGTCGCCAAGCATATTTTACGCACCCGCGAAAAGCTGAATCGCATTTTGGCAGAAAACACGGGCAAGCCAATCGAGCAGATCGCGCGCGACACCGAACGCGACAATTTCCTTTCCGCGCAGGAAGCGTTGGATTACGGCTTGGTCGATAAGATTTTCTATAAGCGATAAAATCACAGAAAGGGTCGGCGCCTGTCTGAAAATTCCGTTTGCTTTTGACGACGGGCGTCGTGTGGCATCAATATGGCGAGAGAGAACGACGGCAGAGAAAAGACTGTTCGCTGTTCGTTCTGCGGCAAATCGCAGGATGAAGTGGAAAAACTGATTGCGGGTCCCGGCGTATGCATTTGCGACGAGTGTATTGAGCTTTGCATGGATATCGTGCAGGAAGGCTCGCCAAATCCCCGCCGCCAAAAAAAGAGCGCCTCAAGACAGCCCAATCGTCCTCTGCCGAAGCCGCAGGAGCTGAAAGCGCATTTGGACGAATACGTCATCGGGCAGGATGACGCCAAGGTCGCGTTGAGCGTAGCGGTCTATAACCACTACAAGCGTATCTATTACGGCGATGCGCAGGATGTGAACATTCAAAAGAGCAATGTGGTGTTGCTCGGCCCCACGGGCGTCGGCAAAACGATGCTTGCGCAGACCTTGGCGGAAATTTTGGATGTTCCCTTTGCAATCGCCGACGCGACGACGCTTACCGAAGCGGGTTATGTCGGCGAGGATGTGGAAAACATTCTGCTTCGGCTCATTCAGGCGGCGGATTTTGACATTGAGCGCGCGGAAAAGGGCATTATTTATGTGGATGAGATCGATAAGATCGCCCGCAAGTCCGAGAATCCCTCGATCACCCGCGACGTAAGCGGCGAGGGTGTGCAGCAGGCGTTGCTCAAAATTTTGGAGGGTACGGTTTCCAACGTCCCCCCGCAGGGCGGCAGAAAGCATCCCCAGCAGGAATTTATTCAGATCAACACCGCCAATATCCTCTTTATTTGCGGCGGCGCGTTTGACGGGATCGACAAGATCATCGAAAAGCGCACGGGCAATAAGGTGCTGGGCTTCGGGAGCGAATTGACGACTGCGGAAAAGGCAAATGCCGATGCGATTTACGCAAAGGTGATCCCGCAGGATCTGATCAAATACGGCCTGATCCCGGAATTGGTCGGCCGTCTGCCCGTCATCACGGCGTTACACAACTTGAATCGGGAAGCGCTGATCCGCATCCTGTCCGAACCGAAAAATGCGTTGCTCAAGCAGTATTCGGCGCTGTTCCGCATGGACGGCGTGACGCTGGAATTTCAGGAGGACGCTTTGACGGCAATTGCTGACGCGACGTTGGAGAAGAATACGGGTGCGCGCGGGCTTCGCGCCATTATGGAAAAGACGCTGTTGCCCATTATGTATGAGATTCCATCCGACGAGAGTGTCTCGAAGGTCGTGATCACCAAAGGCTGCGTGACAAACGGCGAAAAGCCGCTGGTGGAGTCGTCTGCGGCGTCCAAAGGGCAATCTCCGCTGAAAAACGGCACAAAACGCACCCCGCGCGACGCGGTTTAAGCCAATCGATTTTGCAAAGTAAAACGCCTGCTTATGCGTGCAAGCATAGGCAGGCGTTTTTGACTGTAAGCTGAGGGGAGTCGTTACCGAGCCCTGACCGAGCAAACGGTCAACACATCGTTTTGCACCGTGAATTGTATTTCAAGCCCCGCAAAGCAAAAGCCGTATACGCGCGCCGGATCGCTTTGATAGGCAGGGCGCGGGTCAAGGGCGAGTACGCGCAACAGGACGGCTCGTTTTTCGGGCGGCACATTTTGGAGCAGAGCGTCGGGAAATACGACCTGTAAGCGATCCGCCGCAGATGGCACGGAAAATCCGCCGCGCGCATTTGGATACGCATCCGCATAGGGGAGATAGGGCTTGACGTCGAGGATCGGCGTGCCGTCCATCAGATCTGCGCCCGCAATATGCAGGACGGGCGCATCCTTGGCGGCAAAATCGACGCATGCAAGCCGCACGCACGAAAGTCCTATGGGATTCGGGCGAAACGGCGCGCGCGTGGCAAATACGCCCATTCGCGTATTGCCGCCGAGCATGGGCGGACGCACCGTCGGCGACCAATCCGCCCGTACATTTTCCGAAAACAGCCACAAAAGCCAAATGTGTGAAAAACCTTCCAAGCCCCGCACGGCGGCAGGGTCGCGGTATTCGGGCGCAAAGACAACAGTGGACTTTAATTCGTCGATCATGCCGCTTTGACGCGGAATGCCGAATTTTTCCTGAAAATCACTGTGTATATGTGCGACTGCACGAAATTCTATCGTATCTGCCATAGGTCTTGTTACCTCACATATCCGGGGAATGAACCCCCACGGCTTTTTACGGCGTATGGGCATAGCGCTTTTCTTGGGTATCCCAAAATTTCCGCTTATATCCTGCCAAACCGCCCCGCAGTTTGCGACAAATGCGTTTCGCGGACGGCGCGACCGTAAATATACGAAAGCGTCCGAACGCATACGCACTCGGACGCTCTTTCTTTGAAATCCCCACCCGACCGCACACGGCAAATAATAACCTGCAAAAAGCAGGTGGGTGTCTCTCCTTGGGTTTAGTGCTCCCAGCGTCCGCAGAATGCGGGAGGTCTGCACACCGCCTCGGAATTCTGACTCCCTAAAAAAACGTGTTGGGTTAATATTGTACCGTGCGTTTGTCGCATCGGGCAGGTAGATTTAGGATGGAAAGAGCAATATTCCTAAGAATCTTCCTCTTCCTCGTCTTCAATATCAAACAAATCGCAAAGCCGTTCTTCAAAAATCTTGCCGATCTCGTTGAATTCGTCCTCGTCCTCGATTGGCTCTAAATAGGTTTCGCCGTCCTCCTCGCTGACACGCAGGATGATCAGCTCGCCGTCATCCTCCAAAATATCCTCCGCCTCGTCATACACAGGCAACAGCGCCACATAGCGACCCTCGTCTGTCTCGATGCGATCAAGCTCCTCAAAAGTATGCTCCACACCGTCCTCATCGACGACGCTGACAATATCGGGGTTGTAATTTTCGTCCATCGTATTCTCCTTTTGCGCGGATGCGTTCGCAAGCTCCGCGCCGCGTTTTGTGCGCCAAAAGCAGGCGGCTTTTTCTTTATCGTTATTTTACCCCGAAAAGGCGATACAGTCAACTGTTAAAACCTGTATATGTTTGTCGCTTTTTCAGAATAGATGGCAAGTCCAACATTTTATATAATTTTTTTAAAAATTTTTGAAAAAAACTATTGACAATTCATAACCTTGCTGGTATACTGTAGATGAACAAAGGGAGAAACCAAAAAGAAAATCAAAAATGTATGGCAGGATTTGGTTCTGAAAAGCCCGTTGTTACTTTTGAAATCGGAAAGGGAGGCGAACCCGATGTACAGTTTAACAGAAGAACCGCAGCAAACGGTTCGCTGCCCGTTGCGGTAATTTGGCGGGGTATTTGTTCCGACAGACCGTAAACCGATAAAAACCAAACGGAAGAGAAGTTTCCGTTATCCGATGCGAGAATAGGGAAAAACAAAACAGTTACGTTTCCCCGAAGACGCAGCGGGCAGCAAAGATGCAAATGAATATAGATAGAAAGCGCACCGCTTGTATGCGGTGCGTTTTTGGTTTTGCGTTGAATTTTCGCATAGAATATGGTAAGATAATGGCAATGTGGTAAAAACGGATGTGAAGCTATGAAGATCCTCGCGTTGGAAAGCTCCTGTGATGAAACCGCCGCTGCGGTTGTGGAAAACGGGCGCACGGTACTTTCCTCTGTTGTTGCAACGCAAATCGAAGAACATAAGCGATTCGGCGGCGTCGTGCCTGAGATAGCCTCCCGCATGCACACCGAATCCATTTGCGCCGTCACCGAACAGGCGCTCGCCGATGCCGATTGTACGCTTTCGCAAATCGACGCGATTGCAGTTACCTATGCGCCGGGGCTGATTGGCGCGCTGTTGGTGGGCGTGAACTATGCAAAGGGACTTTCTTTAGGGAGCGGCAAGCCGCTTGTACCCGTACATCATTTGCGCGCGCATATTGCGGCAAATTACATCACGCACCCCGATTTAGAACCACCGTTTTTGTGTTTGGTGGTTTCGGGCGGGAATACGCTTTTGGTACTCGTCAGAGACTATACGGATTTTGAAGTGCTCGGCAGAACGCGCGACGACGCGGCAGGGGAGGCGTTGGACAAAGCCGCCCGAGCGCTGGGGCTTTCTTACCCGGGCGGCGTGCATCTCGACAGGGTCGCCCAAAGCGGCGACCCCAAAGCCTATGCATTTCCGCATCCGCACGTCGATGGCAGCCCTCTCGATTTCAGCTTTTCGGGGCTTAAAACGGCGGTGCTCAATACCATCCATACGGCTGAAAATAGAAGGCAAACGGTCTCCGTCCCCGACGTGGGGGCTTCCTTTCTGCACGCTGTGGTGGACGCACTCGAAAACAACACCCGCACGGCGCTCCTCATGCATCCGGAAATGCACAAGCTCGTGCTTGCGGGCGGAGTATCGGCAAATTCCGTTTTGCGTGAACGCATATTCAATCTTGCAAAACAGATGCATGTGCAGCTGTATCTGCCGGAGCTGTCCCTGTGTGGGGATAACGCCGCCATGGTCGGTGCGCAGGGGTATTACGAATACCTGGCCGGCAAGCGCGGAACAATGTCGCTCAACGCGTGCGCAAGTATGCCGATTGAAGAAAATGTATAGGCATAAAACGTGCAAGGAACGGTTAAAAAAGGATTTTCGGCATTATGAATTAAAAATCCGTCCGAAATTGTTATTTTCTTCACATTTTCCATGTTGCTTTTTTACCGAGTCCGTACTATAATATTTTACAATGGTTGCATTCGGCATTTTGCATTTTTCATACTTCCATTATGCAAAATTGTCTGAAACACCGATTTGTTTTAAGAAGGAGATCATTTTATGGCAGCATTGACGCAGAACAAAGGCATTTTGTCTTGGCTCGACGAAAAAATTGAGCTTGTCAAACCCGATAAAGTCGTTTGGATCGACGGCTCTGAGGAGCAGCTTGAAGGTTTACGCAAAGAGGCTTGCGCAACCGGCGAGATGATCAAACTGAACGAGGAACTGCTTCCGGGCTGCTATTATCACAGAACCGCGCCCAACGACGTAGCACGCGTGGAGGACAGGACTTTGATCTGCTCCAAAAAGGAGGAGGACGCAGGTCCGACCAACCATTGGATGGATCCCGAAAAGGCATATGCGATGCTTTACGACATCGCCCGCGACAGCTACAAGGGCAGAACCATGTATGTCATTCCCTATTCCATGGGGCCTGTCGGTTCGCCGCTTGCGAAGATCGGTATTGAAGTGACCGACTCGATTTATGTTGTGCTCAACATGGCCATTATGACCCGCGTCGGCAAGAAGGTCATGGACGTGCTCGGCGACAGCAACGACTGGGTGCGCGGGCTGCACTGCAAATGCAATGTAGACCCCGAGAAGAGATGGATCTGCCAGTTCCCCGAGGACAACACCATTATTTCCGTCAACTCCGCATACGGCGGCAACGTGCTGCTCGGCAAAAAGTGCTTTGCGCTGCGCATCGCTTCCTATCAGGGCAAAAACGAGGGCTGGCAGGCGGAGCATATGCTCATCCTCGGCATCGAAAATCCGCAGGGCGAGGTCAAATATATCTGCGCGGCGTTCCCGTCCGCTTGCGGCAAAACCAATTTGGCCATGCTTATCCCGCCCGAGGGCTATCGGAAAAAGGGTTATAAAGTATGGTGCGTCGGCGATGATATTTCGTGGATTCGCAAGGGTGAGGACGGCAGACTGTATGCCATCAACCCCGAAAACGGCTTCTTCGGCGTCGCGCCCGGCACCAACGAGAAATCCAATCCCAACGCGCTGGCTTCCACCAGAAAAGGGACGATTTTCACCAACGTCGCGCGCAATTTGGACAACAACACCGTTTGGTGGGAAGGTCTTGACAAGAATCCGCCCGTAAACGCAGAGGAATGGACGGGGATTCAAACGAACGGCGCAGAATGGAAAGCCGAGAGCAAAAACCTTGCGCATCCGAACAGCCGTTTCACCGCGCCCGCGGTAAACTGCCCGTGCATCAGCTCGGAATTTGAGAATCCGCAGGGCGTGCCGATCTCCGCATTCGTGTTCGGCGGCAGACGCGCAAAGCTCGCGCCCCTGGTCTATCAGTCGAGAGACTGGAATCACGGCGTGTTCGTCGGCTCTATCATGGCTTCCGAAACGACCGCCGCCGCTGCGGGCGCAGTCGGCGTGGTGCGCCGTGACCCGATGGCGATGCTGCCGTTCTGCGGCTACAACATGGGCGACTACTGGAAGCACTGGATCGAGATCGGCAAGACGTTAGACCCCGCGAAAGCGCCGAAGATATTCAACGTCAACTGGTTCCGCAAGGATGACGAAGGCAACTTCATGTGGCCGGGCTTCGGCGACAACCTGCGCGTTTTGGAATGGATCTTGAAGCGCTGCGACGGCGAGGTCGACGCCAGAGAAACGGCGATTGGGTATCTGCCCTATGCCAAGGATATCAATATCGAGGGCTTGGAGGGCGAAGTTTCCCGCGAGTCTTTGGAAAGCATTTTGGATGTCGATGCTTCCCTTTGGAAGGTCGAAGCGGACGGCATTGCCGAATTCTATGCCAAATTCGGCGACAAGCTGCCCAAAGAGCTTGCGCAGGAACTCGAAACGCTCAAAGCCAATTTGCAGTAAGGTATATCGTTTCCCGATGACCCTCCGAAAAATCGGAGGGTCGTTTTTATCCCTACAAACGAACGGTTTGCTGAAAAAATACGGCGCAGTCTTGCAAAAACAGTTGCGGCGTTTTTTAAAGTATGCTAATATATATACAGATTTTTTGCGCAGCGCGTTTGCAAAGGCAGGAGGATACAAATGGATTCCGAAAGAATACTCAGAACCGCTGTTTTCGGCGGCTTTAAGCGTGAAGATGTCATCCGATATGTGGAGCAGTTAAAAGAGGAAATATCCGATCTTTCCGAAGAGCTTCGGGATAAGACCGAGCAGATAAAAGCATTGCAGGAAAAGGCCGATACGCTGTCCGCAGAATGCGAAAAGGCGAAGGAAACGAAAGAAATGCTGGCCGAGGCTGTGGCCGCTTTGGAGACGGCGAATACGGAAAATGACCGTCTGCAAGCCGAAAATGGCGCGCTTTCCGAGCGTCTATCCGCCGTAGATCGGGAACGGGAAACGCTTGACCAAAAAGCACAGGAGATCAAGGCGTCGGAAGCGCAGCTGGGCGTTGCCTTTTTGGATGCGCGAAAATACGCTGACGAGATCGTTACAGCCGCCAACCAAAAGGCGGGCGAAACACAGACCGAGGCTTCCGACAGCATTGCCAAACAGGCGGGCGAGGTGGCGCGCCTTTCCAATGACGTGGATGCGCTTGCCGCAACACTTGCAAAATCCATTGACGAATTGCATGCCGACATATCTGCATTATCCGTGAAGCTGTCCTGCGCCGCGCAATCTCTTGCAAACCGCAAGGAAGCCGAGCGCTTTGTCCCCGACATCTCTATAAAAATCGAAGGTTCGCCGTCATCTCCCTCGGGGGATTCTGCGAAAACCGACAACAGCGGGTTGACGCTTTTGAGGGCAGAGCATTGAACGAATACAGCATACATACCGATGCGCTGAAAAGCTATGTACCGAAGCTCTCGGCGGGCGATACCGTGTATTTGAGCGGTACGGTCTACACCTCCCGCGACGCGGCGCACAAACGAATCATGGCCGCACTGCACGCGGGGGAGGCGCTTCCCTATCCGCTTCGGGACGCGGTGATCTATTACGCCGGACCTACGCCTACGCCGCCTGGGCTTTCGATCGGCAGCTGCGGGCCTACCACATCGGGCAGGATGGACGCCTATGCGCCCGAAATGCTCGATCACGGCCTTGCCGCCATGGTCGGCAAAGGGCCGCGCAGCGAGGCGGTTTGCGAAGCGATCATCCGTAACGGCGCGGTGTATTTCTGCGCGGTTGGGGGCGCGGGCGCGCTTGCGTCCAAATGCATTACCGCATGCGAGGTCATTGCGTATGATGACCTCGGCTGCGAATCCGTCAAACGGCTGACTTTCTACGATTTTCCGCTGACGGTGGCGATCGATTGCCACGGCGGGAACTTATTTCATACCTGAAATTTCGGAGAAGGAAATGGATTACAACGAATTTTTATCCCTGCGCCGACAGATCATAGAAACCGAATTCAAGCGAATGAATGCCATGCAGAAAAAAGCGGTCTTTCAAGTCGATGGGCCGCTTTTAATTCTGGCAGGCGCAGGCAGTGGAAAAACGACGGTACTGGTCAACCGTATCGCCAATTTAATGAAATTCGGCGACGCTTACAACAGCGACTATGCCGAGCGCACTCCGGATGATGCCGATCTTACGGCTATGCGCGCATATTTGGCGGGGGACAGAAGCGTTTATCCCCAAATTGCGGATGTGCTTTCGGTGCGCGCGCCGAAGCCCTGGCAGATTTTGGCGATCACCTTTACCAACAAGGCTGCAAATGAGCTGAAAGAGCGGCTCGGCACGATGCTCGGCGAGGACGCGAATGACATTTGGGCAAGCACGTTTCATGCCTGCTGTGTACGCATTATGCGGCGTTTTGCGGATCGACTCGGCTTTACGAGCCGTTTTACGATTTACGACACGGACGACAGCCGACGCGTCATGAAGGAATGCCAGCGGCTTTTGGGAATCGAGGATCGCTTTTTGCCGCATAAAACGATTTTGGCCGAGATCAGCCGTGCAAAGGATTCGCTGATCTCTCCCGAAGCCTTCCTCAAAGAAGCGGGGCAGGATATCCGTCTGCAAAAAATCGGCGAATGTTATCAAAAATATCAACAGCTTTTAGCCAATGCGGACGCCATGGATTTTGACGATATCCTTTTCCACACCGTTCGTCTTTTTGAAGAAAATCCCGATGTTCTCGAGCATTATCAGCAGCAGTTTCACTATATCATGGTCGATGAGTATCAGGACACCAACCATGCGCAGTATAAGCTGACTGCCATGCTTGCCGACGGTTACCGCAACATTTGCGTGGTCGGCGACGACGACCAAAGCATTTACCGTTTTCGCGGCGCGACCATTGAAAATATTCTGCTTTTTGAAACGCGCTACCCGAACGCGACGCTCATCCGATTGGAGCAGAATTACCGTTCGACGCAAAGTATTTTGGACGCGGCCAACGCGGTCATTCAAAACAACAGCCAACGCAAGGGCAAGAATTTGTGGACGGCGAACGGCACGGGTGAAAAAATCGAGCTGGAGACCGCCGAGGATGAGACCGCCGAGGCAAACTATATCGCCGAGCAGATCATGAACTTCGTGGCGCGCGGACGTCGGTTCGGCGACCATGCCGTTTTGTACCGTATGAACGCGATGTCAGGCCCCATTGAGCGTGCGCTCGTGAAAAACGCGATCCCGTACCGTATGATCGGCGGGCATAAATTCTATGACCGCATGGAGATCAAGGACGCGCTTGCGTATTTGTCCGTTGTCAACAATCCCGCCGACAAGATCCGTTTGCAGCGCATCATCAACGTGCCCAAACGCGGTATCGGTGAAACCTCCGTGCGGCACGCGAATGAAATCGCTGATCTGCTGGGCGTTTCGCTGTTCGAGGTATTCAAAACCGCCGACGAATACGACGTGCTGCGTCGATCTGCTTCCAAGCTGCGGGAATTTGCGGATATGATCACGCGCATCGCCGAAGCCGCAGAGGACGCGCCGTTGGCGGATACGCTCGGCCGTATTTTGCAGGAAACGGCGTATGTGGAGTATCTGCGCACAACAGAGCCTGAAAAATTGGAGGATCGTGTCAACAACCTCAATGAGCTAACCGCGACGCTTTTGCGCTTTTCCGAGGAAAACCCCGAGGGTACGCTCAACGATTATCTAGAGGAAGTCGCGCTGCTGACCGATATAGACAATTACAACGCCGATACCGACGCCGTCGTGCTGATGACCCTGCACGCGGCAAAGGGTTTGGAATTCCCCGTCGTGTTTATCCCAGGGCTAGAGGAGGGCGTTTTTCCCGGGCAGCAGAGTATGTATATCGAATCCGAAGTCGAGGAGGAGCGCAGGCTCGCCTATGTCGGTATCACGCGTGCAAAAGAGAAGCTCTATTTGACGCACGCAAAGTCCCGCATGATCTACGGCTCGACCAATTATTACAGACCCTCTCGCTTTGTGACGGAAATACCCGAAAATCTTCTGGAAATGCACCGGAGCTTCGGTTTCCAAACGCGTTTGGATTCCGGTTTCCGTTCGCGCGGTACATCTGCTCCCGCTATGGGCGCGCACGCATTTGGGGAGACTTCGTCGGCGGAAGCGAAGGCACGGCGCGGTTTCTCCGATCCCGCCGCATCGAAAGCTGCCGGAAAGGGTTCCCTGCCGCAATTCAATCCCGGCGATACGGTAGAGCATAAAGCGTTCGGCGTGGGCGTGGTCTCCTCCGTCCGTCCCATGGGAAACGACTGCCTTTTGGAGATCGCGTTCCAAAAGGTCGGCACCAAAAAGCTCATGGCGCGTATGGCCAATTTGAAAAAGCTGACATAAAGCCCTACGGAGATTGGTATGAAAGAACAAACACAGGCAGAAATTACGAAAAAGGGAAATCCGCGCAAACCACAGGGAGACGCGGGTCGCCTGATGCTTTGCCGCATGAATCAAAGTCACGCGCCGATGACCGATTGGGCGCTCGGCTTTGCTGATTTTCGGCAGGACGATACGGTGCTGGATATTGGCTGCGGCGGGGGCGCGGCGCTTCGCCGACTGTCCGAAAAAATGGCGCACGGCGTCCTTTACGGCGTGGATTATTCGGATGTATCCGTCGCTTTGGCCAAGGAGAACAATGCCGAGGACATCAAAAGCGGCAAAATGCACATTTTGGAGGCTTCCGTGGAAAGTCTACCCTTTGCGGACGCTGCCTTTGACAAGATCATCACCGTGGAGAGCTTTTATTTTTGGCCGAGTCCTGCTGAAAATCTTCGGGAAGTCCTGCGCGTTTTGAAGCCGAACGGCGTTTTTCTGCTGATCGCGGAGATTTACCGGAAAAACGGGCTGTCCAAAGAGACATTGCAGACCGTCGAGCAGTATCAGCTTTGCAATCCGACCACGGATGAATTTGAAACCATGTTCCGAAACGCGGGATTTGCCGAGGTGCGTATCCATAAAAAAGACGGCACGGATTGGATCTGCGTGCAAGGCGTAAAGTAGATCGAAACGCAGAACCGTCCGCAAAATAAAAAGCACAGCGCATGATACAAGCCTGTATAGCGGGTTTTTGTACGCTTTGCATGCAGGTAATGTTACAATAGCGCCGTACCTACAGCCCCGCCGGCGGAAGTAATGAGGAAAAACGGATGCACAAGATTTTCGGAATCAGGGAAAACGTCGCATACCGAACGAGAAAAGGCGCGTATTTGATCGCCGTAAAAGGGAATACCGTCGGCGTGGTTCAAACGCCGAAGGGCTATTTCCTTTTGGGCGGCGGTATGGAATACGGGGAAACGGATGAAAGCTGTATCATTCGAGAATGCATGGAAGAAACGGGGTACGCCGTTTGCATAAAAAAGCGGCTGTGTTCTGCCGAAGCCTATGAAATGCACCCGAAATTAGGCTATTTTCATCCGATACAAACGTATTTATAGCAATGCGCACAGCCCTCGCTGCATTTCACGCAGCCGTGCCACGGATTCCAAATATCATGCATTTTCTCGTCCTATCTTTTCAATAGACCCTCGATTTGTTCCAACGCCCAATTTTGCATTTCCAAATGCATTTTCCCCTTGAGCTCTGCATACGGCAGCCACACGAGCGTATGGTCTTTTTCGGTTGGGGCTCGGCGTTTTTCGGTCAATTCCCCCAAATAATACTTCCTTGACCGCGCGCGGGAGCGAAGCGGCGACGAGATTTACAAAACGAAATCGGGCTTTACATATCCTATCCAAAAGAAAAGAGACGGCAGTTATAAAATCCAAAGCGGTGAAATGATCCGCGTTTGCATGACGTCGGATTTCTTTTTGGAGGAGGCGGACGCCTGGCGCGGGGAAGCGTGGGAACTTATGCGCGAGCGTTCGGACGTCATCTTTTTTCTGCTGACCAAACGTCCGCAAAGGGTGGCGGATTGTCTGCCGGAGGATTGGGGCGACGGGTGGGAAAACATCTTTTTCAACGTCACCTGCGAGAACCAGCGGCGAACCGACGAGCGCGTGCCGATTTTGCTCGACTTGCCGTTTCGGCACAAGGGCATTATGTGCGCGCCTTTTATCGGCGCGGTCAGCCTTGAAAAATATCTCGCTTCGGGGCAGATCGAACAGGTCGTTTGCGGCGGCGAGAATTACGACGGCGCAAGGCCATGCAATTTTGATTGGGTGAAAAATCTGCATGCGGAATGCGCGGCACACAATGTTTCCTTTTGCTTTATGGAAACGGGAACGGTTTTCCTCAAGGACGGGAAACGCTACCGCTTGCTGAATAAGCAGATTCAAAGCGAAATGGCGTTTAAATCGGGAATGCAGTATGTCGGGAAGCCGATCAAATGGAAGCTGACGGATCACTTCGGCCTGCCGATCCCGAAAGCGGATTTGTATGTGCCGCACTACCGCGACAGATGCGCGCAATGCGGCAGCAGACCGATCTGCAACGGTTGCTCCGACTGCGGCAAATGCGGCGATTAAATCGTGCGCAAAATCGTTTTGGCTCGGCGTTCTCCGAACGAGTAAATATAGATAAGAAAAGACCGCGCGAAAGAACTTTTCGCTGCGGTCTTTATAGGTTTTGTGTGTTGCGGGAAAACCTTAGAGCGACAATTACATCTCCCGCTTTTCATAAAGAATGACGGATAAAAACCACGACAGCGCGTAAAGCAGCAAAGCGCCCGCCACGACGAGCCACATCCCGCCTCCGCTTCCGAAAGACAGGGAAAAGCCGTATTGCACACCTAAAAACGTACTCATGCTAAAGGCCAGTGCAATCACGAAGTAGTAAGCAATTCTTGCTTTTTCCGTACCGAACCGAAATACAAGCGGAAGCAACACTGCGGGGGAGAGCAGACCGACCGCGAATATCAAACTTGCCATGCCGTAAAAGGATTCCCAGTCCGCACTTCCCTGTATCGCCGCGCGCACGGCATGGGCGGCTATGGCCGGCACTAATGTGAGAATGATAAGGATAAGCCCGATCAAATATTTTGCGGAAACAAGCTGTGCGCGCGTGTAGGGGAGCGTTCCGCTGTAGATCGTCCATTTTTCCCGCTCATCATAGGATTGCAGTGTTACGGGCAGAAGACCGAACAAAATACACGGATAAAACTGAAACAGACTGTTGTCGGAAAAAACGGATGCGGCGGCAAAAATGATCATGAGCAGTAAATAAGAGCGGCAATACTTGCAGAGTAAGTAAACATCTTTGCATAACAAACCTTTCATGTCAGTTTGCCTCCTTTGCCATAAAAATAAAGAGCTGTTCGATGTCTATGGGACTTGTCGGCATCCCGTTCGGTACAAAATCTCTTGCGACGATGGCGTCCACACCGTAAGGGGTCGTCTTTTTGCCCTTTATAGCGGCGGGGGAGATGTCTGCCAAATCCTGAGCCGTGCCGTGTACGATGCAAAACTGCTCTTTCAAGCGGTCTTTTTCTTCAAAAAGCAGGAGCTTTCCTTTGTGGAGAAAAGCAATGTAATCGCAAATTTTCTCCAAATCGCTGACGATATGGGAGGAGATCAGCACCGCATGGTTTTCGTCTCGGGTAAACTCGCTGAAAATGTCCGTTACGGAATCCCGCACGATCGGGTCGAGACCCGAAGTGGCTTCATCCAAAATCAACAGCTTGGGGTTATGCGACAACGCCACGGCAATGCCCAATTTCATTTTCATACCGCGCGAAAATTCCTTAAATCGCTTGTCGTCGGGGATAGACAGCCGCTTTAAACAGTCGTCATATTTGGCGCTGTCCCAATTTCGGAACGTAAGCGCCATGATGCGCCCGACTTGCCGCGCGTTCAGGCATTCCGAAATGCCGATTTCATCGGGTACGACGCCGATGTCCTCTTTGTTCAGGCGGAGATTTTTTCGATTGTCCCGTCCCAAAATGGTGATCGTGCCGCTGTCACGACGGAGCATATCCAAAATCAGCTTGATCGTGGTGGTTTTGCCTGCGCCGTTTTCGCCGACAAGTCCCAATATACAGCCCATGGGCAGGGTCAAATCCAAATGATCCAAGGTAAAACCCTTATAGGATTTGCAGAGACCTTTGATTTCCAAAGCATACATAGTTTATCCCTCCAAAATGAGCAAAAACATTTCCATGATTTCTTCGCGGCTTAAATTGCAGGAGGCCGAAAGTGAAGCGATCTTTTCCATATAGTCTTCAATTTTTTTCAGGTTTTCTTCCCGAAGCAGTTCCACGTTTTTGGGGGCAACAAAACAGCCTTTCGCCGCGATGGTATAAATAAAGCCTTCCCGCTCCAACTCGTCATATGCCCGTTTGGTCGTGATGACGCTGATGCGCAGATCCTTCGCCAAATTGCGGATCGACGGCAGGGGTTCGTCCGCCTGGAGCGTGCCGCTGATGATTTGCGATTTGATCTGCGAGTAGATTTGATCGTAGATCGGCGCGCCGCTTTTGTTATCAATAAAAATATGCACATACGCACCTCCCTTTGCTTACTGTATATGAACAGTATATACAGTTTGTTTATGCTTGTCAAGAGGTATTTTGCAGATCTGTTTCTTGTCGCAAAAAAAGAATTTTTTATCCTTTGGCGGATATTTCAGTTGCGCGCAAACCAAAAACGTCCTATAATGGAGTTTGATTTCCGCATAGGGTCTTTCATAAGCCCGGGTATTATGCAAACGGGGAAGCGAAACAAGTGGCAAAAGTGAACGGCAAGGATATATTTGAAACGCTGCCTGTGCCGAAGGCAGTCAGGACCATGGCGCTGCCGACGATTTTCAGTCAGATCATCATTCTGATTTACAATATGGCGGACACATTTTTCGTGGGGCGCACGAACAACCCCTATATGGTGGCGGGGGCGTCGCTGATTTTGCCCGTGTTCAATATCAGTCTTGCGCTGGCGGGTCTGACGGGCGTTGGCGGCGGCGCGCTGATCTCGCGGCTTTTGGGCGAGGGAAAGACGGAGGAAGCGAAAAAAATATCCGCGTTCAGCTTTTATCTGGCCATTTTGACAACGGGCATTTTTTCTGTGGCCGTACTTCTTCTAATGAAGCCGATTTTACATATTCTCGGCGCGAGCGCTCACACATTTCAGTATGCAAAGCAATATGCGTTTTGTGTCATTGTCCTCGGCGGCATTCCGACGGTGCTTTCCAATGTGTTGTCAAATCTGCTGCGCAGCGTCGGCGTATCTAAAGAAGCGGGCTTCGGCATCACCATGGGCGGCCTTATCAATATCGCGCTCGATCCGCTGTTTATGTTTGTACTTCTGCCGAAAGGCAAAGAGGTGTTGGGCGTCGGGATCGCAACATTGCTTTCCAACTGTATCGCGTGTATCTATTTTTTCTGCGTCCTATACAGGATTCGCAAACAGGTCGCGCTCAGCTTTCGGCTTCGGCAGGGGATGCCTGAAAAAAAGAGCATATGGGCAGTCTTTAACGTCGGCGTCCCTTCGGCGATCGCAACCCTGCTTTTTGATGTGGATTATATCGTTGTGGACAAGCTGATGTCCGCTTACGGCGACGTAGCCCTTGCCTCGGTCGGTATTGTACTGAAAGCCGAGCGACTGCCGCTCAACGTCGGTATCGGCATTTGTCAGGGCATGATGCCGATTGTCGCGTACAATTATGCCGCCAAAAATCAAAAGCGCATGAACGATACCATCCGATTTTCCATTAAAATCGGCATTGTTGTCAGTTTGGTAAGCATTGCGCTTTATGAAATTTCAGCGGGGGCGATCATGCGCGTATTCATCAGCGACCCGCAGACGGTCACGCTCGGAACGGGATTTTTACGGATTCGCTGTCTTGCCACGCCGCTCATGTTCCTGAGCTTTTTTACGGTGTATGTGTTCCAGGGCTTCGGAAAGGGCAATATATCGCTGTTCCTCGGCGTGATGCGCTGGGCAGTGTTCAATATCCCGATGCTGTTTTTGCTCAATCACATATTCGGCAAGTACGGCATTGTCTGGTCGCAGGTGACCGCAGACACTCTGACGGTCATTATGTCCTTTTTGGTGTACCACAGATACACCCGCGATCTTGCAAAGCAGATGCAAACGGATGCGGAAACTTAAAAATACGCAAGCAAAAGAAAAGCGGTCGTCTCGGATGGCCGCTTTTTTGCCGTGAAAAGTATCGTGTCCGCACGGTAAAAATCAGAGAATTTACCGATTTCTCCTTTTTCTTATTGAAAAATTTGTCAGATTATTGTATACTTGTCCTGTAATGATGAAAGTATGGATTCGGTTCTTTGAACCGTTTCCGTGATTCTGCGGGGAAAATCATGAAGCTGTTGGAAGAACGCATTCAAAAAGACGGTGTCGTCAAGGCGGGCAATGTCTTAAAAGTCGATTCTTTTTTGAACCATCAAATGGATATTGCGCTGTTTAACGCCATGGGCAAGGAGTTTTACCGTCTGTTTGCGGATGCGGGCGTCAATAAGATCATGACCATCGAGGCGTCCGGGATCGGCATCGCCTGTATTGCGGCGCAGTATTTTCATGTGCCTGTCGTTTTTGCGAAAAAGGCGCAGAGCATCAATTTGGACGGTGAAATGCTTTCTACCAAAATCGAATCCTTTACGCACAAACGCGTGTATGACGTGATTGTTTCCAAAAAGTACCTCGGCGCAGGCGACCGTGTTTTGATTATTGATGATTTTCTTGCAAACGGCTGTGCGCTCGAGGGACTTTTGCGTTTGGTCGATTTGGCGGGCGCACAGGTCGCGGGCGTGGGAATCGCGATAGAAAAGGGCTTCCAAAAGGGCGGCGAACGCATACGCAGTCTCGGCGTTCGGCTCGAATCCCTGGCCATTGTGGAATCCATGGATGAAAAAAGCGGGCAAATCACATTTCGGACGTAAAGTCCTTTTTAAGGTATGTACGGCAAAGGTTTCTTTGCCGTTCATCATATTTTATTTATTTTTTATTTAGGAGGAAGTGTCATGAAAAAAGTTCTCAGCATCATCCTGGCTTTGACGCTTACCGTGCTTTGCTTTGCAGCATGCGGTAAGACCGACGACGCCGCCGGCAACGACGCCAACAGCGATTTCTTAGTCGGTGCGATCTACATCAACAGCCAGAATGATACCGCGGGGTATACCTACGCGCACCACAATGGGATCACCACGGCCATGAAGCAGCTCGGCATGGATACGGCTAAGCAGCTCAAGATCGTGGACAACATTCCCGAGGATACCGAGCAGGTTTCCAAGGCGATCGATACGCTCGCCGGTCAAGGGTGCAAAATCATCTTCGGCATCAGCTTCGGCTATATCGATGCGTTTGCGGAAGCGGCCGAAAAGCCCGAATACAAGGACATCATTTTCTCGCATGCAACCGGCTATAAGTCCAACGACGTCAACTTCAACAACTATTTCGGCAGAATTTATCAGGCGCGTTATCTTGCGGGTATCGCGGCGGGTCTGAAATCGCTGAAGCTGCAAAACAACAACCTCGGCTATGTCGCCGCTTGGGGTACGGAATACGCAGAGACCTGCTCCGGCATCAACGCGTTCGCGCTGGGCGCACAGTCCGTCAATCCGAAAGCGGTCGTACATGTCAATAAGATCAGCACCTGGGGCGATGAGGCTAAGGAAAAGGCCGCTGCCGAAACGCTGATCAATACATACAACTGCTGCGTGATCGCACAGCACTGCGACAGCGCACAGCCGCAGCTCGCCGCCGCCAACGGCAAGGTATTCGGCTGCGGGTACAACTCCGACATGACCGCGCAGGCGCCGACTTCGCACCTGACCGCGCCGATTTGGCATTGGGACGTATATTATAAGCTCGCCATTGAAACCGCGATGAACGATCCCGCACACTTCATGGAGAAGGTCGGTATCTACTACGGCGGCCTTAAAGAAGGCTTTGTCGATATTTCTCCGCTTTCTGAGAATTGCGAACCCGAAACGGCCGGCATCGTTGAAAAGGTCAAGACCATGATGGTAAACGGCGAGTGGGATGTGTTCACGAATGTGAAGCTCTCCATTGACGCCAACGGCAACATCACGAAGAACACCGAGGCGATGAAGGACAATAAGGGTGCGGACGTGATCTCTGCGGACGGCAACACCTATTTTGCCTATAACACCGAAACGGGCGCTTTGGAGGCTGTGGACGGCGGCAAGGACGCTTGCGACGGCGTGATCAAAGGTTCGATGAACTATTATGTAGCGGGCGTCGTGGAAGGCTAAGCTCTTTTCCGACTTCCGAATTCTAAGCAGGGGAGATTTTTCGGTGGCAGCAGAATACGCGATCGAATTACGAAATATCAACAAAAGCTTTGGTAGTGTAGCTGCCAATAAGAATATCAACCTGACCGTTAAGCAGGGCGAGATCCTCGCCCTGCTTGGCGAAAACGGGTCCGGCAAGACCACTTTAATGAATATGCTGTCCGGCATTTACAAGCCGGACAGCGGGCAAATTTTCGTCGACGGCAAAGAAGTGGTCATCAATTCCCCCGAGGACTCGAAAAAGCTCGGCATCGGCATGGTGCATCAGCATTTTAAGCTGGTCGAGATCTTTTCCGCCGCCGACAACATTTGGCTCGGCGCAGAGCCGGGGGACGGCGGCAAAAAAGCGGGTCTTTCCCGCGTACTTCTGAAAAAAGAGCGTTACGACGAAATTGCGCGTACAGCCGAACAGTTCGGCTTCCATATTGACCCTAAAAAACCCGTGCAAGCGATGTCTGTCAGCGAAAAGCAAACGCTGGAGATCATCAAGGTGCTGTATTACGGCGCCAAAATCGTTATTCTGGACGAGCCCACCGCCGTTCTTACCGTGCAGGAGATCGAGAAGCTGTTCGATATTCTGCGCAAAATGAAGGCGCAGGGGCGTTCGATCATCATCATCAGCCATAAGCTCAACGAGGTGCTGGAGATCAGCGACCGCGTGGCGATCCTTCGCAAAGGCGAATATATCGGTACGGTGGAGACCGCCGAAACCGATCAGGAGGCCTTGACCGAGCTGATGATGGGCAAAAAGGCGGATCTCAATATCCGCCGCACCAAAATTGAAAAAAAGAATCCGCTTTTGGAGATTCGTGACCTCACCGTGAAAAACGACGAGGGCGCGATCGCGATCGACCATGTGAATTTCTATGTGCGCGGCGGGGAGATGCTCGGTGTGGCGGGCATAGCCGGCTGTGGGCAGAAGGAGCTTTGCGAGGCGATCGCAGGGCTTCGTAAGATCGAAAGCGGGATGATGAATCATAACGGGGAGAGCATTGTCGGGCTTTCGCCGCAAAAAATTATTGAGATGGGCATTTCCATGAGCTTCATTCCCGAGGATCGGCTCGGCATGGGTCTGGCGCCCTCTTTATCCATTACCGACAACATGATTTTAAAGAAATACAAGAACAATCGGCTGAGTCCTCTCGTGGATCGCAAAACCGCGCGGCGTGACGCGCAGGAGGTGATCGACGAATTGGAGGTCGTCACCCCCTCCGCCGAAATCCCGGTTCGACGTCTTTCGGGCGGCAACGTGCAAAAGGTGCTGCTTGGGCGTGAGATCAAGTCCGAGCCGAACGTGCTGATCACGGCGTATCCCGTGCGGGGCTTGGACATCAACTCGTCCTATACGATCTACCGTATCTTGGACGATTTGAAGCAAAAAGGCGTGGGCATCCTGTTTGTCGGCGAAGATTTGGATGTTTTGCTGGCGCTGTGCGACAAGATCATGGTGCTTTGCCACGGCAAGGTGATGGGCGTTGTACACGCGAGCAAAACCACAAAGGAACAGCTTGGGCTGATGATGACCGGCGTGCTCGACCTTTCCGAGGCCAACGGAAAAACCGCAGGCATTGCGAAGGACAGCAACATTAAGGAGGTGCAGCCGTGAATAAGGCGAAAGACCCGTTCGTGCGCGTCGTTAAACGCGACAAAATGCATCCGCTTTTGATGGTTGCCTTTTACTGTATCGCCATTTTGGCGGCTCTGCTCGTCGGCGCGGTGTTGCTGATCTCGCTGGGCGTAAACCCGCTGGTGCTGTATAAGGATATGTTCACCATAGGCATGATCGGCAGCCGCTTTGCCTACAAGAGCATCGAAGGGCTTCTGACCGTGTTTACACCGTTGCTCATTACTTCGCTGGCGCTCTCGCTTGCCTTTAAAATGCGCTTTTGGAATATCGGCGGGGAAGGGCAGTTCATTATGGGCGCGCTGGCGGCTGCGACCGTCGCTTTGCGGCTCGGAGGCCGTATGCCGTCCTTGCCGCTGCTGCTGTTGATGTTCTTGGCGGCTATGCTCTGTGCGGGCGTTTACGGCGGCGTGGTTGCGCTTTTAAATGTGCGCTTCCGCACCAATGAAACGCTCATGACCTTGATGCTCAACTACGTCGCGCTCTATTTGCTGCACTTTGTCGGGGAAACGCAGGCACCCTGGAATTTTTATTTGAGCAGCGAATCCGTTCGCCCCGTGTTCCAAAAGCTGCCGAAAGCGGCTTTTATGCCGACCATCCCGATTGGCAAATTTTCTTTGAACATATCGTTTCTGTTTGCCGTAGCCATTTGTGTGGGCATTTACTTCTATATCAAAAAAACCAAGCAGGGCTACGAAATTTCCGTGGTCGGCGACAGCGTCAGCACCGCACGGTATGCGGGGATGCGCGTAAACCGCATCATCGTCCGCACGATGTTCCTGTCTGCGGCGCTCGTCGGCCTTGCGGGCGGATTTTACGTTTCCGGCGCGCAGGCGCTTTCCACGTCGATCACCAACAACGTCGGGTGGACGGGCGTGATCGTGGCATGGCTTTCCAAGCTCAATACCTTTGCCATTTTCGGCGTGTCGCTGCTTATCAGTATTATGCAGTACGGTTGCCAGGTCGCGAGTACGCAGTTTCCGATCATTGATTCCAATTTTGCCGATCTTTTGCAGGGCGTGATCCTGTTTTTTGTACTGGCGGCGGATTTCTTTATCCGCTTTAAGCTCGTTTTCCGTAAATCGGCGAAGCAGCAAAAGGGGGAAGAAGCATGAATCGTTTGGATGTTTTTACCCTGTTTTTGTTCAATATCGTCGTTTACAATATCCCGCTTTTGTACGGTACGGTCGGGGAGATCATCATTGAAAAATCAGGCAGCCTGAACCTCGGCGTAGAAGGCATTATGGCCGTCGGCGCGATTTTCGGGTATCTTGTCGGCTGTTACACGAACAGTCTGGCTGTCGGTATTTTGACTTCCTTTATCTGCGCGGGGCTGTTCGGCATTGTTTTTGCAGTCCTTACGGTCACGATGCAGGCCAATCAGAACGTCACGGGTCTTACCATGACGACCTTTGGCGTGGGGCTGTTTTTCTTCATCGGCAAGGGCTTGAGCGGCTCTTGGCCTGTGATGACGCAGTACGCTTCTGTGAATGACGGATTTAAGAATCCGATTTTGATCCCATTGCTTTCCAAGATCCCCGTGCTTGGCAAAGCGTTCTTTTCCCATAATATTCTTGTGTATTTGGGAATTTTGATCGCGGTCGGCGTTTGGTTCTATATGAATAAGACCAAAGCGGGTCTTCGCCTGCGCGCCATCGGCGAAAATCCGGCGGCGGCGGACTCCATGGGCATCAACATTACCCTGTATAAATACGTACACATCATTCTCGGCTCGGGAATTATGGGTATAGGCGGCTATTATATGGGGCTTAACCTCGGGGGAAGCTTTGAGGGCAGCAACTGCTGGATCAACGGCTACGGCTGGATCGCGGTTGCGTTGGTGATTTTCGCCAACTGGAGTACGGCAAAGGCCATTCTCGGCACGTTGGTGTTCGGCTTCTTCAATACGCTGCAGATCTACAGCGGGTCTCTTGCATATGCTTTTCCGAAAGCGCTGGGCTTTTTGTCGAAAGTCCCGCCGCAGTTGTATCAGGCATTGCCGTTTATCATCACGGCAATCGTGCTGATCCTGACCTCGGTGCGCAAGAGCAACAAATCGGCGCAGCCCGCCGCATTGGGACTCAATTATTACCGCGAGGAACGCTGAAAAAAGGAATAAAGAAACAGGACGCCGGCCTGCTGCGGTCAGCGTCCTGTTTTTGTTTATTTTTCGGAAAATCAAGCCTTATAATACATACACGCCCGAATCAAGCTGGACGATCTCCTTGCCGCAGCTTCGCAAATATCGGCGTACAGGCTCGTCGAAGGTGCGAAAATCTTGGACGGAATAATCCTTGAGATTGACGGTGCGGATTTTGCACGAACCCGCGTTGCAGACAAACAACTCGTTTCCGTATTTTACAAGTGCGGTCGGGTTGGAAAACGCCGTGGAATTTTCACCGCCGATGCGCATATAAAACTTTTTGTGTGCGATGGAATAGCTGATAATGGCGTTTTGCTCAGGTACGGTACACCAAATCTGATTGCCGTCGGCGGCGACGTCCTGCACGGGGCATCCGTGGTAGAGCAGATCGCCCGACCAAATGCTTTTGCCCTCGAAATCAAACACGCCCGTCTCGCCGGTGGGGTAGACGATCACCGTGTTGTTGCCGCAAAAGGCGTCCGCGTCGCAGTTTAAGTAATCCCCGATCTCATCCACAATGCGTTTGTAACCGTTGCCGAATTTGTTGAGCATATACACACTGCGGGTAACGGGCGCATTGCGGAATCGTTTTATGTCAAATCCGTAAAACGAAACTTTGCATTTTTCCTGATTGATCATTTCCTTTTTGGAAAAAATGATACCGCATGAAAAAGGAATAATATCTACGATTTCAAAAGCTATGATTTTTTTCATTTTGATCACCGAATATATAGAAAAGCATAAAGCCTGTTGTCATCAGCTTCTTGATGTATGGGGAAAGTGCGGACGAAAAGTCGCTTTATCCTACAACTTTCCAACATAAAATCAAGCTGTATGACAGTATTTTACTAAATTTTTTATATTCGGTCAACCGTTTGCGTTTATTTTTGCAAATATTTAGAAATTTTTAGACTTTCCGTGAACTGTTTGACGCATTTGCATGCGTTCGGATGGCAATCCGTACAGGATTTACAGAGAATGGTATATTCGCCGTCGGGTGTAAAACGCTGTTCCAGCAAGACGTTTCGGTTTTTGACGATGCAGAATTGTTCATACGTGTCTATAATTTCGTTCATACGTTCCCCTCCGAAAACAGACTTCATTATCAGTATATTCCCAAAGCCTCGATAAACTACCGGAATAATTTGTCCTTTCTGCCGCATATAGTGTAAAAAAGGGAGCGGATGATAAATGACGGGATGGATTTGGTTCGTGCTTGTGTTCGGCGGCGTGATCATACTGCTGACCATGCTTCGCACAAAGCGATTTTTCGCGGCGCTGGTCTTAACGGCGCTTCAGGGCGTCGCGGCCTTTTTTGCCGCCAATTTTGCGGGCGGATTTTTCGGGGTGCATTTGCCGTTGAACTTTGCGAATCTCGGCATCGTTTCCATCGGCGGCACGCCTGCGGTCATTATGCTTTTGCTCATTCATACGATTTTTAAACTGTAATAGGAAAAATAAAAAAACCGAACCTGCACAAGCGGATTCGGGTCTGTTCACGTATAGATTTCGCATACATAAAAAGCCGCCGCAGGCTTACAGCCTGCGGCGGCATGGTGGACGTTAACGGACTCGAACCGCTGACCCTTCGCACGTCAAGCGAATGCTCTACCAACTGAGCTAAACGTCCCTGTCATTGCTGTTGTATTATATCGGAAACTTACCAAAAAATCAAGCCCTTTTTTGAATTTTTCTAAAGTTTCTGCTTGTGCGAACATATCCCGCGACGGACAACGCATATAAATTTGGATGAGAACCCAAAAATCTTACAAATACGGTGATGCAAATGCCACGAGACGAATATGACGCGTATATGCGCGAAGAAAGTCGAAGCCCTGTGCGCGAGTATCGAAGGACGCGCCTCCGGACGAACGAAGAAGAAAACGCGGCGAAAGGCGATTATATCGTGCGGGTCGTGGCAGTCCAACTCGTGGTTTGTCTTTTGATCGTGCTTGCGGTGTTCGGGCTTTATAAATCCGGCTCGCAGAAATTTGCCGAACTGCGCGATACCTATACGGCGATGTTTTCAAAGGATATGGACTCCGCCGAATTGAAAGCCGCCTTAAAGCGCGTATCCGCTTTTGTGTTTTCGCCTGCCGCCTTGGACGGCGCGGACAATGAGAGCGATACAGAGAACGAAACGGACAACGGCGAGACGACCGTACCGATTCCGCAAGCCGATGCTTTGACGCTCGCGGACGCGGGCGGCGAGGATCTGCTGTATCCCGACAAAACCGCCTCTTTTGCACCCCTGACGGTCGCAGGCGCGTTTACCGTGCCTGTGGAATATACCCGCGTAAGCTCTGATTTCGGATACCGCATCAATCCCGTCACGAATCGCTATGGCTTTCACGGCGGCTTGGATCTTGCCGCACCCGAGGGAACGCCGATTTTTGCCGCATTTACCGGTACGGTGACCAAGGTGGCTCGATCCGATGCACGCGGCAATTACATTGTGCTTTCACACGGCAGCGGCCTTGAAACGCTCTATTGCCATTGCAGCGAAATTGTGGCGCAAGAGGGGGAAAATATCCGCAACGGCGAGGTGATCGCGAAGGTGGGCAGCACGGGGCAGGTGACCGGCCCGCATCTGCACTGGGAAGTGCATATGAACGGCGTCCGCTTTGACCCCGCGTGGATATTGGGCTTGCATGACACTGACGCTTAGGGGCGTTCGTGTCCGAATCGGGTTTTTCTTCGCGTTTACGGTCTGCTTTTTATTGACCTGCAGCAACAGCACGGTGATTCGCTTTGCCGTGTTGTTTTCGCTTTTGCACGAATGCGGACACCTGACCGCAGATTGCCTGTTCGGACAAAAGCCGCGGGAAATTCGACTGGGGCTTTTCGGCATGACGATCTGCCGCGCGGACGACCTGCGTTTAAGCTATCGGCAGGAGATCTGCTCGGCGTTGGCAGGCCCTGCGGTCAATTTTTTGTTTGCCTGCCTGTTCGTCGCCTGGTATGTGCACAGTTCGGCCGAAACCGCGCTGCAATGTGCCGCCGTGAACCTCTATATTTTTCTGTTCAACGCCATGCCTGTGTTTTCCCTCGACGGCGGCAGAGCGTTCGACGCTTATTTGAGCGTGCATTTGCAAGACCCCGATCGGCGTTTGCGCGTGGAAACCATCGTTTCGTTGCTTTGTATTATCGTCGTCATGGGCTTCGGATTTTATGTACTTTTGCGTAGCGGTTATAATTTCACGCTGCTGCTCGTCGCGGTCTACTTAACGGTCACGCTGTTTTTAAAATGCGGAACGTAAGGAGCGTTTGCATTTTTCTGCATTTTCGTGTATGATAAGCGTATCACAGAAAGCAGAGGGATCGTATGCTCAGCAAAACGCAGGAACGGTTGCTTAAAAATGTACAAAAGCCCGCGCGGTATACAGGCGGGGAACTCAACAGCGTTATCAAGGACAAGGACGCCGTGAAGCTGCGGTATGCGTTCTGTTTTCCGGACAGCTATGAGATCGGCATGTCGCATCTCGGCATGAAAATTCTGTATAGCCTGATCAACGCGCGTGCGGACGCCTGGTGCGAGCGCGTGTTCGCCCCATGGCCGGATATGGAATCCGAAATGCGCAAGGCGGGCGTGCCGCTGTATGCGCTGGAGAGCGGCGACGATTTGCGGAAATTCGATATGATCGGCTTTACGCTTCAATATGAACTCAGCTACTCGAATGTACTCAATATGCTTGATCTTGCGGGACTGCCCCTCAGAAGTCGGGACAGAACCGAACTGACGCCCATTGTGGTCGCCGGAGGTCCTTGCGTGTGCAATCCTGAGCCTTTGGCGGATTTTATTGATCTGTTTCAGCTCGGTGAAGGGGAGGAAGCTACCAACGAACTGCTTGATCTGCTGATCGAATGCAAGGAAAAAGGCGCGACCAAGGCGGAATTTCTGCGCGCCGCCGCGCAGATCGAGGGCGTGTACGTACCCGCGTTTTATGACGTGACCTATCACGACGACGGCACGATCGCGGCCGTCACGCCGAAAGAGGGCGCACCCGCGCGCGTGACCAAGCGGATCATTTCGGATTTGAATGCGGTGTATTATCCCGAGAATTTTGTCGTACCGTTTATTGAGATCGTGCATGACCGCGCCGTGGCGGAGGTGTTTCGCGGCTGTATACGCGGCTGTCGGTTTTGTCAGGCGGGCTTTATTTATCGCCCCGTGCGCGAGAAAAGTGCGAATACGGTCAACCGACAGGCACAGTGTCTCTGCGATACGACGGGCTACGACGAAGTATCGCTCTGTTCTTTAAGCACCAGCGATTATTCGCAGGTTGAACAGCTTATCCCGCAAATGCTCGAATGGGCGATCCCGCAAAGGGTCAATGTGGCATTGCCGTCTTTGCGTGTGGACAATTTCTCGGACGAGCTGATGGAGGAACTCAAAAAAGTACGCCGCAGCGGTCTGACCTTTGCGCCGGAGGCGGGTTCACAGCGTCTGCGTGATGCGATCAACAAAAATGTGACGGAAGAAGAAGTCCTGCGTACCTGTGCGCAGGCATTTCGCGGCGGCTGGACGGCGGTCAAGCTGTATTTTATGATGGGACTGCCCACCGAGACGCTCGACGATATCGCGGCAATTGCACAGCTTGCGCAAAAGGTGGTCAACGCGTTTTATCAAAACCCGGACAAGCCCAAAGGGAAGGGCGTGACGGTCAGCATCAGCGTGGCGTCTTTTGTGCCGAAGCCCTTTACGCCGTTCCAATGGGAACCGCAGGCCACCATGGAGAGCCTTGCGGAAAAGCAAAAGGTATTGCTCGAAAACGTGCATACGCGCAAAATTCAGGTCAGCTATCACCAGCCGCAGACCAGCTTTTTGGAGGGCGTATTCGCACGCGGCGACCGCAGGCTCTGCGATGTGTTGGAAAAGGCCTGGTCGCTCGGCTGCAAGTTTGACGGCTGGGACGAGCATTTTCGATTTGACAGTTGGATGGAAGCCTTTCACGCGTGCGGCATAGACCCGGGCTTTTACGCCAATCGGCGGCGTGATTTTTCGGAGATCCTGCCTTGGGATCATTTGGATTACGGCATTCGCAGGGCGTTTTTGGAAGAGGAAAACCGAAAGGCGCACCAAAGCGTGACGACGCCGAACTGTCGCGAGAAATGTGCGGCGTGCGGTGCGGCAAAATTGAACGGAGGGCGCTGCGATGCAAAATGATATTCGGATTTTTTTCACCAAAACGGGCATGGCAAAGTACATTTCGCATTTGGATTTGATGCGTTGCATGACCCGCGCTGTGAAGCGCGCACAGCTTCCCTTGTGGTTTACGGAAGGGTATAACCCGCATTTGTTCATGACCTTTGCCCGTCCGCTTTCCTTAGGACAGGAAAGCCTTTGCGAATCGGTCGATGTGCGTCTGGTCGGTGAAATGACATTCAAAGAGATCAAGACCCGCTTAAATGCCGCATTGCCCGCCGATATTACGGTACTTTCGGCGGCAAAGCCCGTCCATAAGCCGTCGGAGATCGCGTATGCCGACTATGAGATTCGCCTGTTTTCACAAAATCCGACGGAATTGCTTGCGGCAATCGAGCAAAGCATGGCAAAGCCCGCGCTGTTGGTGCAGAAAAAAGCCAAACAGGGGCGGCGAAAAATCGAAAAAGAGATCGATATAAAACCCAATATCTCCGCATTTCACGCGCAGGCGGAGGAAGCCTGCGTGACCCTTGCGCTGCGGCTGACGGCGGGCGATTGCAACAATATCAACCCCGCGCTCCTGCTGGAAGCGCTTTGTCGGGATTTCAGCGGGGAAATCCAAAATACGGACATCCTAAAAAAGCGTTTGCTGCTTGAAAACGGCGAGGTGTTTTGCTAATGCGGCTTGGCTTTTTAGAAATTTCCAAGGAATTTCAACAATTTGAAAAAAATTCTTGCATTTTTATGTTTGGTGTGTTATCATATCTAAGCATTTTATGCGTTGGTATCTTGCCAACGGCAGTTAATGGCAACATTAAAGCGGACGGTCCTCTGTATTCGCATGGGTGCATGAACGTCTGAAAACAATCAGGAGGACAAACATGGACGCACTCAAAGTTATCACGGAAGGTATGCTCAAGGAAGATCGCCCGCAGGTCAAAATCGGCGACGTTGTACGCGTACACGTCAAGATCCGCGAGGGTGAAAGAGAAAGAATTCAGGTTTTTGAAGGAACGGTCATTGCGCGCAAGGGCAGCGGCGTTTCCGAAACCTTTACCGTTCGCCGCGTTTCTTACGGCGTCGGCGTGGAGCGCGTATTCCCCGTGCATTCCCCGAACGTCGCAAAGGTAGAGACGGTTCGCGTCGGTAAGGTTCGCAGAAGCAAGCTCTACTATCTGCGTGACAGAGTCGGTAAGGCGGCTAAGGTCAAAGAGCAGATTTGACAGAACCTGTCAATTTGTCAGGCAAGGCGCTCCCGTATTTTACGGGGGCGCCTTTTTTTGCTGTGTGGATAGAAGGCAATTTGCCTCATTTTTTGAAAAAAACGGTGAAAGCTGTAAATTTTACTGATTTTTAATAAATTCCGACTTGCACTTTACAGGAAATACTATATAATAAAAAAGGCAAAAAGAAAAGGATTTTGTCGAAAAAAGAGGGGGTATTCGTATGCGCGAGCTTAAAGAGAAGCATGTCCGTATTTTGTTGGTCGCCTGTGCGGTCGTTATACTGGCGCTGTCGATTACGGTAGCGTGCATGACTTTGAAAAACCGCACCCTGCGCACGGCGGATGCCGAGGTGTCCAAAGCGCTTGCAAGCGCGCAGCAGGCGAACGAGAGCCTGAAAGCGGAAGAGGCTGAAAAAGAGTCCTCCCTTGCAGATCAGATGAAAAAGCAGAGTGAAAGCTATTCGCGCGAAAAAGAATCGCTCCAAAAAAACATTGCGGACTTAAATAAGCAGCTTGCCATTAAGCGCGCGGCTGCCACCGCCAGTCCCTCTGCCGTTAAACCGTCGCCTACACCGCTTCCTCCGGGGAAAGTACCGAATTTATCCTCCAAAACGATTTATTTGACCTTTGACGACGGCCCGTCGCCCAGAACACCGGAGATTCTGAAAATTTTGAAGGATAACGGTGTGAAGGCGACGTTTTTTGTCATCAACGGCGGGAAAAATAATCATTACATGAAGGACATTGTAGAGCAGGGGCATACAATCGCGCTGCACACCTACACCCACAACTATTCATCCGTTTACGCGTCGGATGACGCTTATTTTTCGGATCTTCAAAAAATTTCCGATTTGGTTTATCAACAGACGGGCGTGCGCAGTACGATCCTCCGCTTCCCCGGCGGCAGCAGCAATACGGTCAGCCGCAAATACTGCAAGGGCATTATGTCCCGCGTGACCAAGGAAGTGGAGAAGCGCGGCTATACCTATATGGACTGGAATCTCAGTTCGGGCGACGCAAGCTCCAATTCCGTATCCGCCAATACGATCATCAATAACTGCCGAAATGTCCCGAAAAGCAATACGGTGGTCGTATTGATGCACGACGCCGCCGCAAAGCACAGCACAGTGCAAGCCCTGCCCCAAGTGATTGCCTATTACCGTGCGGCAGGCTGTACGTTTGCCGCTATGGACAGCAGCACGCCTGCAGTGCATCAGAGGGTGCAAAATTAGAGAATTCGTTCCATTTTTGTGTATATTTAATAGACAAATCGAATTTTTGTTGTGATTTTGCACAAAGTTTGGGGAGCGCATGTCAACCCACTTTGGAACACCCACCGAAATTCGCAAAATCCCCCATATATCGTGTTTTAGACGTTGACGAGGACAAGATTTGTGGTATAATATGTTACTGGAAATCTGCAAAACGTATTTCTATTATGATGTATGGGGAGCAATGATTATGTTCGTTAAAGAAGTACTTGTTCAGAACCAGGTCGGTTTGCATGCGCGTCCGGCAACTTTCTTTATCCAGAAAGCCAATGAGTACAAATCTTCGATATGGGTGGAAAAGGATGAAAGAAGAGTCAATGCAAAAAGCCTTCTTGGCGTGCTTTCACTCGGCATTATGGGCGATACCAAAATCCGTATTATTGCCGGCGGCCCGGATGAAGAGCAGGCGGTCGATGGACTTGTGAAGCTCGTGGAATCCGGTTTTGCCGAATAATTGATTTCCTCCATATGTTTTCTTTCAGACACGCCGCTTTGCCCCTTTTGGCGTGTCTGATTTTATTTTTATAAAAAGGCGGTGACGGTATGAATGAAAAACGCGCGGCGCTTCGCAAAAAGGCCATGCATCTGCCCCTGCTTCCGGGCGTGTATATCATGAAAAATAAAAACGGCGAGATCATTTATATCGGCAAAGCCAAGGCGCTCAAAAACCGCGTCAGCCAGTATTTCGGCTCACCGAACGGCCATACGGTCAAGGTGCGCAAAATGGTCGATAACGTCGATGATTTCGATTATATCGTCACCGACAGCGAATTTGAAGCGCTGGTTTTGGAATGCAGCCTCATTAAACAGCATATGCCGAAATACAACATCCTTTTAAAGGATGATAAGGGCTACAGTTATATCAAGGTCGCTGGCGATACCTATAAAACGATCACGGCGGTTTTGCAAAAGGCGGACGACGGCGCGGAGTATATCGGCCCTTATACCAGCTCTTACGCCGTTAAGCAAAGTGTGGACGCCGCCAACAAAATTTTTATGCTGCCGCAGTGCGGCAAGGTGTTTGACGGCAAGATCACCCGTTCGCGGCCATGCCTCAACTATTATATTGCGCAGTGCTGCGGCGTATGCACGGGCAAGGTGCGCAAAGCAGATTATCAGGAGGCGGTTTCGCAGGCGATCCGTTTTTTAAAGGGCGATACGAAAGAAATTTTGGCTTCTTTGCAGGAGGATATGCTTCGCGCTTCCGAGGATATGGATTTTGAGCGCGCGGCGAAAATTCGCGACCGAATTCGCGCCATTGAGCGGATGCGCGAAAAGCAAAAGGTCGTGTTTAAGTCCGTGGAGGAGCAGGACGTTTTCTCCATGGCGGAGAGCGACAATACCGTATGCCTTGCCGTGCTGCGCTTTGCGGACGGACGGTTGTTTGACAGCGAGCATTTCTTTTTTGAAAAGACCGAAAGTCCCGCATCCATGATGGCGGATGCGATCACGTCCTATTATTCCATGCGGCAAAACATTCCAAAGCGCGTGACCGTGGACGGCGCTGTGGAGGGCGCGGCGGATGTGGAACGCTGGCTTTCTGAGAAAAAAGGAAAAAAAGTCGTTGTTTTCACACCGCAGCGCGGCGAGCAGGCGGAGGTCGTGCACATGTGCCGCGAAAACGCGCAGGAAAAGCTGGCGTTGAAAATGGGCAAAACGGGCAAAGCCGTGGCGGCGCTTGAGGAACTGCGCGATTTGCTGGGGCTGCCCTTCGCGCCGACCTATATCGAATCTTACGATATTTCGCATACGGCGGGGCAGGACAGCGTCGCGGGAATGGTCGTCTTTCAGGACGGGAAACCGCTCAAGCAGGCATATAAACGGTTTAAAATCAGCGAAACCGTGGGCAATGACGACTATACCTCCATGCGCGAGGTACTTACACGGCGGTTTACGGAGTATGAAGCGCATAAGGACAGCGGCGAGGGCTTCGGCAGACTGCCCGATCTTATCCTGCTCGACGGCGGCGTGGGGCAGGTGAACGCGGTCGCACCCGTACTTGAGGCGTTCGGACTGCAAGTACCGCTGTTCGGCATGGTTAAGGACGATCGTCACCGCACGCGCGCGATCGCGCAAAACGGCGGCGAGATCGAAATTCGCTCCCATCGCCGCGTGTTTACGCTGATTGCCGAAATTCAGGAGGAAGTACACCGCTTTTCGGTCGCTTATCACCGAAGCCGCCATCAAAAACGCAGTCTGACGATGTCGCTTACGGAGATCGAGGGCGTGGGAGATAAGCGCGCGCGTGCGCTTTTGCAGAAATTCAAGACGCTGACCGCCATCAAAAACGCCACTGTGGATGCACTTGCCGAAACGGAGGGCGTCAGCCGCAAAACTGCCGAAAAAATTTATGCCTATTACCACACCGAGGAATGAAATATGAAAAAAGCCGTGATTTTTGATTTGGACGGAACGCTTTTAGACACGCTGGAGGATCTGTGCGACAGTACAAATTACGCGCTGCGGCAATGCGGGTATCCCGAACGGGAACTCGATGAGATCCGGCGCTTTGTCGGCAACGGCGTGCATAAGCTCATCGAACGCGCTGTGCCGCCCGAAACAGATCCGGCGCAAAGAGAGGTCTGCTATCGGCTGTTTTGCGAATACTATAAGCAAAACATGGAAAATAAAACCAGAGAGTACAGCGGCATTTCCGACATGCTCGCGGCTTTGTATGAAGCGGGCTACCGGCTCGCCATCGTGACCAACAAGGCGGATTTTGCCGCGCAGCCTTTATGCGGAAAGCTGTTCGGGCGTTATGTGAAAACCGTGATCGGCAGCGTGCCGACAAGACCCAATAAACCCGCGCCCGACGGTGTATATGCCGCGCTCGACGCCATGCACGTCACGCGCGAAGAAGCCGTGTATATCGGCGACAGCGAGGTCGATGTGCAAACCGCGCAAAACGCGGGCGTGGACATCATCGGCGTTTTGTGGGGATTTCGCAACAGAGACGATTTGCAAAAAGCGGGTGCAAATGTGACGGTTTCCGACGCACAGGAACTAAAAAATCGGCTGCTCGCATTAAAAAATTGCTGATTTATGTTGACATTTGTGTTAGAATAGTTAAAAATAAGAGTGCTTCATTTTTTTAGGGAGTAAGCTATGCGTGTAATTACGGGTTCGGCACGCGGCAGAAAGCTGCGTACCCCGTCGGGCGGCGAGATCGTCCGTCCAACAACGGACAAGGTCAAAGAGGCTATGTTCAGCATCGTGCAGTTTGAACTGGAAAACGCGGTCGTGCTGGATGCTTTCGCGGGTTCGGGTCAGCTGGGGATCGAGGCGCTCAGCCGCGGCGCGCGCCATGCGTATTTCACCGAAGAGAACAAAACCGCCTTTGAAGTTGTGCAGAGCAATTTGCAGACGACGGGGCTTTATGAACGCGCAACGCTTTTGCAAACGGATGTTTTTTCGTTTTTGGCACGCACGGAGGAATTCTTTGACATCGTGTTTTCCGACCCGCCCTATGAAAAGGGGCTGACCGAGCGAATTTTGCCGCTGCTTTCCGCGCGTTGTCGGGCAGGCGCGCTTGTCATGTGCGAGACGGCTGCCGTGGAAGAGCTTCCCGCGTCTGTGGGAGAGCTTCAAAAGTTGCGCGAATACAAATACGGCAAAACCAAATTGACGACATACCGAAAATCCGAGGAAAGCATATGAAAACAGTCATTTGTCCGGGCAGCTTTGACCCCGTGACGCAGGGACATATGGACATCATCCGCCGTTCTGCTGCTTTGTTTGACAGGGTGATCGTGGTGGTGATGACCAACTATCATAAAAAAAACAGCTATGCTTTTTCCGCCGAGGAACGCGTACACTTTTTGGAGCGCTGTACCGCGTCCATACCCAATGTCGAGGTGGATGCCTATGACGGCCTTTTGGCGGAGTATGCGCGGCAAAAGGGTGCGGTCGCGGTCGTGAAGGGGCTGCGCGCCGTTTCGGACTTTGAATATGAATTCCAGCAGGCGCTGACCAATCAAAAGCTCAATCAGGGCTTGGAAACCGTTTTCGTAACGGCTACGGCGGAGAATATGTTTTTAAGCTCCAGCGTGGTCAAACAGGTTTGTGAATTGGGCGGCGACATCGGCAACTTTGTTCCCGAAGAAATTCGTGACGATATAATCCAAAGAATCAAAAGGGGTGGACAATCATGACGATAGAGAGCTTATTGGATGAAATCGATGAGATTTTGGAAGAAGGAAAAAGCGTACCTTTTACCTCCAATTTGTTGCTGGACGTCAATGAAATCAAGCGTGTGATCGAGGATATTCGTCTGAATATGCCCGACGAACTGATGCAGGCGCGTAAAATCGCTTCGGAGCGTAAAGAGATTTTGACGGCCGCGCAGAATACCGCAGACGGGATTATTGCAGAAGCGCATAAAAAGGCGCAGGAGCTGGTGCAGGAACACGAGATCACAAAGGGCGCGGAAGCCGAAGCCGCCGATATTATGGCGCAGGCGCGTGCGCAGGCCGCCGATATTGTGGAGGGCGCGCGCACGACCGCTTCGGAGCTTACGGATCAGGCGCAGAAATGGGCGCACGATATGCGTACAAGCGCAGGGGAGTATGTGGAGAATATCGTCGCCTTGGCGGATGAGACCTTGACCAATTCCGTGAATGAGATCCGCCGCGCAAGGCAGTCTCTGCGCGCCGCTTCCCAGCACAGAAAAGTCGAAAAATAATTCCTCAGACTGAATTTGCATTTTTTCTCACCTCGTCGCATACTATTGTGTACGAGGTGAAAGTTTATGTTCGTGTTTTCTGTGCATAAAAGGCAGGTCAAGCTGGCGATTTTGATCGGCTGCATTGCCGTGATTGCCGCCGCATTCTTTTTCGTGACGAGATCCGGCAATGTGGAGACCGCCAAAACGCCGACGGTCAACATCAACGCTTCCACCGCCGAAGAACGCATCGCCTATTTGTCGCAATTCGGCTGGAGCGTGGAGGCAGACCCATTGGAGGTCACGGAAGTCATCATTCCCGAGACCTTTGACGATACCTACACGAACTACAACGCCTTACAGCAATCGCAGGGCTTTGATTTGACTTTATATGCGGGAAAACGTGTGAAAAAGTGGAGCTACCGTGTAACCAATTATCCCGGTTACGAGGCGATGGACTGTATACAGGCGACCTTGCTCATATATGAGGGAAAAGTCATCGGCGGCGACATTTGCTCCACGCAGCTGGACGGCTTTATGCACGGCTTTGTAAAGGAACAGACGCCCGTAACGACAACGGGCACGTAAAGCAAAGGGGCTTATGGAAAAGGAAAGGCTGGATAAACTCTTAGCGGGCATGGGTACGCTTTCGCGAAAGGACGTAAAAGGCATGGTGCGCGATGGGCGCGTCTCGGTAAACGGCGTAACGGTCACGGACGCGGGACTTAAAGTGTCTGCAGATACCGATACCGTTTGCGTGGACGGCACGCTGCAGCACATCCAAAAGCACATCTATATTATGCTCAACAAGCCGGCGGGCGTAGTCTCCGCAAGCCATGCGAAAGAGGATACTACCGTTGTCGATCTGGTCCCGCCCGCGCTTCGGCGCAGCGGACTTTTCCCCGCCGGACGATTGGATAAGGACACCACGGGATTCGTTCTTCTGACGGACGACGGCGACTTTGCCCATCGCATCCTTTCGCCCAAAAACCATATCCCGAAAACCTATACAGTCGGACTTTCAGACCCTGTGACGGAGGAGCAACTTCAAATCCTGCGGGAAGGCTTGGAGCTTTATGACGGCACGCGTTTTCTGTCCGCACAGGCAGTGGCGCTTTCCGACGACCGAACGCGTGTGCGGATCACGATCTGCGAGGGAAAATATCATCAGATCAAGCGAATGTTTGCAGCGATTGGCCGCCCTGTGCAGTATTTGGAACGCACGCATATGGGTTCGCTCCCGCTTGACCCCGATCTTCCGCGCGGCGCTTGCCGTGAACTGACCGAAGAGGAACGCAGACAAATTGAATCGTATACCCAAACGGAGTAGATCACAATATCTGCTCCGCTTTTCTTTTTGAACTGTCGGCTTGTCCGAAGCATAGTATGTAGCAAGACGATGCGGATAATCGGCATATGAAAAACAAAAGGAAAGGAACGATACCGTGCGCAAAATCCGTTTTTACGGGATTTTGGGCAAATTCTGTATCGCATGGCGATTCGTATGAAAAAAATTATCATAAAAGTGGGATCGGTAACGTATGCGATGAAAGCCCGCAGCGTTCTGCTGCGTTACGGATACCGCGCACAAATCATTAAAACGGCACAGCCACGAAAAAACGAGGGATGCGGATATTCGGTCGCGGTGTTCGATCCGCCGACGGATATTCTCGATATTTTGCGGCGGGAAGGCATTCCGGTAAGCGAATCGAAGTGGGCGACTTGATCTACTTTGACAACGCGGCGACGACGTATCCGAAGCCGCAAAGCGTACTTGCCGCTGTTTCGTCCGCTCCGAGACTGTACGGGGCGAATCCCGGGCGTGCGGGCCACAAAATGGCATTTGAGACAGCCAATCAGGTGTACGCAGCGCGGGAAGCGGTTTCCGAACTGTTTGATCTCGGCGCGCCGGAGCGGGTGATTTTCACCAAAAACTGCACCGAGGCGCTGAATGACGTCATCAAAGGACTTGCGCGCCCGGGCGGGCATTTTGTTTGTTCGGATCTGGAGCATAACGCCGTCGCAAGACCCTTGCAGGCGTTAAAAATGCAGAATATCTGTGATTGGAGCATGGCGCACGTCGGCGAAAGCACGGAGGAAACGCTGCGCAATTTTAAAAACCGCCTGCGCAAAAATACGATTGCGATCATCTGTACGGGCGCTTCCAATGTATTCGGCACGGCGCCGCCTATCCGCGAACTCTCCGGGCTCGCCCATGAAAACGGCGTGCTTTTGGTCGTGGATGCGGCGCAAACGGCGGGCATACTGCCGATGCATATGCGGGAATACGGGATAGATTTTCTGTGCGCACCCGGCCACAAGGGCTTGTACGGCCCTATGGGAACGGGTATATTGCTTTGCAACAGCGATAAACCCCTTCGCACGATCATGGAAGGGGGAACGGGGACGCTTTCCGCGCAGCTCGCGCAGCCGGACGATTACCCGGAACGCCTGGAAAGCGGGACTTTGAATGTGCCGGGGATACTTGGCCTTGCGGCGGGCATTCGCTTTGTCTCCGACAGAGGGGAAGCGAGGATCTACCGCCACGAAATGCAGCAGATTCGGTATGTGTATGACGCCCTGCGCCATATGCGCAATATTGAACTGTATACGGATTTAGACGCGCCTGCTGTGCAATTTGTGCCGCTCCTGTCTTTCAACGTTCGGGGAAAGCACAGCGAGGAAACGGCGCAGCTGCTGTCTTATGACGGCATAGCCGTAAGAGCGGGACTGCACTGCGCAGGTTTGGCGCACAAAGCCTATCACACCGAGGAAACGGGAACGGTTCGCATATGCCCCTCAGTATTTACCGCAAAAAGAGATGTAAATAGTTTATTAAATTCCGTATTTAAAATTGCAAAAGCCGTTTGAGTATGATACAATATATCCTGACATTGTGTGTTTTTATCATTTTTGTCGCGATATATTGTATTTTTTATTTTTATTTTCTATTTTTCAAAAGCGGGTGGTTGCGTGGCTTTTCCTCTTACGTTCTCCGAAACGATCGATGAAATCGGCAAAGCCATACTGGGTTTCGGCAGCATTTCGGACGTATTGGATATTTTATTGATGGCGTTTGTGATCTACAGCGTCATTAAGCTCATCCGCGAAACGCGCGCCATTCAGTTGGCCAAGGGATTTGTACTGCTGGTGATCCTGTATGCGGCGGTATATCTGCTGCATATGCCTGTCAGCTCCTATATGTTCTCCATGCTCTTTTCCAACATCCTTTTGGTGCTGGTGGTTATCTTTTCTCCTGAAATTCGGCATGCGCTGGAGAGCGTTGGACGCAGCAGCGTTTCCAGTTTCCGTTTTCTGGGCTTGAAAAGCAGTGAAGAACTGCGTCGGCAGGAGAGGCTCAATGCCATGATCAACGCCGTCACCAAGGCATGCGCCGATATGAGCGATAAGCGGATCGGCGCATTGATGGTGTTTGAGAGGAAAACGATCCTCGGCGAGATCATCGACACAGGCACGCGCATTGACGCAGAAATTTCGGCGGAACTGCTCGGCAATATTTTTTATCCGAAAGCGCCCTTGCACGACGGCGCGGCGATCATTCGCAACGCGCGCGTATGTGCGGCGGGCTGTATTTTGCCGCTGACGCAGAACCATGACGTCAGCAGCGAGCTCGGCACACGCCACCGCGCGGCTATCGGGATGAGCGAGCAAAGCGATGCGCTCGTCGTGGTCGTCTCCGAGGAGACCGGCGCGATTTCCGTCGCTTCCAAAGGCAGCTTGCGCCGCGATCTTTCCAGCGGCGATCTGCGTGAAGTGTTGACGCAGTGCTTTATACAGCCTGCGGAAAATTCGGACAACCCCTTGAAAAAATTGCGGAAAGGACGGCATAAGGATGCAGACAAATGATCAATTTCCGACGTCTGTTGTGGATAAGCAAAAGCCGAAGGGACTGCGCGGTATCCTCAGCAACAACAAAATCGTTATGCTGTTTTCTCTGCTTCTGGCGTTTGCGCTTTGGATCTGGGTATCCATCGAAAAAAGCCCCGTCGTGACGCAGACCGTTTCCTCTGTCCCCGTAAAAATCGAAATGGAAAACAGCGTGCCCGCACAGTTGAACCTACAAATGTTCGGGAACACAGATTATACGGTCGATGTGATCGTCAGCGGCAGGCGTTTTATCGTTTCCACCCTGACGGCGGACGACATCACTGTCACCGCGCAGACCAATTATGTGGATTCCTCCGGAAACAAATCCTTGCAGTTAAAAGCAGTCGCCGCCCAAAGCGGAAAGGATTTTGAGATCGTCGGGCTTTCGCAGAACTATATTGACGTATATTTTGACACGTATAAAGAGGCAGAATTCGCCGTCGAGCCGCACATTGTTGCGCCTGACGGGAAAACAGTAGTCGACGGCTGTATGCTTGGAAACATTCTGTTTTCCGAGACTTCCGTTGTGGTCAGCGGCCCCTCGACCGAGGTCAACAAGGTCACGGGCGTGCTTGCCGAAACCTCTGTCAGCGCGCCGCTCGCGGCGACGACCACCGTACAGCCGGAGATCAAACTGCAAAGCGATACGGGCGAAACGCTCTCCAATGTATCTTTGGACGTCGGCGATACGCCCATTACCATGACCATGCCCGTGCTGAAGGTGGTCACCTTGCCGACGACGGTCAATTTCAAAAACGCGCCGACCTGGTATTTGAACAACGCAGTACCCGTTACGGTTTCTCCCGCAAATGTCAGAGCGGCCGTCCCCGTTGAGCAGGTCGATGAAATCAAAAGCATACCCGTTGGCACGGTGGATTTTGCCGAATTGGATCGCGGCTATAACGTCTTTAATTTCAAAGCGTCCGATGTGACGGACTACATGATTATGGATAACACCCTGCGTTTTAAAGCAAACGTCAATATGACGGGCACGATCATGGCAACCTTCACCGTTCCTGCACAGAATATATCGATCACGGCGCAAAAGGACGGATTTCGGTCGGAGCTGTTGGGCGGTGCGATCGAGAATGTCCGTGTTGTCGGTACGCAGGAGGATATTGCGGCGTTGACCAATGAAATGCTGTTCGCTTCGGTCGATCTGACAGATGCGGATTTGTCGGCGGGCGAGCAATCCGTCCGCGTGCGCATCGAGATCAAGGGCAATACGGCGGCATGGGCATCGGGGACGTATACCGTCCGCATTCGTTCGACCGCGCAGTAAGCGGCGCGCGAACCGTTGAACCGCATGTGGAAAGGAGAATCGAGCTTGGGAGAAAAGAAAGTGCATAAAACCTCCGTCGGCGGACAGGCGCTTATCGAAGGCATTATGATGAAAGGGCCGAAAGGCACGGCAATGTCCGTAAGACTGCCAAACGGCGAAATTGATACGGAATATAAAGAGACAAAGCCCTGGCGCGACAAAAACAAATTTTTTGCCCTCCCGCTGGTGCGCGGGATCGTCGGCTTCGTGGAATCTCTGGTCACGGGGTACGGCTATTTGATGGAATCGGCCGAAAAATCCACGCAGGGGGAGGAAGAAGCGGAAGAAGAGCTCTCCAAGCTTGACCGTTGGATCAACGACCATTTCGGGCCGAAAATGATGCAGGCCGTCGGCGCTGTCTCGGCCGTATTGGGCGTGGCACTCGCGTTTTTCCTGTTTATGTGGCTGCCGACGTATCTTGTGGATTTGGTGACCCAAAACCGACTTTTGCAATTCCATGCCCTGTTTGAGGGGATTTTACGCGTGATCATTTTTGTGTTGTACATGGTGGCCGTCTCCCAAATGAAGGACATCAAACGCGTATTTATGTATCATGGCGCGGAACACAAATCCATCTTCTGCTATGAACACGGTTTGGAGCTGACGGTGGAAAACGTCCGCAGGCAAAAGCGGTTTCACCCGCGCTGCGGCACCAGCTTTATGTTTGTGATGATCCTTTTGAGCATTTTGCTGTCCTCGGCCTTGGTACTCATTTTTCCGCATTTGGCGGAGATCAACCGCGTTTTGTGGATCGGCGTAAAGCTGCTCATCTTACCGCTTGTCATGGGCTTGGGCTATGAATTTATTCGCTATGCGGGAAGACACGACAATATTTTGGTCAAAGCGCTTTCCGCACCCGGGCTTTGGATGCAGCGCATCACGACCAAAGAGCCGACCGACGACATTATAGAAGTCGGTATCGCCGCGCTCTCGGCTGTCCTGACGGACAACCCCGACGACGACACGATCCAATGACGCTTCGGGAGGCTTACCGCGCGGGACTTTTGCGGCTTCGTGCGGCGGAAAACACGGACGCTGAATTTGACTGCGGCTGTCTTTTGGAGTGTGCGGCGGGTATATCACGGACGGCGCGGTTATCCAATCCGCAGGCGGAGCTGTCGCCCGAAAAGGAACGGCAGTTTTTGGAAATGCTCGATCGGCGCGAGGGCGGAGAACCCTTACAGTACATTCTCGGCAAATGGTCTTTTTACGGCCGAGAATTTTCGGTCGGGGAGGGTGTTTTGATTCCGCGCCCCGAAACCGAAGAGCTGGTCGCGCTTGCAAGCGAACGCATGCTCGCGCTGCACGCGCAAACGGTTTTCGATTTGTGTGCGGGCAGCGGCTGTATCGGGCTTACCTTGGCGCTTGAACATCCCGAAGCACAAGTTTATCTTTTGGAAAAGTATGCGGCCGCGTTTCGCTATCTGCAAAAAAATCAAACGGATTTGCGAGCGGCAAACGCACGGCTATTCATGGCGGATGTTGCCGATTTTACGCCGCCGGACGGCGAACAGGCGGATTTGCTGGTATCCAATCCGCCGTATGTGGAAAGCGGGCAAATTCCCGATCTGCAGCGCGAGGTGCAAAGAGAACCGCGTACTGCGCTCGACGGCGGCGCGGACGGCTTGGCGTTTTATCGGCTGATCGCCGAAAAATGGCTTTCCTATGTGCGTCGGGGCGGGGAGATTTTGCTTGAATGCGGCGACGGGCAGGGCGAAGCCGTGGCGGCGCTTTTTGCGGATAAAACCGCAGAGCAGCAGGTTTTGCTCGACCGAAACCATATTGACAGATTTGTCCGTGTTATAGTATAATATTCCAATAAATTGGTTGATTTGTGCTGCGCGCCTGACCAAAGCCGGCACGGGTCATGAAAAGTCCGAACGTCACACGGGAGCTGTTTAGTTGCGCGGCGCTTTTGCGAACATGAACACGCGCAAAGGAGGGAGTCTTTTGCTTTTCAATATTCTTCGCGGCAATACGTCGGGAATTGAAATTATAGCGGGGCTGTTTGCTACGGCTTTCGTTGTGTTTTGCACGCTGCCTGTGCATGAATTTGCCCATGCGTGGACGGCAACCAAGCTGGGCGACCAAACCGCGCGCCTTTCGGGGCGACTTTCCCTCAATCCCATGCGGCATTTAGACCCTCTGGGCGCGATCATGATTTTCCTTGTCGGTTTCGGCTATGCGAAGCCCGTACCCGTCAATCCCCGCAATTTCAAAAATCCGAAGGCGGGCATGGCGCTGACCGCTTTGGCAGGGCCGGGCGCGAATTTACTGATGGCGGCATTGTTTATCCTGCTTCGGTACATCCTTTGGGCGCTGTTTACTGAAACCTCGGTTTTTGTGCTTGCGTTTTCGTATTTTTGTATCTATGCGGCGAGTATCAACATCGGTCTTGCGGTGTTCAATTTGATTCCCGTGCCGCCATTGGACGGGTCGCGCGTGTTGCAGCTTCTGATCCCGTCGGCGTATTATTTCAAATTCATGCAGTATGAGCGTTATATTGTGATCGTCGTGCTCGTGCTGCTGGTAACCGGCGCATTGACGAGACCTTTGGCTTATTTGCGCGGGCTTGTTTATGAAGGGCTGGATTTTATCATCGGGTTACCGTTTCGTTAAGGTGTTGCGTCGGATATATGGAATCGATCTCTTATAAATTAGAGGTGTTTGAGGGGCCGATGGATCTGCTCCTGCACCTGATTGCCAAGCATAAACTGAATATTTATGACATCCCGATTTTGACGCTTGTCGAGCAGTATATGGACTATGTCCAGCGTATGCAGGATGAGGATATGTACGTCGCCAGCGAGTTTTTGGAAATGGCGGCAAGGCTTGTTTACATCAAAACCGTTTCCCTGCTTCCCGTATATGAGGAAGCGGAAGATTTGAAAAAAGAACTTACGGGCGAGCTTTTGGAATATCGGGACTGTCAGCTGATGGCGAAAAAGCTGTCCGAGCAGACCGAGGGCTTTGATCGGTTTGTTCGCACGCCCGTCACCTTCGACGTCGATCCGACCTATACGCGACTGCACGAGCCGGAGGAGCTGATGCGCGCCTATATCGCGGCTGTCGGCAAACGAATGCGCAAGCTGCCGCCGCCGATTGAAGCGTTTCGCGGGATCGTCGCGACCAAAATCGTATCGGTGCAGTCCAAAATCAAAATGATTTATCAAAAGCTCAAAGATCGGGGCGTCCGTCACAGCTTTCAATGCCTTTTTGCGGACGCGCGCTCGCGTTCCGATATGATCGCCACTTTTTTGGCCGTATTGGAGCTTGCCAAGACCCAAAAGCTGTATTTGGACGGCGACGGCGACGCCATGTGCGTGCAGTTGCTGGCGGACGATGCGGACACTTTTGATTCACAGGAATGGGAGTAATCTATGGTTGGTGCAAATGCCTTGCAGGCGGCGGCCGAGGCGGTTTTGTTTTCGGTCGGCGATCCGATAGAGCTTTCGAGAATTGCACAGGCTTTGGAAGTCGAAGAAGAGATCGCCGAGCAGGTTCTGATGAATTTGTCCGCATCTTTGGACGAGCGCGGCAGCGGCATTTGTCTGTTGCGTTTGGGGGATAAGTACCAGCTTTCTTCCCGCACGGAGTTTGCGCCGCAGATCCGCAGCATTTTGGAGGTCAAGCGCAATGCGCCTCTCTCGCAGGCCGCATTTGAGGTTTTGGCGGTCATCGCCTATAATCAGCCCGTCACGAAATCCTTTGTGGAACAGGTGCGCGGCGTGGACTGCTCGGGCGTCATTGCGACGCTCTGCCAAAAACGGCTGATCGAAGAAAAGGGCAGAATGGATCTGCCGGGTCGGCCTTTGCTGTACGGGACAACGCCCGAATTTCTGCGCTGTTTCTCGGTCTCCGATCTTACGGAACTGCCGCAGCTCCCAAAGCAAGAGGGAAATCCTGCCGAAGCGGCTACAGAGACTGCGGAGAACGGACAGGATGCCGAAAACGGGCAGGCGTCGGCTGAAAATTCCGATTCCGAAGAATCCGTTTGATTCGCGATACAGATTACTTAGGGAGGTGACGCGATGGTCGTTTTGTATATCCTGCTGGGTATTGTGGCTTTCTTTGTGCTGCTGCTCAGCGTAAAGGTTCGCATTGACGCGGAATATATCGACGATTTTCGCGTGCGTCTTCGCTGGCTGTTTTTGTCTTTTCCGCTTTATCCGATGAAGCCTCGGGAAAAGAAGCCGAAACAGGAAAAGCCGCAGCCGGAAAAACCGCCCGAAGAAGAGCAACCGCCGAAGGAGAAAAAGCCGAATCCCTTTAAGACTTTTATAGACAATCAGGGCTTTGACGGCGTTATACAGCTCATACGCGATACGGCGGACGCGCTCGGCTCGCTGATGAAGAGCATCAAAAAGCATTTGATCGTTGAAGAGCTGTTTTTGTGGGTGGTCATATCGCACAACCAGGATGCGGCGCGTACCGCCATGGAATACGGAAAAGCCTGCCAGGACATTTATCCGGCGCTCGGGGCGATTTGCTCCACATTGACCGTGAAAAAGTACGATGTGGAGGTAGAACCCGATTTTATAGGCGTTTCCAGCAGTGCGCAATTCGCGTTCGCTTTGTCGGTGCGACCCATCTTTTTGACCAACGCCGCAGTCGCGTTGGTGGTTCGGTTGCTGTTTAAGGTCGTTTTCAAAGTCCTTCGCGGCATAAAGCCGAAGACCTCCGAGCATACAGACCCACAAGCAGAAGCGCAAGATACACAAAACATACAAAATTCACAAAACATACAAGGCGGTGCAGTATCATGAAAGAGCAATCAGCAGCGGGCATTCTCGAAACCACGATTGAAAAGGTGAAGAACCTTGTCAATGTCAGTACCATCATCGGTGAACCGATGCAGGTGGACAGCGACATCACCATCATCCCCGTATCCAAGGTCACTTACGGCTTTGCGTCGGGCGGTTCGGATTTCCCCTCCAAAGGGAACAAGGAGATTTTCGGCGGCGGCGGCGGCGCGGGCGTGACCATCACGCCGGTTGCATTTCTCGTCATTTCGGACGGCGAAGTGACCATTAAGCATATCACCGCGTTTGACAATGCGGCGGAACGTGTGGTCAACCTTGTACCCGAAATGTTTGATAAGGTGACTTCCGTCGTCAATAAGGCGAAGAAGGAAAAGGAAGCCAAAGCGCAGGCGGCAGCCGACGACGCCATGGTTTCCGCTACGATCGAAGATTTAACGAAAAATACGGATGTAACGGAAGGCTAAGCCGCACGAATCGCATCTAATAAATCAACCACCGCCTGCATATTTTTATATATGGCAGGTGGTTGATTTGTATAAAAAGTGTTTTACCGGTTTTCTGCTTTCGATCCTTCTTCTTGCGTGCTTCCCTGTGCGGACGTTTGCCGCAGGCGCGCCGAAGGACATTTCCGCCAAAGCCTATGTGCTGATGGAGGCGGATACACGTGAGGTTTTGGCGTCCTCCCATGCGCAGGATAAGCTGTCCATGGCCAGCACGACCAAAATCATGACGTCTATTGTGGCGTTGGAGCGCGGCATTCCCGATCAGCAGGTCAAGGTCGCATCCGATATGGTCGCAGTCGAGGGGACGTCTGCGGGGCTGCTGCCCGACGATCTTGTCACGGTGCGCACGCTTGTGTATGGAATGCTGTTGGAATCGGGCAACGACGCCGCGAATGTCACCGCATATGCGGTCGCGGGTGGTGTCAAACCGTTTTTGGAGTTGATGAATCAAAAGGCCCGCGAAATCGGTATGCTGAACACCTGCTTTGAAACGCCCTCGGGTCTGGATTCGGAGAACCATTATTCCACAGCCTATGATATGGCGCTTTTAGGGAGCTACGCGATCCAAAATCCTGAGTTTCGCCGCATCTGTTCGCTGTCCAGCGCGCGCGTCAGTTACGGCAATCCGCCGTATGCGCGCACATTGACTAACCATAACCGTCTGCTGCGTGAATACGACGGTGCGTTCGGCATTAAGACGGGGTACACCAAAAAAAGCGGACGGTGTCTCGTGTCGGCGGCTACGCGCAACGGTGTGACGCTTGTGGCGGTCACGCTCCATGACCCAAACGACTGGAGCGACCACAAAAAACTGTTGGATTACGGCTTTTCCGTCGTTTCGGCGCGGGATTACACTTCTCTTGCAGGAGATTTGTCCGCGAAGGTCGTGGGCGGCACAGAAAATCGCGTGTCCGTGCGTCTCGGCACAAGGGCGGAGATCCCGATTGCAGATAAGAATGCCGAAGTCACGGTGCAGGTGTATATGCAGCCTTTCCTGTATGCGCCTATCAAAGCCGATGAGAGCGTCGGCACAGCCGTGTACAGCCTGAACGGTCAAGCGGTGCTGACCTGTCCGTTGGTTGCCGCCGATTCCGTTCCCGCGCAGTCTGCCGCTCCTACAGCGCCTGCGCCCGAGGAGCCGACTTCAGCTACGCTTTTTGAGCGCATCAAAGGATTTTTTCAAAAAATAACGGAGTAATCGAATTTATGGCGGACAAAAAAGTCAGACTGCAAAAATTCTTGGCGGAAAACGGCGTTGCTTCCCGCCGCAAGTCGGAGGAACTCATTGCCGCAGGCAAGGTGCGCGTCAACGGCCGTGTCGCCGCTGTGGGCGATCAGATCGACCCGCGCGAGGATAAAGTTACCGTGGCAGGCAAAAAAATCATCCCCCAAAAGACGAACGTCTATATCATGCTGCACAAGCCGCGCGGCTATGTGACGACGATGCATGACGAAATGGGCAGAAAATGTGTCGCGGAGCTTGTAAAGGATGTGCCGCAGCGCGTGTACCCCGTCGGGCGGCTCGACCGCGAATCCGAGGGCTTGTTGCTTTTGACCAACGACGGGGAATTTGCCAATGCACTGATGCATCCGTCGCACCATGTGCCGAAAACCTACCGCGTGACCGTGCGCCCCGACGTTAGCAAAGCGCAGCTTGCCGCATTCCAAAACGGTATTGTGCTGGACGGGGAAACGACCTTGCCCGCCGAGGTGCGCGTGCTGGAGCGGCAGGAGGGGCGCGTCGTTTTGGAAATTGTGATTTTTGAAGGCCGTAATCGGCAAATTCGCAGGATGTGCGAGGCATTGGGCTTAGAGGTCGCGCGGCTCAAACGCACCAAAATCGGCTCTGTAAAGCTCGGAATGCTCAAGGTCGGGGAATACCGCGATCTGACCGAGCAGGAGGTGCATACGCTGTCGGCCGCGGCACAGCGCACATAAGGGAGAGAAAGCTATGGTTTTTTATAAACCGCATACCGACAAGCAGGAGATCACGGCATTGTTCCCACAGGCGGCATTCTCCGAAAAATACCGGTACGGCGCATACGTCGCGCTGGAAGCGGGCAAAAACTGCGGCAAAAGCCTTGTATGTATTGCCGATGACCGCTGTGAAGTATCGGTGGAAGTTCCCACTCTTGCAGATCAAGAGCTGATAGAAGGCCTTTTGCGCGCGTCGCTGCACTTTGCCGCCAATCGCGGGGCGTATATTGCCGTTTGTCGGGACAAGTCCTTGGAGGACGTGCTAATGCTTCTCGGCTTTACAGAGACGGACGGCGCATTTTCGGGGGAGATCCCGACTCTTTTGCAGGGGCATTGCTGCAAATCGCCCAACGGTTGACAATTATGGAAAATCATAGTACAATAAACTGATAAAATCAGGGACGGTTACGAGTATGATCAGAAGCATGACAGGCTTTGGCAGAGCGCGCGATACCGTACACGGCATGACGGTGACGGTAGAGCTGAAAAGCGTAAACCATCGCTATTTTGAATTCTCGGCAAAAGTGCCGAGGGCTTACGGCTTTTTGGAAGAAAAGCTGAAAACGCTTGTCCATTCCGCAGTTTCCCGCGGAAAAATAGAATGTTATGTCTCCGTGGAAAATTTAGAGGAAAGCGATATGGAGGTCGCGGTCAACCTGGGGCTTGCCAAGGGGTATGCCGCGGCGCTGCAAACGCTTTGCGACACTTTTTCTCTGAAGGAGGAGCTGTCCGCGAAAACGCTTTCCCGCTTTCCGGATGTGCTGACGCTGCGAAAAGCGCCCGACGACGAGGAGCGCATTTGGGACGCCGTGCAGACGGTCGCGAAAGCGGCCATCAGCCGCTTTATCGCGATGCGTGAGGTCGAGGGCGAGAAGCTGTGCGCCGACATTCTCTCCCGTGCGGATACGATCTGCGATTCCGTTTTGTTTGTCGAGACGCGTTCGCCTGAGACCGTGCGCGAATACATGGATAAGCTGCGCGCCCGCATGGCGGAGCTTTTGGAGAATGCGTCCGTCGATGAGCAGAGGCTTTTGACAGAAGCCGCCATTTTTGCGGACAAAATTGCCGTGGATGAAGAAACGGTTCGCCTGCGCAGCCACATCGCCCAGCTGCGGGATTTCATGAAAGCCGATGAGCCTATCGGCCGCAAGCTGGATTTCCTTGTGCAGGAGATCAACCGCGAAGCAAACACCATCGGTTCCAAAGCGCAGGATACCGAGATCGCCAAGCGTGTGATCGGCATCAAGGCGGAAGTGGAGAAGATTCGCGAGCAAGTCCAAAATATCGAGTGAGGATGTCTATGAAGCTGATCAACATAGGGTTCGGCAATGCCGTCAACGCGGCGCGCATTTTAGCCGTGGTTTCGCCCGATTCCGCGCCCGTCAAGCGTTTGATGCAGGAGGCCAGGGAGCAAAGATTGCTGATAGACGCGACCCAGGGGCGCAGGACGCGCGCGGTCATTATCACCGACAGCGACCACGTGATCTTATCCTATTTGCAGGCGGAAACCATATTAAACCGTTTTAACGGCGAGAGCGCCACGGAGGATACGACGAATGACTGATTCCGGCAAACTGGTTCTGTTCTCCGGTCCCTCCGGCGTGGGGAAGGATACGCTTTTGGATATTTTGGCGGCAAAATGTCCCGAATTGCAGCGATCCGTCTCTCTGACCACGCGTGCGCCGCGTGAAAACGAAACGGACGGCGTCGATTATTACTTTGTATCGTCCGCAGATTTTGAAAAAATGCTGCAGGACGGCGAAGTGCTGGAGTTCGCCCAATACGGCAAATATATGTACGGCACGCCGAAACGCCCTGTGGATAAATGGCTGCAAGAAGGCAAAACCGTTGTGCTGAAAATCGAAGTGCAGGGCGCGGCAAAAATCAAAAAGATGTACCCGCACGCGCTGGCGATTTTTATTATGCCGCCGTCTATGGAGATCCTCGAAAAACGCCTGCGTCGGCGCGGCACAGAGGATGAGGACGACTTGCTGCGCCGCATGGCAATCGCGCGGGACGAGGTCGAAAAAAGGCACGATTATGATTTTGTCGTGACCAACGACGACCTGGAAGAGGCCGCGAATGTGGTTTTGCGCATCCTGCGCCAAGAATCATAATGAAAACGATTGAAAAGGGAGCGTTTTTATGTTTAATCCGGATTTGAATAAAGTTTTGAAGCATCATTTGAGCCGCTACTCCTTGGTGACCGCCACGGCAAAGCTCGCGCGTGAAATTTCCGACGAAGCGCTGGAAAACGGCGAGATCATCGTCGAAAAGCCCGTAAGTTTGGCGCTTGACGAGATCGTGGAAGGCAAATACACCATTATTGAGCCGGCGGAGATTCGCAATATTTGAGCAGCCGCAGATTGCTTTCCTGTTTGTGAGGTGAAATCGAGTGTCCGGTCACATTGCAAAGGTCGCCGTCGAAAATGCGGCGTACAGCTTTGACGACGCATTCGATTACGCCATTCCCGACGCGCTGCGTGCAGACGTGCAACCGGGGGTACGCGTGCTTGTGCCGTTCGGAAACGGGAATAAAAAGCGACAGGGCTTTGTGTTTGCCTTGCGCGAGAACTCGTCTGCAAAAAGGCTCAAATCGATTGCCGAGGTGCTGGACAAAGCGCCGCTTTTGAATAATGAATTGCTGCGATTGGCCGTATTTCTGAAGGAACAGACCTTCTGCACGCTCTTTGAAGCGGCGAAGGCCATGCTCCCTTCGGGAATAGGGCTTCATTTTGTTTTGTCCTATATCGCGAATCCCGACGCGAAGGTTGACGAAACCGATTTGTCCGAACCCGAGCGCGAGGTGCTTGCCTATCTGCGCGAAAAGGAAATCTATGTAAAAAGTGAAAAAATCTTCCGCGATCTTGGGCTGCAAGCGCAGCCGCAGCTTTTGGAGCAAATGACGCGCAGGGGACTGCTTTTTCAAAATACGGACGCAAAACGCTTTGTCGGTGACGCGAGCATTCGTATGGCGCGTTTGACGCGGGAATACTATGAAGAGCAGCCGCCGAAGCTTACAAAGAAGCAAAAGGACGTCGTGTGCTTTCTCGAAACGGTCGGCACGGCCGCCGTCAAGGAGATTTGCTATTTTACGGGCGTTACACCCGCCGTGGTCAGCACGCTTGCGGGCAAAAATCTGGTCGAGCTGTTCGATAATGAGATTTTCAGAAAACCGACGTTTGAACGCACCGCATCCAAAAAGACGGAAATCGAGTTAACGGATGAGCAAACGCGTGCTTTTCAAGGACTTTTGCGGCAGTATCATGCCGACAAGGCCGAAACGGCGCTCCTGTTCGGGGTGACAGGTTCGGGCAAAACGCAGGTGTTTTTGAAGCTGATCGACAAAGCAGTCGAACACGGCGACGGCGTGATCGTCATGGTACCCGAAATTTCTCTGACCCCGCAAATGCTTTCCATTTTTTATGAGCGTTACGGCAGCGAAGTGGCGGTATTTCACAGCGCGCTTTCCATGGGGGAACGCCTGGATGAATGGAAACGCGTGAAAAAAGGGGAGGCGCACATTGCCCTTGGGACGCGCTCCGCCGTATTTGCGCCGTTTGAAAAATTGGGGCTGATCATTCTCGACGAGGAGCAGGAGCATACCTACAAATCCGAAATGTCTCCGCGTTACCATGCGCGCGACGTCGCGCGTTTTCGGATTCGGCAGCACAACGCGCTGCTACTGTTGGCGTCCGCAACGCCCTCCGTGGAAAGCTATGCCCATGCGAAAAACGGGAACTATGCCCTCTATACGCTCGAAAATCGCTATGGCAACGCGATCCTGCCCGAAGTCGTTACCGTCGAACAGCGAGGTACGGACGGAAATACCGGATTAAGCGACGTACTGCTTGCGGAACTTAAACAGAATTTGGAAGCGGGCGGCCAGTCGATTTTGCTTTTGAATCGGCGCGGGTATAATACCTATGCGGCGTGTTCGGTCTGCGGAACGGTTATGACCTGTCCGCATTGCAGTATATCGCTGACCTACCACGCGCGCAATCACCGCTTGATGTGCCATTACTGCGGTTACTCTGAGCCTTTCACGGCGGTTTGCCGCTCGTGCGGGGAGACGCAGGTGGCGTATTCGGGATTCGGTACACAGCGCCTGGAGGATGCGCTTGCAGAGGCGCTTCCCGAAGCGCGAATCCTTCGTTTGGACACCGATTCCACCGCTTCTCGATATTCTTTTGAAAATGCACTAAAAAAGTTCACAAATTACGAGTATGATATTATGGTAGGCACGCAGATGGTGGCAAAGGGATTGGATTTCCCGAATGTCACGCTGGTCGGCGTGGTTTCCGTCGACCAAATGCTTTATAATGACGACTATAAGAGCGCGGAACGCACGTTCGATCTGCTTACGCAGGTCGTCGGACGCGCGGGGCGCGGCGATAAGAAGGGCAAAGCCATCATTCAGACGGCTTTTGCCGACAATGAGATCATTCGGCTGGCTCAAAAACAGGATTTTCCGAGCTTTTACGATTTGGAAATACAGTTGCGCAGGTCGATGATCTATCCACCGTTCTGCGATTTGTGTACGATTGGATTTATCGGGACGGATGAGGCATTGGTTCGGGCGGCGGCCAAACAATTTTTGGCGGATCTAAAAACGGCGCACCAAAGCACGGCTGCCGATCTCGATTTGATCGCGCTCGGACCTATCGCGCCTCGGCTTGCTAAGGTGGCGGGCAAATACCGCTATCGGCTCATTTTAAAATGCAAAAATGATCGGCGGCTGCGGGCGTTTATTTCGGGGCTTTTAAAGGCATTTTCCAAAAACAGCACCTTTAAGAGCGTCAGCGTGGTCGCGGATATGAATCCGGAGAATATTTATTGAGGTGAAGGTTATGGCAATTCGGAACATTCGGGTGAAGGGCGACCCGATTTTAAAGCTGAAAAGCCGCAAAATTGAGCGATTGGACGCGCGCCTGTTCGCGCTTTTGGACGATATGCGCGATACGATGTATAAGGCGGATGGCTGCGGCCTTGCCGCCGTGCAGGTCGGCGTACTCAAACGCGCGGTCGTGATAGACGTAGGCGACGGGCTTATTGAACTGATCAATCCCGAAATCGTGGAGACCAAAGGGGAGCAATGCGAGACGGAAGGCTGCTTGTCTCTGCCTGGGGAAAGCGGCGTTACGCTGCGGCCGATGTGGGTGCGCGTGCAGGCGCTCAACCGCAAAGGCGACCTGTGCGAATACACGGGCGAGGGACTTTTGGCGCGCGCTTTTTGTCATGAGATCGACCATTTGGACGGGCATTTGTACACCGAGCACTTAGCACCCGAAAGCGTCGTCGCGCGCGTTAAGCGGGAATACGGTCCCGAAAAGGAGTAAACCATGCGTATCGTTTTCATGGGAACGCCCGATTTTTCCGTACCGTGTCTTAGGCGATTGCTGCAAGACGGTCATGAGGTCGTCGGGGTGTTCACACAGCCCGACAAGCCCAAAGGACGCGGTTATGCGCTGACGCCCCCGCCTGTAAAGACGGAAGCGTTACAGCACGGACTGTCTGTATTTCAGCCGAAAAGCATGCGCGACGGCGAAGCGCTCGGAATTTTAAAGGAATTGCGACCCGATCTGAACATTGTCGTGGCATACGGGAAAATTCTGCCTGCGGATATTTTAAATCTGCCCATGTACGGGTCTGTGAATATCCACGCGTCCTTACTGCCCAAATACCGCGGTTCTGCGCCGATACAGTGGTGCATCCTGAATGGGGAGACCAAAACGGGTGTGACCTCCATGCAAATGGATGAAGGCGTAGACACGGGCGATATGCTGCTGCACGCCGAAACGCCCATCCCCATCGATATGACGTCGGGGGAACTGCATGACGTTCTCTCGGAAATGGGCGCGCAGGTTTTGTCCGACACCGTGCGCGCCATCGAAGCCGGAAAACTGCAGGCGATCCCGCAGACAGGGGAGACCTGCTATGCGCCGATGCTGACCAAAACGCTTTGCCCGATCGATTTTACGAAATCCGCTTTGCAGGTACACAATCAGGTGCGGGGTTTGTCCCCGTGGCCTGCCGCAACGGCTGAACTTGCGGGGAAGCGCGTAAAAATTTTTAAAACTGCGCTCGGCGGGGAAACGTCCGCCGCGCCGGGGCAGATCGTCGCCTGCTCCGACACCATAGACGTCGCTTGCGGCGACGGGCATACCGTTTGCATTTCGGAATTGCAGCTCGAAGGAAAAAAAAGAATGTCTGCCCATGATTTTTTAACGGGTCACAGCGTGACTGCGGGGGAATACTTCCAATAAGGTGATTCGATGTATTTAGATTACTACTATTTTATTCTGATCGTCCCCGTTCTGCTTTTGTCGCTGATCGCGCAAGGCAGAGTCAATTCCATTTATAAGCGTTTTTCCGCCGTCAACAATATGCGCGGCCTGACGGGCGCGGCGGCGGCACAGGCGGTTTTGAACTTTTACGGCGTCCATGACGTGCGCATTGAGCATATTCATGGGCATTTGAGCGACCATTACGACCCGCGTGACAATGTCATTCGCCTGTCGGACGGCGTATTCGGCAGCTGTTCGGTCGCCGCTGTCGGCATTGCCTGCCACGAGGCGGGGCACGCCGCACAGCACGCCCAGGGCTATGTGCCGATAAAGCTGCGCAACGCCTTTTTAACGCCTGCACGTCTCGGCTCGCAGGCGGGGCTGCCGCTTGCCATCATCGGTATTTTCCTCGGTTCTCAATTTCTTATTAACTTCGGCATCCTGTTGTATGTTGCCGTCATGCTGTTTCAGCTTCTGACGCTGCCCGTGGAATTCAACGCAAGCCGCAGAGCCATCGACGTTATTGAACAGCAGGGAATGCTTTCCGAGCAGGAAACGGCGGACGCCGGAAAGGTGCTGCGCGCCGCCGCGATGACCTATGTCGCATCCTTTGCGATGTCCGCGGCGAATTTGCTGCGCCTGCTTTTGCTCGCTTCAAACAGAAGGAGAAATTGATGGGAGAACGTCAGACGGCTTTTTTGATTCTCAACCGCATGGAACGCGCGCACGCCTATTCCAATTTGGCTTTGGACGCCGAATTGCGGCAAAGCGGTGCGCAGGGGACTACCGCAGGCTTTGTAACGGCGCTGGTATACGGTGTGACCGAACGCAAGATCACGCTGGATTGGATTTTATCGTCTCTTTTGGCAAAGCCTTTGAAAAAATTGCAGCCCGAGGTGCTGACCGCTTTGCGTATGGGCGTATATCAGTTGAAATTCATGGATAAAGTCCCTGTGAGCGCGGCGGTCAACGAGAGCGTCAAGCTCGTCAGATCCAATCGCTGTGCCTATGCGGCGGGACTTGTGAATTCCGTTTTGCGCAAAGCGGCTTTGCAGGACGTGGTCTATCCCGACAAAAGCGATTTGGAGACCTATTTGTATATCCGCTATTCCTGTCCGTGTGATTTGGTGCGGCATTACATACACGACTACGGGGAAACGGATGCCGAGGGCATTTTAAAAGAATCCATAGGCGCTGTTTCTACGACGATTCGTGTCAATACATTAAAAACGACTGCGGACGCTTTGCGGGAAAGCCTTGCAAGCGAGGGAATACAAACGGATGCTTCCGCACTCGCGCATACATTGTTTTTGCGTAAATTCGGCGCAGTCGAAAACCTCGAAAGCTATCGGCGCGGACTGTTTCATGTGCAGGATTTGGCAAGCGCACTGTGCGTGCAGGCGTTGGATGTGCGCCCCGGTCAAACGCTTATAGATGTGTGCGCTGCGCCGGGCGGCAAATCCTTTACCGCCGCCGAGGAAATGGAGAACCGCGGACGGATTTTAGCCTTTGACCTGCACGCACACCGCGTCAAGCTGATCGAGGACGGCGCAAAGCGGCTCGGCATTTCTGTCATAGAGGCAAAACAGGCGGACGCTTCCGTACAGCAGGCGGAGCTTGTCGGCATCGCCGACCGCGTGCTGTGCGACGTACCCTGTTCGGGGCTTGGGGTCATCCGCCGAAAGCCCGAAATACGGTATAAGGAACTGGCCTCATTTGACAATTTGCCCGATTTGCAGTATAATATCTTATCTGTTGCGTCCGCGTATCTGAAGCGCGACGGAAAACTCGTGTATTCCACCTGTACGCTCAACCGTGCGGAGAATGATGCGGTCTGTGACCGTTTTTTGGAGACACACCCGAATTTTTTGAAAACCCGGCCCTATAAAACGCTGTTGCCGCACAAGGACGGCACGGATGGCTTCTTTATCGCGTGTTTTGGGAGAAAATAGTTTGAAAACAGATATTCGTTCTCTGAATTTCCGGGAATTGACCGATTGGATTTGTGCCAAGCAGTTGCCGAAATTTCGGGCGGCGCAGATTTATAAGTGGCTTCAACAAAAAGGCGTGCGGTCGTTTTCCGAAATGACCGATCTGCCAAAGGATTTGCGGGAGCGTCTGGAGGCGGAATGCAAGCTTCCGAACTGCAAAATCGATACAAAGCTCTGCTCCGAAATCGACGATACAGTCAAGTATCTCTATGCCTTGGGCGACGGCGAATACGTGGAATGCGTCGTGATGCATTATAAATACGGCTATTCGATCTGCATTTCCACACAGCTCGGTTGCAAAATGGGCTGTACCTTTTGCGCGTCCGCGATCGGCGGATTCCAGCGGCATTTGCGCCCCTCCGAAATGTTGTCCGAAATTTTGACCGCACAGGCGGACTTGGGCGTGCGTATATCGCATATTGTTTTAATGGGGACAGGCGAGCCGCTGGACAATTACGACAATGTGTTGCGATTTTTAGAACTGGTGACCGACGAAAAGGGTCTAAACATCAGTATGCGGCATATTTCTCTTTCGACCTGCGGCGTAGTGCCGCGCATCTATGACCTTGCCGAGCGCCGTTTGGGGCTTACGCTGTCGGTCTCCCTGCACGCGCCGAACGACGAACTTCGTTCGCAGACGATGCCTGTCAACCGCCGCTGGCCGATCGACGAGCTGCTCGCCGCCTGTCGCGCCTATACCGAGGCTACCTCGCGGCGCATCTCCTTTGAATACGCCATGATCAGCGGCTTTAACGACAGCGACGCCTGCGCTTTGGAGCTTGCGGAACGCCTGAGCGGCATGCTGTGCCATGTCAATTTGATTCCCGTAAACGCTGTGCGTGAGCGGAATTTTCAACGAAGCGGCGACAATCGCGTCAAGCGATTTGCAGATATATTGGTGCGTAAGGGTCTTACCGTGACGGTGAGACGCACCCTCGGAAGCGATATCAACGCTTCCTGCGGGCAGCTTCGCGCATCCAAGTCACAAAGAAGGTGAGCTTACTTGAAAATTGCAGCCAAAACCGACGTCGGCAAGGTGCGTGAGACGAATCAGGATGCATACGCCACCGGGGAAATGCCCGACGATGTGGCGTGGGCGGTCATCTGCGACGGTATGGGCGGCGCTGCGGGCGGCAATGTCGCTTCGACAACAGCGGTTAAGATCATTTCCGAGCAGATCACCGCAGCTTACAGACCTTCCATGCGCGGCAATTCCATTCGCAATATGCTTATGTCGGCGATCAATGCGGCGAATGTCAGCGTTTACGATATGGCGCGTTCCAATGAAGAGCTTAAAGGTATGGGTACAACGGTCGTTTGCGTCGTTGTGACCGATTCGGTCGCCTACATCGCGCACGCGGGTGACAGCCGCGCGTATCTTTTGTCCGACGGCGAGCTTACCCAGCTGACCCGCGATCATTCGGTCGTACAGGAAATGGTCGAGAAGGGGAAGATCACGCAATCCGAAGCAAAAATGCATCCGAATAAAAATATCATTACGCGCGCACTGGGGGTGCACCCCGAAATCCGCGTGGATTTTTATGAACAACCCTTAGAGGATAACGATGTGTTGATGCTGTGTACGGACGGGCTTACCAATTATGTGGACACCCCGGAGATCTGCAAAGTGATGCAGAACTGTTCGTATTACGAATATGCACAGGAATTGATTGCAAAAGCGATAGACAATGGCGGCGGCGACAATGTTACCGTTGTGACACTTGCGTATTAAGGAGATGGAATGATGGAAAACTACTGTGGTAAGCGTTTGGACGGCAGATATGAGATCCGTGAGATCATCGGCGTCGGCGGCATGGCCGTCGTCTATAAAGCCTATGACAACATCGACGATCGTATTGTGGCCATTAAAATCCTGAAAGAGGAATTTTTGGCCAATGAGGAATTCCGCCGCCGCTTTAAAAACGAGGCTAAGGCCATTGCGGTTTTGTCGCATCCGAATATTGTCAAGGTGTATGACGTCAGCTTCGGCGACCGCCTGCAATATATCGTCATGGAGTATATTGAAGGCATCACCCTAAAAGAATACATCGAGCAGCAGACCTGCGTGAACTGGAAAGAAGCCGTACACTTTGTCGTGCAGATTTTAAAGGCGCTCCAGCACGCGCACGACAAGGGCATTGTGCATCGCGACATCAAGCCGCAAAACATTATTCTGCTGCAGGACGGCACCATCAAGGTCAGCGACTTCGGTATCGCGCGTTTTTCGCGTGGCGATACCCGTACCATGACCGAAAGCGCCATCGGCTCCGTGCATTATATTAGCCCCGAGCAGGCGCGCGGGGAAATCACCGACGACAAGTCGGATCTGTATTCCGTCGGCGTTGTGATGTATGAAATGCTTACCGGACAGCTGCCTTTCCAATCCGACAGTGCGGTGTCTGTGGCGATTATGCAGCTGCAGCAGGAAGCCAAGCGCCCGCGTGAGATCAATCCCGAAATTCCGCTGGGACTTGAACAGATCACCATGCGCGCCATGCAGAAGAATCCGCGCGACCGTTATCAGTCCGCGTCGGAAATGCTCATGGATTTGGATGAATTCCGCAAGAATCCTTCCATCAAATTTGATTATCATTATTTTGTGGATCGCGAGCCGACCAAATTCGTGGAATCGGGGCGCATCCCGCCCGTAAAGGCTGCTCCCAGCCAAAAGAATGACGAGCCTGAGGAAGAAGAGGAGGAGAAAGCGACAAGCAAGACCATGCCCATCCTCTTTGGCGTGATTGCGGGCCTGATCGTCATAGTGGCGGTGTTTGTCGGCGTGGTTCTCGGCAGAAATGCGAAGAAAATTGAAGTGCCGGACTTTGTAGGCATGAATTATAACGATGAAATTTTCGGGAACGCGTTGTACAGCGAGAACTTTGTATTTGAAACGACTTCCGTTTACAGCAGCGATGCAGAGCCCGGCGTCGTTTTGACGCAGAATCCGGAGAAGAAAACCAAGGTTCGCAAGGGCAAGACCATCAAGCTGGAAATTGCCTATAATGACGACAGCGTTTTGATTTCGGGCATTATCGGCCTTACGGCTGACGAGGCGGAAGCGAAGCTCAAAAAGAGCGGCTTCACCGTTAAGGTGATCACCCAATACGACAAAAACGCCAAGGAAGGCTTTGTATTTGATACTTACCCCGTGGAGGGTTCTTACGGTGAAAAGGGTTCGCTCGTGACGCTGTATGTAGCGACCAACACGAACCCCGATGCAACGGAAGTTCCTCGCGTGGTCGGGTACAGTCGCGATATAGCGAAGAAGCTCATTGAAAGTGCGGGCTTTAAGCTCGGCAACGTCACCGAGGCCAACAGCGATAAGGAAAAAGGCGTTGTGCTTTCGCAGTCTCCGGAGGGCGGCTCTACCGCAGATGCGGGCGCTTCGGTCAGTCTGGTCGTCAGCAACGGTATTCCCGAGGCTACGACGGCGACCATCAAGGTGACACTGCCGAAATCCAGCGGTACTTCGGGCGTGATGAAGGTTTATTTGAACAGCACGCTTTATAACGGGGACGGCGAGCAGTTCCCGCGTGAAGTCAGTTTCTCGGGCGAGACAATGACCATTACGCTCAAAGGTACGGGTGCGGACAACACCTATCAGGTGGTTATTGACGATCAGGAGATTCAAAGAGGCAAAATCGACTTTACCAAATCACCCGCCTTGGTTTCCGGCGAGAAAACCACGCCGTATCCGATCGCAGTACCGAATGTCACCGGAATGCCGTACAGCGAAGCCATGACCAAATTGGAGACGTCCGGCTTTACCAATGTGACCGTAGTAGATGAAAACGGGCGCAAAGCCACATCGGGTACTGTCGTGTTGCAAAGCCCCTCGCACAATGAACGTGTTGCGCCCGACACGCAAATCAAATTGACGGTCAGCACTGATACAGGCGCTTAAGCGAAGGAATATGGCAGAAAAAGAATTAAACGGTATCATTTTGAAGGGCGTCGGCGGCTTCTATTCGGTGGAAGCCGCCGATGCGGTATATGTTTGTAAGGCGCGCGGGACGTTTCGGAAGCAACGGATCACCCCGCTCGCGGGCGATAAAGTGCGCATCACGGTGTATACGGGCGAAGCAGAGAACACCATAGACGAAATCGAGCCGCGCAGGAATTTTTTAACGCGCCCGCCCGTTGCCAATATCGACAATTTGGTGATCGTGGTGTCTACCGTGTCGCCGCGTCCGTCTGCGCTTGTACTCGATAAGCTGATCGCCGTCGCAGAGCATAAGGGCATTGAGCCGATCGTGGTCTTTACAAAAACCGATTTGGAATCGGCCGATGCGCTTTTGTCGATCTATCGGCAGGCGGGATTCTCGTGCGCGGCGGTTTCCAATGCGACGGGGGAAGGTGTTGCGGAGGTTTCCGCATTGCTTTCGGGAAAGATCAGCGCGTTTACGGGGAATTCCGGCGTGGGCAAAACCTCGCTTTTAAATGCGCTTGCACCGAATCTTACTTTAGCGACAGGCAAAATCAGCGATAAGCTCGGCCGCGGCAGGCATACCACGCGTCAGGCGGAGTTGTTTCGGGCTTGCGGCGGTTATATCGTGGACACGCCCGGCTTTTCGGCGTTGGATTTTGAGCGCGCGGACGTGATCCGCAAAGAGGAACTTGCGGATTGCTTCCGCGAATTTCGCCCGTATCTCGGCACATGTCAATTTACCTCCTGCTCGCATACCTGCGACAAGGGTTGCGGGGTGCTTGCCGCCCTTGCGCGCGGCGAGATCAGCACTTCCCGCCACAACAGCTATACGGCGCTTTATAACGCGGTAAAGGGTTTGAAAGAATGGGAATTGTAAAAAAAGCGGATTGCCTGATTTTTTCCGCAGGTGCGCGTGTAGACGAAGACGTTGTACGGCAGTATGTATCGGATTCGGTTTATATGATCGCGGCGGACGGCGGTTACGATTTTTGCCGTGCCGTCGGATGCACGCCGAATTTCATCGTCGGGGATTTTGATTCGGGGGAATGCCCGCAAACGGATATTGAGACGCTTCGTCTTTCGCCTTTCAAGGACGATACCGACAGCGCAGCAGCTGTGTATAAAGCGATCGAACGGGGCTATAAGCATATTGTTCTGTTCGGCGGAACGGGCAGTCGGCTGGATCACACCTTTGCCGATTTTTATTTGTGCGCGACGGCAAAGCAAATGGGCGCGGATTTGATGCTGGTGGACAACCGTCATCAAATTTTTTCGCTGTGTGAAGAAACAGCCGAGCTTTCCCGTGACGACGGCAAATATGTTTCGATTTTTCCGCTTGGGGGCAAGTGTACCCTCACTTTGACGGGCTTTTGCTATCCGCTCGAAGATTATGCCTGTTCGCCTTTTTGGAGCATGGGCGTCAGCAATGAAATAGCGGAGGATAGGGCGCAAATCACAGTAGAGCAGGGGACAGCTTTGGTTTTTATTACCCAAAAGGATTGATTTGAACACTTTTTTCGACGCCGCATATATTGTATTAGCAACAAAATAAAGGCGGTGTCGATATGAAAAGATCCAAAGGCGGAAATCCGGGAATTATGTTCGCCATGCTCGGTGCGGGGTTGATCCTCTCTTTGGTATTTCCCGATAAATTTCTCGTTGTTGTTCTGTCTGTTCTGATTATCATATCCGGCATCGCTCTGTGCAAAAACTGCTGAGGAGGCTTTTTTATGAAGGTTGTCGTTGTGAAGAGTCCGAAATTGTTCGGAGGGTTGCTGCGTTTGATTTTCGGCATTAAAAAGGAGCAGAACATATAATTTGTCCCAAATAAAATAAAGACCCGATTCTCCGAAAGAAAACGGAAAATCGGGCTTTCGGTCGAAGGCAAACCGCCTTTGACCGTTCTTTTTTATTGTGGTGCGGCATAAGGTTGACGCTTGGGTGCGTTGACCGCTGCGTGCGCTTTTTAAAAGCGCAGCCACTCGGCGACACTTGCGTCGGACGGCATTCTCCAGTCGCCGCGCGGGGAGAGGCTGACCGAACCGACCTTCGGCCCGTCCGGCAGGCAGGAACGCTTAAATTGATTGCTGAAAAAGCGTTGTAAAAACAACCGCAGCCAGCGCTTCAAATCCTCTTCCGAATATTGGCCGTCGAAGGCGCGCTTTGCCAAAAACAGCAGCTTTTCGGGCGGTGTGCCAAAGCGCAGGAAATGATACAAATAAAAATCGTGTACCGCATATGGGCCGAGCGTTTCCTCCGTCTTTTGACAAATCCGCCCCGACTCGTCGGGCGGGAGCAGCTCGGGGCTTACGGGCGTCGCCAAAACATCATACAAAATTTTAGCGGTCGCTTCGGGAAGCACGGAGGCTTCGTTTTCCACCAAATGCCGTACCAGCGTTTTGGGTACCCCGCCGTTTACATTGTACATGCTCATATGATCGGCGTTGTACGTACACCAGCCGAGCGCGAGTTCGCTCAAATCGCCCGTGCCGACTAAGATCGCACCGTTTTTATTGGCGAGATCCATCAAAATCTGTGTGCGTTCGCGCGCCTGCGTGTTTTCATAGGTGATGTCATGGACTTGTGCGTCGTGTCCGATGTCATGCATATGCTGCAAGGCCGCGTCCCGAATCGGGATCTCCAGAAGCGTCGCTTTGCAGGCATGAACCAGTGCCACGGCATTTTGATAGGTGCGGTCGGTCGTACCGAAGCCCGGCATGGTCACAGCAAGAATGTTTTCCGGCGGCAGCTTTAGAATTTGCATGGCGCGGACGGTGACGAGTAGCGCCAGCGTGGAATCTAAACCGCCCGAAATGCCGATGACCGTCTTTTGAAGTCCCGTGTGGGAAAGGCGTTTCGCAAGGCCGTGGCTTTGGATCGAGAGAATTTCTCTGCAGCGCGCGTGCTTTTCATTTTCGTTGGAGGGTACAAAGGGATACGCTTCAAATTCCCGCGTGACGGCTTCGGCGGGAAGCGGGGCAAGCGGAACACAGGCTTTTAAGATCGGATAGTCCGGGCTTGTTTGCGCATTGTCCTGAAAAGAACCGTCGCGCAGCCGTTCGGACAGCAGTCTGTCGATATCCACGCAGGCGGTCACGCGGCTGCCCGAAAAGGCAAAGCGTTCGCCCTCGGCCAAAACCGTACCGTTTTCCGCAATCGTACATGCGCCCGAATACACGAGATCGGTGGTCGATTCACCAACGCCCGCCGAAGCGTACACATACGCGCTGAAGGTTTTCGCGCTTTGCATACGGATAAGATCGCGGCGGTATTCATTTTTGGTTACGGATTCATTGCTTGCCGAAAGATTGACCAGCACATTTGCACCCGCAAGCGCCGCAAAAGTGCTCGGCGGCGCGGGAACCCACAGATCCTCGCAAATCTCCACACCCAAAATGACCGCATCCGAAAGTGCGATCAGGTTTTGCCCGAACGGCACGCGCTGCCCCGCCAGTGTTACGACATCCGTAAGCGCTTCTTCGCCGCTTGCAAACCAGCGCTTTTCGTAATATTCGCCGTAATTCGGCAGGTAGGTCTTTGGGATCACTGCCAGGATCGCGCCGTTTTGCACCACGGCGGCACAGTTATAAAGCCTTGCCTGCACACGCACAGGAAGCCCTACGCAGACGATGAAATCGCTGTCCTTTGTCGCTTGGCAGATTTGTTCCAGCGCGCTTTCGCAAGCCCGAAGCAGTGTCTTTTGCAGGAACAGGTCGCTGCAGGTGTAGCCGGAGAGATAAAGCTCGGGGAAAACCAAAATCTGCGTATGTTCGCGCTTTGCAGTTTGAATTTCTTCCAAAGCGTGTTTGGTATTTTCCTGCACGCCGCCCACGGTGACCCGAGGGGAAACGGCTGCAACCTTGATAAATCCGCTATTCATGGTGAAAGCCCCACAGTCTGATAGAATATGTACTATTATACCGAACTTTTTCGGCTTTATCAAGTCCAATCCCCCTTGACAGATATGCTATAATAATTAAAATAATAGAAAATAGAAATTTCGGACATCCGTAAAATGTGTATAGGTGATTGTATGCGGGAATTTGAAAAATCTCATAAGCTGGATAATGTTTGTTATGATATTCGCGGTCCGGTTATGGACGAGGCGGACAGAATGATCGCCGACGGTGTGGAAATTTTGAAATTGAACATCGGGAATCCTGCCGCCTTTAACTTCACCGCGCCCGATGAGATCATTCAGGATATGATCTACACCCTGCGCAATGCGGAAGGGTATTCCGATTCCAAGGGTATTTTTTCCGCGCGCAAAGCGATTATGCAGTACTGTCAGATCAAGCACATCCCGAACGTCGGGATCAACGATATTTACACGGGCAACGGCGTCAGCGAGCTCATCACCATGTCTATGCAGGGGCTTTTAAACAGCGGCGACGAGATTTTGGTACCTTCACCCGATTATCCGCTTTGGACGGCGTCCATTACGCTTGCGGGCGGCACACCCGTGCATTATATGTGCGACGAGCAAAATGAGTGGAACCCGGATATCGAGGATATACGTAAAAAGGTCACGAAAAACACAAAAGGTATCGTGATTATCAACCCCAACAACCCCACCGGCGCTTTGTATTCCAAGGAAATTTTGGAAGAGATTGTACAGATTGCCCGTGAAAACGAACTGATTTTGTTTTCCGATGAAATCTATGACCGTTTGGTCATGGACGGGCTTACGCACACGGCGACTGCATCCTTAGCGCCGGACGTACCCTGTGTGACGTTCAACGGGCTTTCCAAATCGCACCGTGTAGCGGGCTTCCGCTGCGGCTGGATGTGCATCAGCGGCGACAAAAAGAAGATCAAGGGCTACATAGAAGGCTTGAATCTGCTTTCCTCCATGCGCCTGTGTTCCAATGTCCCTGCGCAGCAGATCATTCAAACGGCGCTCGGCGGCTATCAAAGCGTCGACGTGCTTCTAAAACCGGGTGGGCGAATCTATGAGCAGCGCGAATGTATATACAACGCCCTGCAAGAGATCGATGGCGTTTCGGTCGTGAAGCCGAAAGCGGCATTTTATATTTTCCCGAAATTTGACAAAAATAAATTCAATATCCATGATGACGAACGCCTTGTATTGGATTTCCTGCGAAAGAAGAAGATCCTTTTAACGCACGGCCGCGCTTTCAATTACCCGGAACCCGACCATGTGCGCATCATTTATCTGCCGAGCGTCAAAAAGCTGACCGAGACGGCAAATGCGCTCGCCGATTTCTTAAAGGACTATTCGCAAGCCTAAAAAGGAAATTTGCACAAAGAACAGCCTGCCGGAGATACCTCCGACAGGCTGCATTTGTCCGAAAACTTCTCAACGAACTTATTTCATGCCGTCTTCATAAGACTGGATCATCTTTTTAACCATCTGACCGCCGACAGAGCCTGCCTGCTTCGAGGTGAGGTCACCATTGTAACCCTGCTTCAGATTTACGCCCACTTCAGAAGCCGCTTCCATCTTGAATCTGTCAAGAGCAGCACGCGCCTCAGGGACAACATTCTTTCTGCTTGCCACTGTAAACACTCTCCTTTGCATTAGAATTTGCGTTTGCAGTAGTAGTTTTATCGAATACGCATGCGTTATTACAGAAAATAACTTCTTGTTTTTCCATAATTTGATATTTTAATCCGATTAAAAACGTTATATTCACCAAAGCGCTATATAGGCATAATCTCCTTATATTTTTCATATGTATGATTGACAGACGTAAGGAGGGCTTGGTTTTGAAAGATACAGTGGAAGACCGCGCGATTGAATTAGGCGAATATATCGTAGAAAATAAAGCGACCGTGCGTGCCGCGGCAAAAAAATTCGGCATCAGCAAAAGCACCGTACATATGGATGTTGCCCAAAGATTGCAGAAAATCAGTCCCGGGCTTTACAGCGAAGTGCGCGAGGTACTCGATGTAAACAAAGCCCAGCGGCACATTCGCGGCGGCCTTGCCACGCGGGAAAAATACAGAGGCGGGAACGAAACCTGAATTTTAGCGCGGTCTTTTTCGGGATCGCGTTAATTTTTTGCTTTCCCCAATGGATTTTTATGGCAAATGAATCGAAAAAATGAAAATAAGCCTTGTCATTCACAGAATTTTTTTATATAATCTATTTTGTATGGAATGCGAAAGGTGGAAACAATAACGTGGCTGAAGAAAAGAACAGGTTTATTGCGCTTGAGCATGAGGTAATGGATTTTTGGGAGCGGGAAAAGTGCTTTGAAAAGCTGGTTGCCAAAAACAAAGGCAAGCCGATGTTTCGCTTTTTGGATGGGCCGATCACCGCGAACAATCCTATGGGAATTCACCATGCATGGGGCAGAACCATTAAGGATGTCTTTATTCGCTATCATGCTTTGAACGGATATGACTGCCGTTATCAAAACGGATTTGACTCGCAGGGGCTTTGGGTCGAGGTCGAGGTCGAAAAAGCGCTTGGCTTCAAAACCAAAAAGGATATCGAAGAATACGGCATGGACAAGTTTACCAAGGCCTGCAAGGATCGCGTCCGTCATTTTTCGGGCATCATAACCGAGCAGTCCAAGCGCCTTGGCCAATGGATGGATTGGGACAATTCTTATTATACCAATACCGATGAAAATATCGGCGGCATTTGGTATTTCTTAAAAAAATGCGATGAAAACGGCTGGATTCAGCGCGAATACAAGCCCATGCCCTGGTGTCCGCGCTGCGGCACGTCGCTTTCCGAGCATGAAATGACCGGCTCTTACAAGCTGATGACGCACAATTCCGTTTTCTTCAAGCTGCCCATTGCGGAATTAAACAGCAAAATGCTGGTTTGGACGACGACCCCGTGGACACTTTCCTCCAATGTGGCGTTGGCGGTCAACCCCGACATCGATTATGTGGAGGTTAAGGTCAAGAGCGACGAACAGACTCTGATTTTGGCCAAAAATGCGATCTCCCATTTGGGTGACGATAAGGTGGAAGTCCTGCGCGGCTTCAAGGGCGAGGAGCTTGTGGGGCTGCATTACGAGACCTGCTTCCCGAATCTTCCCGCACAGGCGGGCATCGACCATGTGATCGTTCCGTGGGAGGACGTGGCCGCGGATGAAGGTACGGGCGTGGTACACATCGCGCCCGGCTGCGGTATTGAGGACTTTGAACTTGGCGAGCGTTTGGGGCTTGCGAAGGTTATGCCCATAGACGACATGGGTATTTACCTGGAAGGCTTTGACTGGATGACCGGGAAAGACAGCCACACCATAGCAGATGAGGTGTTCGCACATTTGGATGCGGACAACAAGCTCTATAAAATCGAACCCCATGAACACAGCTATCCCGTTTGCTGGCGCTGCAAATCCGAAGTCGTTTTCCGTTTAGTACCCGCATGGTATATCCGTACCGAGGAATTGAAGCCGCGCTTGATGGCGGCTGCGGATTCCGTACAATGGGAACCCGCTTCCAACGGCAAACGTATGCATGACTGGCTCGCCAATATGGGCGACTGGAATATTTCGAGAAAACGCTATTACGGTATGCCGTTGCCGTTTTATCCCTGTGAATGCGGACACGTTACGGTGGTTGGCTCGCGGCAGGAGCTGCGCGATTTGGCGGTCGATCCCGAAAAAGTCGATGCGCTGCCCGAACTGCACAGACCGTGGGTAGACACGGTGCAGATCCGCTGCCCGCATTGCGGCAAGCCTGTTTCCCGTATTTCCGAAATCGGCGACGTTTGGCTGGATGCGGGTATCGTGCCGTTCTCCACACTGGGCTTTTTCCGCGACAAAGAAGAATGGAAGAAGAATTACCCCGCCGAATGGGTCACCGAAATGCACGAGCAAGTGCGTTTGTGGTTCTATTCGATGCTCTTTATGAGCGTGGTATTGGAAGATAAAGCGCCGTACCAAAGGGTGCTGACCAACAGCGCCGTTGTGGCGGAGGACGGAACGAAATTCTCCAAAACGGGCTTTATGATCCAATTCGACGAGGCGGCGGAGAAAATCGGCGCGGACACCATTCGGTATCTCTATGCGGGCGCGCCCGTATCGAACGATGTGCGTTTCGGCTATAATCTCGGCGATGAGGCGCGGCGCAAGCTGCTTTCGTATTGGAATATTTTCACATTCTTTGATACCTATGCCAAAATCGATAAGCCGAATTTTGAGGGCTATACGCTCGACAAATCCGCAATGTCGCCCACTGATCGATGGCTGGCCGTGCGCACCAACGCATTTTTACAGCGCGCCAAGGCTTGCTATGACGATTACAAGGTCTATTTGCTGATTCGCGATTTTGAGAGCTTTGTAGACGATATTTCCAACTGGTATATCCGTACCAACCGCCGCCGTTTCTGGAAAGCCGACGACGAGCAGGATAAAATGCTCGCGTATTGGGTGCTGTTTTACGCGCTCAATACCGCAACGCAGGTCATGGCGCCCGTAATTCCGTTTATGACAGAGTACATTTGGCAGAACTGCACACGCAAGGTGCTGCCTTCCTCTGCGATCTCCGTACACCTGAGCGATTGGCCGACGCCTATCGAAGGATTTGAAGATGACGGCATTCTCGAACAGACGGCGCTTGTCCGCGAGACGATTGCCGTGGCCATGCGCCTGCGCAACGAGCAGCAGCTGAAGGTTCGCCAGCCCTTGGCGGCTATGTACGTGTGCAGTGACAAGGAAAAGGCGGATAAAATCCGCACCTTTGAAAAGAATATTCTTGACGAGCTCAACATCAAATCCATAGAATATTTGGATTCCGTTGACGCGCTGGAGGATAAATACCTGACGGTCAACTTCCGTGTAGCGGGCGCTGTCCTCAAGCAGAATGTCAACAAAATGAAGCAGACGCTCGAAACCCTTTCGGCGGAGGATATGGCAAAGGCCGTAAAGGCAGTTGAAGCGGGCGGCGCAGTCTCTGTCCCCGGTTGGGAGGAAGCCTATGACAGCTCAATCTTCACGGTATCCTCCAAGACACGCGAAGGAATCGTCTCCGCAAAGCTCACAGACGGCGATGTGGTCGTTGCCATTCATACGACGCTCAGCGACGATTTGATCCGCGAAGGCATTGTGCGCGATGTTATTCGCCAGTGCCAGCTGCTTCGCAAAGAGGCGGGATATGAGGTCGAGCAGCGCGTGCGTTTGGCCGTTTCCACGGAGAATGCGGAGATTTTGACCGCGCTTCATGAAAAGCAGTCCTATATGGAAGCGGAGCTTCTCGCAGAAGCCGTATTGTTTAACGAGACGCTTACCGCAGATTTGGAAAAACAGGTGGATATAGCCGACGGCAGCGTAAAGCTGGCCGTCCAAAAAGCCTAAGGAGGATAACTATGTTAAAGGAAGTCACAAAAGACATGACCATCGGCGACGTGCTGGACGCCGACAGAGAAACCGTGCCGTTCTTTTTGGAAATGGGTATGCATTGCCTTGGCTGTCCGGCGTCTCGTGGAGAGAGCATTGCGGAAGCCTGCGCGGTACACGGCGTAGATGCGGACGATCTGGTTGATAAGATCAATGAATTTCTGAAAAACAAATAAAATTTTAGGGCGGGGGATGTGGCGTTGCTTTTGTCACATCCCCATTATTTCTTTTGCTATGCTGAAACTTACGAATCGTCTAAAGCAGGTTGCGGATTTTGTCGAACCGTGCGATTGCATGGCGGACATCGGCACGGATCACGCGTATTTGCCCGCATGGCTTATTTTACAAGGGGTCGTAAAACGCGCGATTGCTTCGGATATTCATCCGCTTCCGCTTCAAAACGCGCAAAAAACGATAGGCCGATACGGACTGCAGGACAAAATTGCATTGCGGCTCTCGGACGGGCTTACGGAATTTTCTCCGCGTGACGGCGTGCAGACCTTTGTATTTGCGGGTATGGGCGGCGAACTGATCGCCGATATGCTCAGCAGCACGCCGTGGCTTTGTACGCCGCAGACTGATTTGGTTTTACAGCCGATGACGCATTTTGAGGACGTTCGACGCGCTTTGGGCAAATTCGGGTTTACCATCGTTTCCGAAGCTGCGGCGGAGGAGGGGAAACGGCTCTATCTGGTGATCCGCGCAAAGTACAGCGGAGAGGTATGCGATTTTCCCGAATGGTTCTGTTATGCTGGGCTTTTAGCGAAAAGTGAAGCGCAGACTGACCGTATGCTGCTTCAAAAAATCCTTGCAAGGCTTCAAAAAAAGGCGGACGCCTTGCGGGGAGTAGAAGCGATAGAGAGCGCACGGCTGTCGGCGCTCATCAAGGAGATACAAAATGAAAGCTGCTGAGATTTTTGCATACATAGATTCTTTCGCACCGTTTGCGGAGCAAGCGGCTTGGGACAACAGCGGCTTTCAGGTCGGCGAACCGCAAAAAGAAGTGCGCAGAATTCTTTTTGCGCTCGACGCGAGCGCCGCACTCGTGCGGGAAGCGGCAGACAAAAATATCGATTTGATTGTAACGCATCATCCGTTTTTGTTTACGCCGCGAAAACAGTTGACGGGCGACGACCCCGCCTATCTTGCCGCGAAGCATCAAATTGCGGTGATCTCGGCGCACACTTCCTATGATTGCACCCCCGGCGGCGTCAATGACGTGCTGGCAGAGATTCTGGGGCTTCACAATATCCGTCCGTCTGTTTGCGGGCAGTTTCGTTTGGGCGAGATCGAACCGCAACCCGCTTTGGATTTTGCAAAGACAGTCCAAGAAAAGCTCTGCGCATCCGTTTCTCTTGTATTGCCTGAAAAGAACGTGACCTGCGTGGCGGTTTGCGGCGGCGCAGGTGCGGATTTTATAAACCCTGCCGCCGAACAGGGCGCCGATTTATTGATTACGGGCGAAGCCAAGCACCACGAACTGTTAGATGCGTCGGAACGCGGCATTTCCGTAATCTGCGCGGGGCATTTCGAGACGGAGATCCCCGCCGTGCGCGCGTTGCTTTCTCGGGTACAGGCGGCTTTCCCGCAGGCGGAATGCGTGCTTTCCGAACAGCGTTCGCCCATACGGCACATTTAAGCAAAAAAGGAACTGTACTATGGCACTGGACGGTATCACCCTGCATTTTATTAAAAAAGAATTGGAAACGGCCATACTCGGCGCGCGGGTGGAAAAAGTCCACCAGCCGGGGAAAGCGGAGATTGTTTTGCTGCTGCGCACGCGCAGCGGCGTTTTTCGCCTGATGCTTTCGGCGGAGTCCGCATCCACGCGTATTCACCTTACCAATCTGCAAACCGAAAACCCACAAAATCCGCCCATGCTTTGTATGTTGTATCGCAAGCACCTGACCGGCGCGGTTTTGCGCGGAATTCGTCAGGCGGGCTTAGACAGAATCCTGTTTTTGGATTTTGACGCGGCCAGTGAGATCGGCGACCCCGTGCAGTTGACTTTATGTATGGAGATTACCGGACAGCACAGCAATATAATTCTCTTGCGTGACGGGAAAATTTTAGACGCGGTCAAGCGTGTGGATGAAACCAAATCCTCGTATCGAGAGGTACTGCCGGGCGGTACGTACGTCCTGCCGCCGCGCCAAAACAAAGTCGATTTGACAAGCGAAAATGCCGCAGAAGAAGCCGCCGAACGGATTTCGCAACAGCCCGAACAACTGCTTTCCACGGCGTTTATGAAAACGATCGAGGGCATATCGCCCATCGTCAGCCGCGAACTGAGCTTTCGCGCAGCAGGGGACACGGCATGTACGGTCGGGCAGGTGGGGAAACCCGCGATCCTGCGCGTCCTGCAAATGCTGCGGGACACCGTCCTTACAGAACCGCGTGCACATTGCGTCGTGTGTGACGCGGAAGAAAAGCCTTTCGATTTTTCTTTTTTGGATATTGCGCAATACGGCGCGTTCTGCAAAAAAATTGAGTACCCGTCCTTCTGTGCGCTTTTGGACGCATTTTACGAAGAGCGCGACCGTGCGCTTCGCGCTAGACGCAAGGCGGGCGATCTATATAAGACCGTGCATACGTTAAGCGAGCGCACCGCGCGCAAGCTCAACAACCAGCGCGCACAGCTTCAGGAATGCGCCGACAAAGAGCATTTGCGTGTGTGCGCGGAGCTTATCAACGCGAATTTGTACAATTTGGAAAAAGGCGCGTCCTTTTATGAAATTCCGAATTATTATGCGGATTACGCGCCGGAGCGCATTTCGGTGAATCCCGCGCTGACCCCCGTGCAGAACGCGCAGAAATACTATAAAGCCTATAAGAAAGCCGTCACGGCGGAAAAAATGCTGCTGCGGTTTTTAGAAGAGGGGGAGCAGGAGCTTGTTTATTTCGATACGGTGCTGGATGCTCTCTCCCGTGCCGAAACGGAAAGCGAGCTTGCGCTGATTCGGCAGGAGCTGATCGACGGCGGCTATTTGAAACGCAAAAAAGGCGGCAAACTGCGGCTGCCAAAGCCTGCGCCGCCCTACCGCTTTGAAACGTCGGAGGGCTTTACGGTGCTGGTCGGGCGCAACAATGTGCAGAATGATAAGCTGACGCTGAAAATCGCCAAAAATTACGATATGTGGCTGCACACGCAGAATTTTGCGGGTTCGCACACGATTTTGGTATCGGATAACCGCGAGATCACGGATCGCGCCATTGAAGAGGCCGCCGCCATCGCCGCCTATTTCAGCAGTGCAAAAGACGCCAAAAAAGTGCCGGTGGATTACACGCTTGTGAAAAATATCAAAAAGCCCGTGGGCGCGAAGCCCGGCAAGGTCATTTATCATGTGTATAACACGCTGTACGTCACACCGAAAAACCCACAGACCGAAAAATAGAGCGTCCCCGAAAGGGGAACGCTCTATTTTTTAAAAATTGATTCGAATCGTTTTTAGACTTGTCCTTGTAAGGACTGCAGCCGCATATGGAATCACTCGTCGTTCGCAGTTGACAGGACTTCACTTTCGCGGAACAACAGAGAAATACACCAAACGGCCGCAATCGCGACAAGCGTATAGATGATTCTGCTGATCACAGCACCTTGCCCGCCGAAAATCCAACCGACGATATCAAATTTGAAAAGGCCGATTGAACCCCAGTTGAGGCCGCCGATAATGACGAGAATTAAAGCGATTCTATCCAGCATAGTTTTCAACTCCTTATCACAATGCTTGATGATAGTATGAGCGAAAACCATGCTTTTATACACTGCTTTGCCTACAGAATTTGCCGCTGTTTCCAAAAAACGGAAATTTTATTGAATGCCTGCCGCCTTTTTGAGAAGCTCTGCACGATCCGTTTTTTCCCAGCGGACGTCCAAATCGGTTCTGCCCATATGGCCGTAGGCGGAAAGGGGACGGTATATCGGCTTGCGCAGGTCGAGATAATCGATGATCGCCGCGGGACGCAGATCGAACACTTCTCCGACGATCTCGCCCAAAACATCGTCGGCAAGCACGCCCGTGCCGAACGTATCGACCATGACCGATACCGGGTTCGCCACGCCGATGGCATAAGCCAACTGGATCTCGCATTTCTCGGCAAGACCTGCGGCCACAATGTTTTTGGCGACATATCTCGCCGCATAAGCGGCCGAACGATCTACTTTGGTCGGGTCTTTCCCTGAGAAGCAACCGCCGCCGTGACGGCCGATGCCGCCGTATGTATCTACAATGATCTTTCTGCCCGTAAGGCCGCTGTCACCCGCAGGGCCGCCTGTAACAAAGCGCCCTGTCGGGTTGATATAAATGATGGTATCGTCGTCAAAAAGTGTTTCGGGGACAACGGGCTTAATGACAAACTTCAAAATATCCGTGCGAATGCGCTCCAGGGGAACATCCGCGCTGTGCTGCGCTGATATAACGATCGTATCGATTCGCACAGGACGGTTATCTTCATCATATTCCACGGTGACCTGCGTTTTGCCGTCGGGACGAAGATACGGGAGCGTTCCGTTTTTCCGAACGGCGGTCAGTTGCCGAGCGAGCTTGTGCGCGAGGGATATGGGCAGAGGCATCAATTCCTCGGTTTCGTTGCAGGCATAGCCGAACATCATGCCTTGATCGCCCGCGCCGTGCAGATTATAGTTGTCCTTTTGTCCCGCTTTGAGCTCGTAAGAAGCGTCGACGCCCATGGCAATGTCGGGGGATTGCCTGTCGATCGCGACGGTGACTTGGCAGGTATGGCCGTTAAAGCCGGTTTCGTCGCTATCATAGCCGATCTCGCAAACCACGTCACGCGCGATTTGTTCAATATCCACTTTTGCATCGGTGGAAATTTCGCCCATGACCATAATGCGGTCGGTGATGCAGGTGGTCTCGCAGGCCACACGGGCGTTCGGATCTTGCGCGAGAATGGCGTCCAGCACGGCGTCGGAAATGCCGTCGCAGACTTTATCGGGATGCCCCTCTGTAACAGACTCGGATGTAAAAAGATGTCTTGCCATATTTTTTTAGCTCCTTATTGCAATGGATATACGCTTTCCATAAAAAAAGCACCGGACGCCGGACGCGAAGGTGCTTTATTTCACCTTATCTTTCAGCGGTTACGCTGTGGGAATTGGCACCTTGCAGATCTTGCAGGTTGCCGGACTTCACAGGGCCTGTCCCTCCGTCACTCTTTATAAGGAAAGTATGCAGTTTTCATGCTGATTATATACCGCCGCCGTACTTTTGTCAACCATGTTATGCGCGGTATTTGCCTTTCAAAATGGGGGAAAGCGGTTTATAAACGATCAGCGTAACGATGGTGCAGAGCGCACCCTTGGCAAAGGTGAAGGGTACGTTGAAAATCAACAGCGCCTGCCAAAGCGTGGTCACACGCGGCAAAATCGCCTGATACGCGGCTAAGATCTCATCCATGGGCAACAGCAATTCTGCGTATACGGGATAAACGATGTAATAATTGATGGGCAAACTGAAAAGCGCCATGGTAACCGTTCCGACTACCGCGCCGAGCAAAGCGCCGCCACGCGATTTCATAAGTTTGTAGATAAGCCCGGCGGGGATCACCAGCGCGCATCCGAACAGGAAATTTGCAAGCTCCCCGACGCCGCCCGAGTAAGTTCCCAATAGCTTGATGAGATTTTTGATCAGGCAAACGCCTACGCCGCTTAACGGCCCAAACGCATAAGAGGCGATCAGCGCGGGAAAGTCAGACAGATCCATTTTAATAAAAGAGGGAACGATCGGAATGCTGAACTCCAAATACATCAGCACGGTGGCGACCGCGCCGAGAATGGCCGTTACGGTCAGCTTACGGATCTTGTTTGCGGAATTGTTTTTCATTAGAATCAAGCCTTTCAAAGCAGATTGCAAATGCGGCTGTCTAAAGCTGATGGGACATATGGCCTTTCTTAACAAAAAACCTCGCAAGAAAAAATCTTGCGAGGCGCAGGTGTAAATTTTCATACATCTTCTTTCATCCGGACTGTACCGTCGGTTCGGGAATCGCACCCGATCAGCAAAACGCTTGTGGACTATCACCACCGGTGGGGACTTGCACCCCGCCTTGAAGACAGCTATTCATTTGTATCCTCATTATATGCCGATCTATACGGTATGTCAACCGTCTTTTTGCTTTTTTTGCAGATTCGGTAAAATGAGCAGACCGATCACGATCAAGATGGGGAACAGCGTGCCGAAGCCGAGACTATGCTTCAGTGCGGCGCCGTCCGAAAGCGAGGGCTGCGCCGTTTGTGCGGCGGAAGTGACAAGGCCGATCATACACGGCCCCACGGTGCAGCCGACGTCGCCCAAAATTGCAAGCACGCCGAACATCGCCGCGCCGCCGTTCGGGTAAAGGCGCGCGGTCAAGCTGAGCGTACCCGGCCAGAAAAGCGATATCGAGAAACCTGTCAACGCGCAGGCAAACAGCGTAAGCAACGGATTCTTGGAGAGCGAGGCGGTCAAATAGCAGGCGAAGCAGAGCGCCGCACAGAAATACAGGGCTTTTTTCAAAGGCAGTTTTTCTCCGAAAATGCCGTACAGCAACCGACCCGCGCCCATAAATACGGCGAACAAACACGGTCCTAACAAATCACCCACATACTTTTCCACGCCCAATCCCGTTTCGGCAAAATAAGACGACCATTGCGACATGGCAAGCTCCGACGCGCCTGCGCAGAGCATCAACAGCATGGCGATCAAAAAGCCCTTAGAGGACAGCAGCTTTTTTAAGGGGATTTTTTCCTCCTCGCGTAAGGTGGTCGGAAAGGGGAGCGTGGAGAAATTCAGCGTGTTGAAGAGCGGCACAAGCGCCCAAATCAGCGGCAGAATGAACCAATTTGATTCGCCGGCGACGCGCAAAAACAGCGTGGAAAGCGCGACGACGGCGGTTTGTCCCCAGCAATAAAAGGAGTGGAGCAAACTCATGCCGGCCTCTTTTCGGTCGCTCGGAATCGCATCGACCAAAGGGCTGATGGTGACCTCGATCATCCCGCTGCCAAGCGCGGAAACCACGGTCGAGAGCGCCAAAGCGAAGAAAGGCGGGCATCCGCTTTGCGGCAGTACCCCTAAAAGCACAAGCCCCAGGCATGCGCAGATATGGGAAGCGAGAAGAATTTTTTTATACCCGATTCGATCTACGATTTTCACGGACAGCGCATCCACGGCGGTCTGGGACAAAAAATTGATCAAAATCAGGCTGTTGACGGCCTGTAACGAAACGCCGAGACGCGCGCGGTAAACAATGAATAGAATGGGGGAAAGATTGTTGATGATCGCCTGCACAAAATACCCGATATAGCAAGCGACGACAGTGCCTTTATAGGTGCGATGCATGCGGCTTTCTCCTTATCCGTCAAGTCAAATTATACGCGCGTTTCAATCAGTTCCAAAGCGCCCTCTACGGAAAATGCGCCGCTGTTTGCGGACAGGAAAAAGCTGTCGCCCTTTTTGGCGGGCAAGCATTCGTCACCGCAGGTGATCGTACCGCTGCCGTCCGTTACCAAAATCGAAACGAATGAATCTGCATCCGCCACGCCCACATAGACGCTTTCGACCGCAATCGACGTCACAGAAAACAAATCGCAGGCAGTCAGCTTTTGCGTGCTCCAGCCGTCCTTTTGAACGCGTTCACCCTCGGGGCGCTTCGGTCTTGTGGGCGGTGTGCAATTCGTCACGTCAATGGCCTTTTCGGTGTGCAGAGGACGCGGCTTGCCATCCGCGCCGAGCCGCCCGTAATCGTATACACGGTAGGTCGTGTTGGAATTTTGCTGGATCTCCGCAAGCAGTATCCCGCCGCCGATGGCGTGCAGCGTGCCGGCCTCTATGAAAAAGAAATCCCCTTTATGTACCTTGACGCGGTTGACGACCTCTAAAAAAGTGTTATCCCGGATGCGCGCGCGAAATTCCTCTTTGGAGATCGGTTTTTTAAAGCCGTAAATCAGCTCCGCACCCTCATCGCAGTCCAGTATATACCAGCATTCCGTCTTGCCGTATTCCCCCTCGACGCGCATAGCGTAGTCGTCGTTCGGATGCACCTGTACGGACAGGTTTTGTTTTGCGTCGATCAGCTTGATCAAAATGGGGAAAAAGTCAAATGACGCGCCGCGAACGCCGAGTATGGATTTTCCCGCGCTCTCTATGACCTCGGAGAGCGTTTTGCCCTGAAACGCACCGTTCAAAACGATATTTTCTCCGTCCTTGTGGCAGGAGAGCATCCAACCCTCCGCCACGACGTCGAGCAGCGTATCAAATCCGAAATCCGTTTTTAAGCGTTGGCCGCCCCAAAGATAATCCTTAAAAGCGGGTTGTAATTGCAACAGCATATTTTGTACCGAGGAGCGGGACGAAAAGCGACTGCACAGCCGTTTTGCCCGTTTCCATTCCTTTCCGCAAAATGTTAGATCAACGGTTTGTATTTTAACAGAAATTTCCCATAAAATCAACTGCCGCGTGAAAGGTACAGTTTGTCCGCGTTTTGCAGGAATGAAAATCCGATATTGCAAAACACGGTAAAATGTACTACAATAACAGCATGAATGCATACGGAGGCAAAACATGGTATACGCACAAATGTCGAAAGATGAATTAACCGCATGTAAAAAGCGTTTGGACGCCGATTTCGATGCGTTCAAAAAGCTGCATTTGCAGCTGGATATGTCCCGCGGAAAGCCGGGCGGCGATCAGTTGGATCTGTCCATGGATATGCTCAAAGAAGTGATCGGCGTTTGCGACTGCAAGGCCGAAAACGGGTTGGATTGCCGCAATTACGGCGTGTTGGACGGTTTGCCGGAATGCAAGGCGCTGTTTGCCGAGCTTTTGGAGGTAAGTCCCCAAAATGTCATCATCGGCGGCAGCTCCAGCCTCAATTTGATGTTTGACTACATTTCCCAGTGCATGACGCACGGCGCGGGCAGCGCGCCTTGGAGTGAGCAGGGGAAAATCCGCTTTATTTGCAATGTGCCGGGCTATGACCGTCATTTTTCCATTTGCGAGTACTTTGGCATCGAAATGGTCAATGTGGAAATGACCGAAAACGGCCCCGATGTGGAAAAAATTCGGGAACTGGTCAAGGATGAACACGTCAAAGGGATGTTCTGTGTACCAAAGTATTCCAATCCCGACGGCATTACATATTCCGACGAGACCGTGCGCGCACTGGCGGCTTTGCAGCCCGCCGCGAAGGATTTCCGCGTGATTTGGGACAATGCCTACGTCGTACACGATTTAAGCAGCAGACCCGACCGCCTTCTCAATATTTTTGAAGCGTGCAAGGCATTCGGCACAGAGGATCATTTTGTCGAATTCACCTCGACTTCCAAAATCAGCTTCCCCGGCGCGGGCGTTTCGGCCATTGCCGCGTCAGACGCGAATATCCGTGCGATCAAAGCGCGCCTTTCTATGCAGACCATCAGTTACGATAAGCTCAACCAGCTGCGGCACGTCAAGTATTTTCGCAATGCCGAGGGCGTGCGCGCGCATATGCAAAAGCACGCGGCCATTATCGCGCCGAAATTCCGTGTCGTTCTGGATACGCTGGAGCGGGAACTGCACGAAGGGGAACTTGCAACCTGGACCAAACCGAACGGCGGCTATTTTATCAGTCTGAACACTTCGGCGTGCAGCGCGGCGCGTGTGGGTGAACTTTGTAAAGCGCTTGGCGTCGTGCTGACGTCCGTCGGCGCGACCTACCCTTACGGCGTTGACCCGCAGGACAGAAACATCCGCATTGCACCGACCTATCCGAGCGTTGCCGATCTGCAAAAAGCCTCGGAGGTTCTGTGTCTTTGCGTGAAGCTCGCCACAGTTGAGCGCCTCTTGGCGAAAAACTGAAAACAAGCGGCTTGTAAAGGTAAAAAGGGGGTCTCGGTATGCATACGAAACGCAGGCCGCCGCAAAACGCGGCGCAAGATTCCGCACGGCCTTTTGTGACGGCTGTGATCGTCGCCGCAGGCAATTCCACGCGCATGGGCGGCGTAAATAAGCAGTTTTTGATGCTTGACGGCGTACCCGTTCTCGTTCGCACGCTGACTGCGTTTGCGGAGAGTCCCTTGGTCGACGAGATCGTGATCGCCGCACGCGAAACGGACATTCCGAATATGCTTTCCATGGTGAAGGACTATGAGATCCCCAAGGTCAGTGAGATCGTGCGCGGCGGTGAAACGCGGCAGGAAAGCGTGTTTGCCGCCATTCGCCGCAGTTCGCCGAACACGGCGTTTTTTGCCATACACGACGGCGCGCGACCGCTCGTGTCCCGGGAAATCATTGCCGATACGGTGCAGTGTGCGTTTCGCACCGGCGCGGCTTCAACGGGTGTTCGCGTAAAGGATACCGTGAAAGTGGTCGGTGCGGACGGTCAAATTCTGCAAACGCCCGATCGCGATACGCTTTGGGCGGTGCATACGCCGCAGGTGTTTGCGCGTGAAGTGTATTTGCGTGCGGCAAAAACCGTACCCAACAGCGCGATGTTCACCGACGACTGCCGTTTAATGGAGGCGGCGGGAATCCCCGTATATATTGTTGCGGGCAGTTACGAGAATATCAAAATCACAACGCCCGAGGACATTGCCTTGGCGCACGGGATTTTGGAGGGGAGAGATGCGTAATGCTGCGTATCGGGCATGGCTATGATGTACACCGTCTGCAAGCAGGCAGAAAACTTATCTTGGGCGGCGTGGAGATCGAAAACGGCGGCGTAGGACTTCTTGGTCACTCCGACGCGGATGTGCTTCTGCACGCGGTAAGCGATGCGCTTTTGGGCGCTGCCGCACTCGGCGACATCGGGAAGCATTTCCCCGATACGGATGAACGCTTTGCGGGCGCGGACAGTTTGCAATTGCTCAAAGAGGTCGTGCGGCTCTTAGACAAAAAGGCGTATGCCGTCGGCAATATTGACGCGACCGTTTTGGCACAAGCCCCGAAATTGTCCCCCTATATAGACGAAATGCGCAAAAATATCGCCGCCGCCTGCCGCGTACCCGTCGATGCAGTCAGCGTAAAGGCGACGACGGAGGAGGGGCTTGGCTTTACCGGGCGCAAAGAGGGGATCGCGGCGCACGCGGTCGTACTTCTGACGGAGCAAAAACAGATTCCGTTTATCTGAATCCGATTTCGCAAAAGATAAGACTGTGCCTTTCCAAAGCGCGGGCGAAAGCTCGACGCCAATTTCTTCGGAAGGATGTTCAAGTTTGCAGAGGATCAAAGCGCTTTTTAAAAAGCACAAAGAATTGATTTTGTATGTGGTGTTTGGCGCTCTGACCACGCTCGTCAATTATATCCTTTACTTTTCCTGCACAAGCGGGTTTAAAATCGGCTGGTCCGCCGCCACGGTCATTGCATGGGTGGGTGCGGTGCTGTTTGCGTATTTCACCAACCGAAAATGGGTCTTTGCAAGCAAAAGTCACGGCGCGAAAGCTGTTTTATCGGAATTTCTCAAATTCATAGCGGCCAGGCTCTCTTCTTTGGCGCTCGAATGGTTGACGCTCAAGCTCCTGCTGGATATTCTGCATTTTGACGCATTTCAATGGAAATCCTTGCCTGTAGGCGAATTGGTTGCAAAAACGATTGGACAGCTACTGGTTATAATTGCCAATTATATTCTAAGCAAATTGGTGGTTTTCGCTAAAAAGCCAAGCGGCAATGAATAAACATACAATTTGCTTGCAAAAAAATACATTTTCCAGTATAATAACGGTAGAAAACATCCCGATGTCTTTGATTTCGGTGTTTTAAATTTTTATAAAAGGGGCATTCTGCATGAAAAAATCAGCAAAAGTTTTGGCACTGTTCCTGGCCTTGGTCTTGATCGTCGGTATTTTCTCCGCGTGCGGCGCAAAAACCGCCGCCGTGAAAGTGATCAACATCGATCTGACCAATGAGTTGTATGCGTTCGGTGTGGATAAAGATCAGCCCGAGCTTTTGGAGAATGTCAATGCCTTCATTGCTAAAATCAAAAGCGACGGCACGCTTGATACGCTTTGTGACAAGTACTTTTCCGACGGCACGCCCGAGGTAATCCAGTCAGCGGCGCTTGACGCTTCCAAGGATCAGCTGGTGGTCGCTACGAACGCGGCGTTTGAGCCGTTTGAGTACACCAACGGCGACGGCTACAGCGGCATCGATATCGAAATTGCTTCTTTGCTTGCCAAAGAACTCGGCAAGGAATTGGTCATTCAGAACATGGATTTTGACGCGGTCTGCCTTTCGGTCGGTCAACATAAGTGCGACATCGCCATGGCGGGTCTTACCGTCCAAGAAAAGAGGAAGGAATATGTGAACTTCTCCGATTCCTACTATACCGCGTCACAGCGCTTGATCGTGAAGGGCGACGACACCACGTTTGACGATTGTAAGGATGCGGACAGCGTAGTAGCCATCCTCAATAAGATGGATGAGACTGTGACCATCGGCGTACAGAACGGTACAACGGGTCAGTTCTATGTCGAGGGCGATAAGGACATGGATTTCCCGGGTCTGCCGACGAAATGCACCGGCTACAAAAACGGTTCTATGGCCGTACAGGATATTATCAACGGAAATATCCAGTATGTCATTATCGACGCCGCCCCCGCTGATTGCATCACCAAAGCGCTCAACGAAGTCAACTGAATTCGGGCTTAAAACCAAGAGGGATGCTCCACATGCCTTGTGGGGCATTCTTTTTATCGGCTTACTTATAAAGCGTAAAAATTTGGATGAAAGGGACGGTACGGGTTTTGATATGCCGCTGCTTGGCGGTGTACACAGCATACCCTGTATCGCGTGAACTATGTTATGGGGAATTTCAGTCGTAAGGTAGAACGCTTTTTAGAAGTGTTTATCAACGCCGGCGGGTATGTACGGGTGCTCGAAGGCTTAAAAAATACGCTTCTGATTGCCGTTTTGGGTCTTGTGATCGGCCTTGCGATCGGTACGCTGATCGCGACCGTGCGCGTATTGCCAAAGTATAAGCGTCTGCCGCGCGTGCTAAACGGCTTTTGCAGCTTTTATGTGGAGCTGTTTCGCGGCACGCCTATGGTGGTGCAGCTGCTTGTCTTTTACTATGTGCTCCTGCCACTTATTGGGGTCAAAATGACCTCTGTCGCCGTGTCTGTCGTCGTGTTTGGCCTTAACAGCGCCGCTTACATATCCGAGATCATGCGCAGCGGCATTCAATCGGTCGATCCGGGGCAAATGGAGGGCGGCCGTTCGGTCGGCTTGAGCTATGCCAACACCATGCTGCGCATCGTCATTCCGCAGGCGATCAAGAATATTCTGCCGACGCTCGGCAATGAATTTATCGCCCTGATCAAGGAGACTTCGGTGGTCAGCTTTGTCGGCGCGACGGATTTATATGTAGCTTTTAACTATATCGGCAGCAACAGCTATGAATTTATGGTGCCGTACCTTGTGATGGCGATTTTGTACATTCTGATGGTACTGATCATCAGCCTGCTGGTGAAGTGGATGGAAAGGAGTCTGAGGAAAAGTGATCGAGGTCGTTAATCTGACCAAAAGCTTTGGTGACCTGCAAGTTCTCAAGGGCATTGACCTTACCATCGAGCAGGGAGAAAAAGTCGTTGTGATCGGTCCGTCCGGCTCCGGAAAAAGCACTATGCTGCGGTGTCTCAACTGCATGGAAGACCCTACCTCCGGGCAGATTTTGTATCATGGCGTCAATCTTGCGGATATGCACGTCGATATCAACGAGCAGCGCGAGAAAATCGGCATGGTCTTTCAGCATTTTAACCTGTTCAATAATAAGACGGTGCTGGAAAATATCATGCTCGCGCCCGTTGTGACGCAGAAAAAGCATATGAAAAAGCTGCGCAGACAGCAGAAGCAAAACAAGTCGGCGGACGTGGAAATTCTTACCAACGCGCAGATCAAAGCGCGGGCGAAGGAAAACGCCCTGTCGCTTTTGGAGCGCATCGGCCTTGCCGACAAGGCGGACGCGTATCCGTCGCAGCTTTCCGGCGGACAGAAGCAGCGCGTAGCGATCGTCCGTTCACTTGCCATGCATCCCGATGTGATGCTGTTTGACGAACCGACCTCCGCGCTTGACCCCGAAATGGTCGGCGAGGTTTTGGAGGTGATCCGCGATCTTGCAAAAAGCGGCATGACCATGGTCATCGTCACACACGAAATGGGCTTTGCCCGTGAGGTCGCCGACAGGGTTCTGTTTATGGATGAGGGCATTATTTTGGAGCAGGGCACACCCCAGGAGATTTTTGAAAATCCGCAGCATCCGCGTCTGCAGGAGTTTTTATCGAAGGTATTGTAAGCAAATTTGGCAGAATACCGCAAGTCAATCGAAAAAGGAAACGGCAATAATCGTCGATTGTTACCGTTTCCTAATTTTTTGATTGTGCATATTGCTTTTTGACGGTCAATATGTTATAGTTTATTTTGTTAAGACTGACAAAAAATGGAGGTAGCATATGGCTGAGCAAAAAGCAAAACTCGGTGGCCGAATTTGGTTTAACATTCTGATTTTCGGCTTAATGGGACAGGTGGCCTGGAGCGTAGAAAATATGTTCTTCAACACCTTCCTGTACAATTCCATTTACTCGGGCGCGTCGCAGTCCGCTGTAAACGGCTCTATTGACGTGATGAGCGCGATCAGCGCCATGGTGGCGTTCAGCGCGGCGACGGCGGTGATTACGACCTTTTTGATCGGCACTTGGAGCGACAAAGCCGGAAAGCGCAAGCGCTTCATTTGCATATTCTACATATTGTGGGGGATCGTGACTGCCTCCTTCGGCGCAATTTCGCGTGAGAACACCGCCGCTTTGTTCGGCCTTTCGGATGAAACAAAAATCCTGACGGCAACGGTTTGCATCGTGATCACCATGGACTGCGTGATGACCTTTATGGGTTCTGCGGGCAATGACGCAGCGTTTAACGCATGGGTGACCGACGTTACTTCTACCAAAAACCGCGCCACAGTCGAGAGCATTCTTTCGTTTTTGCCGATCGTAGCCTCCGTAGCGGTCATGGGTCTTGCAGGTGCGGTCGGCAGCATCGGCTATCATCTGTTCTTCATCGTCCTTGGCGCGGTCGTCGCACTTTGCGGCATCATCGGTATGTTTACCTTAAAGGACGGTACGATTCAAGCACAACCCAGTGATTCCTATTGGCAGGACTTGATTTACGGTTTCCGTCCCTCGGTCGTGCGGGAGAATAAAAAACTGTACCTCGCTTTAACGGCGGTATGCATTTCTTCCACGGCTTTTCAGGTGTTTTTCCCGTATATCTTCATCTATCTCGGCAATGTGTTAAATTTCAGCTTAGACAGCCTTATGGCTTCTCTTACGCCCACGATCATTGCGGTTGCGGTCGTCGTGCTGGTGCTGGTCGTCGTGCTGCTTGTGTCCATGGGTAAGCTGATGGATAAATTCGGGAAAGAGAAATTTGTCATTTTTGCCACGCTGCTATATTTTGCGGGGCTTCTTGCCGCGGGCTTTGCCAAAACCGCCGTGACCTTCCTGATTTGCGCGCTACCTGCCATGGCGGGCTGGGGGCTTATCTCCATCGGCATGAACGCTTCCGTGCGTGATTTCATGCCGCAGGGCAAAGTCGGCGCGTTCCAGGGAATTCGCATGATCTTCTTCGTGCTGATCCCCATGGTCGTCGGCCCGGTAATCGGCAATTTGGTTTGCCGTATATCCTCCGTGACCTATACGAACGAGTACGGTGTTGTCACTTCCGCACCCGGTTCTGTGATGTTCTTCGCGTCGGCGGCGGTTGCGATCTTTATTTTGATTCCTGCGCTCATACTCAAAAAGAAAGGCTTTAAGGCGTAAAAGTAAATCAAAGCAAGCGTCTGTCGTTCGGCAGGCGCTTTTTTTCTTTAATTTATGAATTACGGCTTTTAATAACACGGATAATATGGTATACTGAATGCAATCGGATGCGGAAAGGGGAAGATGTGCGGATGCGCAAAAAAAGCAAACTGCGCTTTTCGAGCGTGCGACAGACGAAAATGCGCCGCACGCGTGCGTTTGTGGTGTCCTTTATCGCCTTTATTTTGGTGTTCGGCACGGTCTCTCTGCTTATTTTTCTGCACTCTATTGACTTCAATTTGGGAAACCTTACCCAAAAAGAAGAGGACTCGACCGATCCGACGCAAACCTCCTCTACACAGCCTTTTGCCGAGCCGCAGATACAGGATTGTAATGTGCTTCTCATCTGTTCGGACAGCGACGACCATTTGACGATGCTCGCTTTGGTATCCTCCGATAAGGAGAAAAAGCAAATCTTCATTTCTTGTTTGAATCCGTCCCATCAGGACGCTTCCGCGTCCACGCTTTCAGCGCATTATCAAAATGGCGGGGTCGCGGGGCTTAAAATGGCGGTTTCTGATGCTTTCGGCGTAAAAATCGACCGCTATATCCGCGTGATCGATGCCAATTTAAAGCAGATCATCGCTGAAATCGGCGATATTCCCGTGCAAGTTCCCGAACCCATCCGTTATCGCGGCACGGATTATAGCCTGTTTTTGGACAGCGGGGAGCAGAGCCTTACGGGCGATCTGTTTGTCAAATATCTGAAATTCGCTTCACAAGACGGGAAAGCCGAGGCGGCGCGCGCGCTGGTCAGCGCCACACTGCACGCGTTTCGTGACGACAACCGCGAACAGCTTTACAATAAGCTCTTCAACAAATCGGATACGGATATTTCCGTTGTGGATAATACGGACAGCAACGGCTTGGTCAGCACGTATCTTGCCTTGCGGGACAATGTGGCGCTGTCCTCGATAGAGCAGGCCAAAGGCGATAAGGAGGAATAGATGAAAAAAATTCTCCTGGTTTTTACCGCTCTTTTGGCACTCTCGTTTGGCGCTTTGTACTTTATACAAGCGCAGATGACAAAGCCGACCGATTTTTCCGATACGCAAATGGTGTATGCATCGGACGGTGCAGTTCGCCGTTATTATCAGTCGCTCTCCGACGACGGGAAAATCGCCTATACGTTGATTTTGTCCGTTATTCGCACCCATCCCGAAGAGATCGAAATACCCGTTTTGGATACGGAGAGCTTTGACGATGTTTTTTGCGCGATCTCTTACGACAACCCCGATCTTCTCTGCTTAAAAAATGAGGGGCGGATCGAAATGCGCGGCGAAAAATGCTTTTTCATCCCGCAGTACACAGCGGATGCCGAAGCCTGTGACGCGCACAGTGCGCAGATGCTCCAAAAAGCGGAAGAAATACTCGGCGGCATAGAGGAGAATATGTCCGACTATGCGCGCGAGCTTTACTTGCACGATGAGGTCTGTAAACGCCTGCAATATGCGCATACGGACGATTCGATCGGCTACACGACTTATGACGCGCTGGTTTTGGGCAGAGCCGTATGCGAGGGGTATGCACGCAGTATGCAGCTTCTCTTAAACCGCGGCGGAATTCCTTGTTACTTGGTTACCGGTGTCGGCGTGGATATAGACGGTAAGACCGAGGGGCATATGTGGAACGTCGTGACCGTCGGCGGCGAAAACTATTATTTGGACGCGACGTGGGACGATTTGGACGCCGAGGAGATCGACAGCTTTTCGCACGCATTTTTTAATCTGGATGAACAGACAATCGCCAAGACGCATTTGAATATCGTCCCGCAGGATAATGCATGCACTGCAACTTCGGCGAATTATTATGTAGCGGAGGGTCTGTTGCTTCCCTCGTTCAACGCGTCCGACCGCCGCGTACTCACAAGAGAACTGCGCGAAGCCATGCAAACGGGGGAGAATACGATTGAAGTTTGCTTTGCAACGGATGCAGCTTTCCGTGCGGCGCAGGAGGCCTTGGTGGATCGTCAGGAGCTCTCCGATTTGCCCTTGGAAGCCGATCGAAAGCTTGCAAAGCAATACACGACCGTGCTTTTTGTACAGGATGAAGTGATGCGAACCCTGCAAATCACCTTACGCTGAAATGGAAATAAAATTGGAAAGGGAAAGGCGCGGTACAGCCTGCATGAGCGTATCGCGGGACAAGGAACATGGATAAGCAAAGAATTGAAAATGCGGTGCGGGAGATTTTGCTCGCCATCGGCGAAGACCCCGACCGCGAAGGTCTTGTGGAAACGCCGAAACGCGTTGCCAATATGTACGCCGAGATTTTTTCGGGGTTGGAGGACGACCCCAAGCGGCATTTGAAGATTTTCAATGAGTCGGAAAATGACGAAATGGTCATTGTGCGGGACATTCCGATGTATTCGATGTGCGAACACCATTTGCTCCCGTTCGTGGGCAAAGCGCATATCGCCTATATCCCCGAAAACGGCAAGGTAATTGGGCTTTCCAAGCTCGCGCGCATTGTGGACAGCTTCTCGAAAAAGCCGCAGCTGCAAGAGAGGCTGACTTCGCAGATTGCGGACTTCTTGGAGGAAAACCTGCGGCCTAAGGGGGTCGCCGTTGTAATCGAAGCCGAGCATTTGTGCATGACCATGCGCGGCGCGCGCGCGGCGGGATCGAAAACCCAAACTTCTGCGTTGCGCGGCTCCATGCGCAGGGATGCCAAAACGCGTGCGGAAGCGATGGCGCTTTTACGGGGGAACTGAAACGTGACATTCCAAGGGCGCAATTTTTCTTTTCCTTTGGGCAGGCGTACATATGTGATGGGCATTCTCAACATCACGCCCGATTCTTTTTTTGACGGTGGGAAATGGAATACGCCGGAGGCCGCCTGTCGCCACGCGATGGATATGGAGCGCGACGGAGCAGATCTGATCGATGTCGGTGCGCAGTCCACAAGACCCGGGCATACGCCGCTTTGCGAAGATGACGAAATGCGGATTTTGGCGGATTTCCTGCCGCCAATCGCCGCTTGTACGCATGTACCCTTATCTGTGGATACCTTTTTTCCGCGTGCGGCGGAATACGCCCTGCAAAACGGCGCGTCTGTCGTCAACGATGTCAGCGGTATTTTTCAGGAACGTATGGCGGCGGTCGTGCGCGCTTATAACGCAGGCTGGATCGTTATGCACAACGGCGGCGGAGATGCAGACCGGGTGCGTACGTATGCGCACGGCGTCACAGAGGATGTCGCCGCCTTTTTTGACGATATGGAGGAGCGCGCCGTGCGTTTCGGCATCAGTGCCGATCATATTTGCTATGATATTGGTATCGGATTTGGAAAATCCCATGCCGACAATATGGAACTGCTGCGGCATATTTCGAAATTTAAACGGCCGAACCGCGCCTTGCTGACGGCGCTGTCGTGCAAGCGTGTGATTGCATATGAGACGGGGGCAGATGGGGACGACAGAAAATACGGCACGATTGCCGCGAATACGCTTGCCATTGCGGGCGGAACGGATTTTATCCGTGTACATCACGTTCGGGAAGCTGTGTTGGCGGTGAAAATGGCGGATGCGCTTGTAAGGGGAGAGGACAATGGATAAAATAGAGATACAAGGCTTACACCTTTACGCCTATCACGGTGTGAATCCGTCGGAAAAAGAGGACGGGCAGCCGTTTTTTCTCGATATTACCTGTTTCCTGTCGCTTTGCGTACCCTGCAAAACGGATCGGGTGGAAGATACGGTTAGCTACGCAAAAATCCTGAAAACCGCGCGTACAGCCTTTTTAAGTCGAAAGTTTGACCTGTTGGAGGCTGCGGCGCAAGCCGTTGCAGACGCGGTTTTAGAAGCGTTTCCACCCATTAAAGAGGTCACGGTGCGCGTGCGTAAACCCTATGCGCCCATAGAAGCCGAATTTGCGTATGTGGCGGTTGAAATCACACGGGACAGAGCGGCATCTGCAAAGGAGGAGCTTCTTTGAAAGCAGTCATCGGCATCGGTTCAAATCTCGGCGACCGCATGAAAAATCTCCGTGACGCGGTAACTTCCCTCGGGCTTTTGCCGAACACAAAGGTTTTGCGGCAATCGTCCGTCTATGAAACCAAGCCCTACGGCTACGCCGAGCAACCCGATTTTTTGAATATGGTTGCAGAAATCGAAACGGATTGGAGCGCCGAAGCGTTACTTGGCGCGTGTCTTGGTATTGAAGCGGGATTTGGGCGCGTTCGCGCGTTTAAAAACGGGCCGCGTATTTTGGATTTGGATTTGCTTTTGGCGGAGGATTTCACCTCTGATACGCCTTTTCTGCGCGTACCGCATCCCGAAATTCCCAACCGTTCCTTTATTTTAGTGCCGCTTTTTGAATTGTTTCCCGGGGAAAACGCCTATGGATATGACTTTTCGGCCGCCTACCGCGCGCACCCCAAAAAGGATATTGTGCTTTTCGCCGCCGAGTAACTCGGCGGTTTTGCCTTTTGTACGCAAAAAAGTGTACTTTTTATGTGCGAATCTGTGTGTTTTTGCGGTTGCCATGTGTGGATTTTCGTGGTAAAATAATCAACCGAATGAATGACATGAGGGTGAAAGGTTTGAAATCCAGAGAAGATATTCGGAATATCGCCATTATTGCGCACGTCGATCACGGCAAAACCACATTGGTGGACGAGCTTTTGAAGCAAAGCGGTATTTTCCGTTCCAACGAAGTGGTGCAGGAGCGCGTCATGGACTCCAATGACCTCGAGCGCGAGCGCGGCATCACGATTTTGTCGAAAAACACCTCCGTCCATTATAAGGGCGTCAAAATCAACATCGTGGATACCCCCGGCCACGCGGATTTCGGCGGCGAGGTCGAGCGCATTTTGACCATGGTAGACGGCGTTTTGCTGTTGGTTGATGCTTTCGAGGGCTGTATGCCGCAAACCCGTTTCGTCCTGCGCAAGGCGTTGGCGCTGGAGAAAAAAGTGGTCGTGGTCGTCAATAAGATCGACCGCCCGGGCGCGCGTCCCGACGAAGTCGTGGACGAGGTTTTGGATCTGTTTATTGAATTGGGTGCAAACGAGGATCAAATTGATTTCCCTGTGGTTTTCGCTTCCGCAAAGGACGGATATGCTTCTTTAGATCCCGCCGCTCGCAAGGGGGATATGCGTCCGCTGTTTGATTCTATCCTCTCGAATATCGCCGCGCCCCAGGGGGACACCGATGCGCCGCTTCAGGTGTTGTTTTCCAGTCTGGATTACGACGATTATATCGGCCGCATCGGCATTGGACGTGTGGAACGCGGCAGGATCAATCGCAATGACGCTGTTGTACTTTGTAAAACGGACGGTACGCAGGAAAACGTCCGTGTTTCCCGCCTGTATCAATTCGAGGGCTTAAAGCGCGTGGAGGCTGAAAGCGCGGCGGCAGGCGACTTGATTTGTGTGTCGGGCATTGCGGACTTAAACATCGGCGAAACCATCTGTGACCCCGAATGCATCGAGCCGCTTCCCTTTGTCAAAATCGACGAGCCGACCATTTCCATGAACTTTATGGTGAATGACAGCCCATTCGCGGGGCAGGACGGCAAATATGTCACTTCGCGCAATTTGCGTGACCGCCTGTTTAAAGAGGTCGAAACAAACGTCAGTATGCGGGTGGAGGAGACCGATTCCACCGATTGTTTCAAGGTCTCTGGTCGTGGTGAATTGCATCTGTCGATCCTTATCGAGACGATGCGTCGTGAAAACTATGAATTTCAAGTCTCGCGTCCGCAGGTCATCACAAAGACCGAAAACGGCAAGCTCTTAGAACCCATCGAGTTGCTGATCGTGGAAGTCCCTGAGGAATATGTCGGCGCAGTGATGCAAAAAATCGGCGCACGGCGCGGCGAACTTGAAAATATGGGCGCGCGCGACGGAGGCGCAACACATCTCGAATTCCGTATCCCCGCGCGCGGACTCATTGGCTACCGTTCGGAATTCATGACCGATACCAACGGCAACGGTATTATGAACAACCTGTTCGCGGGGTATGAGCCGTACAAGGGCGAGATACAGACGCGCGAACGAGGCTCTATCGTGGTACATGAAGCGGGTGAGACCTCCGCCTACGGCCTGTTTAACACGCAGGACAGGGGACGACTGTTTGTAGGGCCGGGCGTGCCTGTATACGAGGGCATGATCGTCGGCGAATGTGCCAAAAATGAAGATATCGTCTGCAACGTCTGCAAGCAGAAGCATTTGACCAATACCCGTGCGGCGGGTTCGGACGACGCGCTTCGTTTGGTGCCGCATACGGTTTTGAGCTTGGAGCAATCCATGGAATTTATCAAGGATGATGAGCTTGTGGAGATTACGCCGCACGCCATTCGCCTTCGCAAACGAATTCTCAGCAAAGAGCAACGCCTGAAAGAACAGGCGAGGAAAAAATAAAGATGAAAGGTAAGGCGCAAACGCACACAGGCGCAGTTTTAGCCGCTTTGTGTGTTTGCCTTAGAGAAAAGCGATGATGATCGATTTTCATGTACATGCGTTTCCCGATCCGGTCGCAAAAAAGGCGATCCCGACCTTATCGGCAGCCTCGGGCGGCGTCGAACCCGCCTATGACGGTACGATCGCTTCTTTAAAACGGCACTTGACCGAGAACGGGGTAGACAAGGCGGTTATTTTAAATATTGCGACCAATACGCACCAGCAAAAGAAGGTCAACGATTTTGCGATCTCTCTGCTTTCGGACGAGCAGCTTGTGCCTTTCGGAAGCGTCCACCCCGAAAGCCCCGATGCGCTGTCGGAATTGGAGCGTCTGAAAGCGGCGGGCGTTCGAGGGATCAAGCTGCATCCCGATTATCAGAACTTTTTCGTGGATGAGGAACGCCTGTTTCCGATCTATGAAAAAGCGGCGGAATTGGGGTTAATAACGGTTTTCCACGCAGGCGTCGATATCGGCTATCCCGAACCCGTACATTGTACCCCCGAACGCCTTGCGCGCGTGCTTGACCGTTTCGGGGACGCGCCTGTCGTCGCAGCGCATTTCGGCGGCTATCTGCTGTGGGATTCCGTTTTGGAACATCTTTGCGGAACGAAAGTCTATTTGGATACGGCGTTTTCGTATGGCAAAATTCCGCCGGATTACGCCAAAAAAATTCTTGCTGCGCATGATACCCAGCGCATCCTGCTCGGCAGCGATATGCCTTGGAGCACGGCGGCGGATGAGGTGCGTTTGATCCGTGCTTTGGGGCTTTCTGAGCAGACGGTCGAAAAAATTCTGTCGATAAATGCCAAAAGATTGCTTGGAATTTAGTTGCTTTTGCCCTCTTGACCGATGTAAGGCAAGAGGGTATAATTTTATCGTGTAAGCACTTTAGCAAATAAAAACTTTAAAGCGCAAAAATACTTTACGACAGGAGAGACATTATGGAAAAGGTCATGATTTGGACGACGATCCTTGTATACATACTGGTTTTGGTCGTCGTCGGGCTGATCACCGGCCGAAAATCCAAGAGTATCGCCGACTTTACGGTCGGCGGCAGAAATGCGGGGGCATGGCTGTCCGCGCTCTCTTACGGAACGGCCTATTTTTCGGCGGTGATGTTTGTCGGCTATGCGGGCAAAACAGGCTTGAGCTTCGGGCTTTGGGGCGTTTTGGCAGGTATCGGCAACGCCGTGTTCGGTTCTCTGCTTGCGTGGGCGATGCTTGCGCGCAGAACGCGCGACGTATCCGGCCGTTTGAAGCTGAAAACCATGCCGGAATTCTTTGAAAAGCGGTATAACAGCGTGCCTATGCGCATCTTTGCCGCGGCGGTCATTTTCCTGTTCCTGGTTCCGTATTCCGCATCGGTATACAGCGGCCTTGCAAGCGTCGCCGATGTACTGCTCGGTATCAACGATACGGTATTTTTGATCATTATTGCGGTTCTCGCCATTCTTTTGGTCACCTTCGGCGGCTATCTTGTGCAGGCGCGTGCGGATTTCATACAGGGCATAGTAATGATGGTCGGTGTGGCGCTTTTGCTGTTTTTCGTCGTGCGCTGCGATCAGGTCGGGGGCTTGGAAGGGCTTAAGGCTTACGCCCAAACACAGGCGGGTCTGCCGACGCTCAATGCTTCCCAGTGGGTTTCGCTGATGGCGACGGTGCTGATGACCAGCTTCGGCACATGGGGTTTGCCGCAAATGGTGCAGAAGTATTTCGGGATTCGGGATGATAAACAGGCAAAACGCGGCATCATCATTTCCACGGTCTTTGCGTTTTTGATTGCGGGCGGCGGTTACTTTATCGGCTCGCTTTGCCATGCTTACTACACCGTCGGCGTCGATATGCCCGAGGCGGATTACATCGTGCCGAATATGTTAAAGGATTCGCATCTTCCCACGGTTTTGCTCGGTGTGATTATCGTCCTATTGCTGTCCGCGTCCGTATCCACGCTTTGCTCCGTGACCCTTTCCGCCGGCAGCGCGCTGAGTATCGACTTTGTGTCCGTTGCCGTGAAAAAAGATATGAAAGATCAGCAAAAGAGCATGCTGACCAAGGTGTTCTGCGTTTTGTTCGTTTTGCTTTCCTATGTGGTCGCCAACACCAAAACCCCGATTTTGGATATGATGAGTTATTCCTGGGGGATTATTTCGGGTTCGTTCCTCGCGCCCTATGTGCTGGCGCTTTACAGCAAAAAAATCAACAAACCCGGCGCTTGGGCGGGTATTTTGACGGGCTTCTGCATTGCAATCGTCCCGGCCGCCTGCAAGATCCTCAATCTGCTTTCGGTCGAAACGCCTACTGTGGTCAAGCTGATGGGGCAAGGACCGCTGTATGCCTGCATCGCCATGGTCGCTTCGGTCTTGATGTGCCTGCTCGTCAGCGCGTTTACGCAAAGGAAATCGGAAAAAGAGGTTACGGATTTCTTTTATAACGGTGTTGTTGAAGCCGAATAAGCAACCAATCACGATAACAGTAAAAACCGACGGGAGCGATCCCGTCGGTTTTTTCGTGGAAAACCTTTTCCGCTGTGTTCTTTTTGTGCCAATCGGATTTACTTTTTTTTCGGGATATGCTAAAATAATGCAAAATGCGATTTCGGGAGGTGCGTCGGGTGCTTGGGAAAACCATTGGAATCGATTTCGGTTCTGCGTCTACCATTATGTATGTCGAAGGCAAAGGCATTGTACTCGACGAGCCGACCATGATCGCCATCGATACAGAGACCGATATACCCATCGCAATCGGAAACGCCGCCTACACCATAAATGGCAGAACGGATGACACGATCTCCGTTGTCAGCCCCGTGAAAAACGGTATCATTTCGGATTATACGAACGCGGAGCATATTTTGCGCTACTATTTTCAGCGGCTTTGCGGCAACAGCATTTTCAAGCCGAACGTGATCCTGACCGTGCCGAGCAGCGCTACGAATCTCGACAAACGCACCTTTTTGGACGTTGCCATGCACGCGGGTGCGGGCAGGGTATGCCTTGTGGAGGAATCCCTTGCCTCCGCGCTCGGCCTCGGCATGGAGAGCAATACGTTTTCCGGGCAGTTTATCGTCAATATGGGCGCGGGCGCGGTCGACGTTGCCGTCGTCACGATGGGCAGTCTTGCTGTCGCGAAGTCTTTAAAAGTCGGCGGAAAGTCCATTGACGCCGCCATTCAGCGGTATCTGCGCAAGGAACGCGATATTTTGATAGGTTCTCAAACGGCGGAGCGTTTAAAGATTTGCCTTGGCAGCGCCGTTCCGCGGAAAGAGGAAATCGCAATTATGGTCGGCGGCAAAAGCAGCTTGGACAATATGCCGATCTCTTTTGAGGTAACGTCCACCGAGCTGTTTACCTGCATCCGCAGTCAGTTGGACTTGATCGTCGGCGGCATCAAATCGGTGTTGGAGATCACGCCGCCCGAGCTTGTCGGTGATATTTCCGAAAACGGTATCGTCATAACGGGCGGAACGTCGCTTTTGTACGGGCTTAAAACGCTGCTGGAAAGCGAAACGGGGATAGAGGCGCATTTGGCAGCCGACCCGATGTACAGCTGTGTTTCCGGCGCAGCGGCTATGGTCAAGGATGTGGATTATCTGGCGCAAAACGGATACGCCTTTAAAACGCTCCAGGAATTAAGTTAAAAAAGAAGACAAACGAAAAGCGGCACGCTGTGTGCCGCTTTTTTCAGGATAAAAACGTATCCTTCCAAACCGAGTCGAGCAGTCCGCACGAATTTGCAAATTGTTTTTGTTCCTCTTCCTCTAACTTCAAAGTCAGGATCTCGCGGACGCCGTTGCGCCCGAGAATACAGGGGACGCCTGCAAACACGCCGTTGACGCCGTATTCCCCGCGCAGCATGGTGGAAACGGTCAACACGCTGTTTTCATCGCTGAAAATAGATTTGACGATGCGCACGAGCGCAAGCCCTATGCCGTAATACGTTGCGCTTTTCGCCTGTATGATCTTATACCCCGCGCGCCTGACGTTGACGGCGATTTCTTTCAAATCGTCGCACTTGTACGTTTCGGGATTTTCGCGTAAAATTTCCCGAATCGGTTTTGTGCCGATCATCGCCTGCGACCAGGGAACCATTTCGCTGTCGCCGTGTTCGCCGATCACATAGGCGTGGACATTCTTTGGGTCGACCGTAAAATAATCGCCGAGCAGATACCGAAGCCGCGCCGTATCGAGCGTCGTACCCGAACCGATCACTTTTTTGCAGTCAAAGCCCGATTCCTGCCACACCACACGCGTCATAATGTCCACGGGATTGGTCGCGATCAAGAATACACCGTCAAAGCCCGAATACAGAACCGGGGCGACGATGCTTTGAAAGACTTCTCGATTGCGCTGCAGCAGGGAAATCCGATCCTCCCCGGGCTTTTGTGACACGCCCGCGCACAAGACGATGATATCTGCGTCGGTACAGTCGCGGTAATCGCCCGCCGTGATTTTCATGTTGGTTCGCGCGAACGCGAGTCCGTGATTCAAATCCATGGCCTCGCCGTTGGCTTTTTCTTTGTTGATGTCGATGAGCACCATTTCGTCGCAAGCACCAAAGCACAGCGCGGCATAGGCAAAGCTCATCCCGACAAATCCCGTGCCGATCACGGCGACCTTTTTTGTAAATCCGTTGTTTTTCATTCTGTTTTCCTCCGCGTTTTATACCAGTTTGCCCCAAAATGCTCCCATCAAACCGTTATATGGATCGCATATTTTTCGAGCCAATAATTCAACTGCACAAAATACGCTATGGTTTGGGGCGTCGTCATGAGCTGCCCATACCAGGGCTGCTGTTTGTCGTCGGTCAGCAGCTTTTCCAATGCGGACTTTTTCACGATTTGGAACAGGGGGGCATTCGGGTTATCCAAAACCTTTTGCAGTTCCACCCGAACCGCCTGCAAATAAGCGGGATTGTGCGTTTTCGGATAGGGACTTTTTTTGCGCCATAAAATTTCCTCCGGTAGCAGATCCTTGACCGCTTCGCGCAAAAGCCCCTTTTCATAGTGCTTATAATCCTTGTATTCCCAAGGTACGGTATATAAATACTCCGCAATGCGGTAATCACAGAAGGGGACGCGCACCTCCAGACCGTTATACATACTCATTCGATCCTTGCGATCCAAAAGGGTCTGCATGAACCACTCCAAGTTGAGCTTCATCATTTCTTTCATGCGCGATTCCGTTTCGCTTAAACCTTCGATTTTATGCGTTCGGCGCACGGTATCGGCATATTTTTGATACACATAATCTTCTGCGTCGATTTTTTCCCGAAGTTCATCCTGTAAAAACGACGCTCGATACGCTGTGGACTGCGCCCAGGGGAATCCGTCCGTCATACGGATGGTTTTGTCCCTGTACCATGGGTAGCCGCCGAAAATTTCATCCGCACATTCGCCGGAAAGCGCGACCGTACCCTGCTTTTTGATCTCCTTACAAAACAGCAGCAGGGAGCTGTCCACATCTACCATGCCCGGCAGATCGCGTGCCTCCACCGCGTTATATAACGCGCTGACCAGTTCGCTTGTATCGAGTTCCACCAAATGATTTTGCGCGTGCAGGTAGTCGTTCATAATGCCTACAAATTGCGAATCGCTGTTGGGCTGAAATTTGCTGCGCTTAAAATACAGATCGTTGTTTTTGTAGCCGACGGTGAAGGTGTGCAGTTGTTCGCCGTTTTGATGAAAATAGCGATCCGCTACCGAGGAGATGATACTGGAATCTAATCCCCCCGAAAGGAAAGTGCATACCGGCACATCGGACGTAAGCTGGCGCATGATGGCGTCCGTGACGAGATAATGTACCTTTTCCACGGTTTCGGGAAAACTGTCCGTAAACGGCTGATCCCGCAATTCCCAGTAGCGTTCCATCCGAAACCCGTCACGGTCAAAGCGCGCGCAATGTGCCGGCGGTATTTCAGAAACACCTTTGAATACGCCGTAGCCGGGTGTGCGCCCGGGACCTATGAGCATGACCTCCGAAACGCCCTGTAAATCGATTTCGGGGCGAATTTTTTCGCTTGCAAGCAACGCTTTGATTTCAGAGCCGAACAGAAAATGCGTTTCGGTATTGGCATAGAACAGAGGCTTTACGCCGATGCGGTCACGCGCAAGAAATAGACTTTGCCGCTGTTTATCCCATATGGCGAACGCAAAAATGCCGTTGAATTCCCGCACACAGTCGTCGCCCCACGCCATATAGGCTTTCAGCACGACCTCCGTGTCGCTGTGTCCGTGAAAGCGATACCCTAAGGCCGACAGCTTTTGCCGAATTTCTTCGGTGTTGTAAAGCTCTCCGTTATATACGATCGTATAAAGGTTGTCACGCGTGGCTTCGCACATCGGCTGTTTGCCGTCCGCAATATCGATTACCGCGAGCCGCGTATGTACCAGCATCACGTGATCTTCGCGGTAAGTCCCCATGGCGTCCGGGCCGCGGGGCGCCAGCACCTTCTGCATTTTCAAAAATGCGTTTTCATCCTTTTCAATAGGGCAAGTATAAGAAACTGCGCCTGCGATTCCGCACATTAGAATCCCTCCGTATTTTGGTTCTGTAGCAGTATATGCCGAACACTTTTAAAGCGACAAAAAGGCTTTTATAAAAAGTTCCGTACTTTCCAAACATCATGCACACATCTGTGTTTTTCGCATCCTGACAAATTTAGTCGGAACAGCGAAAAGCCGCTTTACAAATGTCGAAATGTCCCGTATAATAAAACCAAATGCAAAGCCGTATTGTGAGACGGCAGATTTAAGGGGATGAATAACTATGAAGATGGTTTACAATGTAAGTGACCGTCCAAAGTTCGGGCAACTGATCGTTTTCGGCATTCAGCAACTGCTGGCGATCATGGCCGCAACGCTGGTCGTACCTGTGATCGTGGGCAACGGCATGAGCCCTGCGGCGGCGCTGTTTGGGGCAGGGTGCGGCACGCTCGTGTATATTCTTTGCACCCGCGCAAAAAGTCCCGTGTTTTTGGGCAGTTCCTTTGCCTTCCTCGGCTCTATGGCGGCCGCATTTGCGGGCGGCGTATCCATGTCGCTTGGGTATCTCGGCCTGATTTTAGGCGCAGTGTTCGCAGGCCTTGTCTATGTCGTGATCGCGATCATCGTCAAATTTGCCGGCGTTCAGTGGATCAATAAGCTGATGCCCGCCGTGGTGATCGGTCCTACGGTCGCGATCATCGGATTGTCGCTGGCCGGAAATGCCATCGGCGATTTGGTTTCCGGCGGTCTGAAAACCGCCGAAGGAGCTTCCGTTGCGTCACCCCATATTGCGTTGCTCTGCGGTTTGGTCACGCTGTTTGTCACGATGCTGTGTTCCACCTACGGCTCCAAGAACATGAAATTGATCCCCTTTATCTTCGGTATTTTGGCGGGCTACGCCTTTGCCGCCGTGCTTACGGTCATTGGCAATGCGGCGGGCATTGCGGCTCTGCAAGTCATTGACTTCTCCCATATTACCAAATTGTGGGCGGACGGTGTGAATCTGCAAACCTTTGTTTCCCTTCCCGATTTCACATTCCTGACCGCCGCCAAAGGCTTCGGGGAGCTTAACGGCGCGTATATCGGCACGATTGCCATGGCCTACATTCCGGTTGCGTTCGTTGTGTTTGCGGAGCATATCGCGGATCACAAAAACATCTCCTCCATTATTGAAAAAGATCTGCTGGAAGATCCCGGCCTTTCCAACACGCTGTTGGGCGACGGTATCGGTTCTATGGTCGGTTCGTTCTTCGGCGGATGCCCCAACACCACCTACGGGGAATCGGTCGCCTGTGTGGCCATTACCCGCAATGCCTCGGTAGCAACGATCATCACAGCCGCCGTCGGCGCGATCATCATCAGCTTTGTATCGCCTTTTGTGGCGTTTGTCAATTCCATTCCATCCTGCGTAATGGGCGGCGTCTGTGTGGCACTGTACGGCTTTATCGCCGTATCGGGCTTGAAGATGATCCAAACCGTCGATCTCGGCGCAAACCGCAATCTGTTTGTGGTGTCCGCCATTCTGATCGCGGGTATCGGCGGCCTTTCCGTCAGCTTCGGAAAAATCACCATTACCTCGATCGCCTGCGCATTGATCCTCGGGATTATCATCAATCTGATCCTTGCCAAGGCGAAGCCGGAGGCGGAAGCGGAGAACGAAGAGCAGGCAGAAGTACAAGCAGAAGTCAGAACAAAAAAATAAGCAAGACGGCATAAAATTTACGGGGCGGTTTCCGATTGGAAGCCGCCCCGTGCGCGTTATTTTATCGGTTACAGATAAATGGCAATGTCGTCTGTCAACTGTTTTTCAAGCTGAATAAGCCGCTGGGCGATACCCTTGGCGGTCGCGTCGGCAAGGCTGTACTGATTCAGATAGCGGCGCAGGGATTTCACGCCCATATTGCATCCCTCCGTAATCAAATCGGCGATGGTTTGGTCGCCCGGCTCCATCATGGTTTTCACGTCGGTTTTCATGTGGCTCATACCTTTGGCGAGCGGATTGGGTTCTTTGCCGTCGTCTCCGAATTTGTCGAGCTCGGTTTTGATTTCATCGTCTAACTTGCTGTGTTCCTGCTTACAGGTCGTCAACAGGGATTTAAAGGTGTCGTCCGTGACCTTATCGAGTACGTCGTCTATGGAGGCGATCCCCATTTTAACGCCCGCGTTGCATTCCCGCAGCAGTTTGATCGTATCTTCACTTGGCATATTGCATCTTCCTTTCGGTTCTATCTTGCCCGAAAAAAAGCAAAATATGAAAATCGGATGCGCTGTTTCCTTGTGCGGGGAAAAGAAAATATTTTTGAAAAATGCTTGATTTTTTCCGTATTGTTCGTTATAATAGCAAACGGCATTTGGAGAGTTGTCCGAGCTGGTCGAAGGAGCACGACTGGAAATCGTGTAACCGCCTAAAACGGTTCGAGGGTTCGAATCCCTTGCTCTCCGCCACTTCGCGGCAGGTTTCAGGACTTGCCGCGATTTCCTTTTCATGTGCCGTATGTGTGATTCGGAACGACGGAAAAGGAAATGGCCAAAATATACAAACGGGTGTAAAAAAGGGGAGGTAAAAATGCCAAAAGCGGAAATTGCAAAACGGTATGCGTTGTTTATTGTAAGTCTGTTCTTTTCCGCTTTGGGCGTGGCTTTTACAAAGCATGGTGAGCTTGGCGTTTCCCCGATTTCTTCCGTCGCCAATGTTTTGAGCTACAAATTCACCGCGCTCTCCATGGGAACGTGGCTGATTGTTTGGAACTGTATTTTGATCCTCGGGCAAATTGTGATCCTGCGCAAGGCTTTTAAGCCCATACAGCTTTTGCAAGTGCCGCTTTCATTTGTTTTCGGCTGGTTTACGGACCTTGGGCTGTGGATGGTGTCCTTTATTCCCGCAAACATATATTTTGTGCGGCTGTTGATGGTGTTGGCGGGCATTGTGATCCTCGGATTCGGCATTTCTCTTGCGGTTGCCGCGAATGTCGTGATGAACGCGGGCGAAGCTTTTGTCAAAGCGGTTGCGGATACGGCGCACAAACCGTTTGGAAACGTCAAAATCGCCTTTGACGTCTCGTGCGTTACGCTGGCGTTGATTTTATCGCTCCTGTTTTTCGATTTTACCATTGTCGGCGCAAGGGAAGGCACTGTGCTTTCCGCCTTTTTGACGGGCGTCGTTGTGAAATTCTTCAGTAAACGCCTGAACGACCCGTTAAATCAGGTTTTAAAAGGTAAAGATACAAAAGCATCCGAAACGATTGTATCATAAAGTCAGGAGGTTTTCCTTATGACGGTATTGGTGATCGACGCGCAAGGCGGCGGCGTCGGCAGACAACTGGTGAGTGCGATCAAACAGAACATACCGAACGCCCATGTGATCGCGGTAGGTACGAACAGTACGGCCACAAGCGCTATGCTCAAGGCAGGTGCGGACGATGCGGCGACAGGGGAGAACGCCGTTCGGGTCGCTGCCCGCAGAGCGGACGTTATTGTAGGGCCTATCGGGATCGTGATCGCGGATTCCATGCTCGGCGAGGTCACACCGAACATGGCGTTGGCCGTTGCAGAGAGCAGCGCAAAACGGATCTTGATCCCCTTTAACCATTGCGATCATTTGATTGTCGGTATCTCGAACCAAAGCACAGGTGCGCTGATCCAAAGCGCCGTGGAGGAAATCAAAAATCTTGACAAATAGCGGAAAGTTTTTTATACTATTTACAGTATCGGCAGGAAGTCGGTAAAAAGCGCAGAAACGCTTCACAACTTTGCTTTTATTTGCTTACAGGCGTACTAAGAAGGTATGCGTTTTCTCAGTAGAGACAACGCGTACCTTTTTATTATAAACATCTCAATATCTATACAGGAGGAAATTTGTATGGCGTGTTTTTTAGTTCCGGCCGCAGAGGCAGTCATCACCACGGTCGCCGAAAAGGTGATCGCATCCAAGGAGAAAGCTTCCAAACCCATAGAGGTGCCATCGGACGGCAACGTGCTTGAATCTGCGCAGAAGCTGCCTTTCTCGCAAAAACTCAAATGGTTAAACACCATGCTTTGGGGCGGCAGCGCTTTGCTCGCGTTCGAGCATCTTTGGCACGGCGAGATCGTGCCGTGGTTTCCGTTTTTGACGGCGGCAAGCGATCCCGCATCCGCTATGGAAATGCTGCAGGAAATGGGTACGGTGGGCGTGTCTATGGCGCTGCTGGTCACCGCCGCGTGGGGAATCATGGTCAGCGCGGCATCTGCAATCGAAAAAAAGGCGCAAAAGGCCTTGTCGGCGGAGAAATAATATGACTTTACTGACAACTGTTTTTGCCGCTGTGATCTCCACCGTGATTTGGTACAAAACCGCGCCGAAAAGCGAAATGCAGGTCGGTGTTCTTTGCCTGATTTATTGGGGCGCGTCGCTGATGTGGCTTGCAGACGCGATATTTGCATTTGCCGAGCAGCACGCAGCTGTCTTTACCCCTGCACCCGAAGAAATGCTGAACGATCTCTACCTCGGCCTTTCTGTCGTGGCGTTGGGATTGGTGATATGGCTTGTGATCCTTTTGGTCAAAGACCCGAAGGGCGTGGTGAAAGCGGCGCTTTTCAAAAAGAAAAACGGATAAAAGCGTTGCGGTTCGGCTGCGGTCGGCAGGAACGCACGTGTTTCCTCTGCTTTTTCGGAGGTGCGTTATGCAAAGCGAAACCAAACAAATTTTAGCGGCCGTGCAAAGCGGCGAGCTATCGGTGGAAGATGCGCTTTTAAAGCTCAAAACCGCGCCGTATGCGGACGTCGGTTTCGCAAAAATCGACTTTCACCGCAAAATTCGGCAGGGCGTTCCCGAAGTCATTTACGGTGCGGGCAAAACGGCACGGCAGATGCTGGAGATCATCGACGTCATGCAGGAAAACGGGCAGGATCGTATTCTGATCACCCGCCTGTCTAAAGAGGCCGCAGAGACGATCTCGGCGCGTTTTGCGCTTACCTATCATGCGGACGCGCGCATCGGGTATATTGGTGTAAAGCGCGACCCCGACGGGATCGGCGACATCGTGGTCGCGACGGGCGGCACGAGCGATATACCCGTTGCGGAGGAAGCGGCGCTGACGGCGGAATTTCTCGGCAATACGGTGACGCGGCTCTATGATGTGGGCGTTGCGGGATTGCATCGGCTTTTGGCGCAGAAAGATACGATCATGCGCGCAAGTGTGATCATCGCTGTTGCGGGCATGGAAGGTGCGCTCGCCTCTGTGATCGGCGGCCTTGCGGATTGCCCCGTGATCGCCGTGCCGACCAGCGTTGGCTATGGGGCTTCCTTTCAAGGTGTGTCCGCGCTCTTGTCCATGCTCAACTCCTGCGCAAGCGGCGTGTCTGTCGTCAATATTGATAACGGCTTCGGCGCGGGGTATCTTGCAAGTCGGATCAACCACATGGAGGCAAAATCTTGAAAATCTTGTATTTGGATTGCGGGATGGGCGCTGCAGGCGATATGCTGACCGCCGCGCTTTTGGAGCTTTTGCCCGATCCCGACGCTTTTTTGGATAAGTTGAACGCGCTTTCCATTCCGAATGTCCGCTTTTCGAAAGAAACTGCCGTGAAATGCGGCGTCACAGGCACGCACGTTTCGGTCGCTGTGGGGAATACCGAGGAAAACGAGCATATGCACGTACACGGGCATACCCACGCCCACGATAGCGCGCATCCGCACGAACACACACATCACCACCACAGCGGTATGCACGAGATCGAGCATAGCATTGCGGAATTGCCGATCTCCGAAAAGGTGCGCGGGGACGTTTTGGCGGTTTTTGGGCTGGTCGCGCAGGCGGAAAGCCATGTACACGGCGTGCCTGTGCCTGATATCCACTTTCACGAAGTCGGCACGATGGACGCCGTCGCCGACATTACCGCCGTTTGTATGCTCATGGACGCACTTGCGGTTGACGAAATCGTGGTATCGCCCGTGCATGTGGGCAGTGGTCATGTGCATTGCGCGCATGGGATTTTACCCGTGCCTGCACCCGCGACTGCCTATATTTTGCAGGGGATTCCGATGTACGGCGGCAGTGTGCAGGGGGAACTGTGTACGCCGACAGGCGCGGCGCTTCTTCGGCATTTTGCGACCCGTTTTGGGGATATGCCTGTGATGAAAACGCAGCGTATCGGGTACGGCATGGGAAAAAAGGATTTTGAAGCTGCAAACTGCGTGCGCGCCATGCTCGGAGAGACGGACGAGTGTGCCGATTCGGTCTCGGAGCTTTCCTGCAATGTGGACGATATGACGGCGGAAGAAATCGGCTTTGCAATGGAACGACTGTTTGCAGGCGGTGCGCTCGAAGTCTATACCGTCCCTGTCGGCATGAAAAAATCCCGCCCGGGTACGCTGATTCGCGTGCTGTGCAAGCCGCAGGACAAGGAAAAAATGTGCAATCTGCTGTTTTTGCATACCACGACCATCGGCGTGCGGGAGCATATATCCCAGCGGTATATTCTGAAGCGCACCGTGGAGACCGTGCAGACCCCATACGGCGAGGTGCGGCGCAAGAGGGCTTCCGGCTACGGCGTTACACGGATGAAATATGAGTACGATGATTTGGCACGCATTGCAAAAGAGCAAAATTTGTCTTTGGACGAAGTCAAAAAACGCATAGAGAACAGTTGATTGCAAAACTTGCCGAAAGGGGTGTGGAAAATGGATCTGTTGCATGCAAAAAAGCAACGTTTGGAAAGCTGTTTACATGCGCTCGGTAGTGTGGCGGTCGCATTTTCCTCCGGCGTAGATTCGACCTTTCTCTTAAAAGTCGCACATGACGTCTTAGGTGATAAGGCGATCGCCGTGACCGTGCGCTCCTGCATTTTCCCCGAACGGGAATCGGAGGAAGCAAGGGCTTTCTGTACGAAAGAGGGCATAGAGCAGATACGTTTAGACATCGACGAGCTTTCGATTGAAGGATTCAGCCAAAACCCCAAAAATCGCTGTTATATCTGCAAGCGCGATTTGTTCACAAGAATTCGCCGCATCGCAGAAGAACGGGGCGTCGCCTATGTTGTCGAAGGGTCAAATGTTGACGACGACGGCGATTATCGCCCCGGACTTCGCGCAATAGCCGAATTGGGGATAAAAAGCCCGCTGCGGGAGGCGGATTTGACCAAAGCGGAAATTCGTGCGCTGTCGAAAGAGCTGGGCTTACCTACATGGGATAAACCGTCTTTCGCCTGTCTGGCTTCCCGTTTTGTTTACGGGGAGACGATCACCAAAGAAAAGCTCGCGATGGTTGCGCGCGCGGAACAAAAGCTGTTGGATTTGGGCTTTCGGCAGGTGCGTGTGCGGATACACGGCAACCTTGCGCGCATAGAGATCGATCCCTTAGAGTTTCCGAAGCTCATGCAGCCGGATGTCGTAAAACCGCTTACGGCATGTCTTCATGATCTTGGTTTTCTGTATGTTACGCTGGATTTGAACGGCTATCAAATGGGCAGCATGAACAAAGCGCTGAACCTGTAGCTTCGGTATACAAAAAAGGCGGACGGCCTGTATGTAGGCGTCCGACCTTTTTATTTTATACGATTTTATACGTTCTTGCTTTCCAGCATATCCACGCACTGCTTCAAATGGAGTGTGACCGGCAAATGCTGCGGGCAGGCGCGTTCGCACTGCTTGCAGCCGATGCAGTCCGACGCACGGCAGCCGTCGCTTGTGACCCTCTGATAATCCGCAATCGCTTCCGCCGCTTGGCCGTTGCCGAGCTGTTTGTTCATAGCGGAGAAAATATCCGGGATCGGGATATGCTTGGGGCAGTCTTTCGTGCAATAGTGGCAAGCCGTGCAGGAGATCGTCGAGGATTTTCCGAGAATGCGCTGCGCCTGCTGTATGATCTTCTGTTCTTCCGCGTTTAGCGGCCGGAAATTTTTCATATAGGAGAGGTTGTCTTTCATCTGCTCAATGTTCGACATTCCCGAAAGCACGGTCAGGATGCCGTCGAGCGAAGCCACAAAGCGGATCGCCCAGGAAGCATAGGACATATCGGGATGATATGCTTCAAGGAGACTGCGCACTTCTTTCGGCGGTTTCGCAAGCGTTCCGCCCTTGACGGGTTCCATGACGACAATGGATTTTCCATGCTTCCTTGCGACTTCATAGTTGGCTCTGGAGGTGACCGACGGGTTTTCCCAATCGGCATAATTGATTTGAAGCTGTACAAAGTCTACGTCCGGATGATCCGTCAAAAGCCGGTCGAGCAATTCAGGCCCTGCGTGATAAGAAAAGCCGTAATGCTTGATCAGGCCTTTTTCTTTCTGCTCCCGCACAAAATCCCACAAGTGGAATTTGTCGTATTTTTTATAGTTGTTTTCCATGAGCGCGTGCAGCAGATAGTAATCGAAATACTGCGCACCCGTGCGCTTCAGACTTGTATAAAACTGATTTTTGGCGGTTTTTTCATTGGGCGCCATTAAGGCGTTGAGCTTTGTGGCCAAGGTGTAAGACGCACGCGGATAACGATCCACCAACGCTTTTTTGGTCGCCGCCTCAGAGCCCAAATAGACAAAGGCCGTATCAAAGTATGTAAATCCTGCTTCCATGAACAGATCGACCATGGTTTTGACCTGTTCAACGTCCGTAATCGGGCCTTTTTTCGGCAGGCGCATCAGCCCAAAGCCGAGTTTCGGTACATCTTTTCCAAAATATTCCGACATCTTTTGTCCTCCTTGTTTATAGGGGTTTCATGTTTATCTGTCAATATAATCAATATACCACACGCTGTCAACGAATTCTACGTTTTTTTCCAAAACAGATACCATTATGCAGAAAAACACCCGCCAAACCTCTGCAAGCTATTGACTTTACAGGCTTTTTTCTTTTATTATAATACTGACGAATACACATTAAGGAGGATATCAATGGCTGCAATCAAACGCGCGGCGCAAAAGCCTTTCGGGATGCAGGATAAACTCGGGTACGCTATGGGGGATCTCGGCTGCAATCTTTCCTTTCAGCTGGTCTCCTCATATATGTTCCTGTTTTACACCCAATGCATCGGTCTGAGCGCAAAGAACTGGGCATGGATCATTGTGGTGTCTAAAATTTGGGATGCCATCAACGACGTGCTGATCGGCAGCATGGTGGATCGCAGACGCATAAGCCCAAAAAGCAAATTTATGCCTTGGATCACCATTGGCTCTGTGGGGCTGGTAGCGTTTACGGTGATGATTTTTACGCCTGTGGCGAGCTTCGGGCAGGCGGGGAAAATCATTTGGTGTCTGCTGTCGTATTCGCTTTGGTCGGTCGCCTATACCATGATCAATGTCCCTTACGGCTCGTTGCATTCCGTTATTACGAAAGATCCCAGACAGCGCACTACGCTTTCCACGTTTCGGAGCATCGGCGCGGGTGTGGGGACAGTATTTGTTATGCTGTTGCCCAAAATCGTATATAAAGACAACCTGCTTTCGGCAAATCGGGTCTTTATCGTTTCTGCTGTATTTTCCGTTGCGGCATTCTTTATCTTTGCGGCCATGCGCAGAATGGTGACGGAAAGAGTTGTTCGCGAGGACACGGCGGCGCAAAAGATCAACTACATATCCACCGTGAAATCCTTCTTTACCAACCGCGCGCTTGTCGCCATAACCCTTGCAACGGTCGCCGTCGTTGTATTCTACAATTCTTCGATGTCGGTCAACAATTTGGTTTTTCAGTTTTATTTTCACGACGCCGAAAAATCCTCGCTCGCCATGCTTGCGTCGTATCTGCCGCTGGTCGCGATGATGCCGTTTGCCTCGTCGATCGTCTCGAAAATCGGGAAAAAGAAGTTTATTTGCATAACCGGCGTCATCAGTATTTTGGCAGGTGTGCTGATGCTGTTTTTGCCCATTACGCCGGATGCAAAAGGCATTGTTCTGTATGTCGGAGGTCTGATGCTTGTCAATATCGGCTGCTGCGTGTTCCAAATCATCGTTTGGGCGATCGTCGCAGACTGTATTGAAATGAGCTACCGCAAAAAGGGAATCCGCGAGGAAGGCTCTCTGTATGCGATCTATTCCTTTTTCCGCAAGCTGTCCCAGGGCATAGGCTCTGCCGTGGTGGCGTTGTCGCTCGGCGCGGTTGGGTACGTGGAAGGCGCGGCGGAGCAAACGGCACAGGTCTCCGCCAATATCAAAAGCCTGTATATTCTGCTTTTGGTTGCGGGACTTGCCATTATGGTAATTTCCATGCAGTTTATTTACAATATCGGCTATAAGCAGGAGCAGGAATTCAGCAAGGAGTTCACAAAAAGCGCGGTCTGAACACAAAAACAAAGAGAAACGGGGTCTAAGTGATGCGCAAGATCATATCGATTGCAAAAAACTGGCTGTTTAAAAAGGGGCAGGAGAGCGTCCCGAACGAATTACCCGTCGATTGGATGCACGTCGATTTGCCCTATACCTGGAACGGGGAGGACGGGCAGGACGGCGGCAACGACTATTTTCGCGGCACGAGTTGCTTTGTGCGAACCCTCAAAAAAGCGGAGATGCCCGAGGGGGAAGAACATTATTTGCAGTTTGACGGCGTCAATTCGAGCGCTGCCGTTTACTTTAACGGGCAAAAAATCTGCACGCATGACGGCGGCTATTCGACCTTTCGGGTGGAACTTACCGATCTTCGCGAAGAGAACCTCTTAGCGGTACTGGTCGATAACGCGCCGAATGACCGGGTGTACCCGCAAATGGCGGATTTCACCTTTTACGGCGGCATTTATCGCGATGTGAAGCTCATCGGCGTGCCGAAAAATCATTTTGATTTGGAGTATTACGGCGCGCCCGGTATTGCCGTCACGCCCAAAGTGATTGGAAACGACGCGCAGATTGAGATCGAAACGTTTGTAAAGACAACGGAAAGCTGTGAAATTCGCTACACCGTATTTGCCGACAGTGAACCGATCCTCACGCTGAACGCGACCTCCGATCATCCGAAAGCCACGGGCATGATCCCCAATGTGCATCTATGGGACGGGGTGAAAGACCCGTACCTTTACACGGTAAGGGCTTCCCTTTACACGGCGGACTGTGAAGCGGATACCGTCACGGCGCGGTTCGGTTGCCGCAGCTTTGCCATCGACCCGCAAAAGGGATTTATCCTCAACGGACGCGAATATCCGTTGCGCGGCGTTTCCCGCCATCAGGACAGACCGAAGATTGGCAATGCGCTGACTGCGGCGCATCATAAAGAAGATATAGACCTGATTTGTGAAATGGGCGCCAATACCGTAAGGCTCGCGCACTATCAGCACGCGCAGGAATTTTACGATCTGTGCGACGAAAGAGGGCTGATCGTCTGGGCGGAGATTCCCTATATTTCCAAGCATCTGCCGAACGGCACGGACAATACGAGATCGCAGCTTACGGAGCTGATCTGCCAAAACTACAACCATCCCTGTATTGTAACGTGGGGAATTTCCAATGAAATCACAATGAACGGCGCGGGCGACCGGAGCTTGATCGACGATCACAAAATGCTCAACGATTTGGCGCACACGCTCGACCCGACGCGGCCGACGACGCTTGCCGTCGTTTCGATGTGCGGCATCGATGAAGAATATGTGCATATCACCGACGTTGTTTCCTACAACCATTATTTCGGCTGGTACGGCGGCGACGTTCATATGTACGGGCCGTGGTTTGACCGTTTCCATGCGAAGTATCCGAACCGCGCCGTGGGGATCAGTGAATACGGCTGTGAAGCGCTCAATTGGCATACGTCCAATCCCGAACAGGGGGACTACACCGAAGAATATCAGGCGTATTACCACGAGGAAGTCATCAAGCAAATTATCGACAGACCCTATCTTTGGGCGACGCACGTTTGGAATATGTTTGATTTTGCCGCCGACGCAAGAGCCGAGGGCGGCGAAAACGGCATGAACCACAAGGGACTTGTGACCTTTGACAGACGCTATAAAAAAGACAGCTTCTACGCGTACAAGGCGTGGCTTTCCGACGAGCCGTTCGTACATATCTGCGGCAAGCGGTATGTGAAGCGCACCGAGGATGTGACAACGGTAACGGTGTATTCCAACCAAAGCGAAGTCGAGCTGTTCGCAAACGGCGAGAGCGTCGGAAAACAGCAAAAGGGGAAATATCCTTTCTTTTATTTCCGCGTGCCGAATCGAGGCAAAACCGAGCTTACCGCCCAAGCGGGAAACTGCACGGACAGTGCGGAGCTTCAAAAAACGGACGTTTTTGAAGAAAGCTACCGCATGAAAGAGGAGGGCGGGGTCATCAACTGGTTTGAGATCGACACGCCCACGGGATATTTTTCGATCAACGACACCATCGGCGCGATCCTGTCCACGTTTAAAGGCAAGCTGTTCCTGTTAAAGCTGCTGAAATTGCTGGCATCCGCCTTTTTGGGCGGGGACGGGAAGCCCAAAAAGCCCAAGGAGAAAAAGGCGAAAGTCAAGGCAAAGATCAGCGCCGACGGCATTTCCGTCATGGGCTTTACACTCAATAAAACCATGCTGCAAATGGCAAAGGGATTTTCCGTGAAGCGCGTGTTTATGATGATCGGCGGCGGGAAGTTTTCCAAAGAGCAGATTTTATCGCTCAACGCGTCGCTCAACAAAATCAAAAAGCCGTAATTTATGCAAAGCAGCAGGACCGCCGAAAATATGGCGGTCTTGCTTTCTGTTTCGGCGTATTTCTGCATGAAATTGTGGATTTTTTCCAAAACATATGGTAAAATAAAAAAAGTCAATCATTTATGGAGGTGTCTTTATGTCGATGCGTTCTATTTGGACGGACAAGGTAGATACGACCTGCCCTTTGCCCGAATATCCGCGTCCGCAGCTGGTGCGTGAAGGATGGATGAACTTAAACGGTACATACGAATACGCCATCGCGCCGCGCGCAAAGACGTGGGTCGATACATTTGACGGCGAGATTTTAGTCCCCTTTGCGGTGGAAAGTCTGCTTTCCGGCGTGGAAAAGCCGCTGCTGCCGAGCGACCGTCTGTGGTACAGGAGAAAATTCTCGATCCCCGAAAATTTGCTGGGCAGGAACATTTTGCTGCATTTCGGTGCGGTGGACTGGCAATGCGACGTGTATATCAACCATACGCTTGTCGGCTCGCACACGGGCGGATATTGCGCGTTTTCGTTTGATATAACAAAGTACCTTACCGACGGCGAAAACGAGCTGACGGTCAGCGTGTACGATCCTACGGACGAAGGCTGGCAGCAGCGCGGCAAGCAGGTCATTCATACCACCGGCTTTTGGTATACGGCGACCTCCGGTATTTGGCAGACCGTTTGGCTGGAAGCCGTTTCGGATGTGTATGTGAAGAAGCTGCGCTTTTTGCCGGACATCGACAAAGGTACGGTTTCTTTGAAAACCGAACTGAACGCCCAAACAGACGCAGAGCTTTGCGTCTCGGTCAGTTTTGCGGGGGAAACCGTTTATGCGGGTACGATTTCCGCCGACGCGGAGATCCCAATCGAAAATCCACAGCTGTGGAGTCCCGAAGCGCCAAATCTGTATGACGTGCGTTTAGAGGTTTTTAAAGACGGCGTAGCGGTTGATACGGTGACGAGCTATTTCGGCATGCGCAAATTCGCGGTCGAAAAGGACAGCGCTGGCATTCCGCGTCTGTTCCTGAACAACAAAGCCTATTTCCAAAAGGGGCTTTTGGATCAGGGTTACTGGCCGGACAGCGGCATGACGCCGCCGACGGACGAGGCGATAATTTTCGATATTTCGGAAATGAAGCGTTTGGGCTTCAATATGCTACGCAAACACATCAAAATTGAGCCTTTGCGCTGGTATTACCATTGCGACCGGCTCGGCATGATCGTTTGGCAGGATATGATGAGCGGCGGCAAGTATATCGGTACGCTATATGCGGGCGCGCTGCCGAACATCGGCTTTTTACACGTCAAAGACAACAAATACAAGACCTTCAGCCGTGGCGAAAAAGCGTGGCGCGATGATTATATGCGTGAGCTTTCGGAAATGATCGATCTGCTTTACAATGCGGTTTCCCTGTACGCGTGGGTGCCGTTTAACGAAGCGTGGGGGCAGTTTGACGCACTCAAGGTCTGCGACTATGTGCGTTCGCTTGATTCAAGCCGTGTGATCGATCATGCCAGCGGCTGGTATGACCAGGGCGGCGGCGATATTCACAGTATGCACAAATACATTTTGCCCGTGCATATGTGGAAGCAGGATGCGCGTGCCTTCGTGGTCACGGAATTCGGCGGCTATTCGCAAAAAGAACCCGGACATATGTGGAATCCTTCCAAAGCGTTTGGTTATTTGATGTTCAAGGATAAAGCGAGCCTTACAAAAGCCTATAAAAATCTGTTGGAAAAACAGGTGATCCCGCTTATCAAAAAAGGCTTGAGCGGTACGATCTATACGCAGGTCAGCGACGTGGAAAATGAGGTAAACGGCATGTACACCTATGATCGCGCCGTGTTGAAGCTGGATGCGGATACCGTGATCGCCCTCAACCGTCAAATGACGCTGTAAGGCTTGCGGGAGGGAAACAGTGGCCAATCAAAAATTGAAAATGCTGTATATCCTCGAACTGCTCTCGCGTGAAAGCGATGAGGAGCATCCCATAGACGCCGAGCAGATCATGCGGTATCTCGAGGATCGCGGCTTGCATTGCGAGCGCAAGTCCGTATACAGCGATGTTGCCGTTCTGAAGGAATACGGCTACGATATTTTATATACCAAAGCGGCAAAAAGCGGGTATTTTTTGGCTTCGCGCGAATTTGAAGCGGCGGAGGTTCGCCTTTTGTGCGACGCAGTGCAGGCGGCGAACTTCATTTCGCCGAAAAAAAGCGGACAGCTTACCGAAAAGATCTTAGGGCTTTTAAGCTGTTGGCAGGCGGGGGAGATCAAAGGGCAGGTGCATGTGGAAAACCGCCCGAAATCGACCAATGAGGAGATCTATTATCATATCGATAAGCTCAATCGCGCCATACAAACAGGCTGTAAAATCATGGTGCTTTACCGTCGCCGCGTCATTACCGACAGCAACGCGGTGGAATATGAGTCGCGTGAACACACGTTGAGTCCCTATGCCTTGATTTGGAAGGACGACCATTACTATTTGGTTGGCAACAACGACAAGTACGACAATTTAATGTCGCTTCGCGTGGATCGCATCCGCAAATTGACCGTGTTGGACAGTGAACCCGCGCGGCATTTCTCCGAAGTCTCGCCCTATAAAGACTATTTTGACTCTGCGGATTATGCCAAAACGCATTTTCATATGTTTTCGGGAACGCCCGAACACATTGAGCTGCTGTGCCGCAATGAACTTATAGAGCCTGTTTTGGATCGGTTCGGCGAATCGGTGCAAATTCGCCGCGCAGGGGAGGAGAAATTCTGCCTGTGTGCCGACGCTGCCGTCAGCGAGGGCTTGGCATCGTGGATCATGCAGTTCGGCGCGAAGATACAGGTCAAAAGCCCGGACAGTTTAAAAGCCATGGTGCTGGAAAAGGCAAAAGAGATTTGCTCGGTGTATTGTATTTAGGGGACTGCGCCTTTCTCGAATGGTCGGTATTGTGCATAGTACACAAAAAAACAGCAATTTTTTCCCGCACTTATCCTGCCAGCCTCTTGCAAAAAATGGCACATTGTTATAAAATAAACAAGGCAAATTTCGGTAAAAGCCATTTGAAAGGATGAACAATATGAGCGCACTCAACAAGATGACGGTTGAAGATTTAGACGTGAAAGGTAAGCGTGTATTGGTACGCTGCGATTTCAACGTCAAAATGGAGGACGGTGTGATTACAAGCGATAAGCGGATCGTAGCTTCTCTGCCGACGATCCAATATCTGCTGGATCACGGTGCAAAGCTGATTCTTTGCTCGCACCTGGGTCGCCCCAAAGGGCAGGTCGATCCCGCATTTTCCATGAAACCCGTTGCGGCACGTCTTTCCGAGCTGCTCGGCAGAGAAGTCAAAATGGCACAGGATGTCGTCGGCGAAAGTGCGCAGACTTTGGCGGCCTCTTTGAAAGAGGGCGAAGTCCTTCTGCTGGAAAACGTCCGTTTTGAACCCGGTGAAACCAAAAACGATCCCGAGCTTTCTAAAAAATTCGCCGCTTTGGCCGACCTCTATGTCAATGACGCGTTCGGCTCGGCGCACAGAGCGCACGCATCGACCACAGGCGTTGCGGATTATCTGCCTGCGGCGTGCGGCTATCTGATCCAAAAGGAAATTCAGTTTATCGGCGGCGCGCTTGAAAACCCGCAGAGACCCCTTGTCGCCATTCTCGGCGGCGCAAAGGTCTCCGATAAAATCGGCGTAATCAGCAACCTGCTTGACAAGTGCGATACCCTTATCATCGGCGGCGGTATGGCGTATACCTTTATGAAGGCTCTCGGCCATCAGATCGGCAATTCGCTTTTGGAAGCGGATAAGGTCGATTTCGCTGCGCAAATGATGGAAACGGCAAAAGAAAAAGGCGTGCGTTTCCTTATCCCGGTAGACAACAAGGTCGGTAAGGAATACAAGGCCGATACCGAAGCCATGGTCGTTAACTCGGATGACATTCCCGACGGTTGGATGGGTCTGGACATCGGGCCTAAGACGCAGGAAATGTTCGCGGATGCGGTCAAAGACGCGGGTACGGTCATTTGGAACGGGCCTATGGGCGTTTCCGAGTGGGAGAATTTCGCTTCCGGCACGGTAGCTGTTGCGACCGCGATTGCCGAGAGCAACGCGATCTCCATCATCGGCGGCGGCGACTCCGCAGCGGCGATCCAAAAGCTTGGCTTTGCGGATAAAATGTCCCACATTTCCACGGGCGGCGGCGCTTCGCTGGAATACCTCGAGGGCAAAGAACTGCCCGGTATCGCCGCACTCAACGACAAAGCATAAAATGGATTTTGCAGGTGAGTATCCGTCAAATACTCACCTGCACAACTATGATTAGGAGGAAAAGCATGAATAAAACGCTTCGTAAGGCAGTCATTGCCGGAAACTGGAAGATGAACAAGACCCCCGCCGAGGCCAAAGCGCTGATCGAAGAAATGAAACCTCTCGTAAGCGACGCGGATTGCGACGTGGTGCTGTGTGTACCGTATGTCGATTTGCAGGCGGCACTGGAAGCATCGGAAGGCTCCAACATTAAAATCGGCGCGGAAAATTGCCATTGGGAAGTCAGCGGCGCTTATACCGGCGAGGTTTCCGCAGAAATGCTGAAAGCGGTTGGCGTGGACTATGTCATTATCGGTCACTCGGAGAGACGTACGTATTTCGGCGATACGGATGTGACCGTGCAAAAGCGCGTGCGCGCCGCTTTGGATGCAGGGCTTACCGTTATTTTGTGCGTCGGTGAATACTTAGAGCAGCGAGAGCAGGGGATCACGACCGAAATCGTTTCCATGCAGACCAAAATTGCGCTCGGCGGTGTCTCCGAAGAAGAATTGAAGCGCGTGATCATTGCCTACGAACCCGTGTGGGCAATCGGCACAGGCAGAACTGCGACCGCAGAACAGGCAAACGAGGTCAACAAGGCGATCCGCGACGTCGTGGCGACCCTTTACGGGCAAGCGGCGGCAGATGGCCTGACGATCCAGTACGGCGGCTCTATGAATGCCAAAAATGCCGAAGAACTGCTCGCACAGCCTGATGTGGACGGCGGTCTCATCGGCGGTGCATCGCTGAAGGCGGCGGATTTCTCCGTAATCGTGCGCGCCGCTTCCAAATAAACTATTATTTCCACGAAAGGAACGCGAGCGGACGCAAAGCAATCTTTGCGTCAAAAACGCTTCGCTGGGCAATTCGTATGAAAAAACCGATTGTTTTATGTATTATGGACGGTTTCGGCTACAATCCGTCCGATTACGGCAACGCGATCAAAGCGGCCAACACGCCGAGACTGGATGAACTTATGCAAAATAACCCGATGACCTATATCGGCGCTTCGGGTATGGACGTCGGGCTTCCGGACGGTCAAATGGGCAACAGCGAGGTTGGCCATACCAATATCGGCGCGGGACGCGTGGTTTATCAGGAATTGACCCGCATCACCAAGTCGATTCAGGACGGCGATTTCTTTGAAAATCCCGTTTTGTTAAAGGCAATCGAAAACTGCAAAGAACACGGCACAGCTCTGCATTTGATCGGGCTTCTGTCCGATGGCGGCGTACACAGCCATAACACCCATTTGTATGCGCTGTTGGAGCTTGCCAAGCGCAACGGCTTAGAGGACGTGTATGTCCATTGCCTTTTGGACGGCCGTGATGTGCCGCCGGCTTCGGGCGTAGAATATATTGAAGCGCTCGAAAACAAATGCCGTGAGATCGGCGTCGGCAAAATCGCCACCGTCATGGGGCGTTTCTATGCCATGGATCGGGACAATATGTGGGATCGTGTCGGCATGGCGTATCGCGCCATGGTCGAGCGCGAGGGCATTTCTGCCGAGCGCGCGGCGGACGCTGTAAAAGCATCCTATGAAACCATTGACGAGGACGGCAAGCATTTGACGGATGAATTTGTGATGCCGACGGTCTGCGCGGGCGGCAAAGCGATCACGGCGCATGATTCCGTGGTGTTCTTCAATTTCCGTCCCGACCGTGCGCGGGAGATCACAAGAGCCTTTGTAGATCCCGATTTTACCGGGTTTGCACGCAAGGCGTTTTTCCCGCTGTACTATGTCTGCATGACGCAGTATGACGCGCAAATGCCGAATGTTTCCATTGCGTTTGCTCCCGAAGCGCTGACCAACACCATGGGCGAATACCTCTCCAAGCTCGGCAAAACGCAGCTGCGCATTGCGGAAACGCAAAAATATGCACATGTGACGTTCTTCTTCAACGGCGGCGAGGAAAAGGTGTACGAGGGCGAGGATCGCATTTTGATCGATTCGCCGAAAATTTCTACCTTTGATTTGAAGCCCGAAATGAGCGCTTATGAGGTCTGCGATGCGGCTTGTAAGGAAATCCGCAGCGGCAAATACGATGTAGTCATTCTCAATTATGCCAACTGTGATATGGTTGGGCATACGGGCATTTTTGACGCGGCTGTAAAAGCCGTAGAAGCGGTCGATACCTGCGTCGGTCGTCTTACGGATGCGACATTGGAAATGGGCGGCGTCATTCTGATCACCGCCGACCATGGAAATGCGGATAAAATGTACGAGGACGACGGTTCGCCTTTCACGGCGCACACCACGAATCCCGTACCGCTGGTCGTTGTTGGCAAGCCCTGTACGCTTAAAAAAGAAGGCGGTCGTCTTTGTGATTTAGCGCCCACGATGCTGGACATTATGGGCGTTGAGAAGCCTGCGGAAATGGGCGGCGTTTCGTTAATCGAAAAATAAACGCACGAACAGTGCGGCAAGTAAAAAACCTGTTATATCGGCACACAGCGCGGCTATGACTGTGTGCCGAATTTTTTTGATGCCTACCGCGCCGTAGTAGACCGTCACGGCATAAAAGGTCGTTTCGGTCGCGCCTGCAATGACGGAAGCAACGCGCCCTACAAAGCTGTCCGCACCGTAGGCCGCCAAAATACTTTGGTATGCGCTCAGGGAACCGCTGCCCGAGATCGGACTTAAAATGCACAGGGGCAGCACTTCTGCGGGAAATCCGATCGGAGCCAGAATAGGGGAGAGCAGGTCACATAATTTCTCCGTAATACCCGACGCGATCATAAGCTGTACGGCAAACAGCAAAGCCACCAATGCGGGCAGGATTTGCGCCGCCGTTTGCAAACCCTGTTTCGCGCCGTCTAAAAAGCTGTCAAAAACAGGCACGCGCCGAATCAGTCCGTAAAGAATCACAAAGCAAATAAACGCCAGCAAAAAATACGTTCCGAAATTACGCATTTCGCTTGCCCTCCAGCAATCGGGCAACCAAAAGACCCGCCGCACAGGAAAGCAGAGAGGCGAGGATCGTTGCGGGTAAAATTTCCATGGGTGCTTCAGAACCTGCCTCATGCCGCAGCATGGCGACCGTTGTGGGGATCAATCGAATGCAGGCGGTGTTGAGTACCACAAATCGAATCATGTCATTGCTTGCCGTTACGGAATGCGGATCCTGTTTTTTCAACTCTCGCATGGCCGCGATCCCAAGCGGCGTGGCCGCATTCCCAAGTCCCATCAGGTTAGCCGTAATGTTCATGGAAACGGCGCTTTTGGCATCCGAGTCCAGCCGAATACCGGGGAATAAGCGATCGAGCAGGGGGGAAAGGACTTTCGCGATCTTCTCTGTCAAACGCGCGTCCTTTGCGATCTGCATCAGTCCGTTCCAAAAACACAGAATACCGAGCATTTGAAAAGCCAGCGTTGCCGCATCCTGCGCGGAAGTAAAAACAGCGTTTCCGACATCCTCGATATGTCCGGAAAACAGAGAAAAGCAAACTGCCAACAGTACGATACCGCACCAAATGTAATTCATCACAGAATATCACCGAACTATCTATATGATAAAAATCTCTTTTTATGTCTCATGTTGACAAAAATGTCAAAAAATGTAATAATAGGTTCGGCTTACAGCGCAGAGATTGCACAGAAAATCGGATATTTGCGCAGGTTTTGGTAGAAAAAGGGGGAAATCGGGATATTATGAAGTCTACAGGTATCGTCCGAGGATTAGACAAAATGGGTCGTATCGTCCTGCCGATAGAGATCCGCAAAATGCTGCATTTGGTTGACGATAAAAGCTCGGTTGAATTTTATACGGATGCCGATATGGTTATTCTGAAAAAATATGTACCTGCCTGTATGTTTTGCGACGAAGCAAATGATCTGATCGAATTTAAAGGCATTAAGATTTGCAGAGCATGCTTAAAGAAAATAAATCAAATGGCTTCCGGTACAGGCGGTCTGTAGAGCAACCGCATTTTTATAGTTTTAATTTGTGGCGTGAATATAAAAAACGGGGCGAACCTTTGCGGATCGTCCCGTTATATTTTATATCCATTTGTTGAAACCAATTTGTTTTAAAACTCTCTTGACTAACATATAACAATATAGTACAACAATTATACAAAATTAAGATTTTGTATAATTTAGGGGAGGCGGAATACAGAAAAATATGGGTTTTTTGGCAAAAAATCGGTGTTTTGACCGTTTAGAGGGCTTTTGGAGGGGCTGGTTTGCTGTTGGGGCTATTTTTATGTGTTTTTTAGACAAATCATTTCAGAATAGAAATATGCAACGATTTGATTCTGCACATTCGATAGAATTTATTCAGCTTTATTTTATTGGAGCTTTATAAGATTATTATTTGTTATTTCTTTTGTTATTACATTTTCTTTGAATGCAACAAAACAAAATCATGCAATAACTCTGATTGAATTGATGTAAGTAAATCTTTGAATCGTTTAAACTGAAAATCTTTCATGCAAGGAATCTGAGATAATCTATTTAAAAAATTGTTTATCAATTATACGATTTTGAATCCTTTATTATAGATAGCTATCCAATAAAAGTGAAACCCGGCAAAAAATGCCATCAGGTATAGGCTATCAATTTAGCTGTATTTATATATCCTTTCCTGTCGTTTGGTTGCCCTATTAATAGACAAATTGTATAAATTTCTGCCTACGCCCCTAATTGTTAAATTATTAACAATATAATGTGTGATGTAGATTTCTGAAAATCTTCACGATTGTTTTGTTTACCATACATTCACAGAGCCATAAAGAACTTATCGGAGATGCGTTCAAAACCTGCTTTCTCATAAATATGTATGGCATCCGGCGTATTTGTTGTTAACGTGATTTCAGAGAAATTCTCTTTTTTCGCAAAATTCAATAAGTACCACAACAATTCCTGTTGGTATCCCTGTCCTCTGTATTGCGGTCTTGTATAAACGCTTGCAAGCGCGCCCTGTCTTGCATTTTGCTTCATGCATACCGTAATTTGCGGCAATCCGACAACTTCTTCTACAGCGCACATGGCGATCGGCAGACGATCAAAATACATCATGGCGAAAAATATGGATTTGTTCAGATTCCGTTCTAAATATTCTTTGGTGATTTTAGAAAATTCATCCGTATAGGCGGAAAAATCCTTGTGCAGTGTTTTATACCAATCCTCGATCTGCATTTCGACCCGCAGAGAAACAATGTCCGCAATGTTTCTTTCTGTCGCCATCTGCAATGTTCTCGTCATTCCGATTACCGCCTTTTATAAAGAAGACCGATCTGCTTTACCGTAATCCCAAACACGCGTCCGTTACTTGACGAAAACGCGCGGTGATGTCCCGAGGTCTTGTGACGGCAGAACCAATCACAACAGCGTAAGGGTTTGCGCGCCAAACCTGTTCAAGTTGCCCAATTTCCCATATACCGCCTTCTGCAATCACTTTCGCGTGCAGCGTATCGACCATTTGCGCAATAAATGCGTAATCCGGGATCGAAATACCTTTTGTTTCGGGCGTATAGCTGCGCATGGTGCAGCCGATGTAATCAAATCCAAGTGCGTCCGCACGCTTGGCTTCTTGGAGCGTGGCAATATCCGCCATGATCTCTACATGCGGCTTTGCTTTACGAATATATGCGACCAGCTCCGCAAGCGTTTCACCATTCGGGCGTACACGGTCGGTCGCGTCGAGCGCGATCACGTCCGTATCGGTCTGCTCCAGAAGCGCCTGCACTTCCTTTTTGGTGGGCGTAATATAAACCTCGCTGTCGGGATAAACCGCTTTGATAATGCCGATGGTCGGTAAGGTAACCTCTTTGCGAATGGCGTTGATATCGGCAACCGAGTTGCAGCGGATCGCATCCGCTCCCCCCTCTTTGGCGGCACGCGCCATGAGATGCATCACATTACAGCCGTAAAGCGGTTCGCCTTTCACAGCTTGACAGCTGATGATCAAGCTGCCTTTTTGGATATGCGCCAAGCTTTACACCCCTTTTTTGAGTTCCTCCGCAATTTCTTTTGCGGTCTGTTTGCCCGCGTCGGACAACGGTAAAAACGGCCTTCTGCATTCCCCTACGGGAAGTCCGAGCTGATTTAAAATTTCCTTTTCCATTTGAAAAACACCGTAGGGAAGAATACGTGCAATGACGGCGTTTACCCTTTCCTGCGCTGCTTGCGCGCCACGGATGTCCCCTTTTGTAAAGCGGTCGTAAATTTCCAAAATCCAATGCGGCATAATGTTATACGTACTTCCGATGCCGCCGTCAGCGCCCATAGAAAGCCCTGCAACGAGCATTTCGTCATAGCCGTTAAATACCACTAAATCACGCGAAAACTGCTTGAATTGCTGTAATTCAAACAAATTTTGCGAGGTATGCTTGATGCCGAGCAATTTGCCGCTGTCATACAACGCTTCGACGACCTTTGTCATATCGTGGAAGCCGCCTGCATTCGGAAAGTTATACATGATCATCGGCAAACCGGTCGATTGCATAATATCCGCATAATACGCTTTGATCGCCTCAAGCGGAAACGCATAATAAAACGGTGCTACAGCGCTGACCGCGTCAAATCCAAATTCTTCGGCGGCCTTTGCCATGCGGATAGCGCTGTCGGTCGAAATGGCGCCGACATGCGCAAACAAATTGCAGCGACCTGCCAAAGCTTTGCCGATTACGCGAAAAACCTCTATGCGCTCTTCCTCGGTCAGCAAAAAGCCTTCACCTGTGCTGCCGCCGACATAAAGCCCTGTAAGTCCCGCATCTATGTTGTGCTTCGCGAGTTCGACCAAGGCCGCATAATTTACACTGCCGTCCGCATGAAACGGCGTCATCAGCGCCGCATACACGCCTTTATACTTCTGCATGGCTCTCTGTCTCCTCTGCTTCATCTAAATTCAGCTTTGTGCCGATAAAGTCCAGCGTTTTTTCATTGTTCAACACAAATTTATCGAACGCGTATTCAAAGAGTCCCTTATAATCCAACGAAAATCCCGCAGGTTTTTCGCCGTATTTTTTCTGTACATGCTTCGCGCAGGCAAACACCCCCGCAAGCGTTCCAGCCGCAAGCAGCGTTCCACCGAAATTCGTCCATTTTTGTTTACGCATCATCGTTCTCCCTTATACGAAATTAAGCGCACAGGCTTGTCCTAAATGATCGCTTCAAACGCCTGACGGATATTGCTGACGCCCACGACTTCGATTTGTGCTTGCAACGAATGCTTGATTTTTAAAAGGTTGTAACGAGGGACAACACACTTTTGAAAACCGAGCTTTTCCGCCTCACGGATACGCTGTTCACAAGCGCTCACCGCACGGATCTCGCCGCCCAAACCGATCTCGCCGAAAGCGAGTACATTCTCGGGTACGGGAACATCCTTGAGCCCCGAAACGATTGCAAGCGCGACGGAAAGATCACAGGCAGGCTCGTCTATTTTTAAACCGCCGATAACGTTGACATAGCAGTCCATATTGCCGAGAAAATAGCCCGCACGTTTTTCCAAAACAGCCAAAAGCATGGACATCCTGCCATAATCCACGCCTGTCGCCATGCGCCGCGGCGTGCCGAAGCCCGTCGGCGTGACTAGGCTCTGTACTTCGGCGAGGATCGGTCGCGACCCCTCCATAATGCAGGCAACGCAAGTCCCCGAAACATTTTTCGGCCGCCCCGAAAGGAGCATCATGGAAGGATTTTCGACTTCATAAAGCCCGCGATCCTGCATCTCAAACACGCCGATCTCGTTCGTGGAACCGTAACGGTTTTTGACCGCTCGCAGGATGCGGTAAGACAGGTTGCGATCCCCTTCAAAATATAAAACCGCGTCTACGATATGCTCCAACACCTTAGGCCCTGCAATATTGCCGTCCTTGTTGACATGGCCGACGATCACGATTGGGATATTGAGCGTTTTGGCGGTGCGCATAAACAGATTGGTGGTTTCGCGCACTTGGGTCACGCTGCCGAAAGAGGAATTTAGATCGGGAATATTCATCGTCTGAATGGAGTCGATCATCACAATGTCGGGCTTCTCCGCCGCGATCATTTCACAAATATACTGCGCGTCGGTCTCGCACAGCAAATAAAGATTTTCCGAGGACACACCCAAACGATGGGCGCGCAATTTCAGTTGATGGGCGGATTCCTCGCCGGATACATACAAAATCCGCATGGTTTTGCCCAAGTGTTCGCAGATTTGCAAAAGCAACGTGGATTTGCCGATCCCCGGGTCGCCGCTGAGCAACACCAAAGACCCCTTGACAAGTCCGCCGCCGAGTACGCGGTTGAGTTCTCGAAGCCCCGTGTCAAAGCGATGCTCGGTATTTGCCGAAATCTCGTCCAAACGCTGTACGCTCGCCCGATTCTCGGCAAGAGCCGAGCGTTTTTTGCTCTGCGCACCGGTTGTGACCGTCCGAAGCTCCTCCTCCAGCGTGTTCCAGTCCTTACAGGACGGGCATTGCCCGTACCATTTGGAGCTTTCATAGCCGCAGGCAGAGCAGACATAAACCGATTTTGTTTTAGAAGCCATTGTCATCCGCCTTTTTGCACTTCTGTATGCACAGGATTTACGTGTGCAGATAATTTAATATCCCCATGGCGATTGCAAACGCCATTTGCCTTTGATATTGCGGGTCTTTGAGCTTCGCCGTTTCGGACGCGTTGGAAATAAAGCCGCATTCCACAAGCACGGCGGTCTTTTTGGCATAATAGAGCAGGTAAATGGAACTGTCGGATTTCTTGATAACCCGTGTGTTCTTAGGTTGGAGCATGGAAATGACCGTGGTTTGAATACTGTCGGCAAGTTCTGCGCTGGAGGTCGTATTCGGCGAATAAAACACCTGCGTCCCCCACTGCGAACCGTCTGCAAATTTGTTTTGATGGATGCTTACAAAAATACAGTCGTCCGTGTTTTCCATGATCGCCATGCGGTTGTGAATATCGGTAACTTTCTTTTCCCGCGTGGTCTTTGCGTCCGCGTCGTGAATGGAATCCTCCGTGGTGCGCGTCATCACCGTCTGCACACCGAGCGCCTGCAATTGCAGCTCCAACTGCCGCGCGATCTCCAAATTGATGCTTTGCTCCGCCGTGCCGTCGGAAGCTACCGCACCGCCGTCCTCCCCGCCATGACCCGCATCGATAACGACGACCGATTCCTTCTCCGAAACAGTCGCAGAAGCGGCTTTTTTCGCGGTTTGATAGCTCAATATATAAAACGTAAAGCAAACAGCCAACAGCAATGCGGAAGCGACTTTAAAAAGCCATGCGCGTTTTTTCATGCGACCACCCCAAAAGAATATATGAGGCGGTATTTGTAAATATTATAAAGCATTTTCCAAGAGATAGCAAGAAAAAAGCATTGTTTTGGGACAGGAGAAATCAAAAATGCCCCATACATCCGACAAGCTGTTGCCTTGCCAATGCACGGGGCATTTTATTGTACAAAATCCTGTAAAGCGAAAGAGCCTTATTTCATCATGCTGGCGACTTCTGCCGCGAAATCGTCCGCTCTTTTTTCAATGCCTTCGCCTTTTGCATAGCGAATGAAGCCAGTCACTTGAATGTCAGCGCCCAATTCTTTCGCCACGGAAGCGACATACTTGGCCACATTCATATCGCCGTCTTTCACGAATGCCTGATCCAAAAGGCAGTTTTCTTTATAATACTTGCCGATCTTGCCGTCTACAATCTTTGCAAGCACCTGATCGGGCTTGTTCGCCATTTTGGGATCTTCGGCAAGCTGCGCTTTCATGATCGCCTTTTCATGCTCCAGCACATCGGCGGGTACGCTTGCCTCGTCGAGATAGGACGGGTTCATTGCCGCGATCTGCATGGCAACGTCCTTGCCCATGACCTGGAAAGCATCGGTTGCAGCCGTAGCATCGTCGGTGTTGAACAGAACCAACACGCCGACAGAACCGCCGCCGTGAATATAGCTGGTGGTGATGCCCTCTACCCGCTCAAAACGGCGGATTTTCATGTTTTCGCCGATGGAAAGCACCATATCCTGCAAATTCTCCTGCACGCTTCTGGTGTCGCCGGCAAGCGGACAGGCAAGCAGCGCGTCCACATCCGCAGGATTCTCATCTGCGATCGTCTTTGCGACTGCGGTTACATAGTTGACAAATTTTTCATTCTTCGCAACGAAATCCGTCTCGGAGTTGACTTCGACCAAAACGCTGATTTTTTTCTCCGCTTCCGTGTACGCCAAAACGATACCTTCTGCGGCGATTCTGCCCGCTTTCTTTGCGGAAGCGGCCAAGCCCTTCTCTCTGAGAACGTCGATTGCCTTGTCCATATCACCGTCTGCTTCGGTAAGCGCTTTTTTACAATCCATCATGCCGACGCCGGTCTTTTCACGCAGCGCCTTGACATCTGCTGCCGTAAATGCCATAACGAATTCCTCCTAATTTCCTTTTTCCAAACTTTCAAAATGCCCGCGCGAATCGGCACGGGCAAAACGCAGAGGTCTTATTCCGCTGCGGCTTCTTCTTCAGCTTCTTCGGCTTCTTCAGCCGCAGCAGCGCCCTGCATACCCTGCTTTCCTTCCAAAACAGCGTCTGCCATCGCGCCTGCAATCAGCTTAACGGCACGAATCGCGTCGTCATTGCCGGGGATCACATGGTCGATCTCATCGGGGTCACAGTTGGTATCGACAATTGCGATGATCGGGATACCGAGTTTTTTCGCTTCCGCAACCGCGATCCTTTCCTTGCGGGGATCGACAATGAAAATCGCAGCGGGCTGTTTTTTCATTTGGGTGATGCCGCCCAGGAATTTTTCCAGCTTTTCAATTTCCAGTTCCAGCTTTGCGGCTTCCTTCTTCGGCAGAAGATCAAAAGTGCCGTCCTCTTTCCAAGCCTGTAACTGACCCAGTCTGCGAATACGGGTCTTGATGGTGGTGAAGTTTGTAAGCATACCGCCGAGCCAACGTGCGTTCACGTAGGGCATTTCGCAACGGGTCGCTTCTTCCTTAATGGATTCCTGCGCCTGTTTTTTCGTCCCGACGAACAAAAGCTCGCCGCCGTCTGCGGCAAGGTCACGGACATACATATAAGCCTCTTCCAGCTTTTTGACCGTCTTTTGCAGGTCAATGATGTAAATTCCGTTGCGTTCGGTGAAGATGTACTGCGCCATTTTGGGATTCCATCTTCTGGTCTGGTGGCCGAAATGTACGCCGGCCTCCAACAGTTGCTTCATGGATACGACTGACATGGTTTTTCCTCCTTATTTTGCCTCCGCACGGTTCAACTTGACGGCAAGACACCGAAGTGCAATTTTGCCGAAATCCCCATGCGTGCGAATTGCGCGAAAATTATAGCATATAAAGAATAAAAATGCAAGAAATTTTTTCTATTTTGAGAAATCCAAACCCGATTATTTTGTACGCCCTCGCGTTTCCACACAAAAAGCGAGAAAAGCGATCCCCGCAGAACACGAAAGCCTGTGGGGATCGTCGTATCGGCAATTTACATCATTTCATCGCGTTTGCGTTTTCCCGCATAGAGAGCAAATGCACCGGCTAAGGCAATCGGGATGAGGAGGAACGGCAGCGCGCTGTGCTTTTGAGTGTAGGTATTCGGTATACCGTTATCCGAAGAAGCAGGCGTATCGCCCGTCCCATTGGTTGTCGGCACGTCGGGAGCAGGCGTGGTAGACGGTTCCGGCGTTGTCGTTTGGGTCACGCGCCCCAAGTCCTTTTCTTCCGATGAAAGCGGAGCAGCCGTAATCAAATAGCTGTACTGCGCGGCCTCCTGTTCAGAGAGCGGCGTAAAGGTAAAGGTCTTACTCTTTAACTGTGTTTGCCTATTATAAAGCGTATATACGACCGTCATATCAAAAGGATTGGTGCAATCCGCGAGCACATGCTCGGGCAGGGTGATGTAGCCTGTCTCCCCTGCCGCCAATCGTTTGGTTACGGTCGGCTTTAATTCAAATTTCGCGCCGTTTATCTGAATATACCAAACGGAGATTTCATATTGTGCGGAAAGGTTTTGGATCAGCAGTTTCTTGTCCGCTGCGCTGTGATATCCGGGCGAAGTGCCGTCAAACCGAATGTAAAGGCTGTCCACAGGGTTCTGCGCGGAGTTAAACTGCGGGAATTTAGCGTCTGAAAATACATTCCGAAGTCGATCTGTGCATAAGAAAGTCCGTACAAGCTCTTTGGTATACGGGTCAAAAACGTACATACCGTGAAACTGACCGTTGACAAACCAGGTGTTGTCAGGCAGATAGGCGGTCGATGCATCCAAATTGCGCTCGGGAGAGATGTGCAAATGTCCTTTATCGCTGCAATTTTTGCCTTTTGCCGTATAATCTGCGGCAAACCTGCTGTCAAACGGTGCGCAGAACGCGCCGGAGGATAAATTGGTGTCAATGATATAATCCGAGTTTTTATTCGTACCCGTTAAATTTTCGTGTCCGTATTTGGTCAGGATGGCAATGCTTGTACCGGCTTTCTGCGCGCGTTTCAAGCCCTCGCGCATATTTGCCATCGCGCCGTAGTGGAACGCATCGGAATTCGCGATGATCTGCGCGTTTAGGTTTGGGTCAAGACGTTTTTCCTTCGCTTCTTCATATACCGAAAGCGGGCAGAAATCCCAAATGCTCGGAATATTTTTGGCAAGGTCAACCAAATACCGTTCGCAAAGGTCGGAAAGTACGGCGTTCAAATTGTCAAAGCCGATATATTTGATCAGCCACTCAAATTCTTCTTCCGTACCGTTTCCCAATTCTACAAATTCCAAAATGGTCGCATAATCCACATGGAGCGGAACGCCGAGCATCGGGTCACCGACCATAGAAGTACCGCCGATGGCGGGAGAATCCAAAACGACTCTGCGCGCGTCGCCCTTATACCCGTAATAATAGAGATAAGAAGCGCCGCATTGACCGCCGTGGCTCAATCCGAAAATGTCCACCTGCTTTGCACCGGTCAATGCTTTAACTTCCTGAATGAACGCGTCGATGGCCTTCGCGTAGGCAATTTGTCCCTCGCGCCAGTCATGGTTAAAAATGAAAATATTCTCTGCGCCGCGCTCCTGCTCCATCATTTCCACAAGCTGTTTTTCGGCAACAAGATTTTCTTCGCCGTTTGCGCGAAGCGTGGAAACGCGCGCCTGAGCGGCCGAGGTGATATGCGGAACAAGATTGTAATAGGAAGTGCCGTCGGGATTGCAGCGGATCGGGTCTAAAGTTTCCTGTAAAATGCCGCCGAGAATGTCGACGAGCTGTGTTGTATCCCCTTGAAAAACACTCCCTGCCGTGCCCGCTATATCGGGCAGAGCGGCTACGATACGATCCCCGACTTTAGAAAAGTCCAGCCCCCATACCTGCTCGCCGGTATCGGCATTATCGAGCCGCGGACCGCTGTAGCCCTGTAAAATAATCAACGGCGTTTTGTCCGTCTGCGCCGCAGCAGTGGAAAGCGGAATAAGGGAAAAGAGAAGCAAAACGACTAAGAGCACGGAAAGCGTTTTTTTCATAGAAGCATCTCCTTTTAAATATAAGAAAAACAGGGAAAAACAGCCATAATTTTATTTTACCGTTACCGTTTCTTTTTGTCAATCAACGTGAGCGCCCATTGGATTTATGCGTCAAAGAGACTTTTCTGCAGAGCCGAAAGCCTTTTTTTTCGTTCGGCGGTAGCCTCCGCCGAAACGGCGTATTTGCCGTCCGGCAGTCGATAGACAACGTCTCCCTCTCGAACGCCGCCGACAAACTCCGCAATTGGAACATCCGTATGCGTTTTGTCGGCATTTTCCAAAATGACCAAATTGCCCTCTATGCGATCCACCCGCCATGTCTGCATGGCGCGCTCTCCCCTTTCCAACCCTTTATTTCTCCGTTTGTACGGAAACGGAGTTGCCGTCGCTCGTCACAACGATCGTTCCGTTGCGATCCGTCCGCCGATAGTCGATCCCGAGCTTGTCGAGCCGCTCCAAGGTGGAATCGCTTGGCAAGTTGTAGGAATTGTTTTCCCCGCAGGAAATAATGGCAAGCTCCGGATCAACCGCGCGCAAATAGGCTTCGGTCGAAGAGGTCTTGCTACCGTGGTGGCCGAGCTTCAGCACATTTGCGCGCACATCAAAGCCTTTTTCCAAAATATCCGATTCCGATTTCTTCTCGGCGTCCCCCTGAAACAAAAAGGAAGTGCTGCCGTACTGTGCGCGGATCACGACGGAGGAATTGTTCATTTCCGTGTAATCGTCATTCGGCGCATACACACAAAAGCTGCACCCGCCGAGCGTATAGGCATTGCCCGGTTTTGCCGCGATCACCTTCGCGCTACTGTCCTGCAAAGCGTAAAGCACATCCTCATACACCTTGGAGGTCGGCGTATTTTCCTCGGAATACTTCGGCATGATCACATTCTTGACCGTATAATTTCGAATCACTTCGTCCGCGCTGCCGATATGATCCGCATGCGCGTGCGTCAGAATAAAATAGTCGATCGTGTCTATTTCCTGCGCTTGCAAATAGGCGTTGATGGTCGAATACGCGTCCACGTCGCCCGCGTCGATCAGGATGCACTCATCGCCGCAGACGATCAGCTCGCAGTCCGCCTGCCCGACATCCAAATAGTGTACGGAAAACGGGAACTTCGCCGCGTCTACGGTTTGATTGGCACCTGTCTGCCGAAACAGATCGCTCCAAGACGGCAATCCGAGCTTCGGGAAACAGGTGATCAGCAAAGCGAGTAACCCGATAGCCGCCAAAACGGCAATTTCGATGATGCGCAGTTCCTTTTTCTTACGGCGCGACGTGCGTTTTGCCATGTTTCTTCCCCCAAAAAATCGTTACTGCGTATCGCCGAAGTCCGCCGATTCGGCGTCGTTTTCCGATGTATAATCCCGTGAAGCCCCGCCCTGTGCCAAGGCGTTCATCTCATACCACTGCTGCTTGGAAATCAGCACCTTACGCGGCTTGCTGCCCTCGTAAGGACCAATAATGCCGCGTTCTTCCAAATTGTCGATAATCCGTGCCGCACGTGCATAGCCGAGCTTCAGTTTGCGCTGCAAAAGCGTCGTCGAAGCCATTTGCGCGTCCACGACCACCTCAATGGCCTTCGGGATCATTTCGTCGGCCTCGGTCTCCCCGTCCTCGCCGTCGTCGTCAGCGCCGCCGCTCTTTTTCTTGTCCATAACGGCCTGCCGTTCGATCTCCTGCATGACCTCATCGTCATACGCGGACTGCTCCTGCTGTTTGATATGGTCTACAACGGTTTCGACCTCCTTGTCGGACAAAAAGCAGCCTTGGATACGAATGGGTTTCGCAATGCCGACAGGATAAAACAGCATATCGCCGTTGCCGAGTAGTTTTTCCGCGCCCGCCGCGTCAATAATGGTGCGCGAGTCGATCTGCGAGGAAACTTTCAGCGAAAGACGGCTGGGAATATTGGCTTTGATCAATCCCGTAATGACGTCTACGGACGGCCTTTGCGTGGCGATCACCAAATGCATACCCGCCGCGCGCGCCATTTGCGCCAGACGGCAAATGGAATCCTCGACCTCATGCGGGGCTGCCATCATCAGGTCGGACAGCTCGTCGATGAAAATCACGATCTGCGGCAGCTTCGGCTGCCCAATGCTCTCGCAAATGCTGTTGTAGCCGCTGATGTCGCGCACGTTATTGTCCGAAAACATTTTATATCGCGTAAGCATTTCGGTGACCGCCCACGCGAGCGCGCCCGACGCCTTGCGCGGATCGGAAACAACAGGCACGATCAAATGCGGAATACCGTTGTAAACCGTGAATTCAACCTGCTTGGGGTCGATCATCAGGAGCTTGACTTCGTCGGGCGTGGCGTTATACAAAATGCTGACGATCATGGCATTTAAGCACACGGATTTACCCGAACCCGTAGTACCCGCCACCAAAAGGTGCGGCATTTTCGCAAGATCCGCATAGGTGCAGTTGCCCGCAATATCCTTGCCCAAAGCGACAAACAGCTTGGATTTTGCATTCCTGTATTGATCCGTATCGATGATCTCGCGCAGGGTGACCGTCGCACGGTTTTTGTTCGGCACTTCGATGCCGACGGCCGCTTTATTGGGGATCGGCGCTTCGATACGAATGCCGCCCGCCGCAAGATTCAGCGCAATATCGTCCGCCAAATTGGTAATACGGCTGATTTTCACGCCCGCCGCAGGCTGGATCTCGTACCGCGTGACCGAAGGACCTCGGCAGATGTCCACAATGTGCGTTTCCACGCCAAAGCTCTTGAGGGTATCGACCAGTTTTGTGGCGTTGGTTTTTAACTCTTCCTCATATTTGAGATTCTTCGCGTGCTTATTGACCGCCAGACAGTCAAGCGGAGGCTTCTCGTACACCTTTTCGGGAATCGCTTCGTCCGTATCCTCGCCGTTTACCTCGGCATCCTCCCCTGCCGCCACGGTCGGCTCTTTGCCGAATTTTTCGGCGGAGATCGGTATGATCCCATCACTTACGGGCGCGGCAGGTTTGCTTTCTTCGGGGCTCGCTTTCATTTTATTGATGATGTCATCGAGCAAAACGGGCTTCACAGCCTCCGGCTCGGACTGCGGCTCTGCGTCCTCCTTGGTAACAAGGGTCGATTCGACCAAAGGCTCGTCCGCGTCGAGAGCCTCTTTTTTCTTACGAGAACTGCGTTTGGGCTTCGGTTCTTCCTCCTGAATCGGTGCAGGGCCTAAATCCACATCGACATTGTAATCGCGTTTTTGCCGATTGGAGATCTGTTCGATTTTTTCCTCGCGGTATTCGTTGACCTTTTGCACGGGCTTAGCAACACCGTGAAACAGCCGAATGAGCGTTGTACCTGTCATGAGCATAATGCACACGAACAAAAGGATCAATACGATTGCGATCGCCGCGCCTTTCGCGCTTCCGGTCGCAAGCAGGATAAGCCCGCCGAACACTGCGCCGACCGCTCCGCTGCCGAGATACGAGCCGTCATAGCGGAAAACGTTGTAAGCGTCCACAATATCATCCCAAAACGATACCGTGCCCTGGAATTTAAAAATATGTATCGCGCCGCATATCAGTACCACCAGCGCGATCGCCTCGCCGACCTTGAAGCCGACGCGGGTATTGGTCTTGTCCAACGTTGTCATAACGGCAACGTAAATTAAAATCAGCGGAACCACAAACGCGCAGAAGCCGAACAGCCCGAACGAAAAATTTCGAACCGCGCCCCAAATTCCCCCGCCCGGGATAAAGGTCAGGCAAAGCGCAAAGAGCGCCACGCCGAAAAGGATGATCGCCGCCATTTGCTTGCGCGCTTCGTCGTTCCGGGCATTGCGGCTCGAATTTGCCGATTGCGACGAGCGACCGCTGTTTTTCTGCGGTCTTTTTTGGGATGTTTTTTGTGCCATCTGCGTTCCTCCAAGGTCAATTGCCATCCGTATTTTCTTTTTGTGTATTCGTAATCATGTTGTATAGACATTCCAGCGCGTCCGAAAGGCCGCCGAGATGATCGATCATGCCCGCGTTCACGGCCTCTTTACCGTCCAGCACCGTGCCGACGTCGGTCGCAAGCTCCCCCGTCGCGAGCATATATTCCCGAAAGCGTTCGGGCGGCATAGCGGAATTGCGGGCGACAAAATCCACGATGCGCTCCTGCATTTTCTGAAAATTCAAAAAGGTCTGCGGTACGCCGAGCACCAGCCCGTTCATGCGCACGGGGTGAATGGTCATCGTCGCCGAAGGGACAATAAAGGACTGCTTCGCCGAAACGGCAAGCGGCACGCCGATGGAATGACCGCCGCCGAGTACCAGAGATACCGTCGGCGTCTGCATACCGCTGATCAACTCCGCAATGGCAAGGCCCGCCTCAATATCGCCGCCGACCGTATTGAGCAGAATAATCAAGCCCTCGATCTCGTTGCTTTCCTCAATCGCGACCAACTGCGGAATGACATGCTCGTATTTGGTGGTTTTGTTTTGGGGCGGAAGCGTATAATGCCCCTCGATCTGCCCGATGATCGTCAGGCAGTGGATCAAATGCCCGTTTTTGGAAACGGTGATCGAGCCGGTTTCCACGATCTGCCGAATGGAGGAGGCATTCGGTTCGTCCTCCCCTTCAAATTCCGAATCGCCCTCGGGCGGTTCTTCCGACAGGGGATTCGCCTGCATGACGGTTTGAAACAATACGTTCTTTTTTTGGCTTGCCATATTTCACCCTCCGTTTGTATGTAAAGCCCGGTGAGGATGAATACAAAAAAGGACGCTATATATTGTACCACGATTTTACCGAATTATCAACATTTGGTTTTCCGATTTCTGAAAAATCGGCGATTTTTCTAAATTGCAATATCAAATAGGACAGGATAGAAAAGGTCGTCAGAGGAGCGGTAATTGAAGATTTTACGGGG
>CANRAU010000003.1 GCA_947628665.1 uncultured Clostridia bacterium
CAAAGTTCCCCCACGCTCCAGAATCTCGGGTTCCTTGTCTTTTGTCGTTGTTTAATTTTCAAGGTCCAATTGCCTCGATCCCGGGAAGTTCGGGATGGAATATGATTATATCATAAACCACTGCGCACTGTCAAGAAGTTTTTAAAAAACCGCTTGACACGGCGCATCCTCAAACCCATGTCTCGCGACAGCTTCGTTATCATATCACAACTAAAGTCGGTTGTCAACACTTATTTTTTGATTTTTTTCAAATTCTTGAAAAGTTTTTTTGCCCCTCTTTTTGACCCTCTATATCTTGTGTTTTTCCCTTTTAAAGCATACTATGCATAAATTTTGATTTCGTACAAAGAATATGGAATGAATTCCGATACTCTTGGGAAAGCAGGTAAATTTATGACACAAAAAGCAGAGAAAAAAAGGATCGGACGCAGGGTGCTGTCGCTTATGCTTGTCTGTCTGCTGCTGGTGGGCATCGGCGCAGGCACATACTATTATAGAACCGAACGCATCATCCCGACGCTCTCCAAGCTGGGCTCGCGCGGGGAAGAGGTGCGTAAAATTCAACAGAAGCTGAAATCCTGGGGCTATTACACCGGCAGTGTGGACGGCATTTACGGCAGCCGCACCCAAAGCGCGGTACGGCATTTCCAGCGAAACAACGGCTTAACGGTAGACGGCATCGCCGGACCGAAGACACTTTCATACCTCGGCATCTCCTCCGGCTCGTCGGGCAACGGACAATACAGCAGCAACGACGTCTATCTGCTCGCCAAGGTGATCGCCGCCGAAGCGCGCGGCGAGCCGTACACCGGGCAGGTCGCCGTAGGCGCAGTTGTTCTCAACCGCGTTTCCCATTCGTCTTTTCCCGACTCCGTTGCGGGCGTGATTTACCAGTCGGGCGCGTTTTCCTGCGTCAACGACAGAAACTGGTCGGTAGAGCCGAGCGCAGAGTCCCGCAAGGCCGCAAGCGACGCCATCAACGGTTGGGATCCCAGCGGCGGCGCGATATACTATTATAATCCCGCAAAAACTTCCAACCAATGGATGCGCTCGCGCCCTGTGGTCGCTTCCATCGGCAGTCACCTGTTCTGCAAATGACCTGCGAACGCACTTGCGCAAACAGTTTCTATATATAGAAACAAATAGCAAAGGCGTCGATGGCCGCACAGCCTTCGACGCCTTTCTGTTTTCAGTCGGATTTGCGCAGATCAATAAACTTTTTGCGGCTTCTTTTGGGCTTTTTCGCCCGCATCGACCAAGAGGTTCGCACCCGCCCACATAATCATGCCGATATACAAAAACAGCATCAGGAAATAGCCCGTAGACAGCTGGAAAATCGAAAGGGTCGCGACCATCGAGATCAACGAAGAAAGAAGCCCGCTGCCTATCAGGTTCGACAGGGAAACCGTGCCGTCCAGCAGAGGACCCGCTACATAAGAAAAAGCGATGCGCATGCCGATCATCGAAAGAAGTCCGCCGCCTGCGATGCACAACGGCACGAGCTTTCCGCGTGAGAAGCAGGAAAAGAAAAAGATCACGACTGCAATAACGACCGCCAGCACGAAAAGCACCGCAAACGCGATCAAAGCGCCGCGAATGGGCGCGATCACATTTTGGAGCTTCGCGCCGTCGAACGTGCCGCCCTTTAAAAACGGCAGAAAATCCGTGACCACCTTATGCAAGCTCAACCAGTCTTCGGTTTCCCCGGTATCCTGCGTGTTGCCTTGCAGCTTTGCCAAAGCTGCTAAAAGATCGGATTTCATAACGTAATAAATCAAGTCGCAGAAATAGGCCGCAATCGGTACACACGCCGCCATGATCGCCATAACCACCCGATAGAGAATGCTTTTCGGCCGGTTTATCCCTTGCTGTTTTTTCATATTGCGCACTCCTTTATTTGCCCCACGAGGAATTCAGTGCAACCGTCAGGTTGAATATCATCGTATCCCGATTGGATTTTTTGTCAACGCAGAAATACCCCTGCCGCATAAACTGGAACACGTCGCCCGGCTTTGCATCGTGCAGGCAGCCCTGCACCAAGCAGTTTTGCAGCACCTTCAGGGAATCGGGATTCAAATTCTCCTTGAAGCTGCCGTTGGTTTCATCCGAGGGATTTTCCACACGGAACAGGCGGTCGTACATATGCACGGTCGCGGGGAAGCAGTCGGTGCTGCCGACCCAATGGATCGTTCCCTTGACCTTTCTGTCGTCGGGTGCGTTGCCGCCGCGGCTTTCGGGGTCATAGGTGCAGTGTACCGCCGTAACTTCGCCGTTTTCGTCGGTATCAAAGCCCGTGCAGGTCACGAGGTACGCGCCCTTTAAGCGCACCTCGTTGCCCGGATACAGGCGGAAATACTTTTTTACGGGTTCGGCCATAAAGTCCTCGCGCTCGATAAAGAGCTCTTTCGAGAACACCGCTTTGCGCGTACCCATTTCGGGATGCGCGGGATGCGCTTCGATCTCGAGCGTTTCGGTCCCGTCTTCGGGGTAATTGTCCACGATCAGCTTTAACGGATGCAGCACCGCCATGGCGCGGGGCGCGGTCTCGTTGAGTTCATCGCGCACGCAGGACTCCAAAAGCCCGATGTCTACCACGGAATACGCTTTGGAAACGCCGATCTTTTCGCAGAAATTGCGAATGGCTTTGGGCGGATACCCACGGCGGCGCATACCGCTCAGGGTCGCCATGCGCGGATCGTCCCAGCCGTCCACGATCCCCTCGTTGACCAGCGCCAGACACTTGCGCTTGCTGGTCAGGCAGTAATTGAGGTTCAGGCGGGCAAATTCGATCTGCCGCGGGGGATTTTCGATCCCCAGTTCCCGTAAAAACCAATCGTACAGCGGGCGGTGGTTTTCAAACTCCAGCGAACACAGCGAATGCGTCACGCCCTCTTTTGCGTCGGACAGCGGATGCGCGAAATCGTACATCGGATAGACACACCACCGATCGCCCGTCTGGTGATGGGGCGTGTGGGCGATGCGGTAAATGACGGGGTCGCGCATATTAAGGTTGGGCGACGCCATGTCGATTTTGGCGCGCAACACCTTTTCGCCGTTGCCGAATTCGCCTGCGGTCATGCGGCGGAACAAATCGAGATTTTCTTCTACAGAGCGGTCGCGGTAGGGGCTGTTTTTGCCCGGGGTGGTAAGCGTACCGCGATATTCGCGAATTTCATCGGCGGTAAGGTCGTCCACATACGCCTTGCCGTCCTCGATCAGGCGAACGGCACATTCGTAAATGAAGTCAAAATAGCTCGAAGCATACAGGCACTTGTCCCATTGGAAACCGAGCCATTCAATATCCTCGCGGATGGATTCGACGTATTCCACATCCTCTTTTTGCGGATTGGTATCGTCCAAGCGCAGATTGCACACGCCGCCGTATTTTTTTGCCGTGCCGAAATTGATGCAGATGGCTTTGGCGTGGCCGATATGCAAATAGCCGTTCGGCTCGGGCGGGAAACGGGTCTGCACATGGGTATAGACGCCCGCTTCCAGATCCTCGTCGATAAAATCATGAATAAAATTGGAAGTCATGGTCTCGTTTTCTTCCATGGAGATGCCTCCTTTTCGATCAGTCGGAATTACAGCGCGCGGTAGCAGGCGGCCGCGTCACGGAAACGCGCGCGGACTTCCTCTTCGCCGAGCAAGCGCAAAATCGTGCAGAGATCGGGGGTGTTTGTCCGCCCCGTCGCCGCAATGCGCAGCACGGTGGAAACATCGCCCACATGCCCCTTGAACGCATCGGGATTTTCTTTGTATTCTTTTACGCTCGGCGTAAAGCCGTGCGGCGCGCATAACGCTTTGACCTTCTCGAACCACGCGTCGCGGTCATCGTCGGCGCTGTACACGTCCAAATAGGCTTCCAAAAGCGCCGCCGCGTCCGCAGGGTTCAAGTTTTCGGGCAGCGTGTAATCCTTTTCATAGAGTTCGCTGTACATATAGGAGAAATACGCCTTGACTTCACGAAATGCGGCGATGTCCTTGCGCGGCTTTTTGCCGCCGCGGTCTAAGGCGAGCATGCCGCATATCTTTTCGGGACTTTCGCGAAGCAGCGCGGCATAATCGGGATCGTAGCGCGAAGCCCACGCAAGCGTACAGGCATACACGTCCTGCGCGGTCATGCGGGCGATCACGTTTTTGCTCACGTCGCGCAGTTTCACAAGGTCGAACAGCGCGCCCGAAACGCTCATTTTCTTGAGATTGAACGGGAAGGTGAAAATATCCGCATCGGGGTTGGCTCTGCGCCAATCCTCGAAATTGGAATTGAGCAGTGTCATCAGGTATTCGAGCAGCGCTTCGGGCGGATAGCCCGCCTGCGAAAAATAGCCGACCGCCGCTTCGGGGTCCTTGCGCTTGGAGAGCTTACGTTTCGTGCCGTCCGCTTCGTCGATTTTGAGTACCTGCGGCGTGTGCGCGTATTTCGGCACGCGGAAGCCGCACGCCTTAAACAGAGCGATGTGCTTCGCGGTGGACGGGATCCACTCCTCCCCGCGAATGACGTGCGTGGTGCGCATAAAATGGTCGTCGCAGACGTGGGCAAAATGGTACGTCGGCACGCCGTCGCTTTTGAGCAACACCTCGTCAATGATGTTTTCGGGCATTTCGACTTTTCCGCGGATCAGATCGTCGAATACGACCCGCCCCTGTTCGCTGCCGTCCGCGCGGAAACGCAGGACATACGGTACGCCCGCACGAATTTTTTCCTCGATCTGCGCGTCGGTCAAATCACGGCACTTGGCGTATTTGCCGAAATAGCCGCGAATGAGCGCCCCGTCCGCCTCCTGCTGCGCACGAAGCGCGTCGAGCTCCTCGGCGGTGCAGAAGCACGGATACGCAAGCCCCCGTTTGACCAGATCCTTCGCCACGGTGCGGTAAATTTCCACGCGCCGGCTCTGGGTGTACGGCCCGTAAGCGCCGCACTCCGTATCCGTCCCCGTTACGCCCTCGTCAAAGCGGATGCCGAAGCTTTGAAGCCCTTCGAGGATCGCGGAAACGCCGTCGTCGATCTCGCGCTTTTTGTCGGTATCCTCTACGCGCAGATACACGATACCGCCCGTGCGCTTCGCCGTCATATAATCTGCCAGCGCGCCGAACAGCCCACCGACGTGCAGATACCCCGTGGGGCTGGGCGCGAACCGCGTCACGCGCGCGCCCTCGGGCAAATTCCGCGGCGGGTAGGCGGCTTCAAGCTCCGCCGGTGTTTTTTGTATATCGGGGAACAAAAGCTCCGCGATTTTTACGGGATCGGTCATAGGGGAAAAGCACCTCTTAAAAGGATAATTCACAAAAACAATTCTATTATCGCAGAAAACCGACAAAGTATCAACTGTTTTTTATTGTAGAAAGCATCGGAAAAACAAGATACAAAGCGCCCCATTTTCCGACTCCCCTTTTGTGCATGGGTCGGAAAATGGGGTTTGCCGCCCGCCGAAAGGCCGGGCGTCTTACTCTTCGATTTTCAGCTTGCGCACGATCTCGCACAGACGCTTTTTGTCGAAAATGACCGGCGTGGGATAGAGCGGATGCGCTTCTTTCATGGCGCGCTCGACGATGGTGTCGATATCCTCGTCGTGAATCTGCGTAAAGCCCGTCGGGATGTTCATGCGCGCGTTCATCGCCTTGATCTCGGCGATGAAGCGAAGCGCCTTGTCGGCAGGGCTTACGCCCTCGACGCCCGCAACGTCCGCGAGCTTCGCAAGCTGCGGGTAGATCGCGCTGCCGTATTCCTCCAAAATCACGGGCAGAATGATCGCGTTGGCAAGGCCGTGCGGCACGCCGTACATACCGCCCAAATTGTGCGCGATGGCGTGTACATAGCCGACATACGCGCGCGTAAACGCCATGCCCGCATAGAACGAGGCGAGCAGCATATTGTTGCGCGCTTCGATATTCTTGCCGTCATTATAGGCGGTTTCGAGGTTTTCAAAAATCAGCTTGGTGGCCTTTTCGGCATAATCCAGAGTGGATTTCACATTGCTCTTGCCGATGTACGCCTCTACCGCGTGGGTCAGCGCGTCCATCCCCGTCGTGGAGGTGATGTGCGGCGGAAGTCCAACGGTAAGCTCCGGGTCAAGTACCGCATACTTCGGGCGCAGGGAGGGGTCGTTGATCGCGTATTTTTCATGCGTTTCGGGGTTGGAAACGACTGCGGCAAGCGTCGTCTCCGAACCCGTTCCCGCCGTTGTGGGGACGGCGAAGAAAGGCGGCAGCTTGCGCATGACCTTCATCACGCCGCGCATTTGCGGGATGGTTTTGTTTGGGCGCACCACTCTCGCCGCAGCGGCCTTGGCGCAGTCCATCGGGCTGCCGCCGCCGAACGCGATCATGGCTTCGCAGCCGTTTTGTACAAACAGGTCGCGCGCGTCCTCAATATTTTGAATGGTGGGGTTCGGCTGTACGCCGTCAAACACGACATACTGAATGCCCTTAGCCCGGAGTTCCTCAAACAGGCCGTCCAAAATATGCAGCTGCATTAAGCCTTTATCGGTCACGATCATGACGTTGTTAATGCCTTTTTCCTCGATAAGGCCGGGCAGCTTGCGAATACTGCCGGGGCCGGTCAGCATCTGCGGCTCCGACCAGTCGAGAAAATACATAAAGATTTTCATGACTTTTTGAAATGCACGATAATAGGCTGTTTTCAGCATCCACATCGTTCGCGCCTCCCTAAATTAGCTTTTGTTTTATTTTACACCGTTTGCGACGGATTTGCAAGCATATTGCCGTAAAATTCCTGCGCACGGCGGCAATCGGCGGCAATGGCGGTTTGCAGGTCGTCGAACGAAGCAAACGCCCGTTCCCCGCGCAGAAAGGCCAACAGCTCCACTTCGGGGCTTTGCCCGTACAAATCGCCCGAAAAACCGAGGATATGCGTTTCGCTGCGCAGAGACTGCGTCCCCACGGTCGGCCGCACGCCGAAATTGGTCACCGACGGGTAATATGTGCCGTCCACGCAGGTGCGCGAAGCATACACGCCGTACCTGGGGCGGATAAAGGCGTCGGGGAAAAGCTGGTTGATCGTCGGGAATTGCAATTTTCTCCCGCGCTTGTCCCCCGCGACGACCGGAAACGCATACGAAAACGGCCGCCCCAGCATGGCGTTTGCCGCTTCGATCTCGCCGTTTTGCAGTGCCGCGCGAATGCGCGTAGAGGATACGGGCGCGCCCGCATAGGTCTCCGTTTCTGCGACAAATAGGGGTATGCCGCGCGCCCTGCAAAGCGCATGCAGTGTCTGCGCGTCGCCCGCACCGTCCCTGCCGAAAGTGTAATTTTCACCGCAGCAAAGCGCTGTCGCCGAGAAACGCCCCAGCAAAATATCCTCCAAAAAGCTTTCGGGGGAAAGGTGCATGATGTCGGAAAACGCTACCGTAAGCGGTGTGATCCCGTGCTTTTGCAGGATGGCGTCGCGTTGTCCCGCCGTCAGCAAGAGCGGCGGCGCTTCCCCGCGCAAAACGCTTGCCGGATGTTCCGAAAAAAGCAGTGCAAAGGGGCGCATCCCGCTTTGCGCGGCGGTAAGCAGGACACGCATATGCCCGCGATGCAGACCGTCAAAAGTCCCCAACGCTATGATTTTCGGTTCACACATCCGAAAGCACCTTCTTTACCAGCAGGCTGTCGCTCGTGTCGGTGATCTCCCCAAGCCCCAAAAAGCGCGCGTCGGGCGCGTAAACACGGTATAAACCCGCAGCTTTCGGATCGCCGATACGTGCGCGCAGCAGATCGCCGCCGTTTAAAAAGCGCGTGCTTTGCGCCTCGGTCACCGTGACGGCGGGATAGGCGGTCAGGCACAAATCGGTCGGCCGCAGGATTTCGGATAACCGCCCCTCGTCGCGCAGGCGTTCGAGCGTTTCCGGCGTGACGCAGTCCGAAAGCGTAAAGCCGTTCGCCGAAGTGCGCCGCAGCGCCGTCAAAACCGCGCCGCAGCCGAGCTTTTGCCCGATGTCGTGCGCCAAAGAGCGGATATACGCACCCGCCGAGCAGGTCACCGTCAGCGTGAATTCGTCGTCCGCGATTTCGGAAACCTGTATGTCATAAATCGTGATGGGCTTGGCTTCCCGTTCGACGATCTCGCCGCGCCGCGCCAATTCATACAACCGCACACCGTCTTTGCGGCGTGCGGAATACATCGGCGGCGTTTGCATGCTTTCCCCCAAAAAGGAAGCGGCGGCGGCCTGTATCGCCTCAGGGGACGCGGTCGCAGTCTCTTGGGAGAGCACCACGCCCGTAATATCGAGTGTATCCGTCGTCAGTCCCAGCCGCACACGCGCCGTATAGCTTTTGATATGCACGGGCAAAAGGGAGATAAAACGCGTTGCGCCCGACAGCGCCACGGGCAAAACGCCGGTCGCCATCGGGTCGAGCGTGCCGGTATGTCCGGCCTTTTTTACGCCGAGGATCGCCCTTGCGCGGTTGACTGCGGTAAAGGACGTCATGCCGCTCGGCTTGTCAAGACAAATAAATCCTGTCATATGTTTTCGAGTTCCGTCTCGATCACGGACAGCAGCTTTTGCTTTCCGGCGGCGAGGTCGTCGCTTTTCAGCTCACAGCCCGCCGCGCGCGCATGCCCGCCGCCGCCCAAGGCCATACAGATTTTGGAAGCGTTGATCGGCTCATAAGTGCGCAGAGAAACTTTGTACGTGCCGTCGCCGCGTTCGCGCAGCGTCACGCCAACCAAAACGCCCTCGATCTTTCTTGGGAGCGACGCGATCCCATCGCATTCGCTCTCGTTCGAGCCGCTTTGCCGAAACATCTCCTGCGTGATGGTGATGACGGCGCAGCGTCCGTCAAAATACATTTCTAAAGATTTCAGCACCAGTTCCTGCAATTTCAAATACGTACCCGTTTTGGTTTCAAACATCACGCGGTTGATGTCGCCGAAGTGCGCGCCCGCGCGGATGAGTTCGGCGGCGATCTCGTGCGTGCGAGCCGTCACATTGGTATAGCGAAAACAGCCCGTATCGGTCGCAAGCCCCGTGTACAGGCAATCCGCGATCTCTGCGGTGACGGTGCATCCGAGCGCCGAAACGACCGCGTACACCATTTCGCACGTCGCCGCACAGTCCTCCAAAAACAGCGTCTTTGCATACTGCGTATTGGAAACATGATGGTCGATACAAAGGTCAATTTGCCCTCCGAAGCGCGCTTGCAGAGGTTCGCCGAGCAGCTTTTCGTCGGCAATATCCACCGCAACCACGCTTTCGGGCGTAAAATCGGGGATGTCCGAAAGCCCCGCCCACATATAGGCATATTTTTCGGGGATCGTCTCCGAGCAGACGACGCGCGCCGTCTTGCCCAAAGTCAAAAGCGCGCGCAGCAGCGCAAACGCGCCGCCGAGCGTGTCCCCGTCGGGATTGCGGTGCGTTAAAATCCATATGTTGTCCTGCGTTTGCAGGAATGCCGCCGCACCGGCAGCGTCCGTTTTACGCATGTTCGCCTCCCGAGATTTCCCTCATCTTCTCGAAGATCTGCATACCGTGTTCCACGGAATCGTCCGCGATAAATTTCATCTCCGGCGTTTTGCGCAGGTGCAGGCGCGAGCCCACCTCGCGGCGGATCAGCCCTGTAGCGCTCACCAAGCCCTTGACCGCCTCTTTCGCGGTGTCGATCCCCTCCAGCGCGCTGACATACACCTTAGCGTAGGAGAGGTCGGAGCTTACCTCCACACGAACCACGGTCAGCATTTTATCCTTGACGCGCGGATCTTTGAGTTCGCGGATCACGGCGACGATCTCACGCTTGATGTCCTCCGAAACCCGATCTGTTTTGTAACCGGCCATACTATCCCTCGTCTGCATTTGTTAAACTGTTCTGCGGATATAGTCTGCGCGGCGGTCAGTCGCGATATTCCTCCATATAGAAGGCCTCGAAAATATCGCCTTCCTTGATGTCGTTGAATTTCTCCAAACCGATGCCGCATTCATAGCCCTGGGCGACCTCTTTCACATCGTCCTTAAAGCGTTTGAGCGAAGAGATCGCGTCCTCGGTGATGACCACGCCGTCCCGCACAACGCGGATCTGCGCCGTGCGCGTCACCTTGCCGTCCAGCACATAAGAACCGGCGATCATGCCCGCAGAGGACAGCTTGAATACGTTGCGCACCTCGATCCTGCCCAAAAGCACCTCGCGGTATTTGGGGGCAAGCATGCCCTTGATCGCCGCTTCGATCTCCTCGATGCAGTCGTAAATGATGCGGTACATCCGCATATCGATGCCCTCGCGCTCGGCAAGCTGCGCCGCCACGGGGTCGGGACGCACGTTAAAGCCGACGATAATGGCGTTGGAAGCGTTGGCAAGCATGACGTCGGATTCGCTGACCGCGCCTACGCCGCCGTGAATGACCTTGACCTGCACTTCGTCGTTGGACAGCTTTTCGAGGCTTTGGCGAACCGCCTCCACCGAACCCTGTACGTCCGCTTTGACGATGATGTTCAGTTCTTTCATATCGCCCTGATTGATCGAAGCAAAGAGATTTTCGAGCGTGACCTTGTGGAAGCGGCTGAATTCCTCCTCCTTGGCCTCGTGCTTTCTCTGCTCGACGAGTTCGCGCGCCAAACGCTCGTCGGAAACCGCGTCAAAGGTGTCGCCTGCCTGCGGCACATCGACCAGACCAGTGATCTCTACAGGCACGGACGGCCCCGCCGTATTGACGCGCTGCCCACGGTCGTTGGTCATGACGCGCACACGTCCGACCGACATCCCCGCCACGAGGACGTCGCCCGTTTTGAGCGTGCCGTTCTGCACCAGCAGCGTCGCCACAGGCCCTCTGCCCTTATCGAGCCGCGCTTCAATGACGATGCCCTTGCCCGCGCGGTTGGGATTGGCTTTGAGTTCGCGCATTTCGGCGACGAGCAGGATGGATTCGAGCAATTTGTCAATGTTCATATGGGTCTTGGCCGAAACGGGTACGCAAATCACGTCGCCGCCCCATTCTTCGGGGATCAGGTCATATTCGGTGAGCTGCTGCATGATCTTGTCCGTGGACGCGCCCGGCTTATCCATTTTGTTGATGGCGACGATGATGCTTACATTGGCCGCCTTGGCATGGTTGATCGCCTCGATGGTCTGCGGCATGATGCCGTCGTCCGCCGCGACCACCAGCACCGCGATGTCCGTCGCCTGCGCGCCGCGCGCACGCATGGAGGTGAACGCCGCGTGGCCGGGGGTATCGAGGAAGGTGATCTTCTGCCCGTCCAAATCGACGCGGTACGCGCCGATATGCTGGGTGATGCCGCCCGCCTCGGTCTCGGTCACGGAGGTATGGCGTATGGCGTCGAGCAGCGAGGTCTTGCCGTGGTCAACGTGTCCCATGACCACGACGACGGGATCGCGGGGTTCGAGATTTTCTTCGGTATCCTCAGTGTCGTCGATGATGCGTTCCTCAATGGTGACGACGACCTCCTTTTCGACCTTTGCGCCAAGCTCGGTCGCGACGATCGCCGCCGTGTCGAAGTCGATCACTTCGTTGACGGTCGCCATCTGCCCCAAGGAAAACAGCTTTTTGATGACCTCGGCTGCGGTCATTTTCAAAAGCGCAGCCAGATCGCCGACGGTGATCTCTTCGGGAACGGTGATTTTGATCTGCTTTTTGGCACGTTCCGCCGCAATGCGCGCAAGCCGCTCTTTTTCCGTTTCGCGTTTGCGGCTGCGCATGCCCTGCTTTCTGTACTGCTGGGATTTCTGCTTGAGCTTCTGCTTATGCACGGCGCTGTCGCCGTTGTGGCGGCCGTTTGCGGGCGCGATGTTTTCATACCGCTCGTTGTATTTATCCAGCTCCACATTGCCCGCGCGCGTGTCGATATGGCGGATCGCACCCTTGGTTCTCGACTGCATGGGCTTTGCGGGGTCTTTTTCCTTCTTCGGCTTCGCATTGGAATTGGCAGGCGCGCCGGATTGCGCAGCCGCTTTCTTTTCGGGGAGCTTGCCGGGCTTTTTCGTGTCCTGTCCGGCCTTTTGCGCCTTGGGCTTTTGCTCGGATTTTCTCTCCTTCTGCATGGCAAAATAGCTGTCCAGACTCTCCACCGCGTGTTCCGCCGTCAGGACGTCAAAAATCACGTCCAGTTCCTTTTCTTCCAACGCCGTCTGCGATTTCTTTTCGCTTGCAAAGTATTTCGAGAGCAGATCCATTAGTTTTTTGCTCGGTACGTTAAAATCCTTTGCTGCTTCATGGAGTTTATATTTTTTGGTCATGGTATCATTCCCTCCCGATGAGTTCTGTGATTCGATCGGCAAAGCCGCGGTCGTTGACGGTCAGCACCGCCGTTTTTCGCTGCCCTACGCTTTGCCCGAGTTGTTCCATCGTGTAATCGGTTCGCAAAAGCGGGATCTTTGCGTGCGCAAATTGCTGCGTCTCGCGGAGGAATTCCGCGCACAGACGCTCGGAAGCGTCCGTTGCCAAGAGGCAAAGCGCCGCGCGACCCGTGTGAACCGCTTCGACGGCAGCGTCATGCCCGAGCGCGAGCTTCCCCGCGCGGCACGCGAGCCCCAGCAACCCGTGAAGCCTGTTATGCATCATCTTTGAGCGCTTCCTCCATTTCGGCGTATACGTCCTCGGGGATGGTGCATTCGAGCACGCGTTCCAGGCGCTTCGCCTTTTTCGCTTTTGCAAGGCAGTCGGCATTCGGACAGACATAAGCGCCCCTGCCCGGTTTTTTGCCCGTGCGATCCAGGCTGACCGCACCCTCGGGGGAACGGACAACGCGCACCAGCTCTTTTTTCGGTTTCTGCGCACCGCAGCCGTTGCACTTGCGCAGGGGGACTTTTTTCTGTTTCATGCCGTCGACTCCTTTCTCTGCCAATTCGGAGCGGTGAGCCGCAAAAATGCGGTTCAGCCCTCGTAGAACCCGCTTTCGGGCTTGATGTCGATTTTCCAGCCGGTCAGCCGCGCGGCAAGGCGGGCGTTCTGCCCCTTATTGCCGATGGCCAAAGAAAGTTGATTGTCCGGTACGGTGACCTGACAGGCCTTCGCCTGCGTGTCCGTGATCTCGACCTTCAAAACGCGTGCGGGCGCCAACGCCGCAGCGATGAATTCCTCGGGCGTTTCGCTGTACACGACAATGTCGATCTTTTCGCCGCCCAGCACGTCCACGATCTTGTTGACGCGCGCGCCGCGCGGGCCGATGCACGCGCCGACCGGATCTACGTTTTCCTCCTGGCTGCGCACGGCGATCTTGGTTCTCGCGCCTGCTTCGCGCGAGACGGATTCTATGGTCACAGTCCCATCGTAAATTTCGGGGACTTCGGTTTCAAACAGCCGCTTGACAAGCCCCGGATGTGTGCGGGAGATCATGGCCTTCGGGCCTTTTTCGGTATCACGCACATCCACGATAAACACCTTGATCAGCTCCCCTTCGGTGAATTCCTCACTGGGGACTTGCTCGCCCTTGGGGAGGATCGCCTCCGCCTTGCCGATCTCCAGCGTCACGTTGCCCGTGACGGGGTCGATGCGCTGTACGCGCGCGGTGACCAGTTCCTGCTGCTTGGAGCGGAATTCCATAAGGATCTGCCCGCGTTCCGCATCCCGAATGCCCTGACGGATCACGTGCTTCGCGGTCTGCGCCGCAATGCGGCCGAAATCCTTTGCTTCCAGAGAAATGCAGATCTCATCGCCGAGCGCGGCGTCCTCTTTGTATTTCGCCGCGTCCGAAAGGCTGATTTCGCAATCGGGGTCAGCCACTTCCTCCACAACGGTTTTGTGCAGATACACATGCATTTCGTCGTGTTCGGGGTCGATCTCGCAGGAGATGACGTCCTTGCCGCCGTAATCCTTTTTCACCGCGACCAAAATCGCCGCCTGTATTTTTTCATACAGATACTCGGCGGGGATGCCCTTTTCCTTTTCCAGCGCCTTGACCGCTTCAAAAAATTCCTTGTTCATTGCTCAAAAACCTCCAAAATCATCGAGTTTGACCCACGATGTATCTTTTTTATCCACTGTAAGCGTTTCGCCGTTTTCCTGTTCAACCGTGATCGTGCCGTTTTCGTAAGCGCGAAGCGTGCCGCCAAATTCGCGGCGGCCATCCTGTGCATGGATGCGCCGCACATTGACCTTTTCGCCGATACAGGAAGCGAAGTGAAAATCCCTCGTAAGCTCCCGTTCGACGCCCGGCGACTGCACCTGCAAGCTGTAGCTTCGGTCGATGGGGTCGGCCTCGTCCAAAGGCGCGTCGAGCGCCCGACTCATGGCCACGCAGTCGTCGATATCGACTCTGCTCTCCGCTTTATCGATGATAATGCGCAAATACCAGTCCGTACCCTCTTTTAAAAAGCGCACGTCCCAAAGGATCAGTCCCAATTTTTCCGCGATCGGTTCGGCGATCTCCCAGACCGTCTCGACCGTGCTTTTTTTCTTATCGGCCATAGACACTCCCACAAAAACAAGAGAGCGGGTCGCCCCACTCTCTGCTTAACCTATATTCGTACAGTGCCATCATACCACAAGCGTGCGCCGAATGCAAGCCTTTTTTTGGAAATGACGGCATTTTGTGCCGTTTGCTTACAGGTCGTCCGCGTCCTGCACGGGATGCACGGTGCGGTCGGTCGGCGTACCCGTGTAACTGCCAAGCACGTCCGTATCGGCGGGGTCGCTTTCAAAGCCGCTCCAGATCTCGGCAATCTCGTCGCTGACCTGCCCGATCTTGCGCACGGCGCGGGCGGAGGGCTTGTCGTCGTTCTTTTTGGGTCTCATACCGCAATGCTCCTCTCTTACCGTTTCGGCAAATTTGCTGTCTCAAACAAATTTTACGCTTTCGGACAAATACAGTTTGCCCCAAAGACGCACAAAAAATCCCTTGCAAAAGCACGCATTTCGGGCATTCAAAATTCACAAAATTTTTATGATTTTTTTGTTGAGAAAATTCACAGGTTGGGTTATAATAAAGGCAAAATGGAGAGTTATGTGCGCGGGTCAAAAGAAATGACCCGAAGTTCGGACAAAGAAAGGAATCGGCATATGTTGTTTTCACAGGACATCGGCATCGATCTGGGTACTGCCAACACCCTTGTATTCGTAAAAGGAAAGGGCATCGTCATTCGAGAGCCGTCGGTCGTGGCGGTGGACGTCAGCTCTTATCCGCAGAAGGTGGTCGCGGTGGGCGACAAGGCCAAACAGATGATCGGCAGAACGCCCGGCTCGATCACGGCGGTTCGCCCGTTAAAGGACGGCGTTATCGCGGATTTCGAGATCACCTCCGATATGTTAAAGGAATTTATCCGCATGGCCATCAACAAATCCCCGTTTTCCAAGGCGCGGGTGCTTATCTGCATTCCCTCGGGCGTAACCGAGGTGGAGCGCAGAGCCGTGCATGACGCGGCACGCAGTGCGGGAGCGAAATACGTCGGCCTGATCGAAGAACCCATGGCGGCGGCCATCGGCGCGGGGCTTCCCGTTTCGGAGGCGGTCGGTTCTATGGTCGTGGACATCGGCGGCGGGACAAGCGAAGTCGCGGTCATTTCGTTCGGCGACATCGTCACCGCGCAGTCCGCGCGTGTAGCGGGCGACAATTTTGACGAGGCCATTATCGCCTACATCCGCAAAAAGCACAATCTGCTCATCGGCGAACGCACGGCGGAGGAGATCAAAATCAAAATCGGCTCTGCCTACCCCTACGACGGGGAGGGCGCTATGGACGTCAAGGGCAGAAACCTTTTGGACGGCCTGCCGAAAAATATCGAGATCACTTCGGAAGAGGTGCGCGAGGCGCTTTCCGACCCCGTCAATCAGGTGCTTGACACCATCCGCTCGACGCTTGAAAAGACCCCGCCGGAGCTTTCGGCGGACATCATCGACCGCGGCATTATGCTGACCGGCGGCGGCGCGCTGCTGCGCGGGCTCGATAAGCTGATCGCCATCGAGACGAAAATCCCCGTCCATGTGGCGGACAATCCACTCGACTGCGTCGTGGACGGCACGGGCAAGTGGCTGGAGAATGCCGATGCGCTCGGCATGAACGTCGGCAAAAGACAGTACGAATAATTTTTCCTGTTGTAAGGGTTTCGCATGAGAGATTTTTTCAGAAGTACAAGCTTTAAAATCCTGCTCGTCGCCATGGTTGTGCTGTTGGCGTTCGTGATTGCTGCCGCAACGCTTGCGGGCGGCACTTCGCCGCTGACTTCGGCGGTCGGCACGGTATTTTCTCCGCTACAAAACGCCTGTTCCTACATAGCGAATAAATTTGACGCTTTTCGCGGCGGATTTATCTCTTCGGGCGCATACATGGAGCGCGTCGCCGAATTGGAGGCACAGGTCGCGGATTACCAAAGGAAGCTGGTCGATTACGAAAAGCTCCAAAAGCAGGTGGAAAGCTATGAAAAGTTTCTCGGCGTAAAAGAGAAAAATCCCGATTTTCAGTTCGTCGCCGGCACGGTGATCGGGCGGGATTCCGCAGACGTTTTCGGGTCGTTCGTACTCAACTGCGGCTCAAAGGACGGCGTCGCCGTCGGCGATCCCGTCATCAGCGGCGAATATCTGATCGGGCTGGTGTCCGAGGTATCGCCCACCACCTGCGCGGTGCTGTCGGTCAGCGACCCGCAGGTCAGCGCGGCGGCCTATGAGATCCGTTCGGGCGAAACGGGGTACACGCAGACCACCTCCCGCCTCGGCGCTTCGGGGCTTTTGAAGCTCTCCGGCCTTTCGCGCAGCACGGCGGTCGCCCCCGGCGGCATCGTCTGTACCTCGGGCGTCGGCGGCGTGTTTCCGCGCGGGCTGATCATCGGTTCGGTCACGACGGTGGAAAAAGAGGAGGGCGACATCTCCTATTATGCCGAAATACAGCCCGAAATCGAAATTTCCGAAGTGCAGGACGCTTTTGTAATCACGAATTTTGAGGGCAAGGGCGATGCGTAAGGAACGAAAGATCCTGCTTGTACGGCGCGGCATTTTTGTGCTGTTTCTGCTGATTGCGCACATCCTGCAAAACACGGCGGGCTTTTCCCCCTCGTTCTTCGGTGTGCACGTCTGGTTTTTGCTGACGCTCACCGTTTGCCTGGGGCTGTTTGAGCGCGAGGTCGCGGGAGCTGCCTACGGGCTGTTCGCGGGCGCGCTGTGGGATACGGTATCCCCTTTGAACGACGGGTTTTACGCCCTGCTGTTTGCCGTCGTGGGCGCTGCCTGCGGCATTCTCATCAACACGCTGATGCGCAACAATCTGCGCACGGCGTTGCTGTTGAACACTCTGGCACATCTGCTTTATATTGCATTGTATACCGTGTTCTTTGTGCTTGCACAGGGCATCGGCAATGCGGGTTGGCTGTTTTTGCGTTATCTTCTGCCATCAGCCGCCATTTCCATTTTATTCACCCCGTTTGCATACCTTGCCGTTCGCGCGGTCATGCACCGAACCGGACTGCGTCGATAGGCGGGCTTAGAGGAGTCCGATCATGAAAGAAAAGAGCTTAAAGCGGCGTACCACGGCTTTCTTTCTGGCCGTGGCGCTCACTTTTTCTGTATTTTTGGCGGATCTGTTCCGCATTCAAGTGGTACACGCGGCGGAGTATACCAATCAGTCGGTCGCGATGCAATCGGTGGAAACCACCATTGAAGCGGCGCGCGGCGAGATCTTGGACTGCAACGGCATTCCGCTGGTCACCAATGAGCAGGTCAGCGCCATTGTGCTGAACGCCTCGTATTTCCCCTCCACGGACGAGCAGGATAAGCGCAACCAAATTTTGGACGCCCTGATCAAACTCACAGAAAGTGCGGGCGTCGCGTGGAACGACGCGCTGCCGCTTGTTTTTGACGTGAACGGCAATATACAATATAAAGAAAACGCCGAATCGGACATTGCGTTTTTGAAATCCCGCGATGTGCTGCATCTGAATTCCTACGCAACGGCGCAAAACTGCTTTGACGGGCTGATCCAAAAATTTTCTTTGCAGGATTACGACCGCGAAAGCGCGCGCAAAATCGCTTCGGTCTGCTACAGCCTCAAGAAAATTTCCTTTTCGGCGGTAAATCCCTTTACCTTTGCCGAAGACGTCCCCACGGCGCTCGCGTCTAAGATCAAGGAGAACAGCGCGCTGTATGCGGGTGTGGATATTCAGATCCATTCGCGGCGGAAATACCTCGACGGCACGATTGCGCCGCATATTCTCGGCGTGGTCGGGAAGCTGAACGCCGAGGAATACGCCTCGAAGAAAAAGGCGTATTCTGACGCGGTCAACGATGCGGATCGCAGTGAGGAGGAGAAACAGCTTCTGTCACTGCGCGCATACGCCATGGACGATTTCGTCGGCAAATTCGGGATCGAAGCCGCTATGGAGGACTATCTGCGCGGCACGAACGGCGTGATGACCACGACCACGGACTCCGCAGGCAACAAGACCTCCGAGATCACCACCGCCCCGAAAGAGGGCGACGCGGTCATTCTGACGATCGACGCGCCGTTCCAAAAGCAGGTGCAGGAAGCGCTTGCAGCCTTTATTCAGAATTACCGCGATAAAGAGTCTATCCCTGCGGTCGGCGCGGCCGTCGTGATCGACGTCAATTCCGGCGCGGTGCTGGCCTGCGCGTCCTATCCGAGCTATGATCTCTCCACCTACTATACGAATTACAGCGCTTTGGCGCAGGACAAAGCCTCTCCGCTTTGGAATCGCGCGCTGCTCTCGACCTATGAGCCGGGTTCTACCATCAAACCCGCCATTGCGACGGCAGGCTTGGAGGAGGGCGTCATCACCCCGTCTTCGACCTTCCGCTGCACGCGGACTTACTCGGTCTATCCGGAATTCCACTGCACCGGGTATCACGGCAACATCGACGTGCGTGAGGCGATCAATCACTCCTGCAACATCTTCTTCTATGAAACCGGACGGCATTTGGGCATCAACAAAATGAACGACTGGTGTACGCGCTACGGTCTGGGGCAAAAAACCGGCGTGGAGGTCAGCGAATCCAACGGCGTGCTTGCGAGCATCGCCTACCGCGAAGCACACGGCGGCACATGGTATCCCGGCGATACGGTGCAGGCCGCCATCGGGCAGTCCGACAATCTGTTCACGCCCATACAGTTGGCTAATTATGCGGCGACGATCGCCAACGGCGGCAAACGCTATCAGGCGCATTTCGTCAAGAGCATCAAAACCGCCGATTACAACGAGACCGTTTTGGAAAACACCGGCACGGTGTTGAACGAGGTCGGTGCTTCGGCCGAAACGCTGCGCGTCGTGCGGGAAGGTATGCTGCGCATGGGTTCGCGCGTGTCGGCACTTCGCTCCTTACCCGTGAAGGTCGCCGCCAAATCCGGTACAGCGGAATCCAAAGCCAAGGTGTCGGGCAAGATCGTCACGGGCTTAAACGGCTTTATGATCTCCTTTGCGCCGTATGACGATCCGCAGATCGCCGTGGCGGTCGCCATTGAGAATTTAAACAGCGGTACTGCGTCGGCCGTATTGGTCGCCGACATCTATAAGGCGTATTTCAATGTGAACAGCACATTTGACGTCGAGCAAAACTATAATACGATTTTGAAGTGATCGGGTTGGGAGACGGTATGGCAAAGCGATTTCTGGTCTGCTCGGGCAAAGGCGGCGTGGGAAAATCCACGCTGACGGTATGTCTGGCGCGCGCACTTTGCGCGCGCGGCAAGCGTGTACTGCTCGTGGATGGCGACACGGGACTGCGGACGCTGGATCTGCTGACGGGCCTCGGCGCGGGCGCGGTTTACAGCTGGCAGGACGTTTTAAACGACGCCTGCACGCTGTCGGACGCCATGCTGTTTGACGAAAGCGGGCAGCTCGCCCTGCTGATCCCGTCGAACCGTGCGAACGAGCGCTTTGACGGGGAGGCGTTTTCCGCACTGCTCGAAAGAGCCTGCAAAGACTTCGATTTCTGCTTTTTGGATGCGGGCGCGGGGATCGGCGAAGCGCTGCTCCTGTTTGCCCGCACGGTGGACAGCGCGCTACTGGTCGCGACGCCCGATCGTATCGCGGCAAGAGCCGCGCGTCAAACGGCGCAGATGCTCGAAGCGTCTGTCCCCGCGTGCGAATTGCGACTGCTGTTGAATCGGTATCTGCCCGAACGCGTGCGTTACGGCGACGCGCTTTCGGCGGACGCCATGATCGACGAAACGGGTGTGCAGCTGATCGGGGCGATCCCCGAAGACCCGCTTTTGCAAAAGCTCGATGCGGGAGAAATCCCCGCCGCGAAAACCGCCGCCGCCTTTGACCGTGTCGCGCGCAGACTTTCGGGCGAGCGCGTCCCGTTCCTCGGCAAGCGGTGATTTTTTCCGATTTTTGCAAGTTTTTGAAACAAAATGAAAAATATGTTGAAAAGTACGCGTTTTTTTGATATGATAGTAAAGGTTTTTGAAAGTGCATATCCTGTAATGAAAGCGAGGAGATCGGCATGAATATAGCACTGATGGCGCATGATTCCAAAAAGGAGCTGCTGACGCAGTTCTGCATTGCGTACTGCGGTATTTTATCCCGTCATAACCTCTGTGCAACCGGAACGACCGGAAAAATGATTTCCGATGCGACCGGCTTGCCCATTACCCGCTTTTTGAGCGGGTCTCAGGGCGGCGACCAGCAGATCGGCGCGCGCATTGCCTGCAACGAAATCGATTTGCTGTTGATTTTTCGCGATCCGCTCAATCCCAAGCCCCATGAACCGAAAGAACACAATCTGCTGCGGCTGTGCGACGTACACAACATTCCCGCAGCGACCAATATCGCGACCGCCGAGGCGATCATCCACTCTTTGGAGCGCGGCGATTTGGACTGGCGCGACATTGTCAACCCGAAATCGTAAATGCAAACGGATCCCCCTCTTTCGGGAGGGGGATGCTTCTTCTTTTGCGCCCCTTTCGCCCGGGCGCGCGGCTTACAAAAATAAGGAAAGGAACGGTACGGAACAAAAGACGTATCAAACGTCCTTTTGCTTCTACGGTATCGCACGGTGAACACGATGGCTCTGATTACCAACGCGATCAAAGGTACGCTCGATCTTTTGCCGAAAGAGAGCGCCAAAACACAGTATATCGAATCGGCAGTGCGCGAAATCGCGGAGAATTTCGGTTTTTACGAAATGCGCACGCCCGTTTTTGAACATACGGAGCTTTTTCAGCGTTCCGTCGGCGAAACCACCGACGTTGTGCAGAAAGAAATGTATACCTTTTCAGACAAGGGCGGTCGTTCGATCACCCTGCGTCCCGAGGGGACGGCGGGCGCGGCGCGCGCCTTTTTGGAACACGGGCTGTTTAACGAGCCGCTGCCGCAGAAAATCTTTTACCTGACCTCCTGCTACCGCTATGAAAAGCCGCAGGCGGGCAGATTGCGCGAATTCCACCAGTTCGGCGTGGAATCCTTCGGCGCGGCGACCCCCGCCGCCGACGCGGAGATCATTTCCCTCGCGCATCAGGTGTTCGGGTATCTCGGCGTGCAAAATCTGACGCTGGAGATCAACTCCATCGGCTGCCCGACCTGCCGCAAGCAGTTTCAGGAAGCGTTAAAGACCTATTTTGAGGCGCACAGGGAAACGCTGTGCGAGACCTGCCAATCCAGGCTCTCCCGCAACCCGATGCGCATTCTTGACTGCAAAAGCCCGATCTGCTCCGAAGTCGCGGCGGGCGCGCCGAAAATCCTCGATTATCTCTGCGACGACTGCCGCGCGCACTTTGAAGCCGTGCAGGCGTATCTTCGCGCCATGCAGATCGACTATACCGTCAATCCCGGGATCGTGCGGGGCTTGGACTACTACACCCGCACGGTGTTTGAATTTGTTTCCAATGAGATCGGCGCACAGGGGACGGTCTGCGGCGGCGGCCGGTACGACGGGCTTTTGGAAGAGCTCGGCGGCAAGCCGATGGCGGCCTGTGGCTTCGGCATGGGGATCGAGCGTCTGCTTTTGTTAATGGAAGCGCAAAACACGCCCTTCCCCGAACGCAAGGCGTGCGACGTCTATCTTGCTTCCATGGGCGAGAAGGCGAATTTGGAGGCGGCTCGGCTTGCGCTCGACCTGCGCAGCGAAGGGCTTTCGGCGCAATTCGACACCTTTGGCAGGGGGCTTAAAGCGCAGCTCAAATATGCCGATAAAATCGGCGCGCTGTATACGGCGGTGTTGGGCGATGCGGAATTGGAAAGCCGCAAAATTCAACTGAAAAATATGCGCGACGGCACGCAAAGCGAGCTTGCGCTGGACGAGTTTACGGACAATTTTCAGTCCATCGTGATTCGGGACGCCATGTCGGCCTTTGATGCGCCGGACATCGGGAGCAACGCGCTTTCGGAAATTCTCTCGGGAGGAAATGCATAATGGATTCCATGCAAGGCTTGAAACGCACAAATTACTGCGGAACGCTTCGCACTTCGGACATCGGTTCTACCGCAACGGTCTGCGGCTGGGTGCAGAAGCAGCGGGACTTAGGCGCACTGATTTTCGTCGATCTGCGGGATCGCAGCGGCATTTTACAGTTGGCCTTTACCGAAAGCACCGACCGCGCGGTGTTTGCGAAAGCGGCTTCGCTGCGTTCGGAATACGTGGTCGCGGCCACGGGCGTCGTGCGCGAGCGCGCGGCGAAAAATCCCGAGCTGCCCACGGGCGATGTGGAATTGGAGGTCACCGAGCTTCGTCTGCTCGCCGAAAGCGAGACCCCGCCCTTTGAGATCGTGCCGCATTCGCAGACCGCCGAGCTTACGCGCTTAAAATACCGTTATCTCGACCTGCGCCGTCCCGATTTACAGCAAAATATTTTGATGCGCCACAAAATCGCGAAGATCACCCGGGATTATTTTGATGAAAACGGCTTTATTGAAATCGAAACGCCGATGCTGATTCGTTCCACGCCCGAGGGCGCGCGCGACTTTTTGGTGCCCTCGCGCATCCACAAGGGCAGTTTTTACGCCCTGCCGCAGTCGCCGCAGCTTTACAAACAGCTTTCGATGGTGGCGGGCTTTGACCGCTATATGCAGATTGCGCGCTGCTTCCGCGATGAAGACCTGCGCGCCGACCGCCAACCCGAATTCACACAGATCGATTTGGAAATGTCCTTTGTGGATATGGAGGACGTTTTGGCATTGGGCGAGGGCTACATCGTGCGCGTATTCAAGGAGGCGCTCGGCGTGGATATTCCGACGCCCCTGCCGCGCCTGACGTATCGGGAGGCCATGTCGCGCTACGGCTCGGACAAGCCCGACATCCGCTACGGAATGGAGCTTTGCGACTTGACCGACATTGTGCGCGACGCCGAATTTGCCGTATTCCAAAACGCCGTCGAGGGCGGCGGCACTGTGCGCGCCATTACCGCGAAGAATGCCGCCGATACCCTTACCCGCAAAGAGATCGACAAGCTGACCGAATTTGTGCGGGGCATTGGCGCGAAAGGGCTTGCGTGGATGCGTATGCTGCCCGACGGCATGGCGTGTCCGTTTGCAAAGTTCATGACCGACGCGCAAATGCAGGCCATTCTTGAGAAAACCGACGCAAAGCCCGGCGACGTTGTGCTGATCGTCGCCGATACGAAAGAAAGCCTTGTGCTTTCCGTCCTCGGCGCGCTGCGGCAGGAGGTCGCAGGCAGACTGGGCATCATTCCGAAGGACAAGTTCTGTCTGCTGTGGATCACCGAATTCCCCTTCTTTGAATATGACGAGGAAAGCGGCGAATACGTCGCCATGCACCACCCCTTCACCGCGCCCATGGACGAATGTATCCCGTATTTGGAGACGGACAAAGCCAAGGTGCGCGCCAAGGCATACGATTTGGTGCTCAACGGCATTGAGCTGTCGAGCGGGTCGATCCGCATCACTGATCCCGTGCTGCAAAGCCGCATTTTCTCGCTTTTGGGGCTGTCGGCGGAAGAAGCGCAGGAAAAATTCGGCTATCTTTTGGACGCGTTCCGCTACGGCGCGCCCCCGCATGGCGGCATGGGCATAGGACTTGACCGTTTGTGTATGCAGATGCTGCGCACGGAATCCCTGCGCGACGTGGTGGCCTATCCGAAGGTGCAGAACGCCTCCGAGCCGATGACCGAATGTCCCGCGCAGGTGGACGCGTTACAGCTTGACGACCTCGGCATTGCCGTAACGAACGCGGACGCATAGACGTTTGTCCCCATTCTTTTGCTCCTGTTCTCTTTGGCATAAAACGACCGCACCCCATACGCCTAAAACGAGCGTGGGGTGTTTTTCTCTCACACTTACCAAAAGGCAAACCAAAAGTTTTCGCCCGCCTTTTACAAAAGGCGGCAGGTGGAGGACAGCGTCCTCCTCGCGTCCCGCAGGATGCGAAATTCCAAAGCGTCAGCGAGATCAGGAAGGGAGGCAAAACAGTCCGGTGGACTGTTTTGCCGTGGGAATTCTCGCCTGCCGGCTCGGTCAGTGCTTTTGCGGCTACGCCGCAAAGGTCGCCACTGGCGACCCGCACCCCTACCGGGGGTTCCCGATGTGCCGCGCTGCGGCGCAGTCGTCCGCTTTTGGGGCGCTTATGATTTTGACTTTTTCAAACGACCGCACCCACGCTCGTTCTCGGAGCGTGAGTGCGGTCGTTTTCTCTGTATATCATGGCAACCCTCTAAAGGGCTGTTTTTAATTGGGCGTATACAAATTGGCGTACGGGCGAGAGGTGGTCGGCACGAGCTTGTGGAAGGGTTCGCGCATAATCGCGTCAAAATCCTTGCCAAAGCGTTCACAATATACGCGCACGTGGCGCTCCAGATCGGCTCTGTCCTTTTCGTTCGGTTCCAAAACCGAAATATGCTCGCTGACGTTTTCGGTCGGGAACGCCCCGCGAATGAAAATGCGTCCGCCGTGCATCCCCGTGGCGCAGTGCGCGCCCACAACGGGCTGGTCGTACTCGTTTTCCAGTCCCAATACAATGAGCGTACCGCCCGCCATGTATTCGCCGAGGAACGCCCCGACGATCCCGCCGATCACGACGACGGGCTGCATAGCTTCAAATTCCTTCATATGGATGCCCGCACGCGAACCGGCGCGCTTTTCCACGAAAATCTCTCCGTCGCGCATGGCGTAGCCGAGCGTATCGCCGACATGCCCGTGTACCGTCACGCTGCCGCCGCCCATCGTGTTGCCGATGGCTTCCTGCCCGTTGCCGAACACCTCCAGCGCACCGCCGTCCAAATATGCCGCCATATCGTTGCCGGGCGTACCGTAAATCTCCAAACGCTTGCCCTTAGAAAGTCCCGCGCCCATATACCGCTGACCGTTGACGTTTTCTACGCGCACACAGTTCTCTGTTTCCAAAGCCGCGCGGATCTCTGCATTCAAATCCCGAAAGCTGCGTTTACCTGCCATAAGGGTCATATCCGCACACCTCCCGTCAATTTTTCGGTTCGCACATCCCGCGCATAGAGCATCAGCCCCGGCTCTTTTAGCAGATCGCCCGAAAGCGCGGTCAAGTCGGTTTTTTGGCGGATGAGTTCCGTATATATACCCGCGCGCGCCGAGCAGTTGATCAGCACAAAGCCGACCAGATGGTTATCCTTGACCAAAAGCCGCTTATACTGCGTAGCATCTGCGCGTACCAGCACCTGTGCGCTGTCGTCGTTGATCAACCCGCAGGTGCAAATGCGCTGTCCGAAGAAGTCGATGGCGTTGACCGCAAAGCTGCCCGTGTCCTTTTCGGGGACGCCCGCCATATTGTATGCCGCCGTTTTGCCCTCGCGCACGGCGTTTGGCCAAAGGGCGATGATCTTCTCTTTTCCGTCGAGTATATCGAGACTTCTTACGCAGTCGCCCGCCGCGAACACGTCGGGGACGGTCGTTTCCATCGTCTCATGGTCAACGGTAATGCCGCGATTGACGTCCGCCCCGCAGCTTTCGGCCAATGCGGTATTGGGTCGCACGCCGACCGCAACCACCAACAGATCGCAGGGCAGCGTTTTTCCGCTTTTGAGCGTAACAGAGGTGATTTTTTCTTTTCCTTCGGCGCGCACGACCGTATCTCCCAACAGCGTGACAATGCCGTTTGCCTGCAAATGCGCTTCTACCATCGGCGCGGCGCGGTCGTCCAATATCGACGGCAGCACCTTGCCTGCAAGCTCCACCACCGTAACGCTTTTTACACAGCTTCGCAAGCCTTCGGCCGCTTTCAGACCGATGAGTCCCGCGCCCAGCACGACCGCGTGCATATCGGGTTCGGCATACGCTTTGAGCCGTTCGGCCTCGCTCATGGTCAAAAAGGTGAACACATTCTCCTGCCCGCCGACGTTTTCCATCGGCGGCACGAAAGGCACAGACCCCGTCGCAAGCAGTAATTTGTCAAAGCCGTACCGTTTGCCGCGCTGCGTTTGCAGGGCATGCTCGCGCACTTCGGTCACCGGTTCGTTCAAATGCACCGTGATGTCGTTCGCCTCGTAGAACGCCGCGTCCTGCAAATAGATCTGCTGCGCATTCACCTTGTTTTTCAGGTAATAGGAAATGATCGGGCGGGAATACGGCAAATAGGCTTCGTCTGTAAACAGGTCGATTTTGCAGTCCGCATCCAGCGCGCGCAGGGTTTTCGCGCAGGAAAGTCCCGCTGCAGACGCGCCGACGATCGCATACCGTTTCATTTTGCAGCACCTCCGACTTCCACATATACAAGCGCCCGATTGGGGCAGTTCTTCACGCAGGCAGGCTCACCCGTCCCCTGACACAAATCGCATTTGACCGCCGCTTTGCCCGTTTTGATACAGCCGTAGGGACACACCGCAAGGCACGTCATACAGCCGATGCAGCGGCTTTCGTCGCAGGTGACGATCCCCGTTTCGGGGTCTTTCTGCATCGCGCCCGTAATACACGCCGCCACGCAGGCGGGTTCGTCGCAATGGCGGCAGTTGACCGCCACGGAATCCAAATTGTCGCCCTCCACGGTAATACGGGAAACGGGCGTCGGGTCTTCGCGCAAATGCGCCCGCACCACGTCCCCCGACACGGAATGCGCCGTGCGGCAATACACTTCACAGAGCCTGCAATTGAGACACCATTCTTCGCGTGCTATCACTTTTTTCATCGTCGTCCCCCCCTTACTGCCCTGCGTGCGCGATCCCGAGGATTTCGAGTTCGCGGTCGTTCAGGCCGATACCGCGCAGCATCAAACGATTGCCGCGCAAAGAATCCAACGAGTTTAAGCCCATACCGCCGAGCATTTCCTTGATCTCGTGATTCCACGCGCCGATCAAATTGACCACACGCTGGGACATGATCTCGGGATTCAGCCGCTTGACAAGCTCGGGACGCTGTGTGGCGATGCCCCAGTTGCACTTGCCCGTATGGCACTGCTGGCACATATGGCAACCCATGGCAATGAGCGGCGCGGAGGCCACATAGACCGCGTCTGCGCCGAGAGCGATGGCTTTGACAACGTCCGCCGAATTGCGGAAAGACCCCGCCGCGACCAAAGACACGGTATTGCGGATGCTCTCGTCGCGCAGCCGCTGGTCGACCGCCGCAAGCGCCAATTCGATGGGGATACCCACATTGTCGCGGATGCGTGTGGGCGCAGCGCCCGTGCCGCCGCGAAACCCGTCCATGACGATGATGTCCGCGCCTGCGCGCGCAACGCCCGAAACGATTGCCGAGCAGTTGTGTACCGCCGCGATCTTGACCGCCACGGGCTTTTTATACTGCGTCGCCTCTTTGAGCGACCAAATCAGCTGCCGCAGATCCTCGATGGAATAAATATCATGATGCGGTGCGGGCGAGATCGCGTCCGACCCCTCGGGGATCATACGCGCATTGCTGACCTCGACCGTGACCTTTTCGCCGGGCAAGTGGCCGCCGATACCGGGCTTTGCGCCCTGCCCGATTTTGATCTCAATGAAGCGGCTGCCCTCCAGATAGGCTTTATGTACGCCAAAACGTCCCGAAGCGACCTGCACGACCGCGTAATCCCGAAAATCACGCAGCGCGGGATGCAATCCGCCCTCGCCCGTATTGAACAGCGTGCCAAGCTCCTTTGCCGCCATGGCGAGGGACTTTTGCGCGTTGATCGAAATCGACCCGAAGGACATCGCCGAAAACATAATGGGGGTTTCGAGTTGCACCTGCGGTTCTAAGCGCGTGGCGAGGCTGCCGTCTGCGGAGAACGTGAGTTTTTTGGGCTTGCGCCCTAAAAATGTGCGAATTTCCATAGGCTCACGCAAAGGGTCTATGGACGGATTTGTCACCTGACTGGCGTTTAGCAAAATCTTATCCCAATAGATCGGGTACGGCTTGTTGTTGGACATGCCCGACAGCAGCACGCCGCCCGTTTCGGCCTGCTTCAGAATTTCCTGCTGCGCCTGCGGCGTCCAGTTAAAGTGGGTTTTATAGGCCATTTCAAAGGCCTTGATTTTAATGGCGTGCGTCGGGCAGATCGTCGCGCAGCGGTGACACGCCACGCATTTGGACTCATCCGCCAAAACCGTTTTGCCGTCGTCGTCAAAATAGTGTACGCCGTAAGAGCATTGCCGCACGCACGCGCCGCAGGAAATGCAGCGCTGCAGATTTCTTTCTACCTCAAATTCGGGTACGGTATACCGCATCAGTCCTGCACCTCCGCAAACGGAATAAAGATGGGCGTGCCGCCCTCCACCGCCATGATTTTTTCGGGTTCGGGACAAATCACGCGAATGGCCGATTCTTCGGATGCAAAAAAGGTTTTTGTCCCCTTTTCCGCCGTGATCAGCGAACGCAGCTTCAATCGGTCGTTGAGCGCCAAAAGCCCGTGCTTTGAGCCGACCAAAATCGAGAACGGCCCGTTGATGAGCGCGCTTGCATATACGACGCGCAGCGCGGTATAAATCTCCCTTTCCGCCTCGGGCATACGGTCGATTGCATCCCATTCGGGCGCGGCGAGGATTTTCGCGGCCGTCTCGAGCGTCAGTCCCTGACGGCGCACCAACAGGTCAAACAAATAGGTGATGACCTCGGTGTCGGTTTGCAGATTGCACTTGTAGCCGAACTGTTCAATATAGCGGCGGTTGGCGTCATAGCTCGAAATTTCGCCGTTGTGTACAATCGACCAGTCTAAGAGCGTGAACGGATGCGCGCCGCCCCACCAGCCGGGCGTATTGGTCGGGAAGCGGCCATGTGCCGTCCAGGTGTGCGCCTTGTATTCGTCGAGCATATAGTATTCGCCGACATCCTCGGGGTAGCCGACTGCCTTGAACGCGCCCATGTTTTTGCCGCTGGAGAACACGAACGCGCCGGGGATGCTGTTGTTGATGCGAATGACACAGCGGGCGGTGTATTCTTCTTCGTCGAAATCGTTCTTTTTGATTTTGCTTTGCGGCACGACGCCGAAATACCGCCAAATCAGAGGCGCTTGGTGAATGGATTTGACTTTGCGCGTCGGGATCTGCTCGAAGGTCTCAATATCAAAATGGCGGAACAGGAATTCCTCGGTTTTGATGCGCGCGTCGTTGTCGTCGTAAAAAATATGGAACGCAAACAGATCCCGATACTCGGGATAAATTCCATAAGCCGCAAAACCGCCGCCGAGACCGTTGGAACGGTCGTGCATCAGCGCGATGCAGTCGATAATATCCATCCCCGAAAACCGCGCGCCGCTTCGGTCGGTGACCGCCGCGATCGCACAACCCGACGGGATGCGCACCTGACCCTCACGTTGTAACATACTCTCACACCCTGTTTTCTGAAATCGCATTTTCTCAAAATTGCAAGTTGTCCGACGAAAACTTGCACAAAGCAAAAAATATGGTTCTAATTTTAAAGGAATTCCGATAATTTTGCAAGTTATTTTTAATAAAATTCTATTTTTGGACATAAAAAAAGCAGGTTGCCACAGAGCCTGCCGTCCCTTGCCGCTGTTTTTATGAAAAATGACGGAATTACCCCTTGATAGGGCAGTAAAAAACACGCACCCGAAGGTGGATGCGTGTTTTTGTTTGTTTAAGCTAAGGGAAGCAGGCGCTGTATTTTTCATCAGCCCTTTACCTGCTTTCGGGTATATGTTTTGTAACAGAGGAGCAAACAGACAACCGCAATAGCCGCATTAAATATGACATTCACCGTCAATGTCGGCACGATCAGCCCAAACACATTCGTATAATGTCCGGCCGCCACAAGCTCATACTGTGTTTGCAGCATGAACAGGCTCAATTCCCCGGGCAAAGACCATACGACAGATAAATACGCCGGAAAGGAGATCATATTGGCATAAAGCGCTGTACCGCCATAAACCAATCCGGCAGCGAAAAAGGGGATCAGAGCGTTTTTGCCGAACGCAGATATACACATAACAATACTGCCCAGCGTATAGCCTGCCAGCAAAGTCCCTAAAACCTGTCGAAAGCAGAACGCATAAACCGAACCGCCGTATGCCGTCAAAGAAAGCCCGTAGGTGCTTGCGGCGGAAATGGTTGTGCTTGGCGCATGATGACAAATTGCCGTGGTGGTCATATAAAAAAGTTCCATGATCCCTACGACCGCAGTAATGAAAATCCATGCCGCAAACAGTTTGCTTAAAAACACGCCTCTGCGTCCCTTGCAGGCCGTCAGCAGCGCAGATTGTGTACCGCTTGTGTATTCGTCGGAATAGATGCCCGCAAGCCCGACGATGATCACCAACATAATCAATCCGGGGAAAACAGCCGCATGGTTTACGTCGATCAAATTATTTGCGCTGCTCTCCAGATTCAATTCCATCGTAACCGGCGTGCTTTGATAAGCTTGCAGCTGTTTTTCTTTTGCCCTTGCCAAAGCGGAACCGTCTGAGCTTGCAACATCCTCCGCAAGCTCGGAAATGGTTGCCGCACGGTTATCTATACGCGCATAATACTTGTTGATTGTGTTGATCAGGCTACTTCTCAGAGAACCATAAATGCGGTCATTGTTTTTATACTGCTCTATATAGGCAAAAACGGTCTTTGGGACATATTGCGTGATTTCATCGATCGAGCAGGCATAGTTGTTCCTTCGGACAAAATCGTGAAAATCCGCATTTTCCACAGCGCTTGTTAATTCGGCGCGCATAGGCTCAAGGGTGTATTTTACGCCCACTTTTTCCGACTGTTGAAATTGCAGGGCAAAAAACATGGCCAGGAATAAAACCATCGCGATCCAAACGACCTTTTTGGAACAGATCTTGTACACTTCCGTTTTCAACATTTCCATGTTCATCATACATTTCCTCCGAAATAGTAGCTGAAAACATCCTCCAAAATCGGCTTAACGGTTTTGCAGGGAAAAGGCGGCTGCCGATCACCGACAATTCTGATTTCGACGCCGTTGCTCCGCTGAACGATATTCCCAATGGTAAACTGTTTTTTCAGCCGATCCAGTTCAGCGTGTGAGACCACGGTAGTCCAGACCCTGCCCTCCACCTCTTGCAGCAGGTTTTCCGTCGTATCGATTGTCAGGATAGCGCCGTTTCGCATAATGATGACTTGACCGGCGATGAACTCTATATCGGATATGATATGCGTCGAGAGCAGAACGATCCTGTTCTCCGAAAGCTCGGATATAATGTTGCGGAAACGAATACGCTCCTGTGGGTCAAGTCCGGCAGTCGGCTCGTCAAAAATCAGGATTTTGGGATCATTCAGCAAGGTTTGCGCAAGCCCGATCCGGCGCAGCATACCGCCGGAAAATCCGCCCAGCTTTTTCTTGCCCGTGTCCTTCAGCCCTACAAGGTCTAAAAGCTCTTCGATTTTTTCATCTGCGGCTTTCCCCGTAATGCCTTTGAGCGCGGCAATATATTTCAAAAATCTTCTCGCGGAAAAATTTTTATATACGCCGATCTCCTGCGGCATATATCCGAGCTTATCCCGATAACTTGCTCCAAGCTCTTTGATATTGACGCCGTCCAAAAGGACTTTGCCCTCCGATGGGGCAAGAATATCGACCATCATTTTCATAAGGGTCGTCTTTCCCGCCCCATTCGGGCCGAGCAGGCCGTAAACGCCATAGGATAAGTCAAAGGACACATGCTTGACGGCGCAGGTTTCGCCAAATTCTTTCGTCAGGTTTTGAACGGATAATTTCATTGTATTTCCCTTTCTAAGCATACAGCTTTCTGGTTGTATGCATGGTTACAACGGCAAACACCCCCATGCCGGCAAGCAGGATCCCTGCCAAATACCATATATTCATTTGGGTAACCATTGGAACGAATGCATTCTCGGACAGAAAGTAAATGGAGCATAAAACCCACGCCGACATTGTAAGCGACAGCGGCAATACGTTTTTGGTCAGAGACATGAGGAATAAGGCTGCCGCGCCGACAAAAAACATGGCGATAAAGGAGCATAAATACAGCTGCACGATATGCCCATATTGCGGAAACGCAATCGTCCCCGCCAGCAATACGAAAACGGCGTTTAAGAGCATACCGAGCCACAGGCGGGCGAAGTATATTTTTTTCGGGTCGTATTTGCAGGTCTTTTCTATTTGGACTAAGCTGCCGTCCCGATATTGCAGCTCGCGGATCGCAAATGCGATTACGGGAACGGGGGCTAATGCGGTCATAAATGCAATGGGGTCTATGCCCTGCGTTTTTGACAGAAGGGAAGCCGTTACACAGCTTCCCAGCAAGAAAGCGGATATGACCCAAAAAAATACCGCTTCTGCCGAATGGCAGGAAAAAACAACCCTCCAAAAGCCCCTATGCCATACACTTTGTTTTTCCGCACAGTAAAAGGACGCCGCTTTGCAGACAGCATTTATTTCGGCCTGCGAAACTACAGGAACGGGATCGTTTCGGATAGCGTCAATGACCCTCTGTTCCGCTGCCGACAATTCATCAAATTCCCTTGGGTTATGCATCGTATCCCTCCAATTCTGTTTTCAGCTTTTCCAGACCGTAGCGAATCCTCGCCTTCACCGTTGTTTCCTTTGCCCCGGTGATTTCAGATATATCCCTGATCGGAAAATCATAGTAGTAACGCAAAAGAACAGCCTCTTTTTGTTCAGGCGGCAAATGCGCCAGCGCTGCTTTCAAATCACTCTTTGTCGCGACATTGGAAAGCGCATGGTCTTCTGCGGCATATTCGTCCGTCAGTTCTGCATATTTCGGGTGACGGGACAACGTTCGGTAATAGTTTTTCAGGTGGTTGGACGCTATTGTAAACAGCCAATTCTTAAAGGGCGTTTGCGGTCGGTACTTTGCTATATTGGCCGCCGTTTTTATAAAGACCTCCTGCGTTAAGTCTTTCGATTGATGATAGTTGCCGATATTCTTATAGAAAAAAGCAAAAACAGATGGATAGTAATTGCTGATCAAGCGATTCATTGCAAGGCTGTCACCATTTTGGACTTTCCTGATCAAGTCCTGTTCATGCATACCGTCATCCACCACCCTTCATTATCTAAAACACCGAAGCCGGACAAAAAGATATATCTCCTGAAAATTCTTTTTTCTCTTTCCGTCTGCCCACGGCGGGTTTTTCTGCGCCTGTCGGCATTAGCCGGACTGTCTCCATCTTTACTGCTGTTTATATGTAAAACGGTGGAAGGAAGGAGAACCCTAAGAGACAGCCAAAAACACGCACCCGAAAGCAGGTGCGTGTCTTTGTTTGTTTAAGCGGAGGCGCTTTGACAGTCGAAACGCTCGTTTCTTCGGTCATTCCATTTTCTTTTGCCGCATGCTTTGTCTTTTTTGGCGGATGAGCAGACAAACGCCCGCCAGCATACAGCCTAAGCCTACGGCAAGCGCCCAATGCAACGCATAGGTATTGAGAAACGGGATGAATCCCGTCGTCTGCATATACCAATACTCCGTTCGGGGTTCCGATGCCGGGACCGTTTCGCCCGACGGTTCCCCCAATTCGCTCGAAAGCCTCGTATCCGCTTCGGTAACTTGCCTATACACCTTTGTTCGCGAGGGAATGATCTGCGACAGCGTCACCAAAGTCCCCACGATCAACACGCCGACCAAAAGCAGTGCGACGCCGATCAAAAAGCCCCGCTTCGGCGAGGGCTTTGCCGACGGCCTCGGCGCTGTGCTTGCATTTGTATCCACGGGCGGGGCGACATCGATTTGCAGGAAGGCGTCTGCGCTGACGGAAAACAGCTTGCAAAGTCGGCACACATTTTCCGTATCGGGTACGGCCTCCCCCAATTCCCATTTGGATACGGTTTGCCTCGACACATTCAATTGATTCGCCAATTCGCCCTGCGACCAGCCCTGTTTTTTGCGCAGCCGCTGAATTTGATCTCCTGTTTGCACACGATCCCTCCTATACCGTATTTTATGCATGCAGCACGCTTGCATTCTCATTATAGGAAAGCGGACGCGTCTCTGTCAACCAGCACAAGTTGGCAAATTGTCCATTTCGCGCGACATTTCGGCAAAAGAAAAAATCCCGCAAAATCGCGGGATTTTCAAGCCGGTTTTTAATCGATATACACATCCACCACATTCTCATCGTTTTGCAGGGTCGTGATGATGACCTTAAGCGCATCGTCCGTTTTGGGGAAGATCAACGCCTTAATGGTGGCGGTGTCTTTCTTTTTGCGCAGCTTGGACTCATTGTCATAGAGGATCTCCATCGAGTGCAGCACCGTACCCGTGCGCTTGATCAGGGAGGAAATCCTCGGCACTTGCTCGGCCAGATCCTTAACCTCGATAAACAACGCCTTGCCCGCATTGCCGCGAACGATCACTTTTTTCAACGAATTGAGCGTCAGATAAATAACCAGCGTGGCGACCACCGCGCCCGTAACAAAGCCCGCGCCAATGGCGATGCCGATGCAAGAGACCGCCCAAAGGCTTGCCGCCGTGGTCAGTCCCTTGACCGAAAAGCCCTCGCGTAAAATCGTTCCCGCGCCGAGGAAGCCGATGCCGCTGACCACCTGCGCGCTCATACGGGTGACGTCCAAACTCAGTTCCCCCGCGTATTTCTTGGCCAAGTACACCGACGTCAGCATGACCAACGCCGACCCGACGGCGACCAAAATATGCGTGCGGAAGCCTGCGGGACGGTGCGAATGCTCGCGCTCAAAGCCGATGATACCGCTCAGCAGCACGGCCAGCGCCAATTTCCATGCCGCGTCGAGGACAAAGCGGAATTCCATGTTGTTCCACAGCCACAAAGCGATATTGCGAATCCACTCCAAAAATAAGACCTCCTTAGACGCGCTTGAGCTTCGGAATCCATACAACGATTGCTGCCCAAATCAACTCAAAAACCAAAATTTCCAATTCTCCCGCCTGTTTCAGCCCCGTAAAGAAGCTCAGCACCGCCAAAAGCGTAACGCTCAACCCCACACCGATATACAAAAGGATTTGCGACAAACGATATTTTTCCTCCAGCACGAAAGCTGCCACGAGCGCGCGCAGGAAGGAGGCCGTGCGTCCGCTGTGCAGCACCGAGCACGGCTCGGCTTTGGGTTCTTCCTCCGAAAGGGCGCGGAACATCGACCCCGCCACAGGGTTAATGATTTTGACCAGATTATGCGGCAGACGGAAATACTGCTCGATCAGTCCCTCCGTGATATTCGGGTCGGAGGTGCGCACCAAAATGCTGATGCCGTATTGCTCGAGCTTTTGCAAATACGAAGTCAGCCGCTCGTTTGCGGCGTATTCGATCACAAACAGCGCCGCCGTTTTGCCCTCGACCGCAAGATAGAGCACCTCGCAGCCATCCTTGCGAAAACGCTGCTCCTCCTCGCGGGAGGGAGCGTCCACATTGTGTTTTTCGAGCAGCTCGCGGTTGCCGACCAGCACGCGCTGGTTATAGATCCAGCCCGAGCAGCCGAGGCGCTCCTCGTATGCCAGAGATTCCACCTGCGGCAGCATTTCGCGCTTCGAGAGGATCACGCCGTCGAACACCGACGACAGCGTACCGCCCGATTGGATGACCATCGCCGCCGTATAAAGGATCGCTTCGTCCACGCGCATTTTGTGGAAAATTTTCATTCCGCGCAGGACGCAGCCCGCATTGTCAAACAGATCCGACGCGTCCAGCACGACCGCATTCGCCGTCAGCAGTCCGAACGCCGCATCATAGCCGGAGAGCATCGCGCCGTCGGCCCGCAGATTTTGGTTGACGCTGTTTAACGCCGAAGCCGACGCACAGACCTCCGCAAGCGGCAGGCCGCCCAGCGCCACGGCCGTCAGCGCGGAAACGCTCATAAACACGTCGCGTGTCACAAGGCAGGTGATCGCCGCGATCAGCCCCGCGGCAAACAGCACCGCCGGCAGGGCGTATGTATAAACGTCAAACGCGCGGTCGTTTCGTTTGCTTGTTTCCACGAATTTTGCGGGGAATGCGATCGGTCTGCTGTAGAGTACGTCCGGATCGCCCAGCAAAAGGCCGCGCCCGATTTCAAAAGCCGTGTCGGGATCGTCGATTTTGAAAACGCCGTGAAAACGGTCATGATTTTCGACTACCGATTCAAAATTACGCAGGTCAGCCTTCAACTTTCCGCGTTTGCCCGCGTAATACAGCACGCAGGAAAGACCCGCCACCGACGTATAGATCGGCAGCTGCGTCAACTGCTCGGGATAGGCAAACGACACGGCGGTTTGCAAAAGCGAAAACACCAGCGCACACAAAACGCCGGTTTCGGCGGATAACCGCCGCATCCTTATGATCTGCCCAACGGCGGCTTTGCACGCCGGAAAGCTCACGGCCGCGAGCAGGAAAACGAATATGGTTTGCACGGCGGAATACACCGCCGCACTGTCGTTAAACAGCGCGAAGCTGTCCGTCAGCCGCACCAAAAACGATGAGAAGAGCGCAGCAAGCATCAAAACCACGGAAAGGATCAGCCGCACACTGTACCCGCGTTTTTCCGCCTGCAGCAGCGACGTGACCGCGCGGACGTCCTTCGAGCCGTAATATTCCCGCAGCACCGAGATCGGTTCGTCGTCGGCCGCAGGCTTACGCCGCCTGCGCGACGGGTTCTGTTCCTCTTGTGCAAACGGTTCTTCGTCCGCCTGCGGTTCTTCCGAAAAGTCGTCAAACGCTTCGGCATTTGCGAACGGTTCTTCGGCATCCTCTCGAGCCGCTTCCAAGCTGTCAACTTCGTCCTGCGGCAGTTCTTCCTCGTCCAAATCGGCATCTTCGTCCTCATCGGGCACGGAGAGCCCCGGGAACAGGCGGAATTTCTGCGCCTTCTCCCGACGGCGGGCAAGCAGCGAACGCTCGGCCTGTTCTTCGTCGATTTGCCGGACGGGTTCTTCTTCGGTATCAAAGCCTTCGAGCATCATTTGATCTTCCAGCGGCTCGTCGGTGTCGATCGGATTTTGGAGCGCATAGCTCTTCAAAGACCCTTCCTGTACGCGCGTCTCCTGCTCCTTCTGCGCCTGCCATTCATCTTCGGGCAGCACAAGCGTCGGAATGGCCTGCAAACCGTCCGAGCCCGTTTTCTCCTGTCCTTTTTTGACGATCACGCCCGGTTTTTCAATGGTTTTTGGCGGCATCTGCTCCAAGAGCCGCTTATGCTCCATCGTTTTTTCAAGCTGCTGCTTGGGAGGATTCAAAAAGCGTTCGCGTCGAGAGTCGGTCTCCATCGCGGACTTTTTCGGCAGCGGGTCAAATTCCCCCGTGGTGGTGCGCACGACCCTTTGCCCGATGCGGTGTTCGATCTGCGCGTTATGTACCGCGTGTGCTTCCACTTCGTTGAACAGACGCGTTTTTTCCATATAGATCTGCCCCGGAATGGGCTGTGGCGCAGCATCCTCATCGTTCTGCGGGGCTTCGTCGGACTTCGGCGCAGTCCCCGTCAAAAGCGGCGTCGGTTCATCCGATGGCTGTGCGGATTCGTCGGGTTGCGCGGGTTCGTCAAGCTGCGCGGTCTCGTCGGGTTGCGCGGGTTCTTCCGACGCCGACGCCTCAAACGATGCCAAAATCGCGGAAATTTCCTGCGTGTCCAAAGAGCCTGTATATTCGGGGGCGGCGTTCGGCGCTTCGGCATTCGACGTCTGCACGTGCGGCGCGGGTTCGGTCGCCACGCCGGCCGCTTTGCGCGCAGCCGATTTCAGATCACCGCTTTGGATATGGGCAAACTCGGCCTTCGGTTTCTCCCGCATAAGCAATTCATCGATCTCGCGCAGCGACCACAGCTTCCCCGTGTCATCGCCCTGCATACCCTTGACCTCGGAAAGGATGCTGTCCACCGAAAGGTCGGAATGTATATCGTTTTGCCCCATATTCACACCTCATATCCTGTCAGTTTCTCTGTGCAGAAACCGCATACATCAAAATCCCCGCTGCGACCGACGCGTTCAGCGAATTCAGCTTCCCTTTCATCGGCAGGGAGACGATAAAATCGCATTTTTCCCGAACCAGTCTGCCGATACCCCTGCCCTCCGAGCCGATGACCAAAACCACCCCGCCCGAAAAATCGGCCTGTCGGTAATCCGTACCGTCCATGTCCGCGCCGTAGACCCAGCAGCCGTTGGCTTTGAGCGTTTCGAGCGCAGCCGCGAGATTCGCCACACGCGCCACGCGCACATACTCGAGCGCCCCCGCCGAGGTTTTGCCCACCGCATAGCTCAAAGACGCACTGCGGCGTTTCGGAATGATGACCCCGTGCGCCCCCGCGGCCTCCGCCGTGCGCAGGATCGCGCCGAGGTTGTGCGGATCTTCCAATTCGTCGCAGACCACCACAAAGGGCGGCTCGTTTTTTTCGCGCGCAAACGCCAAAATCTCTTCGACGTCCGCGTACCTGTGCGCCGCAACGAACGCCGCCACACCCTGATGATTCGCGCCGCCGCAAAGGGAATCCAGCTTTTTGCGGTCGACCTCTTTGACCACGCCGCCGCTTTCCCTGCACATCGCCGCCAACCGCGCGAGCGCGGGATTTCGCTCTCCGCGCAAAAGATAGAGCGTATCGATCTCGCGCCCCGCCTTGAACGCTTCGTTTACGGCGTTGCGGCCGATGATCAGATCCTGTTTTTCCTGCCCGTCACGCATCATTTCGTTCTCCGTGCGCCTTATACAGTGCAAAGTATAGGCATAGTTATTATAGAATTATACCATATATTGTGTGTATGTACAATACATTTTTTCACACTTTTTCCGTGTATCGCGCTGTCTTACGCAAAAAAAACGGAACCGAACGCCCTAAGCGTTGGCTCCGTTTAAACGTAGTCAGAATAATCTGAATTATTCCTTCTTGTTTTTTAATATTTCGGACAAAATCCATACCGTTTTCTGCGATGAGGATATCAATTCGCCAAAACCGTAAAGGGCAAATGAACTTATCCATGAAATAACAGCTACGGTTAGTCCGATCAACAAGCCTAAAATAATCAAATCCTCATCCATTACACCTAAGACAATGACAAGAAGTATACCCAATGCGATTCCCAAAAGTGTAATGACCCATGCGACAGTTTTCAGTTTTGACCCAATATTGGAGAACAATCCACCGGAATATACACTTGTCCAAATCTCCGATGACACCTTTGTATGATCTGCTTGACGTGTCGATTTTTCTTTAGCCTCTTGCAATACTTCCCTTCTTTCGGCAACATATTTGTCAAATTTGTCTCCTTCTTCATGCCCGGTCTTTTCACCGCAATTTTTACACACAGCCATATTTTCCCAACACATTTTATGATATGTCTCGCCACAGGAGGGGCATGTGACGACTTCATCGCCCGCCCAAATATTTTTGCCGCAAGCTTTGCATGTTTTCCCCGCATAATCCGTCATAAAAACACATCCTTATCCATTTTGATTCCATTATAGTAAATATATTTACTAAAGTCAATAGTAAATATGTTTACTGGGTATAATGGATATGGTGATAGGATGAAATACATCAGGATCATTCGTGACCTACGGGAAGATCACGACCTAACGCAGGCGCAAGTTGCTGAAATCCTCGGTACTTCGCAGACGATGTATGCGCGGTATGAGCGGGGTGCGAATGAACTGCCCATACGTCATTTATTAAAGTTGTGCGAGCTTTATCATGTCTCTGCTGATTTTATTCTCGGAATAGATAATCAAAAAAAATAGACGGAAAGCGGGTTATGATTCGCTTTCCGTTTGTTTTATACTTCTGCAAAAAATTCCTTTACAGCCCAAGCCGTTTTGCGGCGCGGCGGACGAACAGCTCGCGGGCAAGGAGCGCAAAGGTAAAGCCGAGCATCGCGCCCACGGCGACGTCCGACAGGAAGTGCCGCCCCATGATCATGCGCGTAAAGCCTAAGACCCATGTGTAGCCCCACGCAAGCAGGAAAAACAGCCGCTCTTTGTTTTTAAACGCATCCAAAGCGTCACAGAGCGTCAGGCTCAAAAACAGCGCCGCGCCGCTCGCCGTATGTCCCGAGGGGAAGGAGTCCCCGCCGCGGCCGCGCATATACCACGGGGTGAACATCGTAAATGCGGGGTCGTTGTATTTCGTCGGGTCGAGCATTTCATAAAACCGCGTGCGTTCGACCACGCCCTTGATCGGGTCTATGCCGACGCGGTACAAAATCCCGAACACGATCCCGCCGTAGGCCAAGGGCTTGAGCGTTTTCAGCGTTTGGGGCTTTATGTACCGCTTGGCGCAATACGCCGCAAGCACATCCACCGTCAAAATCACGGTGATGAGCAAAACGGTATAGAGCGCCGTCTCCTTCGCCGCATCCGAGAACCAATGCTTGACGACGTTTCGCTCCGGTCGGCGCAAGCGAATGTCTACTGGACGTCCTGCGCCCTTTGGAAACCTCCCGTACTTTCCTCGCCGGTGAGTGCTCAAACTGTGATGAAGGCAGCTTGGGTGTCATGCTAGGAAAATAGTTAAATTATAATAATAAAGAAGACAATTTACGATGATGTATTCTTTGACGAGAGCGGAAACGAAATAATGATTGATGGGTATTGTGCTATTGCAAAAACAAGGATTGTAAAATCAAATCGTAAATTTGCTTGTTTGCATATTGACATCATTGCTGGCTTGTGCTAAAATAAACAAAATTTTCTGAAAGGAGTACGACAATGGCAGTCAATATCTTTACCCTTAATATTACTGTCACTATGCACGACGAAGATACCCGTTATTGGGATTCGCCGGGCTTGTATTGTCGTACCCATATTTCTGTATAGTCTGTCACTGGATTATAGAGTATTCGGATACTGACGGTGCAAGTCGAAGGAAATTCGATTTGCACCGTTTTTATATTTCTTGGAGGTAGAATCATGGAAAGAATGGAGGCTCTCAAAAACTATTACACCACACACAATGAAGACGTCCGCTTGACTTCCAAGCACGGTATGGTCGAGTTCCTGACCACTGTTCGCTATGTTGAGAAGTATCTGGAACACGGTATGCGCATTTTGGAAATCGGCGCAGGCACCGGTCGATATTCTCATTATTTCGCGCGGAACGGGTATGATGTTGACGCAGTCGAGCTTATGGAATGTAATATTGAGGTTTTCAGAGCAAACACTATGGACGATGAGAAGATCACCGTACAGCAAGGTGACGCTGTAAACCTTCAGAATATTGCCTCTGATCAATATGACATTACACTTCTTCTAGGCCCGATGTACCACCTATATACCGAGGAAGATAAGCTTGCCGCGATGAGCGAAGCAATTCGCGTAACCAAAAAAGGCGGTATTATATTTGCGGCGTACTGCAACAATGACATGACCGTCTATTCTTTCGGTTTCCTGCGCGGTGCCTTTAGCAGAGGCGAGCATAACGATTTGATTAACTTTGAGACCTTTAAGCTCAGCTCTACGCCGGAAGAGGTCTTCGCCCTTTACCGCTGGGAGGATGTGGATGCGCTGATGAGTCATTTCGATACCGAAAGACTGCATTATATTGGCACTGATATGCTGACACGGTTTATCGCCGGTGCGGTTGATGAAATGGACGAGAAAACCTATGATATGTATATGAAGTATCATTTCTGTATTTGTGAGCGTGAGGATATGGTCGGCGCATCTTCACATATGTTAGATGTTTTTAGAAAGAGATAGGACAATGAATATATGAAGCTGCAAAGATGATAAGAACACGCTTTGCAATTGTAGATTAGTTTGCCGGACATAGTTCCCATAATTTGCAAATTGGAATCACAATTACACATGCAGAAATACTTATAAAACATCTTTACTAAGGCCAATCACTTATATCCGTATATGCCAGACATATATATGAAAACTCGGAGTCAATGATCTCAAAAGACTATTGGCTCCGAGTTTGATCACGACATGCAACGACACTTATATCATTCCAAAACACTCCAGCGCCGCCTTTCCGTTTCGGTAGGCGGCGCTGACTTCGTCGTAGAGACTTTCGTAAAACGTAACCGCCGCCGCTTGCCTTTCGCGCGCCAATTCCGCGCCGCGACGGGTATAAAAATGGGTATAAATGCTTTCCAGTTTGTACTTATATTCTTGAAAAAACGAGGGCGTCGTATCATTCGCACCGTCGGAAACAGAGCCGTTCGGCGCAAGCGTATACAATGGGTCGCCGACCGTCCCCTTGTAAATCAGGGTGCGCGCAATGCCCGTTGCGCCTGCGGCGTCCAATTTGTCCGCGTCAAACAAAATTTTCGCCTCGATGCTTTGCGGCGGCGATTGCTTTCTGTATCGGTGCGTTCGGATACAGTGCGCAACGCGGTCGGCATAAAGTTCGTCAAATCCATGCGCCGTTAAAAACGCACGGGCTTTTTCCGCGCCGACAGCCGCATGGCACACGTTTGGGTCTTGGAACTGCTCTTTTCGGCCGATGTCATGTAGCAGGCACGCGCCGATGAGGACGTCACCGTCCACCGCGCTTTCCGTTTCGGCGATCTCCAAAGCGTTATATAGCACTCGGTAAACGTGCGCGCTGTCGTGCGCACTGTCCTCCATGCAGGAAAGCATATACGATTCCAGTAATGTATAGGTCTCAATTGTCATTTTCATCACCATATGATTGATCATCTGCACCAAACAAAAGGTTCTCCGCAAACGTCACGAACCGACGGACAAGCTGCTTGACCCTGAGAAGCTTAAAACCCCATATTCGGATTTGGTCTATGAGGATCGATCCAATTAAAAACGCAAGCGAGACGGCTATGACGCACAGCAACAGAACGCCTACGTTTTTGTCGGCCAAATAAGCAAATTTATGCGGCAATTCATGCTCCCAAATACACCTTTGACAATTTAACAGATAGGCGGCAAAAGCTCCCGCCGCACAAAAGCTGACCCCTTTTTGGGCTTTCGGGGGAATTTTCAATTTAGAAAATCCGATCACATAAAATACGGAAGCAAGCAGCGTCGTCGGGGATATATACGATACAAAAAGATTCTTCGTTATATGTATGCTCCATATCTTCCATTCCGCTTCCACACCGTAAATTTTCCAGCCCCATCCGATCAAACAGCACAGCACGATGCCGAGAAAGGCTTGCCATGCCTTGATGTTTGCGCCTATGTTGCACTTTTTGATCGCCGCGCCGAGTATGTAAAGCAGAACGATCCACGCAAAGCTGTAGCCCCCTTTGAGTTCAAATCGATCGATCAGCGACGCCCAGACGGAAAATGCCGCAAAAATGACAAAGACCATTCGTTTCATTGTCCGCTTTGAACATTTTCGCAGCCCTGCGTTCAAAATCGGCATCATGAAAAACAAACCCGTATACGCAGACAAATACCAATACAATCCGTTGGAAATCGGGAAAAACATTTGGAACAGATCGTTTTTGGTCACCCATTCCGGATGGATGCAGTTAAACACCAGGGTCGCGGCCACGCCGTAGAGGACCGCCTGAAGCCATAAAACGATATAATTTGAAAAATCTGTTTTTTTCTCATATTCCGTATAGGAAACGTAGCCGCTGATCAATGCAAAAATATCCACAGCCCCATATGTCCAAATCTCCAAGAACCAGGAGGCCATGTACTGTGCAGTTCCCTCCGTCGCCGCACCCAGCACCCCGCCATTCCCCAACACATGCAGCACCAGAACATAAAACATGGAAAGAATCCGCAAAAGATCAATGCCATAGTTTCGTTCCGCTTTTATATGCTGTGTCGGGCTTTGCGTTTCCGCACGCAAAACAGCCTCCATAAAATCCTCTCCTAAATTTTCTTTTCACGTTCAACCTGTTCTTTTGTGAACAGCGCCGCACTTTCCACATGACACGAGAGGACAGAACGAATGTCTTTTCCCCTCTCGGTATGCGGGGGACATATCAACTGATATTTTGCTGTTTTGTCCGTATACGAGAACATATCCACGGTTACAAAAGTCCGAAGTGTTTCGCGATTATGTCACATACTGCCTCTCTGGTATCGGTTGCGTTATCATCTCTTATAACCGTATAAAAACCGCTGTTAGCAAATTCGGCATAGTGCTGTCTGCTATTGATTAGCGCAAGCCCTGCTTTGTAATTTTTCATCACGGTGTCAGAGTCATCGCAGTTCTCAATTACGCCAAGTATAAATTGTTTTTCAGGGTCACTTCTGTCAAAGAAGCGTTCGACACTCATACTTTGCTCACAGAGCATGACCGCAACATGACTGTAGTCGGAAATCTTATGCAAAACGGAGAGTGGAATATTGGTATCGACAATGATTTTTCCCTTGTGCGAAAGCGCAATCAACTCGGCAATCTCGAATTCCGCCGCTTCCTTGGCGCTGTCATAAATCCAACGTTCATACTCTTCCGGGGTTCTCCTAACGAATTCTTCCCAATTTTTCATCTGCTTGAAATAGCATAGGTTCGGTTGAATATCGGGTTGCGCAACTTTCTCAGAAACTTTCATATGGTAGTTTTCTCCGCACATTATCATACCGTAACGATCGGCAAGCATTTTGACCGTCGTGGATTTTCCGGCATACGCAGTCCCGGTAATAAAGTAGGTATTACGCAGGTAATATTTCAAAATGTTATCTTCTATGTTCATGTTTTAGATTACTCCTTATCCCTTGACATCAACGCCACGCACTCCACATGCTTTGTGCGGGGGAAGAGGTCGGCGGCGCACAGGCGGCGCGGCGTATAGCCGTATTCGGCAAGCCGTGCCGCGTCGCGGGCAAGCGTCGCGGGGTCGCAGGAAATATAGACGATTTTTTGCGGTTGCATTTCGGCGACTGTTTTGAGGACGACCTCTTCACAGCCCTTGCGCGGCGGGTCGAGCAGAACCACATCGGGCGCGATGCCCTCGCGCCGGAAGCGTTCGGCCGCCGCCTTTGCGTCGCCGCAGAAAAATTCCGCGTTGTCGATTCCGTTTCGCGCGGCATTGCTCTTCGCGTCGGCTACCGCTTCGGGGACGATCTCGACGCCCAGCACATGTTTTGCGGCGCGCGCCATGGAAAGCCCGATCGTACCCGTGCCGCAGTAGAGATCGAGCACCGTCTCGCACCCCGAAAGCGCGGCAAATTCCGCCGCTTTGCGGTAGAGCGCTTCGGCCATATCATGATGCACCTGATAAAAGGACAGAGGCGACAGGCGCACCTGCACGCCGCACAGCTCGTCGGTAATGTACATAGAACCCCAAAGCACGGTACAGTCCGCGCCCAAAATTACATTCGTGCGCGCGCGGTTGTGGTTGAGGACGATGCTTTTGATGTGCGGGTTCGCCTGCGTCAGACGCTGTATCAACACCTCGGCGTGCGGGAGCGTTTCCCCGTTTAAGACAACGCACACCATGATCTCGCCGCTTTGGAAACCCTTACGCAAATACATATGGCGCACAAGCCCCGCCCCGCTGTCGCTGTCATAAATCGAAATGCGGAATTCCGTTAAAAAGGCGCGGAAAATTTCGAGAATTTCCCCAAATTCGACAGGCTCTAAGCGGCAATCCGTACAGGGAATGACGCGGTGGGAATGCGGCGCGTAAAAGCCGATACGCACCTCGCCGTTTTCAAGCGTTACGGGGTACTGCGCTTTGTTGCGGTAGTGGTCGGGATCGCGCGGGGCTAAAATCGTCTCGCAGGACATCGGCAAATGCGCAAGGCGCAGAAAAGCATCCTCCACACGCCGCTTTTTCTCCTGCAGCTCGGTTTCGTAGCGCATATTACGGTAGGCGCAGCCACCGCAGCGCGGAAAAACGGGGCAGTCCGTCGGTGTGCGGACAGCGGACGGAGTGATGACGCGCACGATCTTGGCAACGGCATAGGTCTTTTTGACTTTGATGATATGGACGAGCAGTCGGTCGCCGGGGACGCCGCCCTGCACGAACACCGCCATGCCGTCTAAATGCCCGACGCCGCTGCCTTCCGAACTCAGCGCTTCGACAGAAAGCTCGATCTCCTGATTTTTAGACAGTATCATCGCGATCCTCCGCATCCGTTCGACGATCGGCACGCTGTTTCTTGATTTTGCGGTACAGCAAAATCCCAAGCGCCACCGCAAGCAGCAGAGCGGTCACACAAACGCAAAACAATTCCGCCACGCGCCGTTCGGGCGTGAGCGTGTTTTCCTGCGAAAAGAATTGAAATACGGCGCTAAAATCCATAAAATTCCGTCCCTTACGAAAGTCCCGTGATATGTTCCTATTTTAGCATAAATTCTTTGCCTTGCAAAGAACTATTGCGAAGGAAATCGAAAAAACGCAACGCGGGGCAAGTCAGGTGAAAAATTCGGTTTTCCTATACATATTTCGCCGCGATTTGCCGCGAAATCCGGCGCATAAGCGGGATGTTTTGCCTGTAAAGTCCAAAAAAACGGACTTTGCCAAGGCTTTCCCCTTGCCAAAAACGGTGCCGAATGCTAACATAGACCTCAGAAACCGAACATTTGTTCTATTTTTATATGCACAGGAGAGGATCTATGACACTGTCGGAATTATCTGCGGAATATGTACAGGAGGAACAGCGGCTCACACGGCAGATCGAGCGTTTTTTGCCTTATGCCAAAACTCTTTCGGGCGACGCGCGGCGGGAAGCCTACCGAAAGCTCGCCTGTCTCTATGAAATGCGGCGGGACGTCCGTATGACGGCGCAGACGCTCGCGCATTATTACGACAACAAAGTACAGCACCGCGTCTACCATAACGGTGGGCTGTATTTTTCGGCAAAGAATTAACGGATTGCAAATTTTCTATTGATAAATTCCTGTCAAAACGGTATAATGTTTGCAGTTTGATGAAAGGAGTTTCAAAAAACAATGATTAACTATTCCGGTGAAGTTGAAAAAATGTGCTGCGTCGCAAAAGGACCCAAGCACGGTCCTGCGCCCATTCCCGAAGAAGGCAAATGGGTCAAGGCTTATGAGATCAAGGACATTTCCGGCTTTTCGCACGGTGTGGGCTGGTGCGCACCGCAGCAGGGTACGTGCAAGCTCTCGCTGAATGTCAAGGACGGCATCGTGGAGGAAGCGCTTGTCGAGACCATCGGCTGCTCGGGTATGACGCATTCCGCCGCTATGGCCGCCGAAATTCTGCCCGGCAAAACGCTCTTGGAATGCCTGAACACCGACCTTGTATGCGATGCGATCAACGTCGCCATGCGTGAGATTTTCCTGCAATTCGTTTACGGCAGAACACAGTCCGCTTTCTCGGAGGACGGTCTGGTCGTCGGCGCGGGACTTGAGGATCTCGGCAAGGGTCTGCGTTCGCAGGTCGGCACGATGTTCTCCACCAAATATAAGGGCGTCCGCTATATGGAAATGGCGGAAGGCTATGTGACCAAAATGGCACTCGATGAGAATAACGAGGTCATCGGCTATGAGTTCATCAAGGTCGGCAAAATGCTCGAGGATATTCGCCACGGCATGTCCGCCGACGAAGCGCTGAAGAAGAATACGGGTTCATACGGTCGTTTTGCAAATGCTGCAAAATATATCGACCCTCGTGAAGAATAAGGAGGGAAAGTACGATGGCAAACGATGTAATTTTTGAAGGTAAAGAAAGAAGAATCGCGAAAATCGAAAAGTGCCTTGCCGAATACGGCATTGCGAGCTTAGAGGAAGCCAAGGCGCTTTGCGACAGCAAGGGCGTGGATGTGGAATCCATCGTCAAGGGCGTGCAGCCCATCGCGTTTGAAAACGCCGTTTGGGCGTATACGCTCGGCGTGGCGCTTGCGCTCAAAACAGGCGTTAAGACCGCTTCCGAAGCCGCCGCTGTGATCGGTAAGGGCTTGCAGGCGTTCTGCGTACCGGGTTCGGTCGCGGAGCAGAGAAACGTCGGCCTCGGCCACGGCAATTTGGGCGCTATGCTTTTGCATGAGGATACCAAGTGCTTTGCTTTCCTGGCAGGTCACGAATCCTTCGCCGCAGCGGAGGGCGCGATCGGCATTGCCAAAACTGCGAATAAGGTTCGCAAAACGCCCCTGCGCGTGATCCTCAACGGCCTCGGCAAAGACGCCGCCATGATCATTTCGAGAATCAACGGATTCACCTATGTAAAAACCGATTATGATTTCTACACGGGCGAGCTGAAGGTCGAGAGCGAGACGGCGTATTCCGACGGCGAACGCGCGGCGGTCAAGTGCTACGGTGCGAACGACGTTCTCGAAGGCGTCGCCATTATGAAGAAAGAGGGCGTGGATGTTTCGATCACCGGCAACTCCACCAACCCCACCCGCTTCCAGCACCTTGTCGCGGGTACGTATAAGAAATGGGCGAACGAAAACGGCGTGCGGTATTTCTCGGTCGCATCGGGCGGCGGCACAGGCCGTACCCTGCATCCCGACAACGTCGCGGCTGGCCCTGCTTCTTACGGTCTTACGGATTCCATGGGCAGAATGCACGGCGACGCGCAGTTCGCAGGTTCGTCCTCCGTTCCCGCGCATGTGGAAATGATGGGTCTTATCGGCATGGGCAACAACCCCATGGTCGGTGCGACGGTCGCCTGCGCGGTTGCGGTGGAAGAGGCCAACAAGTAAGGCGCTCTCAAGCGAAACGCAAATTGTCCTAAAATTTTGACATTACGAAAACCGCCGTGTACGCGCACAAAAACGCATACACGGCGGTTTTTTAACATGCTTAGGCGAACCGACAGCCTGCCAAGAATCCCTGCGCATCATCCGAGCGCGGGATCTGCGACGCGGCATACACGTTTCGCTCGCTTAATAGTTCTCGGCGCGAACCTGGAAATACGCCTGCGGGTGCGCGCAGACAGGACAAATTTCAGGCGCGGCTTTTCCGATGACGATATGCCCGCAGTTGGAGCACTGCCAAACGGCTTCGCCGTCCTTGGAAAAGACCAGGCCGCCCTCAATGTTGGCGAGCAGCTTCCGATAGCGCTCCTCATGCTCTTTTTCGATTGCCGCGACGCCCTCAAACAGCTTTGCGATCTCGTCCAAGCCCTCTTGCCGCGCCGTCTCGGCGAAGCCCGCGTACATATCCGTCCACTCGTAGTTTTCTCCGGCCGCCGCGTCTTTTAAATTCTCGGTCGTGTCGGGCATGCCGCCGTGCAGCAATTTGAACCAGATTTTTGCGTGTTCTTTCTCGTTTTTCGCCGTCTCTTCAAACAGCGAGCCAATTTGCACATAGCCGTCCTTTTTCGCTTTGGACGCGTAATACAAATACTTGGTGTGTGCCTGGGATTCCCCCGCGAACGCCGCCATCAGGTTTTTTTCGGTCTGCGTACCTTTTAATTCCGCCATTGTCAATCACCTTTCTTTATTTGTTGCCAAGACTTTTTGCCTTTTTCGACGCAGGCGGGCTGACACCCGCCAAGGAGAAAAGGGCAAAAAGAGCCAAAAAGAACCGACGTGGAACATATCGGGTTTGACTCCCCTCAGCTTATACTTATTATATAAAGCAAAAACGCTTTTTACAAGCGCTTCTTTCTAAAAAGCTGTGGATTTGTCATGAATATCTGCCCATTTCAAGGGCAAATCGATTGAAAAAGAAACAACCCTCGCACTTTTCAGCGCGGGGGTTGTCTGTTTGCGATACGTTTGCGGTGATCTTCCGGCATGCTCCCGAAATTTCTCCGCTGTGCCTTCGGTATTTTAAGAAACCGATAGCCGTTTCTTATTTTTTCTTCTTCGTCAGCACAAGCGCCGCAGATGCGATGGCTGCGACCGCCGCGACAGCCGCGACCGAAGTGATCATCGTGTCGCCGTTGGCAGAAGTGCCGCCGAATTCATTGTCCACCTGCTGCGTCGTGGTGGTCTCGCCCGCGTTATTGCCGTCGTCCGGATCACCGGGATCTTCTTCGTTCCCGCCGCCGCTGAACACGCCCGACAATCTGTCGGCAAGGCTCGAAATCGCGCCGCGCATAGAATCAAACAGACCGGCCAAATCGTTTTGTGCGAAGCCGTCCGCGATATTGTCGCCGATCCCGCTGGGATCAAACATACTGATACCGGGGCGCTCGCCATAAGCCTCATCAATAGCCGCGCCCAATTCGGATTTCAAAGAAGCGGCGTCTGCCGCCGTCAGCAGATCTATGTAATCCGTTTGGATCGCCGTGACCGCATCCTCAATGGACTGCGAGTTCTGAAGCGAATCGCCGTAATTGCTGAGGGTAATGCTGCCGACGACCTGCTGCACCATAGATGCTCTGGCAGCGGGATCGGCCAAATTGACGTTCGGATTGTTCGTCACATATTGTTCGATTGCCGTCGCCAGTTCTTTCGCGTTCGGCTCGGTCAGGGCATTGACCGCGTCGCCCGCAAAAGCCGGGACGCAAAGTGCAAGCAACATGGCAAGTGCAACCACAACAGTAAAGAGCTTTTTCATAACGATATATTCCTTTCTGTTCACCAAAGTAGAAAGCACTACGGTAAATATACAATTGTATTATAGCAATCGATTTGGTAAAAGTCAACCGAAAAAAGCAATTTTTTTGCAGGAATTTATAGGTATTGGAACAGCCGCATACTTTGTGACAAGGCCGAAAACGGCGTGCAGCAAAAACGCCCCGTACCGAAGCAAATCTTCGATACGGGGCGTTCATTTGCGGTTGTTGCGAATATGGATAGATTGCGGGGACAAAAGGCGCAGTCTCCCGACTTGTATGGACAATGCGCATTTACTTGGGGCAAAGCCGGTCGGAAAGCGCGACCAGTTGCGGCATCGGGATTTTTTCGGCGCGCACATCGGCGGGAAGTCCCAGCGTTTCGAGCGCAGCGGCGACCTGCTCTTTGGGCAGTCCCAGCCCCGCCGCAATGCCGTTCTGCGCGGTTTTGCGCCGCTGGGCAAAGGCGGCTTTCACAAGGCGGAAAAAGAACGCTTCATCCGTCGGCTTACATTCGGGTTCGCTGCGAAGCCGTAGGCGAATCACGGCGCTGTCCACCTTCGGTGTGGGGAAAAAGGACGTGCGCGGGACAAAGAACAGCTCGTCCGCCTGCGCATAGTACTGTACCGCCGCTGTGACAGCGCCCGCTTCCCGCGTACCGACCTCGGCGCACAGGCGTTCGGCGGCTTCCTTCTGCACCATGACCACGATCTGCGCCAGCGGCAGACGTTCCTCCAAAAGCCGCATGATCACGGGGGAAGTGATGTAATACGGCAGATTGGCGCAAACCGAAACGCGTTTGCAATCGGTAAATTTTTCGCGAAGCAACGCCTGCAAATCCAATTTCAGCACGTCGCCGCTGATGATCTCGACATTGCGAAAGGCCGAAAGCGTTTCAGAAAGCACGGGCAAAAGCCGCCGATCCAATTCAATCGCGACGACCTTTTTGGCGCGCCGACAAAGTTGCGCGGTCAGCACCCCTACCCCGGGACCTATTTCCAAAACGCCGTCGTCGGGCGATTCCACCGCCTGTGCCGCCATTTGCGGGCAAACGTCGGGGTCGATCAGGAAATTCTGCCCAAGCGACTTGGAGACCGAAAATCCGTGGCGGCTGAGGATGGCGCGGACAGTGCCGATGTCCGAAAGGTCATATTGCATTTTTCAGTTTCCCGAGAATATGCATACCCTCTACGATGCGCTCGTCGGAGGGGGTAGTAAAGTTCAGGCGGATGCAGTTGGTCGTTTCCTCAGGCTCGACGGTGAACGCGCTGCCGGGGACGACCGCCACTTTGTTTTGCACGGCCTTTTGGCAGAAATCCAGCATGGATACGCTTGCGGGCAGCTCGCCCCAAACGAACATCCCACCCTCGGGACGCACATAGCGGAAGAAGTCGCCGAGCTGCTCGTCGATGAGGTCGCACATCAGGTTCAGCTTGCGGCGATAGATCCCGCGAATTTTTTCGATATGCGCTTCAAAGTCAGTGGTCGCCATCCATGTATCCACCAGCATTTGGTTGAACACGGGCGTATGCACGTCCGCCGCCTGCTTGCCGACGGTCATTTTGGCGACGATCGGCGCGGGCGCGCAAACGTAAGCGACGCGCACGCCGGGAGCAAAAATTTTGGAGAACGAGCCGGCATAGATCACGATGCCCTCTTCGTCAAAGCTCTTAATGGGCGGGATCGATTCTCCCGCGACGCGCAGGTCTCCGTAGGGGTTATCCTCCAAAATCAGCACGCCGTATTGCCGTGCGAGCGCATACAGCTTTTTGCGTTTTTCGAGCGACATGGTCGCGCCCGACGGATTTTGAAAGTTCGGAATGGTGTAGATAAAGCGGACGTTTTGATTTTCCTTGAGCTTTTGCTCCAAAATTTCCATGTTCATGCCGTCCGCCTCGACCGGCACGCCGCGCAGCTGCACGCCGTAGGAACGGAAGCAGTTGAGCGACCCGATGAACGACGGCGTTTCGCAAATGACAACATCGCCGAAGTTGCACAGCGACTTGGTCGCAAGATCCATGACCTGCGTTGCGCCCGAGGTGATGATCAGATTGTCAAACGCGCGGCCGATGTTGTGCTTTTCCTTCATGTAGGCGGAAACGCGTTTGCGCAGCGGCTCGTAGCCCTCGGTCACGCCGTATTGCAGCGCCGTCACAGGCTGCTCACGCAGCACGTTTGCGGCGATCTCCCGCACCTCCTCGATGGGGAACGCCGCGGCGTCGGGATTCCCCGCCGCGAACGGGATGATGTCGGGGTCGGCGGTCGCCTTTAAAATTTCACGGATCGCCGACGGCTGCAAAGTGGAAATGCGGTCGGAAAATGTATAGTCCATGGGAAAAACTCCTTTTTCTATTGCTTTCTATGCTTCAAGCGGGCAGCCCCAGGGGACTGCCCGCTTTATGTCCGAGGAAACCGAACGCCGCATCGTCTCCTGCGGCATAATTCGGTACGATCACGCGATATTCACGTTGGCATCCGCTTCGCGCAGCGCCTTGAGTTCCGCTTCGATCGCTTCTTCCTGCGAGGGTTGGGTCTTCTTTTGCTTTTTCAGCCCCAGACCGACGACCAGATCGATCACCAAATCCAAAAGGAACAGGCCGATGCCCAGCAAATACCAAAGGGAGACCGAACCCGAGAACATCCCAAGCGACAGCTCCGCGCTTTTGGAAATGAAGGACGAAAGGAAGAACGCGGAAAGTCCCCACGAAGCCAGGCTCACGACGTTCAGGATCACATTGGGAAGCCAGCGCAGGTGGATCGCCCCGATGAGTACCAGAAAGAAATTGAGCACGCCGGCGACTACCGCGAGCAACGCCATAACGACAGAAAGCAGCATCGCGGCGATTGCTCCGCCCAGCACTTCGCCGCCCGCCAATGCGAGCACCGAGCCGATGTCGAATTTGAGCAGGTAATTCAGCACAAAGGTCAAGAAAGAAATACTCTCCTGCTTATCGTAGAACGGGAACGCAAAGGTCGCGTTGAGAAGCGGTACGACGAGCGCAGCCAAAGGCAGCAGCGCACAGACCAAACGCACGATGCGAAGCGGCGAACCGAACGTCGCACTTTTGAAGTTGCTGGTTTTGTAGTGCAGCTTGGCAAAGGAGTATTCCGCTATATCGGCGTCCTCTTCCAGCCGCCCCTCCCAGTTGTAATTCGGAATGCTTACGCCGCAGTGCTTGCATTCGGCACGAAAGTCATACCAATGTAAGGTTGCGCCGCATTTCGGACATTTTGCTGCCATAACCGTCAATCCTTTCTATAAGAGAGAGCTTCAAAGCGTTTGCTTTTTAAAACGAATCACATTCCACGAAAGCGGGCGAAGCCGCGCGGTCGCCCTGCCGCCGTCCGCCGTGGGGAGCGGCGCTTCGGTCGGATGCACCGGAGAAGCCGCAAAGTCGTTGGTCTGCTTTAAGTCAAAGCCCGCCATTTCGATATGTTCACAAGGCACAAAGCCGTCAAGATCGAGCAAATCTACGTCCAGTTGATAATCCTCTTCAAAGTCGCGGTTGACCGCGAACACCGTCAATTCCGTCTCGTCCTCAGACAGCACCGCGATGCCGTCGAGATCGGGCACGTCGGTGAATTCTTTCGTATCATGCTTGCCGCAGGTGATCGGAGAGCAAAGCGCCGTGCCGCGGCCATAGCGGGACATATGCATAAACGGATAGAAAATGGTCTGCTCAAATACCCCGCCGCCGTTTTCGGTCATGATGGGGGCGATGACGTTGACGAGCTGCGCCAGACACGCGATCTTCACGCGGTCGGCGCGCCGAAGAAGGCTGATCATCATCAAGCCCACGAGCAGTGCATCCTCAAAGGTGTAAATATCCTCCAGCTGATGCGGCGCCTGCGACCAGCGCTCCACATAGTCGCCGTTGGAATGGAACCACACGTTCCACTCGTCAAAAGAGAGGTTGATCTGATGCTTGGAATGTTTTTTGCCCTGCACATAGTCGCAGACGGAAATGATCGTATTGATAAAGCGATCCATATCCATATTTTTGGCGAGGAAGCTGGGCGTATCGTCCAAGCGATTGTCGTAATACTGGTGGAGCGACACATAATCGACCTTGTCAAACGCGAGGTCGAGCGTCTGCACCTCCCAATCGCCGAAGGTGCGGGTGTGGCTGTTGGAGCTGCCGCACAGCACAAGCTCGATCGACGGATCGACCCAGCGCATGACCTTGGCGGCCTCCGCCGCCGCTCTGCCGTATTCATAAGCGGTTTTATGGCCGATCTGCCAGTCGCCGTCCATTTCGTTGCCCAGACACCAAAGCTTAATGTTGTGCGGGTCGGGCGTGCCGTTCTTACGGCGCAGGTCGCTGTAATACGTGCCGCCCGGATGGTTGCAGTATTCCACAAGGCTTCGTGCTTCCTCCGCGCCGCGCAGGCCGAGATTCACAGCCATCATGCATTCGACGTCTGCTTTTTTGCACCATTTCATAAATTCATCCGTGCCGAAGGTGTTCGGCTCCAGCACGCCCCACGCGAGCTCCAGCCGTTTCGGACGGTTCTCGACCGGGCCGACGCCGTCCTCCCAACGATAGCCGGAAACAAAGTTGCCGCCCGGATAGCGTACCACAGGCACGCCGAGCTTTTTGATCTCCCCGATCACGTCGGTGCGGAAGCCGTCCGCGTCCGCCGCAGGATGCCCGGGTTCATAAATGCCGCCGTAAACCGCTCTGCCGAGATGCTCGATAAAAGAACCGTAAATGCGTTTGTCGATTTTGCCGATGGAAAAGCTTTTGGAAAGCGGTAAAGACGCTTTTTTCATAGAAATATACACTCCTGAGGGGTTATTGATGGTATTGTAACATAAAGAGACGGTACATTTCAACGTGTTTTTTGAAATTTATACGCTTATCCGCCGATTTTTCGCCCGCTTACGCGTTTTTTTCGCTCTCCGGCTCTTCTACAGGCGCTTTTTCAAGCAGGAAATTCTTTAAAATCGCGCAGTTTTCGTCCATGTCGGGCAGCAGGACGTCCTGTGAACGGCGTTTCGCGCTTTTCCATGCGCCGTCTGCGGGGATCTGCTGCTGGACAATGTCATATTGTAAATAGGTAAGCGCATGCATGCCGATGTCGAGCATTTCGTCCTCGCGCAGATCCGTCTGCACCATGGGCATGACCTCTTCCGCCAATTGGAACAGCGTCACGGGCGAGTTCCCCGCCGCCTTTTTGACCAGCGCCGTAATGACCTTGCGCTGGCGGCCCGTGCGCATAAAATCGCTGTCCAAATAGCGAATGCGGCTGTACCAAAGCGCCTGCGCGCCCGAAAAATGCTGCATACCCGCTTCCAGCTTTTCGGGAAAAGCCGCCTTTTCCACAGAGGTCATATGATCGCCGCTGTTTAAATATTTCGCTTCCTTTTGGGTGATCTCCACGTCCACGCCGCCGAGCTTGTCCACAATGGCGGTGAACATATCGAAGCTCACGAGCATATAATTGTCGATCTGCACGTGGAAATTGTATTCGATCGTATCCACCAAAAGCTGCGTGCCGCCGCGGCTGTGCGCGGCGTTGATCTTATCCGAACGGTAATCGGGGATTTCGACATACAGATCGCGCAAAAACGAGGTCAGCTTGATTTGGTGGCTGCGCGTATCAATCGTGACAAGCAGCATGGTATCGGAACGGGTCTTTTGCACGTCCTGCCCCTCGCGCGCGTCCACGCCGATGAGCAGAATGCTCTTTAAGTAATCCGCCTGCACAAGCTCGGAGGAAGCAATATAGGCGTTTTCCTGGAGCGGCACATAATTCGTTTTGCCGAGCAGCTTTTTAACGCTCGAATAGCCGTACATGCCCGCGCCGCCGACCAGCACCAATATAACGACCAGCACCACGCAAAATATCTTCAGTCCGACGTGCCGTTTCTTTTTCGGCGCGCTGCGCACGGGCTGATGCGCGTCGTCATAAATGGTATCGCCGTTGCGCGCACGGGTGCGGCTGCGGTCGGGTTCATCATAATGATAGCTGTACGGCTTTTTTTCGGGCGCAGTATTGACCCGCGTGCGAAAACGGTTCTCCTCCGTTTGCAGATTTGCTCCTGCGGGCGGGTCGTCGAAAAAGCCCGCATAGGGGTCGGTATACTTCGCGCTTGACGGTTCGTCGCGCCCGCTGTAAATATCCTCATAGGCCTGGTCGCCGTGCGCGGAGGTTTCTCCGCTGTCGCTGAATATGTCCTCAAAATCGTCTTTTTTCGACGAACTGAAAATATCCTCAAAGCTGTCGTTTTCCGACGGGAACTTGCCGTTTTGCTTCTCCATTTCGGTACCTCCGATGATCGTTGCCTTTATTCTACACGAAAAAGCAAAAACACACAATGTTTTTTTGCAAAAATAAGTGGAAATCTATTCCGCTTTGTGCTATAATCCCTAACTGTATCGGTATACTTATCTATATGGAGTTCCCGACTTAACCGCTTGCTGCGGAAATCCAGCGTCGGGACGCTGCGTGTATGCGCGGCGGACGGAAGGATCATACAGAAATATGGCATACAGAACGCATACCTGCAACGAGCTGACGCTCGCAGACTTAAACCAAACCGTATCCCTTGCGGGATGGGTGGATACCATTCGCGACCACGGCGGCGTGACGTTTGTGGATCTGCGCGACCAGTACGGCATTACGCAGACGGTTTTTCACGATGAAGCGCTCGTGCGCGCGCTGCACAAGGAAAGCGTCGTCAGCGTGACGGGAACAGTCGTTCGCCGCGACGCGGACACCGTCAATCCGAAGCTGGCGACAGGCGAGTTGGAGGTGCATGTACAGGAGGCCACGGTATTGGGCTCTTGTGAAAATACGCTGCCCTTTGACATCGGCGAGTCCACCGAAACGCGCGAGGATGTGCGGCTTACCTACCGTTTTCTCGATCTGCGCAACAAAAAGGTACACGACAACATCCTGTTCCGCTCCGAGGTCGTCCGCTTTTTGCGCGCCAAAATGGAATCGCTCGGCTTTCCCGAGATCAACACCCCGATCCTGACCTGCTCTTCGCCCGAGGGCGCGCGGGATTACATCATCCCCTCGCGCAAGCATGAGGGCAAATTCTACGCCCTGCCGCAAGCCCCGCAGCAGTTCAAGCAGCTTTTGATGGTTTCGGGATTTGACAAATATTTCCAGATCGCGCCGTGCTTCCGCGACGAGGACGCGCGCGCCGACCGTTCTCCGGGGGAATTCTATCAGCTGGACTTTGAAATGGCCTTTGCGACGCAGGAGGATGTGTTCGCGGTCGCCGAGGAAGTGCTGTACGAGACTTTCGTGAAATTCGGCGGCGGCAAGGCGGTCACGGCCGCGCCGTTCCCCCGCATTCCCTTTGAAGAATCCATGCGCAAATACGGTACGGATAAGCCCGATCTGCGCAATCCGCTGGTGATCGAGGACTTGACGGACTTTTTCCGCGATGTGGAATTCAAGCCCTTTAAAGGTCGTCCCGTGCGCGGCATCGCAACGCCCGGCTGCGGCAAAAAGAGCAAATCCTTCTTTGAGCATATGCTCGAATACGCGCTGTCCATCGGCATGAAGGGTCTCGGCTATCTGACCGTGCTTGCGGACGGCTCGTTTAAAGGCCCGATCGCAAAATTCCTCTCGGAGGAAAAGAAGGCCGCGCTTACCCGTATGCTGCACCTTGCAACGGACGACACGCTGTTCTTTATCTGCGACGCGCCCAAAACCGTCGATCTTTTGGCGGGGCAGATCCGCACCGCGCTCGGCGAGCGGATGGACTTGATCGACAAAAACCGCTTTGCGATGTGCTTTATCACCGATTTCCCGATGTACGAGAAAAACGAGGAGGGCAAGCTCGATTTCACGCACAACCCCTTCTCCATGCCGCAGGGCGAAATGGACGCGCTCCTGCACGAAGACCCGCTCACCATTAAAGCGTATCAGTACGACATCGTCTGCAACGGCGTGGAGCTTTCTTCGGGCGCGGTGCGCAACCACCGTCCCGACGTGATGCTCAAAGCCTTCTCTTTGGCGGGCTATTCCGCCGAGGAGGTGGAGCGCCGCTTCGGTGCGCTGTTCCGCGCGTTCCACTACGGCGCGCCGCCGCACGCGGGCATGGCGCCGGGCATCGACCGTATGCTCATGCTTTTAAAGGACGAGGAGAACATCCGCGAAGTCATCGCGTTCCCGATGAACTCCAACGCGCAGGATATGCTGCTGGGCGCGCCAAACACCGTTTCCGAGCAGCAGCTTCGTGAGGTGCATATCCGTCTGCGCCGACCCATACCCGAAAAATAAAGGCTGTTTTCCGCACGACGCGCGTGCAACGGAGGTTTACCAATGAAAGACGTTTACGAAAGTCCGCTCAATTCCCGCTATGCGAGCAGGGAGATGAAATATATTTTTTCGCCCGACTGCAAATTCCGCACCTGGCGCAAGCTCTGGATCGCGCTGGCCGAAAGCGAGCAGGAGCTCGGGCTGCCCATCACCGACGAGCAGATCGCCGAGCTGAAAGCCCATGCGGACGACATCAATTATGAGGTCGCCGAGGCGCGCGAAAAGCTCGTCCGCCACGACGTGATGAGCCATGTGTACGCATATGGCGTGCAGTGTCCCAAGGCAAAGGGCATCATCCACTGGGGCGCGACCTCCTGCTATGTGGGCGACAACACCGACGTCATTTTGATGACCGAAGGCTTGAAGCTGGTTCGCAAAAAGCTCGTCAATCTGATCGATAAGCTTGCAAAATTCGCCGACCAATATAAAGGCCTGCCCTGTCTTGCCTTTACGCATTTCCAGCCCGCGCAGCCGACCACCGTCGGCAAACGCGCCGCTTTGTGGCTGATGGATGTGATGATGGATCTTTCCACGCTGGAATTCCAAATTTCGCAAATGCGTCTGCTCGGCTCAAAGGGTACGACCGGCACGCAGGCGAGCTTTATGGAGCTGTTCGAGGGCGACGAGGAAAAGGTGAAGGCGCTCGACCGCAAGATCGCCGAAAAGATGGGCTTTCAAAGCTGCTTCCCCGTATCGGGGCAGACCTATCCGCGCAAGCTCGACAGCCAGGTGATGAACACGCTTGCGGGTATTGCGCAGTCCGCGCATAAATTCTCGAACGATCTGCGGCTTTTGCAGCACTTAAAAGAGATCGAAGAACCCTTTGAAAAAAATCAGATCGGTTCTTCCGCCATGGCGTATAAACGCAATCCCATGCGCAGCGAACGCATCGCATCCCTTTCGCGCTATGTGATCGCCGACGCGGTCAATCCCGCGATCACCGCCTCCACCCAGTGGTTTGAGCGCACGCTGGACGACTCGGCGAACAAGCGCATCAGCATTCCTGAGGCTTTCCTCGCGGTGGATGCGATTTTGGAACTGTACATCAACGTGGTCAGCGGCCTGGTCGTTTACCCGAAAATGATCGAAAAGCATTTGCGGGACGAGCTGCCGTTCATGGCGACGGAAAATATTCTGATGTCCGCCGTAAAGAAAGGCGGCGACCGCCAGGAACTGCACGAGCGCATTCGGCAGCATTCCATGGAAGCGGGCAAGGTGGTCAAGGTCGAGGGGAAACCCAACGATCTGCCCGAGCGCATTGCCGCCGACCCCGCATTCGGGCTGACGGCGGAGGAAATCCGCGCGGAGTTGGTTCCCGAAAACTTCGTCGGCCGCGCAGGAACGCAGGTCACGGAATTTTTAGAGGGAGAGGTTCGCCCCGCCCTGGAGAAGTATAAGGATCTGTTGGGGTTGGAAGTCGAGATCAACGTCTGACAAACGGCATTGTTCCTCTCGGATTCGGAAGGAAGGTTTCATTACATGGCATATATTGGCGAGAACTGCCCCGTTTGCGGCGCTGTGTTTACCGAAGCGGACGACATCGTCGTCTGCCCCGAATGCGGTACGCCGCACCACAGAAGCTGCTATTTCGCGCACGAGGGCTGTGCAAACGCCGAAAAGCACGCGGAGGGCTTCGCATGGACGCCGTCGAATCCCGCGCCCTCTATGGGCGGTATGCAGCCTGTCCCGCAAAACGCGCCGGGCACGGTCATATGCCCGCGCTGCGGCGCGCAGAACGCCGCCGAAGAGCCGGTTTGTGCGAATTGCGGCGCGCGGCTTTATTTGAACGCCTCCGCGCCCTTTATGCCGACGCCTATGCCGGGGGCTGTCGGCACGCCGTATGTCGCGGGCGGAACGCTGATTTCACCCGACGAGACCATAGGCGGGAATACGGTTCGGGACACGGCGCAGTATGTGCGGGTCGCCGCACATCGGTATATCCCCAAATTCTATAAGCTGGAGAAAAAGGGGAAAAAGGTCTCGTGGAACTGGGCGGCGTTTTTCTTCGGCCCTTACTGGTTCTTCTATCGGAAGCTGTACGCCGTCGGTTCGATCCTGCTCGTGCTTCTGCTCGCGGTCTCGGCGGCGACCACCACGCCGCGCTATTTGGAGAAAGCGGGTGCGGTAAGCGAAGCCGCAGAGCAATTTGCGCGTGTGCAGGAAGAGATCCGCGACGAGGACTTTGCGGCGTATGAGGAAAAGCTGGCCGCGTTCACCATGCTCCCCGAAGTGCTGATTTCGGCGGGCGTGGAAATTGCCGTCCATCTGTTTGCGGGGCTGTTCGGCAATTTCCTTTATAAGCGGCGGGTAGACGAACAGGTGCAGAAGCTGTGCGCGCTCGTGCCGCCCGGCGAGGATCGTCAGGTTTTGCTGCTTCGGCAGGGCGGCGTCTCCTTTTTGGCCGCCGCAGGTTCTATGCTGCTGTTCCGCTTCGCTTCGCAGGGTATTTATCTTGCAATTTCTTCCTTTTTGACGTAAAATAAGTTGTATCCTTTTTTGAGGCAATGCCGCCAAGGGTTTGTCTTACATTCTGATAACAAAGGAGAATTTGTATGAAGATCACAAAAGCCATTATTCCCGCAGCGGGCTTGGGTACGCGCGTGTTGCCGGCGTCCAAGGCCGTTCCGAAGGAAATGCTCAACATTGTTGACAAGCCCGCGATCCAATACATCGTGGAAGAGGCCGTCGCCGCCGGCATTACCGACATTCTGGTTGTGACCAATCGCGGCAAGGGCGTGATCGAGGATCATTTCGACCACTCGTTTGAACTGGAGACCAAGCTGAAAGGCAATCCGTCCAAAGCAAAGATCCTCGAATCCGTGGAGGCTTGCGCGAATCTTGCCAATATGTATTACATCCGCCAAAAGGAGACCAAGGGACTTGGACACGCGGTGCTGTGCGCCAAGAGCTTTGTCGGCAATGAACCGTTTGCGGTCATGTACGGCGACGACGTCATCATTTCGGAAGACCCCGTGATCGGGCAGTTGATGCGCGCGTATGACAAGTACGGCTGCGGCGTGGTCGGCGTGAAAGAAGTCCCGCGTGAGGACGTGCCGAAATACTGCACGCTGGACGTTACGCCGCTGGATGAAAAGACCATGCAGGTGCATAACATCATTGAAAAGCCCACGCCCGAGCAGATCCTTTCCTGCTACTCGATTTTGGGGCGCGTGGTCATGCCGCCCGAGATTTTCGAGCTGATCGAAAAGACGCCCGCCGACCCCAAGAGCGGCGAAGTTTATTTCACGGATGCCATGCTCGATCTTGCGCGCCGCGGGCAGCTGAACGCGGTGGATTTCGACGGCATTCGGTATGATATGGGCAATAAGCTCGGCATTATGCAGGCGAACTGCGAAGTCGCGCTCCGGCATCCCGAGATCGGCGACAGCTTCCGTGCATATCTCAAGGCGCTTGCCGCAACGCTGTAAGCTCTGAGAATCCATAAGAAAGTCCGCCCGCGAAAGCGCAGAAAACGCTTTTGCGGGCGGTTTTTTTGTCCTGTCGGCAGAGCATTCCAAAAAGACGGGCGTATAGGCGCTTGCAAAGGCCAATCAGGAAACCGTTTCCCCTTTTGGGTTCTTCCCCATGGCGGCAAGCGGGTCAACGGGCGCGCCGTCCTGCAAGACCTCCAAATGCAAATGCGGTTCTTCCGCCGCCTCGATCGGGATCGTACCGAGGTTGCCCACTTTATCGTTGATCTTGACCGCGTCGCCGACCTCGACCGTACTGCCCTTGCCCAAGCCGCAATACCGTGCGAGCATACCCTGTCCGTGGTCGATTTCGACCACCGTACCCCACAAAACGTCGTCATAAACGGCCTTGACCACACCGTTATTGATCGCGATCACGGGGTCGCCCACCGTGCCGCGAATATCCGCGCCGTTGTGTACGCGCCAGTCGCCCATGGTTTTGGACTGTACCATGTCGCCGTCCGAAAACGCCTTATCGACCGTCCCCGCGAGCGGCAGGGAAAAGCCCGGCGCGCGCGTGATCTCCGTCGCCGCGGCCTGCACCGCCGTTTGCGTTTCCCGTGACGGACTTTCCGTCGCGCGGTCGTCGGGTACGCCCGTCACAATGTCATTGACGGGCTGTGTCCAGTCGGATACGTCGAAACGCACCGTTTCGTTTTCGTCCGCCGGTGCAGTTTTCGATGCGGAATCGGCCGCAGGTTCGGGATTCAGACGCATATTCGCCATTGCGTATGCCACCGCACCCACGCCCAGCAGGCAAACGGCCAATATCGAGTAAAGCAGCGCGGCGCGCCTGCCGAGTTTCCGTTTTCTGCGGTTCTGTTCGTGATCTGTCATGTGAAAACACCTCCGTAAGGAAAGTGTTCCCAATTTTGCGCGTGTTCATACAAAAATTTCGCAAGGAACGCCCAAATGCCCCTGCCTGTTTTGTAACAAACTGCACAAATGCCTGTCGAGCGACTTTCTTAAATTTTGATAAATTTGTCAAAAAGCACTTGAAAACGACCCTAACTTTTGCTAAAATACTTCTAAGAGGTGGAAAAGCGCTCCATCAAAATACACAAAGAGGTTATTTTTATGCCCAAGAATACAAAAAATGCGGCGCAGGAACACGAAGTGCCGCTGTATTTGTTCCACGAAGGCACCAATGCGCGCGCGTATGCATATTTCGGCGCACATAAAACCGCCGACGGCGCGGTGCGTTTTCGCGTTTGGGCGCCGCACGCCCAAGCGGTCAGCGTGGTCGGCGAATTTAACGGCTGGGACGAAAACGCCGCGCCCATGGTCTGCATTCGTGAGAGCGACGGCGTTTGGGAAGCGACGGTTGTTGGCGTACAGCTCTACGATGCATACAAATACCGCATTGTCGGCAGAAGCGGTAAGGTGACGATGAAATGCGACCCTTACGGCGTACATATGGAAACGCGCCCGGGAACGGCCACCAAATATTATGAGCTTGCGGACTGCTACCAATGGACGGATGACGCGTGGATCGCTTCGCGCGGCAAAAAGAATGTATATCGCTCTCCCGTGAACATTTATGAAGTCCACGCAGGCTCGTGGAAGCAGTATGACGACGGCAATTTTTATTCGTACCGTGCGCTTGCCGATACGCTTGTGCCTTACGTCAAGGACATGGGCTATACGCATATTGAATTTATGCCGCTGACGGAATATCCCTTCGACGGCTCGTGGGGCTATCAGGTCACAGGCTATTTTGCGGCGACTTCGCGCTACGGTACGCCCGCCGATCTCATGTATTTGGTCGATACCTGCCACCGCGCGGGGATCGGGGTGATTCTCGACTGGGTTCCCGCGCATTTCCCGAAGGACGCGAACGGGCTGTATGAATTCGACGGCGAACCGCTGTACGAATATGCCGACCCCAAAAAGGGCGAACACTACGCGTGGGGTACGCGGGTATTTGATTACGACAAAAAAGAAGTGCGTTCCTTTTTGCTGTCGAGCGCGGCGTTTTGGATCAAGGAATACCATTTGGACGGTCTGCGCATAGACGCGGTCGCCTCCATGCTGTATCTCGACTATGACCGCGACGACGGGCAGTGGATTCCCAACAAAAACGGGGGCAACGAAAATTTGGAAGCGGTCGAGTTTTTGCAGAAGCTCAACGAAAACATTTTCCGCGATTACCCCTATGCGCTGATGATCGCCGAGGAAAGCACCTCGTGGCCGATGGTGTCCGGCCCCGTATTCATGGGCGGTCTGGGCTTCAACTTCAAATGGAACATGGGCTGGATGAACGACATCCTGCGGTACTTCTCCTTAGACGGCTACTTCCGAAAATACAACCACGACTGCATCACCTTTTCGATGTTTTACGCCTTTTCCGAAAACTTTGTGCTGCCGATCTCGCATGACGAGGTCGTCCACGGCAAAAAGTCGCTGCTCGATAAAATGTCGGGCAGCTACGAAGAGAAGTTTGCGAGCGTGCGGGCGTTTCTCGGCTACATGATGGCGCACCCGGGCAAGAAGCTGCTCTTTATGGGGCAGGAATTCGGGCAGTTCATCGAGTGGAACTACGAACAGGGGCTTGACTGGCTGCTGCTCGACTACCCCAAGCACCAGGCGCTGCAGGCATATGTTCGGGAGCTGAACCGCCTGTATCGGAAAACCAAACCGCTGTGGGAAGTGGACGATTCGTGGGAGGGCTTTTCGTGGATCTCCTCCGACGACAAGGACAATTCCGTGATCGCGTTCCGCCGCATCGACGCGAGCGGCAAAGAGATCATCGCGGTTAGCAGCTTCACCAACGTCCCGCGTTCGGATTACCGCATCGGCGTACCGAAAAAGGGCAGCTACAAGGTCTTTTTCAATTCCGACGATGCGCGCTTCGGCGGCGAGGGGCGCGGCAACGCGGAAAAGATCCATTCCGACCCCATCAATATGCACGGCTTTGAGCAAAGCATTTCGTTAGAGCTTCCGCCGCTCTCGACGATCTACATCAAGCGGACGCGGTAAAGCGTCCTTGGCGGTTCACAGGTATTTTATAATTTTGTATCATAGATCAAATCCATAAGGAGGACTTATTATGGCGCGCAAAACGGAGTGTCTCGCAATGCTCCTCGCGGGCGGGCAGGGCTCACGGCTCGGCATCCTCACGAAAAACATTGCAAAACCCGCCGTCCCCTACGGCGGCAAATACAGGATCATCGACTTCCCGCTTTCCAACTGTGTGAATTCGGGTATTTCCACGGTCGGCGTCCTGACGCAGTATCAACCCCTCGAACTCAACGACTACATCGGCAACGGGCAGCCCTGGGATCTTGACCGTGCGAACGGCGGTGTGCATATCCTCTCCCCCTATCAGCAGATCAAGGGCTCGGAGTGGTATAAGGGTACGGCGAACGCCATTTACCAAAACATCACCTTTATCGACCGCTACAATCCCGAATATGTGGCGATCCTTTCGGGCGATCACATCTACAAAATGGATTATTCCAAAATGCTCGAATACCACAAGCAAAAGAACGCCGCCTGCACCATTGCGATGCTGGAAGTCCCGTGGGAGGAAGCCCCGCGCTTCGGGCTGATGCTGGTGGATGACGAAAACCGCATCACCGAATTTGAGGAAAAGCCGAAAAATCCGCGCAGCAACAAAGCCTCCATGGGCGTGTACATATTTACCTGGAGCAAGCTGCGGCAGTACCTCATCGACGACGAGCAAAATCCCAATTCCTCCAACGACTTCGGCCATGACGTCATTCCCGCCATGCACAGCGCGGGCGAGCGGATGTTCGCCTATCTGTTCGACGGCTACTGGAAGGACGTCGGCACGATCGACAGCCTTTGGGAGGCGAACCTCGACCTGCTCAATCCCAAGGTGGATCTCGATCTTTCCGATCCGACTTGGAAAATCTATTCCAAAACCCCGACTGCCCCGCCGCATTACGTTTCTCCCACGGCCACCGTGCAGAATTCCATGATCGGCGAAGGCTCGCAGGTGTACGGCGATTTGGATTTCTCGATTTTGTTCCATAACGTCCAAGTGGAGGAGGGCGCTGTGGTGCGCGACTCCATCGTGATGCCCGGCACGGTCGTCAAATCCGGCGCGGTCGTGCAATACGCCATTGTCGCCGAAAACGCGGTGATCGAAGAAAACGCCGTGGTCGGCGAACGTCCCGAAGCGATGCAGAATATCGACGACTGGGGCGTTGCGGTGGTCGGCGCGGGCGTTACCGTACATGCGGGCGCGCACGTCGCGCCCAAAGCCATGGTAGACGAAGATGTAAAGGGGGCGAAGTAATTGACGGGCAACAACATTTTGGGAATCATTTATTCCAATAAATACGACGAGTGCCTGAGCGAGATCACGGGGCTTCGCACAATGGGTTCCGTACCGTTTGCGGGGCGTTACCGCCTGATCGATTTCGCACTTTCCAGTATGGTCAACAGCGGTGTCGAAAAGGTCGGCGTTATCACCAAAGAGAACTATCAGTCTTTGATGGATCACCTCGGCACAGGCAAACCGTGGGATCTTTCGAGAAAGACCGAGGGTATGTTTATTCTGCCGCCGTTCGCCTATGCGGGCAACACGGGCTCGTATACCAACCGTGTGGAAATGCTTCGCGGGGTACTGGGCTTCATTTCCCGCTCCAATGAGGAATACGTGCTGTTCTCCGACTGCAACACGGTCATGAACCTTGACATCGGCGAGCTTATGGATTTTCACAGCGACAACAAGGCGGATATTTCCGTGGTTTATCAGCACGGCGCGCTGCCGCAGCTTGACAATACCATGGCGCTGGATTTAGAGCTTGACGGGCGCGTCCGGCAGATCGCCCTGTCGCCGAACGTGGAGGGCGACGTGGATTATTCGATGAATATGATCTTGATGAAACGCTCTCTGCTCCTGCGGCTTGTCAACGAATCCATCAGTCTCAACCACGAATCCTTCGAGCGCGACATTATGCAGAACAACGTCAAAAAGCTGCGCATCTTCGGTTTTAAGGTCAAGGGCTTTGCACGGACGATTGATTCGCTGGTCAGCTACTTTAAGATCAGCATGGAGCTTTTGCACCCCGAAAACTGCGCGCAGCTGTTCCGACCGGATCATCCGATCTATACCAAGGTGCGCGACGATATGCCCGCGATTTACGGCCTCGGCTCTACCGTGAAAAACTGCCTGGTCGCCGACGGCTGCATCATCGACGGCGAAGTCGAGAATTCGATTTTGTTCCGCGGCGTGCGCGTGGAAAAGGGCGCGGTCGTCAAGAACTCCATTTTGATGCAGGGCAGCTTTGTGGCCTCGGGTTCGTCGCTCAACTATACCATTGCCGATAAGAGCGTCGCCATCACGCCGAACAAGACCCTGTCGGGCGCGGAGAATTATCCCGTATTTGTCGGAAAGGAAATCGTGATTTAAGCGTGCCGTACACGCGGAAAGGAAGGATATTGGTTTGGCGTGCCGCGCTTTGACCGATGTTCTGTGGTGATTTTATGAAAGTATTGTATGTTTCCAGTGAAGCGCTGCCGTTTATGGCTTCGGGCGGGCTTGCGGATGTGGCGGGTTCGCTGCCGAAGGCGCTTCGTCGGCGGCTGATCGGCTGCCGCGTCGTCATGCCGATGTACGACGGCATTCGGCAGGAACTCAAGGAGAAAATGACCTTTTTGACGAGCATCACCGTCCCCGTCGCATGGCGTCGCCAATACTGCGGCATTTTCGAGGCCAAGTCGGACGGCGTGATCTATTATCTGCTCGATAACCAATACTACTTTAAGCGCGACGGGCTTTACGGCTACTACGACGATGCGGAACGCTTCGCGTTCTTCGCCCGCGCGGTTCTGGAAATGCTGCCGCATATTGATTTTAAGCCCGACATTATCCATTGCAACGACTGGCAGTCTGCGCTCACGCCGCTGTATTACAGCACGATGTACGCCACCCGCGAGGGGTATGAAAACATCAAAACGGTTTTCACCATTCACAATATTCAATATCAGGGGACATACGGCAAAGAGCTGATTCCCGAGGTCTTGGGGCTTCGTCCCGAGGACATGAATCTGATCGAATACGACGGCGACGTCAACTTCATGAAGGGCGCGATCGAAACGGCGAACCGTGTCACGACCGTCAGCCCCTCTTACGCCAACGAAATTCTCGACCCGTGGTATTCGCATGGGCTGGATACGATCCTGCGCGCGAGAAGCTGGAAGCTGTCGGGCATTCTCAACGGCATTGATACGGAAATCTACGACCCGCAGAACGATCCCGATATTTTTACGCCCTACAGTGCGGAAGACCTTTCGGGCAAGGCCGAAAACAAGCGCGCTTTGCAGGAGCTTATGGGCTTGCCGCAGCGCGCCGATGTGCCGCTCATCGGCGTTGTCAGCCGTTTGGTCGGACACAAGGGCTTTGACCTTGTCCGGGCGGTACTCGACGAGCTGCTCTCTGATTCCGACGTGCAAATGGTGGTGCTCGGCTCGGGCGAGTGGCAGTATGAAGAATTCTTTAAGAGCATGGCGGCCAAACATCCCGATAAATTTGCGTTGAAGCTCGGCTTTGTGCCGTCGCTTTCGAGAAAAATTTACGCGGGCGCGGATCTGTTCTTGATGCCCTCCAAGAGCGAGCCTTGCGGGCTTTCGCAGATGATCGCGCTACGCTACGGCACGATCCCGATCGTCCGCGAAACGGGGGGGCTTCGTGACAGCATTCAGGACAGCGGCGACGGCGAGGGCAACGGCTTCACCTTTGCCAACTACAACGCCCACGACATGCTCTACACCATCCGCCGCGCGCTAACGGGTTACGCCGAGCAAGAGGGGTGGAAGATCCTCGTGCGGCGCGCCATGCTGTGTGACAACAGCTGGGGCAAATCCGCCAACGCCTATATCAAGCTCTATAAGGCGGTTCTAAAGGACTGAGGCAAAACGGGAGCGGAAAAAATATCCGCCCCCGTTTTCTTTAAAAATCAAAACGGCGCAAAAGCCGTTTTACGCCGCAAGCACTCGTATTTTTTGTTTAGAATAAGGAGCGTTTCCCATGATCCGAACAGCCGAACCGAAAGATATTCCGCGCATTTTGGATTTACTGCGCGACATCGTGCGCCTGCACCACGAGGGGCGACCCGATATTTTCTCGGATGCATCCCCGAAATACGACGAATCCGCCCTGTCGGAAAAGCTCCGGCGGGCGGATGAACGAATTTTTGTTTCTGTAGACGAAAACAACGTCGTCAACGGGTATGTGATGTGCGTACTGCACGAAAAGGAGTCGCCGGTTTTTACACAGCACCCCTATCGGTCGCTTTATGTGGACGATCTGTGCGTGGACAGCCGTGCGCGTCAAAAGGGTATCGGCCGTGCGCTGATGCAAAGGGCGGTCGAAGAGGCCAAAGCCATGCACTGCTACAACCTGGATTTGAATGTGTGGGCGTGCAACGAGGACGCCATCCGTTTTTATGAGAAGATCGGTATGTGCAAGCAACGGCAGATCATGGAGATCATTTTGTGATGCAAAAAGCAAGCAAAGAAAGAATCACCGTGAAGTCGTATTCCACGACTTCACGGTGCAATTTATTCCCGGTATTCTTCAATATAATCTCTTAAAAAACAATCGTATTGCCACTCGGGGCCGTCGAACAGCAACTGCAAAAGCGCTTCCTGCAACTCGCTCTTCTTCATTTTGGAGACATATTTCACAAGCGAATTTTCCAGTCTTTCCTGCCGTTCTTCTTCCTCCTGCTCCGCTCTGATCACATCGTTATAGAATTGCTCCGCTTGTTTTGGAAATACGGCAAAATACAGCGCCACCATATGCTTACAGACGAGCCGTTTACCGCTCGCATGCGGACAACTGCACTTCGAACTGCGGGGATGTTCAAGATCGATGGCAACGCTGTATTCGTTTTCGCCGCTGCCGGACACTTTTCCGACATATTGATAATCCCCCGTCTTTGCGTAAAACCGAACGCGCTTGTCTTGATAATACACATACCCACGCCATGCAGACGCGCCGCTTGCAAGATCTATCAATCCCATTTTCGTTGCCTCCTGCTGTCGCATTATGGCAGGATGCTGCCTGCAACATCTTTCCTTTTTGCAATACAGATAAAAAGTTCCGTAAGTTTTTCGTCTCATTCGACAGTTTCTCGTAAATCTTGAATAATTCTGCCTGCAAAATGAGAACGCTTTAATTCTTCCCCTCCAAAGCACGGATGACATCGGCAATTTAGATTGATTCGCATCATGGAAATCATTCTGTAATTCAGAACAGAAAAAATCCCACCGCGCCTGCCGCAACGCCGATGGCCGCGCCCACGAGGACGTCTCGTGGGAAATGCACGCCGCCGACCACGCGAACCGTGCCAAGCAGTACGCCAACGGCGGTCAGTAGGATGCCTGCGGGCGTCCAAACGCGGTAAAACGCAAGCGCAATCACAAAAACCGAAAACACATGGCGGCTCGGGAACGATTCGCCGTGTTTTTCTTTGTGCAAAATCGGGCGAAAATCCCATTTTTCATACGGACGTTCGGCGTTGATCCATTTCCTGAGCGCACTGACGGCAAGAAAAGTGACCGCCGGGACGAGCAAACAGCGCAAAAACCGTGTGTCCCGCGTAAAAAACAGCGCAGCGAGCAGTGCGGGATAAGCGAGGAACACCGCCGCCGTCAGCAGTCGGTCGGTCAAAATGAGCGCCCGCCGAAGGCCGTGGTGCGTTTCAAACAGCCGCATACACTTTTCGTAGCTTTCCCGCGTCACAAGCCGTCCTCCTTTTTGCCGTTTTGATCCGCCGTTTCGGATAGGCCGAATGCGTCTTTAGTGTATCAGGAAACAACCAAAAAGTCAACAAATCGACAATTCGGAGAGAGAAATCAAAAACGCTTGTATGTTATTCCAGTCCTGCGAAAAATGCATCGTAGGAACAGCCGTAAATCTTTTTTAATTCCATTAAAACACTGGCGCGAATATTCAATTCGCCGGATTCGTATTTCGCATATGTCGTTCTGCCGATGTCACAGCCGCGCCTTTGCAGTTCCACACATAGCTTTTCTTGAGAAATATGATGCTCGACACGCAATCTTTGCAGGTTTTGCCCCATAAAACGGTCTCTTCTGATTTTCTGTTCTTCCATCATTTGCCCCCACGACAAGAACAATTGACCGGTATTGGTTGCAATTTTTCTTAGAATCCGTTCATCTGAAAACGCAGTATAAAAGGCGCCCATCCATAAGATAGGCGCCGATCAGTCCTCGTCCTCATCTTCAAACGCGTAATCGTTGAGTTCCGCGAAATCCAAAAATGCAGAAAGCGTCATGTTAAAGGCGAGTGCTATTTTATGCAAGGTTTTTACACGCGGATTCTTGGTAATCCCCCGCATAATATTATCCAGTGTGGATTGTTTCACGCCACTCATAGCCGCCAGTTTATTGATTGAAATCCCGCGCCGCCTACACAATTCGCGGATGCGTTGCACATATAAATCCGAGTAATCCATTGATTATCCCTCTACCGTATCATTACCCATTTTCAAGCTAACAAAATGATACTATAGGTTTTGGCAAGAATTACCCGTATATGGGTTGACATTTCAAATAAACGCCAAGTAAAATAGAGAATAACCCGTATTCGGGTAACTCTGGAGGCTAAGCAATGTCAACCTGCACTTTTTTCGGGCATCGGGATAAGCTGAGGGAAGTCGAACCCGATATGTCCCACGTCGGTTCTTTTTGGCTCTTTTTGCCCTTTTCTCCTTGGCGGGCGTCAGCCCGCCTGCGTCGAAAAAAGCAAAAATCCCTCAAAAATTCCTCGCCGTGGGATGCAAGACAGTTTTTACGGAGCAGATTTTTGCAAAGGCAATGAAAACGCCGAAGGGCATACTGTCGTATGCACAAGGCGTTTGAAGCAGGATTTGCGAAAATATGCCCGTAAAAACCATATTGTGTTCGACTCCCCTCAGCTTACTCCCGCCGGCATGGAAGCCATTTTGCAGTCTGTCGTGATAGATTTAATAGAAAAGCATGGCGTCGATTGCTTCTATGTGGGGAATCAGGGGAATTTTGATCGCATGGTACAAAAAACATTGGATAAACTGTCCAAGCAATACCGTATTCGTTATGCCGTCGTCCTTGCCTACATGCCGAAGGCGGAACGGCCTTCGGATGCCAAAAGCTCTACACCTACGATTCTCCCGGACGGGATCGAGCTTGTCCCGCCGCGCTTTGCGATTCCCTGGCGCAACAGGTGGATGATCGAGCAGGCAAACTATGTCGTGACCTATGTTACCGATACAGTTCAGTCGGGCGCCGCGCAATTTAAAAGGCCGGCAGAAAAAAAGGAAAGAATCGTTTTGGAACTGACAAATTATACGCAGAATCCATAACGGCATACGCACGAAGTATTTTGAATCCTATCCTTTTGTATGCAAAAAATCTATTGCATTTACAAAACGGATGTCTTATTATATTTGATAAGAACTCTATGGGGATCGAAAGACGCGGCAGATCGCTCGGAAGACTTTGCGATGCATTTTTACGCGGCATGTGGCATATGGATAAAGGTACTGTCAAGTTCTCCATGCCAAACGCGGAAAGAAGAGGGATGTCTATGAATGATACACAAGAACACAAAATCAACATTCTTGTCACACTGGATGAAAACTATATCCCCCACTTGAATGTCATGCTTTCCACGCTGGTGCGTTTCAATCCGAATTGCTTTTTTGATGTGTATCTTTTGCACACATCCATTCGGGAGGAAGCGCTGCATACAACGAATCGCGTGTTGGGGGACGCCGGACGTTTGATTCCGGTCGCGGCGCTGGATCTGGCGCTGGAGCATGCGCCTACAACGTCGCGCTATCCGAAAGAAATTTATTATCGCATTTTTGCCGCCCGCTATCTGCCTGAAACGATCGACCGTATATTGTATTTAGACCCCGATCTTGTGATCAACGGGTCTATCCTCCCGCTGTATCAACTCCCGATGGAGGAATACTATTTTGCGGCGGCTTCCCATATCGACAGTTTGCGGTTGCTCCATAAGGTCAATGAGCTTCGATTGGATATGACCGAGGACAGTCCCTACATCAATTCGGGCGTTATACTTATGAATTTGGATCGACTGCGGCGCGAACAGAACTATGACGATGTATTCTCTTTCATCGAAAAAAGAGAGGAATTCCTGATGTTGCCCGATCAGGATATTATCAGCAGCCTGTACGGCAGCAAAATTTATGCACTGGACGCCTTTCGGTACAATATGACCGAGCGGCTTTATCTGGCACACAGTCCGTTTGAAAAGGACTTGGACTTAGACTGGGTGCGAAAGCATTCCGTTGTCATCCACTACTGCGGAAGAAATAAACCATGGAAGGAGAATTATATCGGGCATTTAGATATTTTTTATAAAGAAGCGGTTGCCAAAATGGAATCCGACGGAAACATATAGACGAGGAAAGGAGATTTTTATGCATAGACTATTCAAAAAAGAACAACTCTTGACCATACCGAATTTGCTGAGCGTCATTCGATTGCTGCTGATTCCGCTGATCGTTTGGCTGTATATCGGGGTTCAGCGCTATTGGGCAGCCGTCGCGGTGATCGCCGTGTCGGGCATTACGGATATTGCCGACGGCTTCATCGCGCGGAAATTTAACATGGTATCCGATTTCGGCAAAATCTTAGACCCCGTGGCGGATAAATTTACGCAGGGCATTGTCCTGATCTGTCTGGCGAGCCGCTATAAGTGGATGATCGCTCTGATCGTGCTGTTTATCATCAAAGAGGTCTGTCAAGGGGTGATGGGCTATATCACCATCAGGAAAAACAACTCTGTCAACAGCGCAAAATGGTACGGAAAAGCGAATACCGTGTTTCTGTTTATTGTGATGGTCGTGTTGATCCTTTTCCCCCATATACCCATACAAATCGCCAATACCCTCATCCTTTGCAGCGCGTGTTTTACAGTCATCACTTTGGTTCTTTACGTGCGCTTTTATATCCGTTTTTGGCGTCAGGACCATACCGAAGAAACCAAATAAAAAGCGTTTTGCATCCCGCATTTTGTAAACGCCCCGTACCTTTCGCAAAAAAGGAACGGGGCGTTTTTCTGTAATCGGTTTTGCGGCATTTTGTGTCCGAAACTGCTCTTTTCCCGTTCTCCTTTGGCGTGTCGGATCGAATATGCGTTTGCTCGCTTTTGGTATTCGCCGACAGCGTGGCAAAACGTCGATTTGTGAAAGGAAAAATGTACCGAAATGCGGCAGATTTTTCCGTCTGTTTTTCAGTATAAATCGTACATTCGGACAGACAATAACACAGAACGATTTGAAAATAAAGGAGATTCATATATGAAGGCCACAGGCATTGTCCGACGCATCGATGATCTCGGTCGCGTCGTGATTCCCAAAGAGATCCGCCGCACCATGCGCATCCGCGAGGGCGACCCGCTGGAAATTTACACGGCTGCGGACGGTGAAGTGATATTCAAAAAGTATTCTGCAATCGGCGAATTGTCGGAGCTGGCGCACCAATACGCCGAGGTGCTTAACCGCGCCACCGAACTGCCCGTACTCATCACCGACCGCGACCACGTCATTGCGGTGGCGGGCGCGCCGAAGCGCGAGCTTGCCGACCGCCGTGTGAGCGAGGAATTGGAAACGCTGATGACCGATCGCGGCAATTACACCGCTTCCCCCGATATTCCGCCGCTCTACCCGATCACGGGCTATGAAAAAGAAGCGGCATTGGCGTTTTCGATCATCGGCAGCGGGGATGTTTCGGGCGCGGTCGTGCTGATCTTACGCGAGGACGGCTCCATGCCCACACCCGAGGAAAAGAAGCTCATCCAGGTTGCCGCCTCTTTTCTCGGCAAACAAATGGAAGAATAACGCCCCCTGCGGCGAAACAAAAACGACGTCGGCTTACAGTTAAGTCGGCGTCGATTGCGTGTAGAAAAAGTATGTGTCACTTGGCAATATGCACAAAAGGAGTAAGATTATGGGGAACCCCCGGCGAGGGGTGCGGGTGTCCGGTGGACACCTCTGCCGAAGGCAGAAGCACCGACCGAGCCGACAGGCGAGAATCCCCACCGAAAAACAGTCCACTGGACTGTTTTTCGCCCCTCCTGCGCTCTTTATGGGCAAAGATTTCGCAGCCTGCGGGCTGCGATGGGGCGCCGCCCCTCAACCCCGCCGCCTTTTGAAAAAGGCGGCCGAAAACTTTTCGTTATTTTGCTATCGCAAAACAGTTTATCGACAGGCTAACGACGTCGACTACAGTTAAGTCGGCGTCGTTTGCGTTTGATTTGGATAAAACCGCGTTACAGTCCGACGGCCTGCAAAAGAAAGCCCGAAAGGACGCTTACGGTATACAGGATGCCCAAAATTTTGAGATTCTCGCGCACGCTTCGGTTTTCACGAAACAGCACGAGCAAGCCCGCACCCGCAGAGGTGCATAAACCCGCGACCGCCGCGCCGAAGCCGACCGTCCCGCCCAAATACAACCGTGTCAAAAGCACGGAGGCCGCGCAGTTCGGCAAAAATCCGAACAGGGCAGTCAAAAGCGGCTGCCAAACCGAGTCGGTCAAAAAGAGCGTGGAGATCCGTTCTTCGCCGAGCGCCTTTATGCCGAACGTCAACAGGAAAGTGAACAGCAGCACGAATGCGAACACCTGCGCAGTGTGCCGAAGCACAGCGCGCCAAATGCCGCCGTGTTCTTCGCATCCGCAGTGGGAATGTGCGCAAAACGTCTTTTGCTTCTCCACCTGTCGCGTCTGCTTACGAAACAGCAGATCGACGCCGTAGCCCGCAAGCAGGGCAATAACCACCTTGGATAGCAGCAGCCGTGCAATATCGGCAAAATGGCCGCCCTCTGCCGCAAGCAGGATGATCGCCTCGTCGGAAGTGGAGAGAAATACGGCGATCAGCGAACCGAGCGAAATCACGCCGCCCGCGTACAGGTCGGCGCTCAGCACCGAAAAGCCGCACTGCGGGATGCAGCCGAGCAACGCGCCCGCCAACGGTCCTGCTTTGCCTGACCGTCGGAAAAATCGGCTGATCTTATCCCCCGCGTGATGCTCCAACAGCTCGATGAGCAAGAATGCGGCGAGTAAAAACGGTAAAATTTTCAGAGAATCCAACGCCGCGTCGCGCAGTGCATCCAAAAGCAGTGCGCCGACGCCGACGTCTTGTAAAGCATACAGGGACAGCACGGTCATTTTACGGAACTCTCCTTTTGGGCGCACGCGGCGCACAGACCATAGAACACGGTTTTTCCGCCATCCACTGCGAAGCCGTGTTCCTTTAAAATATGCTCGGAAAGCTCGTGCAGGAATGCGCAGTCGGCATGAAGCAGCGCGCCGCAGGCTGTGCATTTCAAATGGAAGTGCGCCGCGCACGGCGTCTCCCGCCCGACATACTGATAGCTGGCGCTGCCGCCCTCGCCGCCGAGGTATTTGCGCACCGTACCGTCGGCGCACAGCCGCTCCAGATGCCGGTAAACCGTGGACTGCCCCACGCCCTCGCTGCTGTCTTTGAGCAGCAAATACATCTCCTCCGCCGTCATGCACCTGTTCTTGTGCAATTGCAGCAGTTCCAGGATTCGGCGGCTCTGTCTGGTTTGATAACCCATGCGTCTCGCTCCCGATTAGAAATTGAAAATCATTTTCAGTTCGTAGAGTATACCGCAGAAATCTATATTTGTCAAGCAAAAACAGCGATTTTGTGCATACAGCCGATTCGGAGAACGGCGCACAGCGCCGCATCGGGGAACCCCCGGCGAGGGGTGCGGGTCGCCGGGGGCGACCTTTGCGTCAGCGACGCAAAAGCACCGACCGAGCCGACAGGCGAGAATCCCCACGAAAAACGTCCCACCGGGACGTTTTTCTTCCCCTCCTGCGCTTCGCTGACGCTTTAGGGTTTCGCCCCTTGCGAGGGGCGAGGAGGGCTCTGCCCTCCACCTGCCGCCTTTTGAAAAAGGCGGGCGAAAACTTGAATTTGACTTTTGGGAAGTGCGTTCGGAAACTCGCCGAACAGGAAAACGCCCCGCGCCAAGACTTTGGTGCGGGGTGTTGTTCGATCTGATGTTTGTGCCGCGTTTTATACGGCGGATTATCGTCTGTGCGCTTCAAAAAAGGCGAGCATTTCGTCGGTCGTGGTTTGGCTTTCAGGCAAATCAGGGTAAGCCACGCTCGTAATATGCCCCGAAGAGCGATTGAGCGTAAGCTCCCAGTCGTGGAATTGATGCTCGACGCCTTTTTGGGTAAGCAGTTCATCCAACTGCACAGACGCAGGGCGCAAAAAGTCCTTTGCGCTCGTCACGATGTACGACGGCGGGAGCGTGCCTAAATCAATGACCTCCTCGGGCTGCAAATACGGATAATACGGCGACTGCTCATACGCGTAGCCGAGCATACAGGAAATCAGAGGGCTGTTGAACCCGCTTTTCATGTCGTACATACCCGAAATCAGCCCCGCCGCGTTCAAGGTCAGCCCCGTTTCGGGCGTTTCGTAAAGCGCGCGCAGGGTTTCGGAGGTATTGACGATGCTCGTGTAAAACGCCAGCTGCCCGCCTGCGGAATCGCCGACCACATAGACGTTGTTGAGATCGCAGCGATAGCTTGCGCCGTTTCGCGCCACCCATCGGTAAGCCGCCATCACGTCGCGCACCTGATCGGGATACAGCACGTCGGGGCAAAGCCGATAGTTAATGACGATGACGATATACCCACGGCTCGCAAGCCGAGAAGCGTAAACGCGGTTAAGTTCCTTTTCGCCGTACATCAGCCCGCCGCCGTGGATGTCTATGATGACGGGAAGGTCTTTTGTGTTGCCCTCGGGCGCGTAAATATCCAAGCGGCGGTACACATCGGCATTTTCGATATAGGGAATATCTTTTGTCACGCTGACGCCCTCGGTCATTTCCTGCTCGGAGAGGCGTTTCGTGTCGTAATAATCCATAAAATCCCAAATAATGGATGCGGCGAACGCCACAAACCCGTCGCTTTGGATGTCGTCGGGATCTGCCGCCTGCTCGTGTACGCGCGTATCGATTGCAAACAGGCCGTCAAAAATGTCCCGCATCCGCGCGGTGAAATCCGCGTCTGCAAAGCTCGCGCGCCCCGTGATCAAATCGGCAAGCGCACGGTACAGCTGCGTAAACAGCTCCGCGACCTGCTCGGTAAAGCCGGCATCCTCAGAAAGACCCGATGCATCGACCAAGTCCTGCAAATCCTCGCGGCGGTCGGAAAAGGCGGATTCCGCAAAGCCCTTGGGATAGGCTTGCGCCGCCAGCGCCCGCGCCGTTTGCATATGATCGGCCACGCGCAGCGTTTGCAGTGCGATCAACACCGTCAGCACTGCGGCAAGACACAGGCTGACGATTCTGTTAAAGCCCGGTTTCAAAACTACCTCCCTAAATCACATAAACCGTGTTTTACCTCTGGAACAGGCTTTGGACGACGGAGACGATATACAGCACTACGTCGGAAAGCCTTGTATTGCGGAATGTATTCATCACCTGTTCGGGGTAATCGCGTAAAGATTTCATACGCAAGTCTCCTCAAAACGCCTTATTTCGCAACGATATTGACCAGTTTCCCCTTGACGTACAGTTCTTTGATGACCGTTTTGCCCTCGATTTCCGCCGCAATGCGCGGCTCTGCTTTCGCAAGGCGGATCGCTTCTTCGGCGGAAATATCCGTGGGTACGGTGAGCTTCGCGCGAATTTTGCCGCAGATCTGCACAACGATCTCCACCGTGCTGTCTACGCATTTCGACGGATCATACGTCGGCCACGTCGCGTCCCTGGCAAGCATTTCGCCGTAGCCGAGCGTCTCCCACATTTCTTCGGTGACGTGCGGGGCAAAGGGATTGAGCAAAATCAGCAGTGTGCGCAGTTCCGCGCGGTTGATCTCGCCCGCGTCGTACACGCCGTTGAGCAGGGTCATGAGCGCCGCGATGGCGGTGTTGTATTTGAGCGCCTCAATATCCTCGCTGACCTTTTTCACGGTTTTGTGGAGCAGGCTTTCGAGCTTCGCGCAGTAGCTGTCGCCCTCGGTTAAAATGGTCTGCAAATTCCAAACGCGGTCGATAAACCGCTTACAGCCCTTCACACTGCTTTCCGACCACGGTGCGGCCTTTTCGTAATCGCCCATAAAGAGGACGTAGGTACGCAATACATCCGCGCCGTATACATCGACAACCTCATTCGGGTCGATCACATTCCCGCGGGATTTGGACATTTTCACCCCGTCCGGGCCTAAAATCAAACCCTGCGCCGTGCGTTTGGCATACGGTTCTTCATACGGCACAACGCCGAGATCGTACAGGAATTTGTACCAGAATCTCGAATAAATCAAATGGCGTGTGACGTGTTCCATACCGCCGTTGTACCAGTCGACGGGCATCCAGTATTTGAGTTTTTCATAGTCCGCAAAGCTCTCGGGGTTGTGCGGATCGACATAGCGCAGGAAATACCAGGACGAACCCGCCCACTGCGGCATGGTATCGGTCTCGCGTTTCGCGTCCCCGCCGCACTTCGGACATTTGCAATGCACAAACGAGTCGATTTTGGCAAGCGGGCTTTCCCCGTCCGAACCCGGCTCGAAGTTTTCCACTTCGGGGAGCTTCAGCGGCAGCTCGTCGTAAGGCACGGCGACCATACCGCAGTGCGGGCAATGCACGATGGGGATCGGCTCGCCCCAATACCGCTGGCGGTTGAACGCCCAATCCTTCATTTTATACTGTACGCCGCCCTCGCCGATGCCGTTCTCGACGAGATAATCGATCATTTTTGCAATAGCGGTCTGCTTGTCGGTGATGCCGTTCAAAAAGCCCGAATTCACCATTTTGCCGTCGCCCGCATAGGCGGCCTCTTGGATATTGCCGCCCTCGATGACCTCGATAATGTCGATGCCGAACTTCTTTGCAAAGGCATAGTCGCGGTCATCGTGCGCAGGCACAGCCATGATCGCGCCCGTGCCGTAACCCATCATGACATAATCGGAAATATAAACGGGGACTTCCTTGCCGTTGACGGGGTTGATGGCAGTCAGGCCTTCGATTTTTACGCCGGTTTTGTCTTTGACCAGCTGGGTGCGCTCGAATTCCGTCTTTTTGGCGCATTCGGCACGGTAGGCGGTGATGGCGTCCATGTTGCCGATTTGATCTTGATAGCGGTCAATCAGCGGATGCTCGGGCGCAATGACCATAAAGGTCACGCCGAAAAGCGTGTCGGGACGCGTGGTGTAAATGCGCAGCGTCTCGGGTATGTTCTTAAGCGTAAACTGTACAAACGCGCCGCGCGATTTGCCGATCCAGTTGATCTGCTGTTGCTTGACGTTGGGCAGATAGTCCACCTTTTCAAGACCCTCCAACAGCTTGTCGGCGTATTCGGTGATGCGCAGATACCAAACGTCCTTGGACTTCTGCACCACGTCGCTGTGGCAGATGTCGCATTTGCCGCCCTGGGAATCCTCGTTCGAGAGGACGACCTTACACGAGGGACAGTAATTGACCAGCGTTTTGTCGCGGAACGCAAGGCCGTTTTCAAACATTTTCAAGAAGATCCACTGCGTCCATTTGTAGTAATCGGTGTCCGTGGTGTCGATCACACGCGTCCAGTCGAACGAAAAGCCCACGCGTTTTAACTGATCGGTGAATTTGGCGATATTGTCGTCCGTCACCTTGCGCGGGTGGATGCCCGTTTTGATCGCGTAGTTTTCGGTCGGCAGGCCATAGGCGTCAAAGCCGATGGGGAACAGCACATTGTACCCCTGCAAACGCCGCTTGCGCGAAACGACCTCCAAGCCGCTGTAGGCCTTGATATGCCCGACGTGCATACCCGCGCCCGACGGATAGGGGAATTCCACAAGGCCGTAAAACTTCGGCTTGTCGGCGTTGTCCTGCGCGTGGAAAACGCCCGCTTCCTCCCATTTTTCCTGCCATTTTTTCTCTGCTTCTCTGAAATTATACTCCATAACGCTCATCCTCTGCAAAGGTAGTTCTGTTTAAGCGGTGACCCACGCCGAGATGTCTGTCTCCTGCGCGTCGCCCCACAGCTTTTCCAAATTAAAAAGCTCCCGATCGGCTTTTGTGAATATATGCACGACCACGCTTTTGTAATCGAGCAAGATCCAGCCCGTCGATCTGCCCTCGATATGATCGGGTTGTACGCCGAGCGCCGCAAGCGCGTCCTCCACTTCTTCGGCAAGCGCGCGCAAATGCGTGGAGGACGTACCCGTGGCCAGCACGAAATAATCCGCCACAGTCGTAAGCTCCGTAATGCGCAGGGCTTTGATGTCCATCGCCTTTTTGCTGTCCAAAACCTTTACGGCATTTTCCAAAATTTCCTGCGGTTGCATATTGTCATCCTTTCCGATTGCAAACCAATTCATTGTAGGCGCGCACGCTGTCCTCATGCACGGGGCGCCCTTGGGAGACGAGTTCCTGTATGGTGAACTGCAAGCCTTCGAGCAAAGCGGCCTCCATGGAGACTTCCGCCTTTTCGCGCATGCGCTCCACACCCGGATAGTCGCGGTCGGCGGAAATGAAATCCGCCAAAAAGACCACTTTATCCAAAAGCGTCATCCCCGCGCGACCCGTCGTATGCCAGCGAATGGCGGAGAGAATCTCCGCATCCCGCACATGCAATTCCCGCTCACAGTAGAGCGCGCCCGCCATGGCATGCCACGTCTTGCGGCTGTGCTGTTCGGTAGTCGTGAGGATTATACCATTCTCCCGAAAGAAATGCAACAGCGCCTCGTCCGATTCGTTTTTCATAATATCGTGGAGAAGCCCTGCGGTATACGCCTTTTGCGCGTCCGCGCCGTAACGCATCGCCAGTTCGTGCGCGGATTGGGCCACGCACAGCGAATGGTGCAGGCGGTCGGGGCAAAGGTGCTTTTTCAATTCCTCTAAAAATTCATCATTTCGCTCGGTATCCATACATACCCCTGTCCTGAATGTAGTGTTCGACGGCGGGCGCAAGATATGCGCTTGTATCCGCACCGTTTGAAAGCCGCGCGCGAAGTTCGGTAGAGCTGATTTCCAAAGGCTGTACCTCGGAAATCAAAATGTGCTTGCCGACATGCCCCTTGACATACACGCCGAGCTTGGAAAACGCATAACTGCGCAGCGCCGCAAGGTCGTCCGCCCCGCAGCGCGACGCCACGCACAGCGTGCAGGCGTCCAAAAGCTCGCGGTGTCGATACCACTTGTGAAAGGACAGGAACATATCTGACCCCATCAGCAGATAAATCTGCGCGTCGGGATGCTCCGCCAACAGCGAACGGACGGTATACACGGTGTAGCTGTCGCTTTGTCGGTCGATCTCCACAGAGCTGACCGTATACTGCGGCGCGGGAAACGCCAAACGGCACATCTCCAGGCGTTCCTCGTCCAACGCCAAGTCCTCGCAGATTTTATGGACGGGGCGTTTTGTCGGCACGATCAGCATTTGGTCGGGGCGTATCTGTTCATAAAACGTCTCCAAAAGCCGCTCATGTCCTTTGTGCGGCGGATTGAACGTCCCGCCGAACAAACCGATCTTCATAAGGCTCTCCGCGATACGGCAGAAGCCGTACCGCCCTTTCGTTATTTTTTAGACTGCTTTGTTTTTCCCTGTGCTTTTTGCTTTTGGTGCAGCTTTTCGCTGTAGCGGTAAAAAATCATACTGCCGCCGACCACGGAGATCACTTCGGCATGGGTTGCTTTCGCGATTTTTGCCGCGATCTCCTTCGGCGATTCGGGCGCGGTCTCCAAAAGCACTTTGAGTTTGATCAGCTCCCGCGCTTCGAGCGCGTCGTCGGTTTGGCGAATGAGCGCGTCGGAAACGCCGCCCTTGCCGACTTGGAACAGCGGTTCAAAGGTATGCGCCTTTGCGCGCAGTGCGGCACGTTCTTTTCCGGTCATCGCGGTTCTCCTTTTTCGTCTAAATAGCGCGGAAGCGCCGCCGCGAGCTTGCGCAGGGCGTTGCCGCGATGGCTGACGGCGTCCTTTTCCTCGGGCGCAAGCTGGGCGAAGCTGCGCTCTCCCACATAAAACAGAGGATCGTAGCCGAAGCCGCCCTCGCCCCGCGTTTCATAGCCAATCACGCCTTCACACGTTCCCTCGACCGTCAATTCCCGCCCGTCGGGGAACACGCAGGCCACACAGCTTACAAAACGCGCGGTGCGCTTCTCGGGCGGTACGGCTTCCAAAGCCTTTAAGAGCTTCGCATTGTTGCGCGCGTCGTCGCCGTGCACGCCTGCGAAACGTGCGGAATACACGCCCGGTGCGCCGTCGAGCGCATCCACGCAAAGGCCGGAATCATCCGCAATACAGGGCATTTTGCCGTTTTCGCAGCCCGAACGCGCCTTTAAAAGCGCATTTTCGCGAAATGTCTCGCCCGTTTCTTCCACATCGGGCAAGGTAAGACCCGCCTCGTGCGCCGTCAGCACCCGCACGCCGAGCGGGGCTAATACGCGCTGCAATTCCTTTTGCTTTTTCAGATTATGTGTGGCGATTAAAAAATCCAAAACGTCTTTTCTCCTTTTTCGGCTTTTCGTCGGTTACTTTTCCCGAATCCGCGTCCAATTCCGAAACTCCCGCCGCATCTGTTCCCGCAGCTTCAGGGGTTCGCGCTTCTTCGGATGCCGCAGCGTCCGCCTGGTCGCCATCGGGTTCGTCTTCGGGAAGTTCTCGTGCGCGCTCGGTTTGTCCAGCCGCCGAAACGTCCGAAAGGTCAGACGCCACATCGTTTTTCTCCACTTTTTCATCGGACGCATCCTCCTCGTCATATTCGATCTTTTGAAACAGCCCTTCGGCAAATGCACGCGGCTTAAAGGGCTGCAAATCGTCGATCTGCTCGCCGACGCCGATAAATTTCACGGGAATGCCCAATTCGTTTTTGATGGCCAGCACCACGCCGCCGCGCGCCGTCCCGTCGAGCTTCGTCAGGACGATACCCGTGATCTCGGCGACATTTTTAAATTCACGCGCCTGATTGACGGCGTTTTGCCCCGTCGTCGCGTCGAGCACCAGCAGCACCTCGCGGTCGGAATACGGCAGTTCGCGGTCGATGACGCGGTAAATTTTGGCAAGCTCATCCATCAAATTCTTTTTGTTGTGCAGACGTCCCGCCGTGTCGATGATCACAATATCGCAGTCGCGCGCTTTTGCGGCGCTCACGGCGTCAAAAACGACCGCTGCGGGGTCTGCGCCCTCGGAATGCTTGACAATGTCCACCTGCGAACGCTTCGCCCAAATGTCCAGCTGGTCGATCGCCGCCGCGCGGAAGGTATCCGCCGCGCCGAGCAGCACCTTTTTGCCCTCGGCCTTATACATGGCGGCGAGCTTGCCGATGGTCGTGGTTTTGCCCACGCCGTTGACGCCGATCACCAGCACCACCGAAGGCACGGTGATAAGCCCCATATCCTCGCCGCCGTCGAGCAGCTCCGCGACGATCTCCTTGATCTCCTCTTTCACGGCTTCGCTGCCGCGGATATGCTTTTCCGCAACGCGCTTTTTAAGCTGCTCGGTGATCTCGACCGCCGTCACCATGCCGACGTCGCTCATAACGAGAATTTCTTCCAGCTCCGCGTACAAATCGTCGGTGATCTCGTCCACGCTGTCAAACAAATCGTCGATCGCGCCCGCCATTTTGCCGCGAGTCTTGGTCAATCCGAAATTGATTTTGCTGAAAATGCCCATGATCTTATCCTTTCCGCAAGGGCGAGCGCCCATACCAAAGTATCGCTATATGTAAGGCAAAAAGCTGTTTTGTCACGCAAGCCCCAACTGCTTCGCCATTTCGGCGGTTTTTAATTCCAGGAGCTTGGAAACGCCGCTTTCCTGCATGGTCACGCCGTAGAGCGTATCGGCTTCCTCCATCGTGCCGCGCCGGTGGGTGATCAGGATAAACTGCGTGTTTTTGGTCATGCGGCGGACGTACTGCGCATAGCGCGACACGTTCACGTCGTCGAGCGCGGCTTCCACCTCGTCGAAAATGCAGAACGGCGCGGGCGTGACCTTGAGAATGGCGAACAGCAGGGATATGGCCGCCAAGCCCTTTTCGCCGCCCGAAAGCGGCTCGATGCTCTTCAGGTTTTTGCCCGGGGGCTGTACCTTGATCTCAATATCGCTTTCGAGAATGTTGCGTTCATCGGAAAGCACCAGTTCCGCTTTGCCGCCGCCGAACAATTCGGAGAATGTCTCGCCGAACGCCGTGTTGATGCGGTGGAATTTCTCGCGGAATTGCTCCGCCATGCGCGCGGTCAAATCGGCGATCATGCGGTTTAATTCGTCGCGCGAACGCTCCACATCCGTAATTTGGTCGGACAGGAACGTATACCGCTCGGAGACCTCTTTGTATTCCTCGATCGCGGACACATTGACCGACCCCAGCGCGCGGATCTTGCCTTTTAACTCGTTCAAACGGCGATTTGCCGCGGCGTGATCTTCAATAACGATCTCCAAAGCCGCCGCTTCGCGGCGCGTTAGGCCGTATTCCTCAAACAGCTTGGCGGTCAGGTCGTCATACGTTTTGCGCATGGCGATCTTGCGTTCCTCCAAACGGGCAAGCTCGCCGCTCAAATTCTCCCGCCGAACCGATTCGGCGCGTTCGAGCGTGCGCAGATCGTTCGATTCCTTGGTCAGACGGTCGCGCTCGGCAATGCACGCGTCGATCTCGGCACGCGAAGAGGCGGTGCTTTCGCGAAGCTGTGCGGCGTTTTGCCGAAGCGTCTCGATATCCTTTAAAATCTGCTCGTTTTTGGCGCGATAATCCGCGATTTCCGCTTCCAGCGCGCTCTGCCTGTCGGTATGGCTCAATTTGCGGCTCTGCAAATGCGCGATCTCATCATTGGCGGCAGTGATATCTTTTTCCAGCGCCATGATTTGGAGACTTAACTCGGTCGCGCGTTCGGAGAGCGCCTCGCGCGCGGCGGCAAGCGCTTCACGGTCGCCCGTCAGCTTTTCGAGCCGCTGTTCCTTTTCGTGTAAGCACGCACCCACGGTTTCGAGCTTTTCCCTGGCTTCCGCCGCGTTTTGCAAAATGGTTTCGATGCGTTTTTCGAGCGTTTCGCGTTCCCGAACCAGCTCCTGCACCGTTCCCGAAACAGACGACAACTGCTCCTCGGCGAGCTTGACCTCGCCCTCGCAGCGGATGCGCTCCTCATTCGCGCGCAGCAGGTCGCCCTGTGCGCCCTCCAACTCGGCACGCGCGGCGGCAAGCTCCTCGGAAAAGACCTTGTGATCGGCACGCAGGGACGAAAGCTTTGTTTCGTCCGCCTGCAATTGCGTACGCAGGCGTTCGATCTCGTTCGCACGGCTCAAAATGCCCGCCGTCTGCGTTCGAGAGCCGCCCGTCATCGAGCCGCCCGCGTGGATGACCTGCCCGTCGAGCGTCACCAAACGGAAACGGTAAGCGTAGCGTTTGGCAATGGCGATGGCGGCGTCCATATCCTCGGCGACGACGGTGCGCGCAAGCTGTGCGCGGAGAATTTCGGTGTATTTGCGGTCACAGGCGACCAAATCGGCGGCAATGCCGACAAAGCCGTACTGCTCCTCCAAAGCCTCCTCCCGCAGTTCCCTGGCGCGAATGGCAGAGATCGGCAAAAAGGTCGCGCGCCCCGCATGGGAATCCTTTAAGAATTGAATGGCGCGTTTCGCGTCGTTTTCATTGTCGGTCACGATATTTTGAATGGCCGCGCCCAAAGCCGTTTCGATGGCGGCGGTGTACTTGGGCTTCACGGAGATCAGCTGCGAAAGCGGCCCGTGTATGCCCTTCAAAGCCCCGCGACCCGCTTCGCGCATGACTGCCTTGACCGCGCCCTGATAGCCTTCCATGTTCTTTTCCAAATCGGAAAGCAGCCGAATGCGATCCTGCTTTTTCTGCACCTCGCGCTCGACTTCCGCAATATTCTGCCCGAGCGCGTCGGCCTTTTTGCCGCGGCTCTCAAACCGCAGGCTGTAGCCGTCCATGGCGTTCTGCACGCTTTGGATCGTTTCGAGCGCGGCCTGCAAATCTTCCCGCGCCCGCGCGGCCTTCGCCTGCGCCTGTGCAAAGGTATCCTGCCGCCCGCCCAAACGCGCGTCCGCATCCGCGATCCGCGCGCGCAGCTCCTCGACCGACGAATTCGCCGTTTCGGCGGTCACGCGGTAGTCCGCAAGCGACACGGAAAGCGCCGAAACCTCGGCGGAAAGTGCCGACGCTTCTTCGGAATACCGCGCCGCGTCGCCGAGCTTTTCCTCCTGCTCGGCGGCAAGCGCCGCAAGGTCGGCCTGTAAAGCGTCCCGACGCGCCGTGTCCTCGGCGCAACGCTGTTCGGCTTCGGCTATGCGCTCGTCCAGATGCTGCTCCGTCTCGTTTTCCGCCAAACTGTCCTTTTCTAAGCGCGCGATGGCCTCTTCGTTGTGCTGTGCGGAGTTTTCCTCCACGCGCATCTGCGCTTCAAGCGCGGCGGCCTGTTCCTCGGCGTGTGCGGAGCTTTCGCGGATCTCCTCGATCTGCACGTTGATTTTTTGCGTATCCTCCGCCGCACGGTCGATTTTTTCTCCGATTTTTTCAAGCTCCTCGGCGGAAGCGGTATGCTCCGCTTCGGCTGTGGCGATTTTATGCTCCTGCTCGCGCAGACGGTCGTTGGTCTGGTCGATCGTATGCAGCCACAAACCGATCTCCAGCTGCTTTTTCTCCTCGGCAAACACCAAAAATTTCTGCGCTTTTTCGCTCTGCGCCTGCAAAGGGCCTATGCGCCCTTCCAATTCCGAAAGAATATCGCGCAGGCGCAAAAGGTTGTCCTCTGCGGCGGCAAGACGCTTGCTTGCGTCGCTACGGCGATAGCGGAAATGCGAAATCCCCGCCGCTTCCTCCAGCATATCGCGGCGTTCGCCCGTTTTGGAGGAAACCATCTCTGCAATTTTGCCCTGCCCGACCATGGAATATCCGTCGCGCCCAAGACCCGTATCCATAAACAGCTCGTTGATGTCCCGAAGCCGTGCATTTTCGCCGTTGATAAGGTATTCGCTCTCGCCCGAACGGTAGTAACGGCGCATCACCGAAACTTCGTCGGTATCTTTCGGGAGCGTGCGGTCGGAATTGTCAAAATACAGGGTGACCTGCGCATAGCCCTTGGCCTTTCGCAGATCCGTTCCCATAAACACGACGTCCTCCATTTTGGAGCCGCGCAGATTTTTGGTAGACTGTTCGCCGAGTACCCACCGGACAGCGTCGGAAATGTTGCTTTTGCCGCTGCCGTTCGGGCCGACAACAGCGGTGATGCCTTGATTGAATTCCAGCACGGTTCTGTCCGGAAAGGACTTGAACCCCTGCATTTCCAGCGACTTTAAAATCATGTTCCGTTTCCTTTATGTAAATTTGGTCATTCTCTAAAGAATCGTTACCCTTTATTGTACACGCAAATCCAAAATTTCGCAATGCTTTTTCGCTTCTTTTGTGCTGTCCTGCGGCCTTGGAAAGCGACTTTTGCGGCGCAGGCACATTCACGCGGCAACCCGTTTGGGGCTTTTCGCGTTTTTGCCTGATAAACTCCGCCGAAAAACCGCTCTATATAGGGCAATGCCGCAGCCAAAAGGGCGCGCATACAGGCAGTCCCTTTCGATTGCGGTAAAGCTGCCGCCGAAACAGGCGGTCTCGCTGTTTTCGGCAGAAAATTCGGATTTTGTACGGATGCGGGGCAAAAACCGCCCGCATACGCACGACCGCGTGCGGCACAGACGGCGCGGCGCGGCGGCGCTTCAAAGCCCCATCATCTCCAGCGCCTCTTTGGCGGCGTTTTGCTCGGCCTTCTTTTTGCTGCCGCCGACGCCGTGGCCGATGACGTTGCTGTTTAAATGCACCTCCACGGCAAAATGCTTGTCGTGGTCGGGACCCGTTTCCGATACCAGCACATATTCGAGCGTCTCCCCCTGATTTTGCTGGACGACCTCCTGCAGCATGGTTTTATAATCCCGAAACGTGGGTTTGGATTCGACGCAGGGTACGACAAAGCGCAGCACGAACCGTTTGGCCTCTTCCAAGCCCCCGTCCAAATATATGGCGGCAATGACCGCCTCAAACGCGTCGGACAGCAAAGACGGCCGCGTTCTGCCGCCGGTATGCTCCTCGCCCTTGCCCAGCCGCAGATATTTGCCGAGGTCGATCTCCTTCGCAAACGAGAACAGGCTCTTTTCGCAGACCGCGTAGGCGCGCAGCTTGGTCAACTCCCCTTCGGGGAAATTCTTATGATGCGAGAAAAGGTAGTCCGCCGTGATAAAGCCGAGTACCGAATCCCCCAAGAATTCCAAACGCTCGTTGTCGCCTCCGTTTTGGTGCGCCTCGTTGGCATAAGAGGAGTGCGTCAGCGCACGCCCAAGCAGCGCCGTATCCCGAAAATGATAGTCGATGCGATTTTGCAGTTCTTCCATGTGTGATGCCTCCCGATCTTCCGCCGATTTGCGAAATGCGCCGTTTATGTATCGGCTTCGCTTTTTTCTGCCTGAAGCGCGGCGCGGATCTGACCCGGCATATCGCCCTGCACGCAGGTGACCGCCTGCCGAATGGCATTTTGGATCGCATACGCGTCCGATGAGCCGTGCGCCTTGATGACGGTCTTTTCCACGCCGATGATGGGCGCGCCGCCGTATTTTTTATAATCCATTTTCGCTTTAAACGCGTCCATGCCCGATTTCACGCCGAGATACGAGAGCATGGAGAGCGAATTTTTCTTGAACATGGCCTTTAATTCATTGGTGATCATTTTGGCGACGCCCTCATACATTTTGAGGATCACGTTGCCCGTAAAGCCGTCCGCAACGATCACGTCCGCCTTCCCGAACGCGATGTCGCGCACTTCGATGTTACCCGTAAAGCAAATATCGGACATTTCGGAGAGCGCGGCATAGGCCTCGACCTGCAATTTCGTCCCCTTGGTCGCCTCCGCGCCGATGTTGGCAAGCGCGACGCGGGGCTTTTCGACCCCGAGAATTTTTTGCATATAAATATTGCCCAAACGCGCGAATTGGCAGAGCATCGGCACGGTACACTCCACATTCGCGCCCGTATCCACCAATATAAAGGGCTTGTCGACCGAGGGCATCACCCCGCCGATGACGGGGCGTTTGACGCCGTGAATGCGTTTCACAAGGAAGGTCGCGCCGACAAGCAAAGCGCCCGTACTGCCCGCCGAAACGAACGCGTCGCCTTTGCCCTCCGCAAGCGCGCGCAGTCCCACCGCCATGGAGGTGTCCTTGCGGGATTTGAGGATCTCGGTCGGCTGAGTCTCCATTTCAAATACCGCGTCTGCCTGTAAAATCGAAAGTCCGGAAATATCCAGTCCGTTTTTTTCGGCGCAGTCCTTTATTTTCGCGGTGTCCCCGACCAGCGTAATGTCCGTGGGCAGGGTCTTTTTGGCTTCGATGCAACCCTTGATGATCTCCAACGGGGCGTGATCTCCGCCGAATGCGTCTACGAAAATTTGCATATCCCGATTTCCTCCTTATATGCGGCAAGCGCCGCCATTGCGCGTCGGCTGAGCGCCGCGTAACGCTCGGCCTTGTCTCGAATTTTTTCCGAATTGGGTGGTAAAATGCCGAAATTCGCGCCCATGGGCTGGAAATGCCGGACACTTTCATCGCTGATGTAGCGGGACAACGCACCCATCATGGTCTCGGGCGGCAGCACGACGCTCCCAAGCCCCTGCAAACGGCGCGCGGCATTCAGCCCCGCCAAAATGCCCGAAGAAGCGGACTCCATATAGCCCTCCACGCCCGTGATCTGCCCCGCAAAGAACAGATTCGGCGACCTCCGCAAGCGAAAATCCGCATCCAAAAGGCGCGGCGAGTCGATAAAGGTGTTGCGGTGCATCACGCCGTAACGCACGAACTGCGCGTTATGAAGCGCCGGAAACATCGAAAACACCCGCTTTTGCTCGGCGAATTTTAAATTGGTTTGAAACCCGACGAGATTGTAAAGCGTACCCGCACGGTTTTCTTTACGCAATTGCAGATTCGCCCACGGCCGGTGTCCCGTTTTGGGGTCGGTCAGCCCCACGGGCTTTAACGGCCCGTAGCGCATGGCGTCCTTTCCCCGTGAAGCAAGCACTTCAATGGGCATACAGCCCTCATAGACCTCTTTGCGCGCATCGAAGCTGTGCAGTTCGGCGCGTTCGGCATGGCAGATCGCCTCATAAAACGCCTCGTACTGTGCTTTATCCATCGGGCAGTTGATATAGTCCTCGTCGCCGCCGCGGTCATAGCGCGACTGGGTAAAGGCCGCTTCCATATCTATGCTGTCCGCCGTCACGATCGGGGCGGCCGCGTCGTAAAACGACAGTCCCTCGCCCGTGAGCGTGCGCAGCGTTTCGGCGATGCCGTCGCTCGCCAAAGGTCCTACGGCGAAAACGACCGCATCGGCATCCGCAGGAATATCTGTGACCTCCCGATACACGACCCGAATGCGGTCGCAGGCTTCGATCTTCTCCGTGATATATGCCGAAAACGCGTCGCGATCCACCGCCAGCGCGCCGCCGGCGGGTACACGCGTATGTTTTGCGCTTTCGATGCAGAGCGAGGAAAACGTCTCCATTTCCGCTTTCAAAAGCCCCGCCGCAGAATTCAGCCGCTCGGCCTTGAGGGAATTGGAGCAGACAAGCTCCGCAAAGCCGTCCCCTGTGTGCGCGGGCGAACGCTTTTGGGGCTTCATTTCATAAAGCGTCACGTCTATGCCGTGCATTTGCAGCTGCCACGCCGCTTCTACCCCCGCAAGCCCCGCGCCGATGACCGCCGCTTTCATAGGCTTCTCCTTACTCCTCCGCCTTTTTGGCGCTCTTTTTGCGCTCGGCTTTTTTCTCGAACCCGCAGCCCTCGTTTAAGCATACGAGCAAGCCGCCCTTGCGTTTAAAGAGGGATTTCCCGCACTGCGGGCAGACCTCCTTCGTGGGCGTGTCCCAAGTCATGAAGTCGCACGCGGGATATTGGTCGCAGCCGTAAAAGGTGTAGCCGCGTTTGCTCTTTTTCTGAATGACCTTGCCGCCGCATTTCGGGCAGGTCGCGCCCGTTTCCACGACCAGCGGTTTGGTGTTTTTGCATTCGGGATACCCGGGGCAGGCGAGGAATTTGCCGAAGCGCCCCGTTTTGACGACCATCATGCGCCCGCATTTTTCGCAGGGGATGTTCGTTTCGTCCTCTTTCAGCCGAATTTTGACGCCCTCCATGCTCGACTTTGCCTTGGCCAAATCCTTGTCAAAGCCGTCGTAAAACGCGTGCAGCATGGCGATATAATCGATCTCGCCGTGTTCGACCTTATCCAAATCGCTTTCCATATTGGCGGTAAACTTGACATTGACGATATTGGGGAACTGCTCCTTCAACAGCTTCGTGACCGCCTCGCCCAGCTCCGTGGGCTTTAACTGCTTTTGCTCGCGGGTGACGTATTCGCGCCCCGTGATGGTCGATACGATGGACACATAGGTGCTGGGTCTGCCCACGCCCGTCTCCTCCAGCATTTTTACCAAAGATGCCTCGGTATAGCGCGCGGGCGGCTGGGTGAAATGCTGATTGCCCGCGAGTGACTTTAGTTTGAGCGCGTCGCCGTTTTGAAGTGCGGGGATTTGCGCGGCGTCCTCTTCCTCCTCGTCCGTTCCCGCCACATACAGCTTCGTGTAGCCGTCGAACCGAACGGAATAGCCGCTCGCCGAAAACAGGCAGTATCTGCCCGCCTGCCGCTCCTCGTCGTTCGCGCCGTAAATCTCCGCTTTCACGGTGTCCTGCACGCAGTTTGCCATCAAACTCGCCATAAAACGCTTCCAAATCAGCGTATACAGCTTATATTGGTCGCTCGTAAGACTGTCCCTGACCTTTTCGGGCGAAAGGGACGGCACGGTGGGGCGGATCGCCTCGTGGCCATCCTGCGCGTTGGCACGGGTCTTATAGTAACGCGGCTTTTCGGGCAAATACGCTTTGCCGAACGTCTCCTCGATATAGGCGTTGCCCTCGGCGCGGGCTTCTTCGGAAATGCGCAGCGAATCGGTTCGCATATAGGTGATCAAGCCCATCGCGCCGTAGCCCTTCACTTCCATACCTTCGTACAGCTCCTGCGCGACCTTCATGGTACGTTTGCCCTGAAAGCCTAACTTGCGCGAACCCTCCTGTTGGAGCGTGGACGTGGTAAAGGGCGGCGCGGGCTGGCGGCGACGCGTACCCTTTTTGACGCTTTGCACCGTATAGGATGCGTTTTCGAGCCTTGCAAGCAGCGCGTCGGCGGTCTCTTGACAGGTGATTTTCACCTTGCCCGTTTCATCCCCGACGAAGCTCGCCGAAAAGCTGCGGCGGGAGGAGGGTGCGGTGAATTTTGCGTCCAGCGACCAGTATTCCTCGGGGGTAAAGGCGCGAATTTCCTCTTCGCGATCCACGATGAGCCGCAGCGCGACCGACTGCACGCGCCCTGCGGACAAGCCGCGGCGGATTTTTTGCGATACGAAAGGACTCAGCTTGTACCCGACCAAACGGTCGAGTATACGGCGCGCCTGCTGTGCGTCCACCAAATCCAAATCGATTTTTTCGGGATGCGCAATGCCGTTTTGCACGCTCGTTTTGTTGATCTCGTTGAATTTGACGCGGTTCTCGGCGTCCATATCGAGATCGAGCACCGTCGCAAGATGCCACGAGATCGCCTCGCCCTCGCGGTCGGGGTCGGTGGCAAGATATACGCGCTCGGAATCCTGCACCATTTCCTTCAGCTCTTTGACGAGCTTTTCCTTGCCCTTGACGATGCTGTATTTCGGCGCAAAATCATTTTTCACGTCTACGCTCAGCTTCGCGGCGGGCAAGTCACGGATATGCCCCACCGAAGCGGTGACCTTATAGTCCTTGCCCAAATATTTTTGAATGGTTTTCGCCTTGGAGGGCGACTCCACAATGACCAGTTTTGCCATAGCTTTTATCCTGCAATACCGCGTTTCTCTCCATTTTGGAGGTTACGGGGTATCGCTCCTTTCTCCGTTTTCGCCGGAAACACGAATTTTTCTGTATTTTCTTCCCTGACTTGATCGAACACAGCCGCACAGCTCCAGTTCTGTCAGCGCGGCAAGGCATACCGACACGGGAAAACCCGTTTTAACGCGCAAATCGTCAATATGCAGACCCTCGCCGAGCGCCGCATACACCGTTTTGGCGCGTTCGCTTACCGTTTCGGGCAAGGGGACAAATTCCGCCTGTGACGCTTGTGCCGGCGCGCCTGCGCTTTCAGGCGATTTTGCCTGCGCGCCCGTATGCGCGGGCATATGGACATTCGCACGGGCGCTTGCGGGGTCGCGGCCTCCTGCGCTGTGTTCTGCGCTGCGTCCTGCGGGCGGTTTCTGCGCGAGAGCGGCGGCGCGGCGTTCGTGTTCACGCAGCATTTCGCCGAGCGAACGATCCGCACCCTCTACATGTAGCCCTTCGGAGTAAGTATAAACATATTCTTCTAAAATATCAAGCGGTGTAAACACGGGTTTTGCGCCGTCGCGGATCAATTTGTTGGCGCCCGTAAACGCCGAAGAGATAATATCGCCCGGGACGGCGAACACGTCGCGCCCCTGTTCAAGCGCATAACGCGCCGTAATGAGCGAACCGCTTCGTTCGCCCGCTTCGATCACGACCGTACCGAGCGTCATGCCCGAAATAATGCGGTTGCGCATGGGGAACGTCACTTTGGATGCGGGCGAAAACGGCAGGAATTCGGAGATCAGCGCGCCGTTTTTTGCAATTTCCGTGCGAAGCGCGGCATTTTCCCGCAAATAATCCGTTCCCAAGCCGCAGCCGAGTACCGCAACGGTTTTGCCGTGCGCCGAAAGCGCGCCCATATGCGCGGCGCTGTCTATGCCCAGCGCGCCGCCCGATACAATGACCGCGCCCGCCTCGGCAAGCGCGCTCGCCAAAAGCGTTGCCACACGGCGGCCGTAAGTCGAGGCCTTGCGCGTACCGACCATGGCGATCTGCACGTCGCGTGCCAAAACCCGCTCGTCTCCGCACACGAACAGCACGGGCGGAAAGTTGCGAAGCTCGCGAAGCCTCGGCGGGTACAGGGGACTGTCGGGCGTGACGATCTGCCAGCCGTTTTCGACGCAGGTGCGCATCACATCGCCCGATTCCGACGGAGAATACCTGGTAAGCGCCGTGATCTGCGAAGCCGTTAAAAGCCCCGAGAGCCGCCATTCGGTACTGCCCGCTTCATAAAGCCCGCGCGCCGAGCCGAAGTACTGCAGAATATCCGCTGTCGCCGCCCCGGGACCGAGCGTGCGCAGCAGCCAAATCCAGTAAGCAATCTCGTTCATTTCATCATTTCCCACATGGTGACGGTCGCTGCAGCCGCCGCGTTCAAGGATTCCGCACTGCCGCGCATCGGGATCGTCACGCGCCGCTGTACCGCCGCAAGCACCTTATCGGACACCCCGTTTGCCTCGTTGCCGATCACGACCGCCGCACCGTGCGAAAAATCCTGCGCGGTAATGGGCTGTGCCGTCGGGTCGGGTACGGTGGCAAAGGTCGGCATCGTTTCGCCGAAATGCGTCACGGCCGCCGCAAGATCATCCGTCTCCAGAACGGGCAGCCGCAAAAGCGCGCCCATGGACGCGCGCAAAGCCTTCGGGTTATAGGGGTCGCACCCCGAAAACAGCACCAACGCGTCGATGCCGAGCGCTTCCGCCGTGCGGGCGATCGCGCCGAGGTTCTGCGGGTTCTGCACACAGTCGAGCAAAATATATTTCCCGTCCGTCCGTTGTAAGCACGCGCTTTCGGCTCTCTTTTGCACAACGCAAAAGACCCCCTGTGGGGAAACGGTATCCGACAGCTTCTCGGCTACCGCAGGCTCGACCAAATATACCTTCCGCGCGCCTGCAAGCAACCGCTCCAAACGCGCGCCGCCTTTTTGGAATGCTTCGTCGGTCAAAAACAGCGTTTCGATTGGATAGCCGCTGTCGGCGCAGTCCGCGCACAGCCGTAACCCCTCCAGCACGAATCGTCCGCTTTCGCGGCGGGCTTTCGGGGAATTTGCCAGCTTGCAGTATTCCTTGACCTGTTCGTGATTTCGGCTCGCAAGGCGTGTGAATTCCATGGCGTTCCTTTCTTTCGGGGCTTCTCTTTCCCGCCGCCTTCTTTCGTGCGGCAGGAAAAGGGAAAACCACGCCCCAACTGCTGCAAGGCGTGGTTTCAGCTTATTTAAGAGCGGCTTTTGCCTGCTCGGTCAGCGCAGTGAAAGCAGCAGGGTCGGCAATGGCGATCTCGGAAAGCATTTTGCGGTTCAGCTCCACGCCCGCCTTTTTCAGACCGTTGACGAAAGTCGAATAATTCATGCCGTTCATTTTGCAGGCCGCGGAAATACGCGTGATCCACAGTCTTCTGAAATCTCTCTTTCTCTGCTTTCTGCCGATATACGCATACTGGCCGGACTTCATGACCGCCTGTTTCGCGGTTTTGAACAGCTTGCTCTTGGAGCCGTAGTAGCCCTTTGCCAGCTTTAAGGTTTTATTTCTTCTTTTGCGCGTCATCATCGCACCTTTAATACGTGCCATTTCAGTATACCTCCGATATTTCTTTTGCGGTAGACCCCGCCGAGATTATTTGTAGGGAACAAGACGTTTGATCTGCTTTTGATTGGTCGTATCCGCAACAGACGTCTTCCGAAGATTTCTCTTTCTCTTGGTGCTCTTTTTGGTCAAAATGTGCGACTTATACGCATGGGCGCGAATGGGTTTGCCGTTCTTGGATAACTTGAAGCGTTTCTTCGCTCCGGAATGAGTTTTGATTTTAGGCATTTCAAATTCCTCCTGTAAAATGATACCTTATTTTAGAGGCGCTAAGAACATCAACATCTGTCTGCCCTCGAGCTTCGCGGGCTTTTCGATGTTGGAGAATTCCCGACACGCCTCGGCAAATCGCTCCATCGAGACGAGACCGAGATCGGTATGCGCCATTTCGCGCCCTCGGAAACGGATAGAGACCTTTACCTTGTTGCCTGCTTTTAAGAATTTCTCGGCGTGATTGGCCTTGGTTTCAAAGTCATGCGTATCAATGTTCAAGGAAAGGCGGATCTCTTTGATCTCAACCGTTTTTTGGTTCTTGCGCGCTTCCTTTTCGCGCTTTGCCTTTTCAAAGCGATATTTGCCGTAATCCATGATTTTACAGACAGGGGGCTTTGCCGTCGGCGCAATTTTGACCAGATCGAGGTTCTTTTCCTCCGCCTTTTTAAGCGCTTCTCTGGTCGGCATGATGCCGAGCTGCTCGCCGCTGTCGCTGATGACACGGACTTCACGGTCGCGGATCTGCTCATTGATCTGCATTTCTCTGGTACTGATAGCTATCACTCCTACAAGAAAAATCAAAAAAGCGTGAACGAACCCGCCCACGCTGCAATACACACTTCTCCCGAAAGGGAAAACGGATTGACCTGTTTCATGCAAAATCACAGGTGAGAACGGATGGGTTCTTCTTTATTGTTCTGTTATGATACACCAATCTTTCGGCGTTGTCAAGGGGTATTTTGGGATTTTAAAGGGATTTTCGGAAGCGGTTGACATTTTTTATAATAGAGGGTATAATACAAGTACAGGGCGATACCGATAGACGGTTAGCCCCAAAAATAGCGAAAAAGAAATGGCCGCTAAAGTTTGGACGCTTGGGCGGCTATTTCTTTTTTATTGTCCATATGTAACCTGTAGCGAAAATCAAAATCAGGATGATAAACGCGTATTGTTCCATAGACAAGCCCCCTTTCAGGGGCAAGACTTAACCGCCTACCGTTCAGGTGTCGCCCTGCATGGGTATATTACTATGTTACGCAAAAATTGTCAAGATATGCAGATTTTTCTCAAAAAAATTGGTTCGCACAGGATAGCTGTTTTAGGCTTTTACGAAATCTTTATTTTCCGAAAAGCACGCCGAACAGGGTGAACCACTCGCGGACGATAAACGTCGGCAGCGAAAACATGCCCGAGCGCGCACGAACGGGATATACCGTCAAATCCGCTTTTTTGGCGAGAAGTCCCGTGCGAAATTGGTGAAAATCCGTGGTAATGACCGCGACAGCGCCGTCGAATCCCTGTTCATGCAGAATTTCTTTGGAAAAGTGCAGGTTTTCGGCGGTGGTTTCGGATCCGTCCTCCAAAAACAGACGGTCGGACGAAATACCCATCTCCGTCAGCGCGTTGCACATGGCCTGCGCCTCGGAAAGATCCTCGTCGTCCCCCTTGCCGCCTGAAAGCACGGCGATCGCCTGCGGGTTTTCGGTCAAATACGTATAAGCCGTTTCGATACGCTTTTGCAGCATACGGCTGGGTTTGTCGCCGTTCACCTTACAGCCAAGCACCACGGCGGGCGTGTTTTCGGGAATGTCCACAGACGAAACAAAGCATTCGCGGGAAACAAGCGCCGTCACGACCAGCGCGTAAACCGAAAATACGATCAAAATCACGCTGAACACGCGCAAAATCACCCTGCCCGCCGCCGTTTTGCGGCAGCGTTCGCGTATCGTGCGCACACGTGCGGGAAACAAACCGCCTAAGAGCAGACAAAGCCCTGTGAGCATCCCGATCACGGAACCGCTGTTGAACACAAAGGATACGAACGGTGTAAACAAAATAAAAATCCCCGCGCCGAGTACGATGCAGGCGATCCTGCCTGCCCTTTGCCGCGTCGTATTTGGCATCCGTTGTTCCTCCTTTTTTGCTTTCGTGCCGATATTACGGCAGCAGCTTTTCCACATCCTGAAGCCGCAGACGTTTAGAAACGATATAGGTTTTGCGTTTTTGCCTGCCCTTATCCGTATGGTAGACGCCGCTAACCCTTCGTCCCGTCGAAAAAATTCCGTAAGACGCACTCACCACCGTGCCGTCGGGCAGCACCACGTTGCCGCAATAGCCCGTGTCGGCATTGGCGAGCAGAGCGGGGGCATTTTGAGTGGGCAGATACGTGTGGGCGAGCTTGATGCGATATTGCCCTTCGCGTCCCTGCCGCAAATCGGCATACGTGCCGACCCACGCGACCCAGCCTTGGGAATACCAGCCCCGCATACGGTGGCCATAGCGTTTATGGGGGTGCTGCTTATCGCGTTCAATGGAACGAAACGTAATGAACAGCCGCCCGTCGGGCAGATATTCCGCCTTATGCCGCTCGCCGTTGAGCGCGTCGGGCGCTTCGACGGGCTTCGACCACGTTTCGCCCTCATCGTTTGAGACGCTTATAAGAGAATTCATGCACTTGGAATTGCTGCGCGCAAGGAGGAGCAGTTCGTTTCCCTGCCCGCCCTCGGCGCGCACGCACTCGACTTCGCACATATTGGCGCGCAGTTCCGTCTCGCGCCACGCGGCAAAATACGGAACGGGCTTCGACCAGCGCATTTGCCCCGCGTCGTCAAAGGTCAATATGGTTTTGTAGTTGACAAACGCGCGGTCGTGGAACAGCCCCATCCACCGATCCACAAATTTGCCGTCCTGTTTAAGGCGCGTTAAAGAGCTCATCGGCACAATGGGCAGGCAGGAAAATTCGGGGTCGTCGTTGCCGTAAAACAGCGTGAATTCGCTCCATGTTCTGCCCTCATCCTCCGAAATCGAACAGTTAAAGCCGCCCGTGGTCGGCTCGTTCGGCCATTTGGGGTTGCCGCAAATCAAAATCAGCTTATCACTCCAGGGTCGTTCGGAGAATTCCAGGCGGTACACCGTCGGCGTTTCACGGGAATTTTCCCAGGAAGCGGGCGGATTTTCGATCGTATCGGGATAGCTTTTGCCGCCGTCGCGGCTGATGCGCGACAGCACCTTTCCCTTGCCGTGTCCCTCGGGGTACAGGGTCAAAATGCTCCCGTCTTTCAAAAGCACCGAATCGGGATGCCCCAGATACCCCGTGCCCGCATCCACCACGGCATTTTCAAACAGATAGGCAAGCGACGCGTCCACACCCTGCGGCGGCGCGCTCAAATCGACCTGCGGCAAGGTGTAGTTTTGCGGATACGTCTTACGAAAGCCCATACCATGTTCCTCCGAGCTGCGGCGTGTCGGTCAGTTCGATCGAATCGCACGCGGCATGCTCCAATTCAAAAACCACGATCTCGTTTTCTTCGCGCAAAACGCTTTTCGGCACATAGAGCGTGACCTGCGGTCCTTCGGCGCGGTAGCGCCCGAGGTTGAAGCCGTTGATGAACACGCACCCCTTTGTAAAGCCCGTGGTATCCACAAAGCAGTCCGCATACAAAGAGGCTTTGAAGTGTCCCTTTAAGAAGCGCGGATACTCGGCGTCCGCCGCAGACGAATACCGGAGCGCGCTAAGGTCGTTAAGCGGCAACGTGTACACGTCGAAATCAAATAAAATCTGCTCGCCGAGCAGCACGCGCGAAATGCCCTTGCGGTCAAAAAGGTGCCGTCCGTAGGTAACGTGTCCCAAAGCTTCAACAAAAATTTCGATTTTCTTTTCGCCGCTGAACGCCTCCAATTCCACCGAGAAACCGTCCGCCCCATTTTGCTCGGGGGTCGAAACGCGCGAATAGGTGGTTCGGAGCTTGCCGTCCACATACAAATACGCATTGTCGTGAACGCCGTCGACACGAAGCTGTGCCGCTTCGTATGTACCCCGCAGAACCGTGGAATACAGAATATAGCCCGCATTCTGCCCGTAGACCTCCATGCTCTCGGGCGCGGCGCTGTGATGCTTCCCTGCAATATTGGGAAGATTTTCAAACAAGCCCGCCGCTTCGTCCAGCCGCACCGAACCGATATGCTGCAGTTGCGGGCGCGGGGGCAATTCGCCCAAAGGTATGCCCTGTTTTTCGCAAAGCAAACGGCGGATCTCATGGTACAGGGGCGTGTAGTCGCCCCATTCGGTCAGCGGCGCGCCGTAATCGTAGCTCGTCACGGTCGGTTCATACTGCTTGTTGCAGTTCGCGCCTGCCGTAAAGCCGAAATTTGTGCCGCCGTGGAACATATACAGATTGAAGCTCGCGCCCATATCCAAAAAGTCGCGCAGCTCATCGGTGACCTCTTCGTGCGCGCGGGTGTGGTGCGGGCCGCCCCAACGGTCGAACCAGCCGCACCAGAATTCCCCGCACATATACGGCATATCCGTCTGGTAGTCGTCAAGCATTTTCAGCCGCGTTTTGGCACGGCTGCCAAAGTTGACCATCTTGAGTACATCGGGAATCCCGCCGCCCGCCAGCATATGCGCCTGTTCACCGTCCGACGTGAAGAGCAGCGCGTTCCCAAGTCCCGTTTCAAGGAGCAGTTCGCGCACCGCTTCCATATAGCTTTGGTCGTTGCCGTAGCTGCCGTATTCATTTTCGATCTGCACGGCGATGATGTTGCCGCCCTCCGCCTGAAAAAGCCCGTGAAGCTGTTCGCCGAGCGCCTGAAAATAGCGGCGCACGTACCGGAGATACGGCTCGTAATTGCAGCGCAACCGCATATTTTGATCCCGCAAAAGCCATGCGGGCAAGCCCCCGAGATCCCACTCGGTGCATATGTACGGGCCGGGCCGCACAATGGCGTACAGCCCCAGCTTCCCCGCAAGGCGCAGGTATTCGGCGACGTCCAGCATACCGCTGAAATCAAATTCCCCGGGCTTCGGCTCGTGCAGATTCCAGCAGACGTAGGTTTCCACCGTATTGAAGCCCGCCGCTTTGAGCTTTAAGAGGCGATCCTCCCAATATTCGCGCGGCACGCGGAAATAGTGCATTGCGCCCGAGTAAATGGCAAACGGTTTTCCGTCTATTGCAAATTGTCCGTTTTGAATGGTCAGCATACGGTGTTGTTCTCCTTGGTCTTTTCTTGGGTTTTGGTATTTATTGCTTTGCGGCGGCCGCGCCGAGGTATTCCTCCAGGCACTGTCCGCTTTGGAAGATCTCTTTCGCGGCCTTTTCGCCCACATAGCGCCAGTGCCACGGCTCGTACATCACGCCCGTAATGTCGGTTTTGTTTTCGGGATAGCGCAAAATGAAGCCGTATGCATACGCGTGTTCGGTCAGCCACTTAAATTCCTTTGTCTCTACAAAGTCTGCGCTCGCGCTGACCACGTCCATGGCAAAGCCCATGTTGTGTTCCGAACAGCCGGGCGGCAGGATGCGCGTCTGCGTTTTGGCTTTCGCGTCCGCTTCGGAAAGCCCCTGCTCGACAAAGGACGCCACGCGGCGGTTAAAGTTCTCCTGCTGGCGCGCGTAAGAACGGTAGCCCGAATAGGGCGTAAGGATGCAGCCGTCCGCCTTGGCCGCCGCATACATAGCCGCGTAATGCGGCGCAACGCGTCTGTCCAGCTGTACGCTGCTGCCCTCCACCGCCGGCGCGAGCGTCGGTTCGTAGCCCTCGGGCAGACGGTACTGCAAATTGACAAGTGTCGTCTCCCAGCCGTCGCCCGTGGGGGAGACGATGATCGGGTCGTTGTTTGCGCTTTTCGGCAAAGCCGACGTCGCAGGTTCGGCTGCGGGAACTGCCTCGGTCAGCGGTTCTGTTTGGGGTTCGGTCGTCGCGGCCGGCGCGGTGTCGGAAGCATCGGCTTCGGGTGCGGCGGCGTGGACGCGTTTTTCACTAATCAAAAAGCCCGCGCTTAAAGCCCCTAAAATCACGACCAGCAGCAAAAGCAGCGCGAGCTTTGCCCGCAGTTGTCTTCGGTTCATCGTCTTTGCCATGAAAAACGTCCTTTCCAATCGGTTGGTTTCGCCGCACAGGCGGAAAATAAGCGCGTGTCTCCCCTTATTCTGCCCGAAAAAGCCGCATACGTTTTAAAAAAAATCGGTCTATTTCGTCGTTCCGAAAAAAACGCCCTATATTCGCATATAGGGCGTTTCAGCTTGTCGAAAAAAGGAGAAAAACGACACGGCGCACGTTTTTTGAGCCAGCGCCTTACCAATCGAAGTCCCCGTAAAAGCCGCTTTGGGAAATCGGCTTATGAAGCCTGCTCGGTCGTCTGCTCGGATTCCCAGCCGAACTGATAGAACATATTGCTGCCGCAGTTGAACTGCGCGGTCTGCTTGCCGAGGCTTTCCAAAGAGCCTTCGCCCGTAACGCTCGCGGTCACAGTCAGGTTCTTGTCGTAAGACAGCGATACAAGCTCGTCGGTCACCGCATTGAACACGGCGGTAATGACACAGCCATTGGGAACGAAGGAATACGAATCGACGGTAAAGGAGTTTTCCGAACGGTTGAGCTTCGAGAGTACATCGGCGGGATCGCGGAAGGAAATGGCGCGGCGCACCGAAGCGTCGTCGTCCTTCAAATGAATTTCGATGGTTCTGGTCAGCTCGACGGGAACGGCCTCTCCTGCGGAATTGGTTTCATTGGTGGGGGTAACGGAGGTATAGATCGCGTCGATGTCCGCAGGCGTCAACTTTGAAACCGCGTCGCTGCCCTTGAGGTACAGCACGTCGTTGAGGCTTTCGCCCTTTTTCGTGGTAACGCCGTTGGGAAGCTGCTCGGAAACCCCGTTCACGACAAAGTCCTTATAGAGCCGCGCCGCTTTTGCGAGCTTGCTGTCCTTATCGGCGACATTGCCGTTCGCGTCGGTAAACTGAATGGTGTCGTTATCCACCCAAAAGTTCTCCGAGTACACGGTCGCGGGCTTCTGCGTTTTGATGGCGTTGACAATGTCGGTATAGTAAGCCAGGACCTCTTCGGGGTTCGCCTGAAACGCGGCCTTTTCTTCATCGGACAAAAGCCCCATGACGGCGTCAAAATATTCCGTCCCCGCGTAGCGCACCTTGATGTCGTTGTAGTTGAGGTCGATGGTGGTCTCGTCGGTCTTTTCCGCATAATCGGTAAACAGCGCGGCCAAAAGCTCATCGTTAAGTACGTCGCTCAATTCCCCGTATGTAAACGAGAACTTCGCGTCGTGGAGATCGGTTTTCAACGACACGGCGACAGGGTCTGGCGCGTCACTGCTCTGGCTCAGGGAACCGTCCGCATTGATTTGGCAGGAAGACAGCGCGCAAAGCGCCAAAGCCGCCGTGAGGAGCAGGCAAATTCCTTTGAAAAACTTATTTCGCATAGTGTTTACCCCTTTCAGCTTTTTGGATATGCATCTTTTAAGCCCTCGGCGTCAAATAAGAACGCCGTTTCCAACAAAATATCGATTCCCGCTTCGACGGCCTTGGGGTTCAGCTTATCGACGCCGTCTGCGGAAGTGTGCGCGACCCGCGCGCCCTCTGCACCGTTTGCCGTAAGCGCCGCCGCATGCATTCCGCAGCGCTTCAGGTCTGCCGCCGCCGTCGCGTCGAGCAAGGCATTTTCCTCGCCCAAAGCAAAGCCCGCGATCTCCCCCGCGCGCCGCAGCAGCGACGCCGCCTGCGCGTCCGCGCAAACCGTGCCGAGCAAATCCTTTTGCCGCACGCAAAGCCCGTCGGCGTCAAAGAGCGTATCGATGACAATGACGGCGGTTTCGGGAAGAGACGCGTCCGCGTATTTTTCGGCAAAAGCCTTTGCGCCGCCGTCCGCCGCCTGCGAACAGCCCAAGGAGACCGCCGCGACCTCCGTATTTTCAAAGCGAATATCGTTTGCCGCCATATACCGAAGAACCGCCATGGAGGAGAAGACGCCCGTCAAATTGCGGTTCGCGCCGAGTACCGCCGATTTTCGGTCGATGAGGAACACGGCAAGCAAAACAAACACGGCCGATAGACATGCGAGAATCAAGATCCCCGTGCGAAGCGCCTGCGGCATCGGGAAAAACGAAACGATCTCCAAAATCAGCAGAACCCCCGCAGCCGCAAAGGCCACGCCGGTAACCGCCGCCGAGAGTTTTTTGCCGCCGATGCGCAAATACGTCCAGGCGTAGGGCGAATCGGCGCTGCCGACAAAGACGATCCTGCGCTTTGCTTCACCTGCGGCACGGCGCGTACACACGACATTCACAGAATGCCGTTTCGGAAAAAGCGCGCCCAAAAAGGTTCCGCGCAGCAGCCCCACAGCCACTGCCGTCCCCACGCCGCATACCGTAAGCGCCAACGCGGCAACGGTGCACACCGTACCAATCGCCGACAGCGCGGGAATACAGGAGAGGATCAAAAGCACGGCGGCCAAAAGCAACAGAACCGCGTCCACCGTGATCCAGCCGACCAAGGCGCTCGGATGCGTTTCAAAATCCTCTGCCTCTACCGTGTCGGCGACCTTGCGCATACTCTCGGACACAAAGGTCTGCATTTTGCGTTCGCTCTCTTCGCCCGCGATGCGCGGCCCGATCTCGCTGCTGACCTTTTTGATCTCCCGAAGGGTATAGTTGGTCATTTCCCTGCGGCGAGAGGGGTAATTGGCGATACTGTCTCGCGCCGTCATAGAATCACTCCGTAAAATTTCCTTTTGCATACTTTTCTATTTTAACATACTCTGTTTAAAAAGTCGATAGAAAATCCGCACATTTTAAAAATCCCTTGCGTTTCCCCGCGCCGACGGCGAAAACCAAAACAGGATCGATAGAAAAAATGCGGCGATCTGCACTTTTGACCGCCGCATATCGGGGGAAAGCCCCAATCTTGTGTACCTTATTTTTTGCTGTCCTTGCTCTGCTCGCCGTAGCCATAGCCGTAACCGTAACCATAGCCGCCATAACCGTAACCGTAGCCGTAGCCGTATCTGTGTCTGCCCACATGCAGCGCCGCGGCGCTCTTGGCGTCGTTGTATATACAGCCGATGACCTCCGTGCCGGAGTTGTCCAGATCCTCCATTGCGCGCTTGATCCGGCGCATCGGCACCGTATCCTGCCGCACGACCATGACGATGGCGTCCGAGAAGCCCGCCAGGATCGACGCGTCCGCCACCACACCGCAGGGCGCGGTATCGATCACGACATAGTCGAATTCCTGCTTGGCCTTTTCAATGATCTCCTGCATCTGCGAGGTTGCCAGCAATTCGGAGGAATCGGGTATGCTCTTGCTGTTGAGTAGCAAATACAAATTGTATTTCTCGGAATATTTGATGGCGTCCGCCAAATCGCAGCTGCCGTTGATGACGCTGAGAACCGTGCTGTTGTCATTTGCGGTGACGCCGAGAGACTTCGCAACGGCGGGCTTACGCAAGTCGCCGTCGATCAGCAAAACCTCTTTGTCATTCTTGGCAAGCGCCAGCGCGATATTGATTGCGGTCGTGGTTTTGCCCTCGTTTTCGGCGGTACTGGTGACCACCAAAGCCTTTTTCCCTTTGCGGCGCAGGGTGTGGTCGATCTTGGTACGAATGAGCTTGAACGCCTCAATAAACGCAAAGCCGGAGCGTCGATCCGTCAGCAGAATGCTGTGCTTTTCGCCCTTTTTGCCCTTCGTATGCACATGGTTGACCGTGCCGACGATCCGCATATCGAGCTTGTTTTTGATGTCGTCGGAGCTTAAGACGGTGTCCTTCAAAAGGATCTGCATGATCAGGAACAGCGTCGAAAGCAAGAGGCCTGCCGCAAAGCCGATGACCGTATACATAAGCGTCGAGTTGTCTGCATTCGGATGCTCTGCAAGGCGAGGCGGGTCGATCTGGTTGAGCATGGTGCTGGGGAACGCCGAAGTGATCGCTTCCTGATAGAACTCCATATAGGTGTTGGCGATCGCGTAAGAGACTTCCTTATCCGTCGTGGTGACCGTCAGGAAAATGATGGCGGTGTCCTCGACCGACTCCACGGAGACAAAATGCTTGATATCGTCCGCCGTGATATTCTTGTATCCGCAGTTTTCGGCGACCCTTGTCGCAAGCTCCGTTGTGGTCAGCACGTATTTATAGTTTTCAGCCAAAGACACGGCGGCGTTCATGTCGGAGAGGGTCTGCCCCGAGGATGCCATCGTAATATCTTTATTGGTGGCCACAAATTCGATTTGGGAGGAATAGTACGGCACATAGGTGATCCGCGCCACCGAAAATCCTACCGCCGCCAAAACCAGCGCGACAACCAGGATGACCCACCATTTTTTGAGCACCTTGCGCACATAGATCAGCAAGAGCTCCACATTGATGCCCTCATCCTCGTTGCTGTTTAAAGACGAACTGCTGGAAGAAGCAGCAGAAGATGAATGTTCAGACGAATGATAACTCATGAATTTCCCTCATTTTTTCAACCGCATCGCAGTACTTTCATTCCGAAATATCGGATAACTGCTCAAAACCAGTATGATTATAGCAAAAATGCGCAATCGGTGCAATAGGCAAATTGCTTTTTTTTGATTCTTGGCTTTTTGCCCGCAATTATACCAAAAGCGCCGATATTTCTGTGCATTTCGCTCTTATTTCCGCATTTGGGCGCAGCGGTCGGCGATTTCCAATTCCCGATCACAAATCGCAAACGCCGCTTTTTTATGGGAAATGATGATGCAGGTTTTGTTCTGCATGGCGCGCAAATTTTCAAGGAGCTTTTGCTCCGTGGCTTCGTCGAGCGCGGAGGTCGCCTCGTCCAAAAGCAGCACAGGCGCGTTCGTCAGCACCGCGCGCGCCACGGCGAGCCGCTGGATCTGCCCTTCCGACAGCCCGCGGCCGCCTTCGCCCAGCATGGTGTCAAGCCCTTCCGGGAGCGCGCGCACGAAATCCTGTGCACAGCTGATGCGAAGCGCTTCCTCCAGTTCTTCGTCGGTCGCGTCCGCGTTAATCAGGCGGACATTGTCCCGCACCGTACCCGAAAGCAGCAAATTCCCCTGCGGCACATACGCGAACAGCGGGCGGGTGGATTTGTCGGCAGGGCGTTCGCTGCCGTCCGCCCACACGGTGATGCGGCCGTTCTGCGGCGCAAGTACGCCCAAAAGCAATTTGAACAGCGTGCTTTTGCCGATGCCCGAAATGCCCGAGATCACGACAAAGTCCCCGCTATGTATCGTGAAATCCGCATGCTCGAACACGACGTTTTTGCCGTAGGCAAAGGAAACATCCCGGAATTGAAGCTGCCCAAAGGTTTTGGGACGCGGCGCTTTCTGCCCCTCGTCCTCGATCCTGTCGTCGGGCAGGGTCTCGATCTCCATAATGCGCTCGGCGGAGGAGAGCATCGCATAATATTTCGGCATGATGCCCGAAAGGTTGGAAAAGGGCAGCTGCACCTGATTGACCAGCTGCAAAAGCGCCGTCAGCGTGCCGAAGGTGATCGTGCCGCTGTACAGGCGGAAGCCGCTCCACAAAAGCGCGAACAGATACCCGAGCGAAAACAGCCCCGAAAGCCCGGTGTTGGCAAAAATTGCCCAGCGGTTGCGGCGCAGCTTCGCGTCGAAATTTTCCTGCTGGTGCACGTCCGCCTGCTGCCGCGCCTTTTGTTGGATACCGAACACCTGCAAGACCAGCAGGTTTTCAATCGATTCCTGCAAGAACGAGCGCAGGCGGCTGTCCGACTCCTGCACGGAGCGGTGCATTTTTTTCATTTGTCCGCGAAACGCGCGCGCGGCAAAAAAGGCGACGACCCCCGCAACTGCCAGCAAAAGTCCGAACCAACGGTCGAGCGAAAGGATCACCGCAAATGCGCAGCCGAGCCGTGTGAGCATGGACGCGGCCAAGGGCAGCAGCAGAGTGATATTGTCGCACACCACGGTCACGTCTGCGGTCATGCGCGTCATCAGATCGCCCGAATGGTAGGCGGTCACCGCGCTGTAATCCTTTTGCAGGATCGTCTGAAACAGCTGTCGTTTGCAGCGCATTTCCAGACGTCCCGCCACGCGCACCTCCATACTGCGGTTAAAGACGCGCAGTCCGATCTGCAAAAGCACGACGCACAAAAGCAAAAGCCCGTACCGCACGAGCTTTTGGTAATCGCCGAACTGCGCGGCGTCGATGACGCCCTTGGCGAACAGCGCCAGAGAGACCTCGCACACGGAAAACAGGGCGTTGCCCAGCACCAGCAGTACCAGTGACGGCAATTCGCCCTTTGCATGTGTCCATATCCACTTTTGCGCCGATTTTTTTTTCATTTTGTCCCTACTCACTGCGCAGAACTGCTTTTCAAATCCAGAAGTTATTTTCCTACGACAATCGGCTCTGTTGTCACCGCGCTTGATTTGTTTTCATACCGATTTACTGCTTTCGTCCGTCTTTTCACCCACATTTTCCTGCTTTGCGGCGGGTGTATTGGATTTTCCGCAATTTTCCGCCGAGCCGAATCAAAAATTTACGCACGGGGAAAAGCATTTGCCAAACCCGCACATAGCATGTATATTTCGCCGCGCCGACGGGGAACGTCTTGCCCTTGCGCGTGATTTGCGCAACCACGCCGATGATCTGCTCCTGCGTGATCCCCGGTTCCTTCACCCACTGGTTGTCGCCGCACATGGTATACGTCCCGTCGTCGTTTACGCCGACGACACGGTGCAGAACAAACGCGCCGTCTTTTCGGCGGTACAGCGGCAGATCATTTTTTTGAAGCGCCTTTTGCGCCTTTTGCAGCGTGACCGTATCGCGCCCCTCGACGAGCAGCGGCAGCATACTCGTCCCCGTTATGGGCAGACGCACCGTGCCGCCCGCGCGCAAAGTTTCTTCCATGATCGGCAGCAGTTCGGAAAGCCGAACCTTCTTTTTTTCCATACGTTCAGTCCTCGAGCAGTCCCGCTTTGCGCAGTTTTTCCAAGTAAGCGTGTACGTCGCGCTGCGCGGTGGCCTCGTCCACGGCATATTCGTCCGCGACCGCCCGGACGACGGTCTGCTCGTCCGTCTCCGTTTCCAGCAGCTTCCAGACGAACGCGCCGACGGGGTTGAGCGTCAGCATTCCGCCGAAGTCCACCTCCGCCTTGCCGACGGGGACGACAATGCTGTTCCCCGCGACCTCGTGCAGCAAAAATCCTTCTTTGATCTTCATCGATTCTCCTCCGTTTTTCGATAATAAGCCTCTATCCCCGCATAGGCGGTATGCGCCGCTTCCGCTTCCATATTGCAGGTCAGGCGAAAGGCGGGGACTTCGTTTAACAGCGCGCCCAAAAGCTCCAGCATATCCGACATAAGCGACGGCTTCGGCGGGCGCAGCGTCTGCGAAAGGAACAGCGGGATCGCCTCTTTCGCGGAGATCGGCTCGATCCGGTTTTCCTCGCCGCGCATCAAAAATACAAGCGCGCGCACGGGTACTTGCCGATTTTCGCTGATGTCGTATTTGCCGCTGAACGGCGTGCCGCAGGCATAAAACCGCCCGTCGATGCGCCGCAGCGCCGGTTTGTCGTCATTGAGGATCCGACAATCGGGAAAGGCGTTCTGCCAAAGCGCCGTATGGGTGGATTTACCCGTACCGCTTTTGGCGGAAAACAAATAGGCGAACCCATCCTTTTCCACGCAGGAGGCGTGCAGGAGCATGCCGTCAAAGCGCAAAAGCCGCGCATAAAACGCCTCGCCCATCCAGACATACCGACATTCGTCGAGCGTCACCTGCGGATACTTGGCGTGCTTCTCTTCAAAAAACGTCTCGGGCAGATCGAGTACGATGTCCGGCTTATGCACGCCGTCGGCGAGATAGGCGCGGCTGCGGCTGTACAGCAGTTCGCCGCGCGCGTCCATTTGCACATATAGCTTTGCGATCTCAAACAGTTCCACGGCCATCCCCCCGGTAATACAAGCTCCGAGAGCGGCAAAAACCGTCCGCTCCGTCTTGTATTCTTCCTTTCCTTTGTATGATTCAGGCGATCCCAAACAGGGTTTTCGCATTTTGCGCGGTCAAATCCAAAATCGCCTGCGCGCTTGTCCCGCGAATTTCCGCCAAGCGCTCGGCCGTATAGGCGATCATGCGCGAATCACAGCGTTTCCCCCGCAGCGGCACGGGCGCCATATAGGGCGCGTCGGTCTCCGTGAGCAGGCGCTCGTCCGGCACCATCGCCGCGACCTCCACAGGCTTTTTTGCATTGTGAAACGTCACCGCGCCGCCAAGCCCGATATACATCCCCAGCCGCAAAACCGCTTCCGCCATTTCGACGCTGCCCGAAAAGCAATGCACCACGCCGCGCGGACGGTAACGCGTAAGCAAACGCAGGGTGTCCTCATGCGCTTCGCGGTCATGCACGATGACGGGGATGTCCAGTTCGCACGCCAGCCGCAGCTGTGTTTCAAACAGGGCGAGCTGCTCTTGGCGCGTTTCTTTTTCGTAATGATAGTCAAGCCCGATCTCTCCGACGGCGACCGTTTTTTTCTCCGCCAAAAGCGGGCGCAGCGCGGCGGGGACGTCTGCGGGAACGTCCTCTAAATTGAGCGGATGAAAGCCCGCCGCCGCATAGATATACGGATAATTTTGGGAAAGCCGCACGGCGAACCGGGACGTTTCCGTATTCACGCCGCAGGAGATCACGCCCGTCACGCCGTTTTCGGGCAACGCCGCCAAAAGCTGCGGCAAATCTTCGGAAAACGCCTCGTCGTCATAATGCGCATGCGAATCAAAAATATGCGTAAGGCTCATCGTATCCGCGCACCGTTGGGCATGGAATCGTCCACAAACACGACCTTGACGTCGTCCTCGCTGCAATCCGCCGCCAAAAGCATTCCCTGACTTTCCACGCCGCAAAGCACGGCGGGTTTGAGATTGGCGACCAACACGATTTTTTTGCCGACGAGGTCGTCGGGCGCATACCATTTTGCAATGCCGCTGACCACGGTGCGTTCCTCGGGCGTGCCGTCGTCTACCGTCAGCCGCAGCAGCTTTTTTGCACGTTTCACAGGTTCGCAGGCTTTGATCTGCGCCACGCGCAATTCCACCTGCATAAAGGTATCGATATCAATTTGAGCAAGACCCTCCACGGCGGGCGCGGCATTTTCGGGGGCGGCGGGTGCAGATGCGGCCGCTTCCTCGGATTTTGCCTGCTCGGCGGTCAACTGCGCCAAAAGCTTTTCGGCGTCGATGCGCCCAAACAGCGGCTTCGCTTCCCCGACTTTTTCGCCCGCGCGCAATGCGCCGAACGTCTTTAAGCTGTCATACGAACGCACGTCCGTCCCCAGCTGCGCAAAGATCGCGTCGGCGGTATCGGGCATATAGGGCGTAAGCAGCACCGCAAGGAAACGAATGCCCTCCAAGAGATTGTAAAGCACCGTACCGAGCCTCGCGCGTTTTGTTTCGTCCTTGCTGAGCGCCCACGGCATGGTCTCGTCAATATATTTGTTCAAACGGCGCGCAAGCGTCAGAATGCTCGCCACGCTGTCGCTGATTTTATATTCGTCAAAGCAGCGTTCAACCTCTTTGACCGTCTCTAAGGCCAACGCTCTGACCTGCTCGTCGTATTCGCCGACAGCATCGTCGGGCTGCACCACGCCGCCGAAATATTTATTTTGCATGGCGACCGTGCGGTTGACCAAATTGCCGATGGTATTGGCAAGGTCTGTGTTGTAACGCTCGATCATCGCCTCATAGGTGATCGAGCCGTCCGCCGCATGGGGCATTTCGCTGAGCAGATAATAGCGCACCGCATCCACGCCGAACACGCGGATCAAATCGTCCGCATAGATCACGTTCCCGCGGGATTTGGACATTTTGTCCTCGCCGAACAGCAGCCACGGATGGCCGTAGACCTGCTTGGGCAGCGGCTCGCCGAGCGCCATGAGCATGATCGGCCAATAGATCGTATGGAAGCGGACAATGTCCTTGCCAATGATATGCACGTCCGCAGGCCAATACTTTTTATACTGCGCCGAGCTGCCGTCGGGGTCGTAGCCGAGCGCGGTGATGTAGTTGGACAGCGCGTCGATCCAAACGTAAACGACGTGCTTTTCGTCGAAGGAAACGGGGATGCCCCATTTGAAGGACGTCCGCGATACGCAAAGGTCCTGAAGTCCGGGTTTAATGAAGTTGTTGAGCATTTCTTTTTTGCGCGCTTCGGGATAAATGAAATTCTCGTTGTTTTCGATAAAGTCCTCCAACTGCTTTTGATACTTCGACAGGCGCAGGAAATACGCTTCCTCCTTGGCCTTTTTCACCTCGCGGTGGCAGTCGGGACAGCAGCCGTTTTCGTCCAGCTGGCTCTGCGTCCAGAAGGATTCGCACGGCGTGCAGTACAAGCCTTCGTATTCGCTTTTGTAAATATCCCCCTGCTCATAGAGCTTTTTGAAAATTTTCTGCACGGTTCTTTCGTGCTCGGGGTCGGTGGTGCGGATAAATTTATCGTAGGTCGTGTGCAGCGAATCGCAGATCGCGCGGATCTCGCCCGCGACCTTGTCGACGTACGCTTTCGGCGTAACGCCCGCCGCGCGCGCATATTCTTCAATCTTCTGCCCGTGTTCATCCGTACCCGTCAGGAAGAACACGTCGTACCCCTGCATTCGCTTATACCGCGCGATCGCATCGGTCAGCACGATCTCATAGCTGTTGCCGATATGCGGTTTTCTGGACGTATAGGCGATGGCGGTGGTAATGTAGAATTTCGGTTTTGCACACATGGTGATCCTTCCCTCCGGATTCAAAATTCATTTTCTATTGTAGCAAATTTTTCGGAAAATAACAACTTGGCCGAAAGCGACGCGAAACGGCCTGCCTGAAAGGGAGCGCGACATCGCCGCGCGACGTCAGCACTGCGCAAGGAGCGCCTCGATCTCCGCTTTCGAGAACGTGTACTGCCGATTGCAGAAATTACAGGTGGCGGTCGTCACCTCGTCCTGCGCCATTTCCGTAAGCGCCTGTTTGCCGGCGGCAAGCAGCGCGGCCTCGGTACGCGCGCGCGAACAGGTGCAGCGATAGCCGACTTCGGCGGTGTCCAGCACCTCGAGCGTGAATTCGGGCAGCGCCGTGCGGCAGATCTCCTCGGGCGTCATCCCCTCGAACAGCATGGTCGTGACGGGGCGAAGCGTCTCAAGCCCCCGTTCGATTTTCTCAATATCGGACGTGTCCGCCGTCGGCAAAAGCTGAATGAGAAACCCGCCCGCGTGCAAAATGCCCTGGGTATCGGGATCGACCAGCACGCCCAAGGCGCAGACCGACGGCGTTTGCTCGCTGGCGGCGTAATAGGCGGTGATGTCCTCGGCGATCTCGCCCGAAGCGAGCGGCACTTGCCCGATATACGGCTCGCGAAGCCCCAGATCCTTCATCACCGTCAGCGTGCCGTTTTTGCCGACCGCGCCCGAAACATCCAGCTTGCCGTATGCGTTGAGCGGCATCTCCACGTCGATCCTGCCCGCATATCCGCGCACGTTGCCGCTGCTGTCGGATACGGCGGTGAGGGGGCTTGCAGGGCCGTCGGCGCTGATTTTCAGCGTGAGCGTGTCCTTTTCGCCCTTGAGCATACTGCCCATGAGCGACGCGGCGGTCAGCAGCCGCCCAAGCGCGGCGGAAACGACCTTTTTCGTGCCGTGCAGACGCTGCATTTCGCGCACGGTTTCGGTCGTGTCGGCGGCAATGACGCACAATATGCCGTCTTGATCGATCATTCTGACAAGGTTTTGCATAGCGGATCCTTTCCGTAAGCGCCTTGCGTCGATGCGCGCGGCGTTATTTGCCCTGCTGTTCGACGCGCTCGAACAGCTTTTCATAGCCGTTGCAACCGAATTGCAGAGAGCGGTTCACGCGGCTGATGGTCGCGGTGGACGCGCCGGTCTCGCGCACGATGTCGGAATACACGCGCTTTTCGGAAAGCATTTTCGCCACGACGATACGCTGGGACATGGCCTGTAATTCATTGACCGTGCAGAGATCCTCGAAAAAGTCATAGCATTCCTCGTCGGAGCGCAAAGCCAATATACATTGAAATAAAAAATCCATGTTGTCGCTTTGAATTTTGCTGTCGCGCATACGATCATCCCCCGAAATCCATTCTTGCTTTGCATTTCTGTTTTGCGCTTTGATTTTAACACACTAAATTTGAAAAGTAAACAGCTAAAGTGGGAAAATCCCGCGCAATAGGTCGCGCATTTTCGCCGTATACAAGATATTGTGGCTTAAAATTTGCAAAAAATTTTTCAAAAAATTTTTCCCTATTTTGGTTGACAGGATAGTTTTTTTATGCTATTCTAATTCAGCCGTCTAATGAAGGGCGGCTGTTCGGGAGCATAGCTCAGCTGGGAGAGCATCTGCCTTACAAGCAGAGGGTCACAGGTTCGAGCCCTGTTGTTCCCACCAATGTGGCCCGGTAGTTCAGCTGGTTAGAACGCTAGCCTGTCACGCTAGAGGTCGACGGTTCGATCCCGTTCCGGGTCGCCACATTTGCCTCTGTAGCTCAGTTGGTAGAGCAGAGGACTGAAAATCCTCGTGTCATTGGTTCGATTCCGATCGGAGGCACCATTTGTGCGGATGTAGCTCATCCGGTAGAGCGCCACCTTGCCAAGGTGGAGGTAGCGAGTTCGAGCCTCGTCATCCGCTCCAAGGAAAGGACGCTTAAAACCTTTTTAAGCGTCCTTTTTTCTCCAAACCAACGGCACACCATTTCTGCGGCGACATAGCCAAGTGGTAAGGCACGGGTCTGCAAAACCCTGATTCCCCAGTTCAAATCTGGGTGTCGCCTCCAAAAGAACGACCCCGATGCGTTTTTGCGCATCGGGGTCGTTTTTATTCCGAAAAGCAAACCGAAGCTCTGTGGGTTGTTCGCTACGCGATCTCCGACGCGGCGAACAGCTGATCGACACGCCGTTTGATCGCGGCGTGTTCCGTGCTTTCGAGCGTCGGGTCGGCGCGCAGCAGCTTTTCCGCCGCTTCGCGGACAACGCCCAGCATCCGCGTGTCGCGCAGGATGTCCGCAATGTGCAGTTCGGGAAGCCCGTGCTGGCGTTTGCCGAAGAAATCACCCGGCCCGCGCAGCTGCAAGTCGGCATCGGCGATCCGAAAGCCGTCGGTCGTCTCGCAAAGGATTTTGAATCGCGCGGCTGCTTCTTCGTTTTGCGCATCCGACACCAAAATACAGGTCGATTTTTCTTTGCCGCGCCCCACTCTGCCGCGCAGCTGGTGCAGTTGGGAGAGGCCGAAGCGTTCGGCGTTTTCAATCACCATGACCGCGGCGTTCGGGACGTCCACGCCGACTTCGATGACCACGGTGGAAACGAGTATGTCAATTTCACCGTTTGCAAAGGCGCGCATAACGGCGTCCTTTTCGCGCGGGCGCATACGGCCGTGCAAAAGCCCCAGCCGACGGGACGCGAACACGCCCTTTTGCAGGCGTTCGTAATAGTCCTCGGCGGGGACGAGATCGCTTTCGCCCTCCTCAACCAGCGGACAGACGATATACGCCTGCAAACCGCGCTCGATATGCTTTTCGAGGAAACGGTAAATGCGCGGACGGTAGCCGGTCGAAACACAGTAGGTTTCGATCTTTTGCCGCCCGGGGGGCAATTCGTCGAGTACCGACACATTCAAATCGCCGTATAAAATCAGCCCGAGCGTGCGCGGAATGGGTGTGGCGGACATGACGAGGATATGCGGATTGCCGCCCTTTGCCGCAAGCCCTGCGCGCTGCGCGACCCCGAAACGGTGCTGCTCATCCGTCACCACAAGCCCTAATTTCCGAAATTCCACATCCTGCTGCAAAAGCGCGTGCGTGCCGACGGCTAACGTGATCTCTCCGGCGGCAAGCCCCGCCTTGATTGCGCGCTTTTGTGCCGCCGGGGTCGAACCCGTCAAGAGCGCGACCGTCACTTCACTGCCCGCAAAAAAGGTCTGCATGGTGTGATAATGCTGTTCGGCGAGTACCTCCGTCGGCGCCATAACGGCGGCCTGCATCCCGTTTTTCACCGCGTTGTAGCAAAGCGCCGCCGCGACCGCCGTTTTGCCCGAGCCGACGTCGCCCTGCAGCAGGCGGTTCATCGGTTCGCCCGACTGCATATCGCGCATGGCTTCGTGTACGGCGCGGCTTTGTGCGCGGGTCATTTGGAAGGGGAGGCGGGCGGTGAATTCCGCCGTATGATCCTCGTGTACCACGCAGTCCGTGCGAAGCGTCTGCGTGCGGCCTTTCATTTGCAAAAGCCCCAATTGCAGCAAAAACAGCTCGTCAAAAATCAGCCGCCTGCGTGCCTCCTCCAGTGCGGCCGCATCGGGCGGAAAATGAATATGCCGAATGGCAGTGTCCAAATCGCAAAGTCCGTTTTGCGCGCGAATTTCGGATGGCATAAAGTCGCGGATCGGTTCTTCGAGCGCGTCGAGGGCATTCTGCACGCATTTTTCGATGGTTTTGGAAGAAAGCTGCGCGCTTGCGGGATAGATCGGTCGAATGCGATGGGCAGTCTGCGGCTTTTGGAACATCGGGGACGCCATTTCGCGCGCGCCGTATTTGTTGCGCACCGCTTTGCCGAAAAACAGGTATTCCTCGCCCTCTTTAAGCTGGTTTCCGATATATTTATTGTTATAAAAGGTCAGATTCAAAAGCCCTGCGCCGTCGGTCACGGCGGTTTTAAAAAGCAGCAGCCCGCCCGGAATACGAATTTTCGTCGGCGTGTGGCAAACCGTGGCGCGAATACAGCACGGCTCGTTTTCGGGCATTTCGCGGATGGGCGTTATACGGCTCCAATCCTCATAAGCGCGCGGATAATAGCGCAAAAGGGCGCCGACCGTATCGACCGAGAGCTTTTGAAACGCCTCGGCGCGTGCCGGCCCGACACCCTTGACATATTGGATTTCGGATCTTAGCTTCATGACGCCTTCTCCGCCATATCCGCACAGGTCATTCTACGGATATGATAAAATAGTAAACGGGCTGCCCGCCGTCGATGACATTGATCTCCGCGCCCGGGAAACGCGCCTGCAAGCGGTCGCCCAGCTCGTTTGCCGCCGCTTCGTCGGTTTCTTCACCGTAGAACACGGTCACCAGCGTCCCGTTGTTTTTCTTAACGAGCCGACGCGTCACGCGGAACGCCACATCGACCATGTTGTTGTCCACAAGCGTGATCTTGCCGTCCTCCATGCCGAGGATCTGCCCTTTTTTGATGCGTTCGCCGCGCATTTCGCTGTCGCGCGCGGCAAAAGTCACCTGCGCGGTATGCACGCCCTCGGCGGCCTTCATCATTTGCAGATGGTTTTCCTCGGGGCTCAGCTCCGGCGCAAAGGTCAGCATGGCGGTGACGCCCTGCGGAATTGCTTTGGTCGCCAAAACGCTCACGCCGCGATCCGCAAGATTGACCGTCTGCTCCGCCGCCATAATGATATTTTTATTGTTGGGCAGCACGAACACATGGCGCGCGGGCGTCGCCTCAATGGCGTTCAAAATATCATCCGTGCTTGGGTTCATGGTCTGCCCGCCCGAAACGACCACGTCCGCACCCAGTTCATAGAACAGCTTTGTGATGCCGTCGCCCGCCGCGACCGCCACAAAGCCGTACTCCTTTTCCGGCTCGACGCGTGCACGGGGAGCGGCTGCGTTTTCGGGCGCGTCCGCCTCGGAGTCCGCGCTCGGCGCGGCAGGCTTTTCGCCGCCGTCGGGTTTTGCGTCCGCCAAATTCTCGATTTGAATGTCGTGCAGCGTCCCGCATTGCAGCGCCGTGCGCAACACCTTATCGGGTACGTCGGTCTGCACGCGCAGACGAATGCTTTGCGCGTCCTCCTCTATCGAAAGCTCCCCGCCGACGGACGCCAAATACGTTTGCAGCTTTTCGGCGGTCGAGGTTGCATCCTGCGTTTTGACGATCCGCAGCGAACAGGCATATCTGTAGCGCACCGCAGGGGCGTTCGCTGCCGCCTCTAAGGATGCGTCCGCAGAACCGCGCGGCGCTTGGGCGGCGTTTTCGATCATCACGCCATCCAAAATATAGCTTTTGATGCCCTCTAAAATATACAGAAGTCCCTGTCCGCCTGCGTCCACCACGCCCGCTTCTTTCAAAACAGGCAGCATTTCGGGTGTTTCGGCCAAAGCCGCTGCCGCCGCGTCATAGGTGATTTGCAGCACCTTGCCGCAGTCCGGCTCCTTAGCTTCCTTCGCAGCCGCCGCCGCTTTGCGGATGACCGTTAAAATCGTACCCTCGGTGGGCTTCATCACCGCTTTGTACGCGGATTCGCTGCCCATTTCCAGCGCAGCGGCCAGCTGCAGGCCGTCCGCCGTTTCCAAGCCCTTCAGCCCTTTGGAAATGCCGCGAAAAATCAGCGACAAAATCACGCCCGAATTCCCGCGCGCGCCGCGCAGCAGCGCCTGCGCCGCCTTGGACGAAACCGAAGCGACATCCGCGTCGGACAAAATCTGCAATTCGCGCACAGCCGCGCCGATGGTCATGGACATATTGGTACCCGTGTCGCCGTCGGGAACGGGGAACACATTGAGCGCGTCCACGTCTTTTTGATGATTTTGGATATGGTTTGCGCCCGAAATAAAGGCGTTTTTCAAAGCAAGCCCGGTTATTTGCATCTCCACCGCTCCTATCAGTCCTTCATGCCGTCTATAAAGACGTTGATCTTTTTCACGAGTAACCCCGTTGCCTGCTCGACGGTATAACGCACCTTATTGGTGATGCTGTCCACGATGGCGGCGATGTTGACGCCGTAGGTCACAAAAATATGCAGGTCGATGGTCAGATCCGTGCCGTTGGAGCGCACCGAAACACCCTGATCGAGATAGCTTCTGCGGCGAAAGAAGAAAGCCCGAAGTCCCTGCGAAGCACCGCTGTTCGCCATACCCGCCACGCCGAAGCAGGCCGTTACGGTATGACCGATCAAATCCGAAAAGAAATCGTCGTTGATTTCAATCAGCCCTAAATGATTTTCAATTTTAATCATGGGAATCTCTCCTTTAAAGGCCGCAAGCAGCTTACTCGACCCGACGCGCCTTTTTTGGAATCCAACATTCGATTGCCGAATGTCTTTTATTGGTATTGTACCCGACACACCGCTTTTGCGTCAATCTCTTTTTTAAAAAACGTGCATTATGCGGCCGTCCAACGGGTAATATCGCCGTAAATGTCATATGCAGCGGCGGAAAGGTCGGGCTTGACGCCCTTGCTGTATGCCGCCATGCCCGCGCGGTAGCACAGGGGGACAAACGGCATATCGTCCAAAAACGCATCGGCGAACTGCTGCGGCGTGCGCTCGCCCGCCTGAAACGCGGCGTATTCCGAAACCACGGGCAACGTATTGGGGATGCCCGCAGATGCGCTCCCGCCGAAGAAGGGCGAAAGGCTCAAGTCCTCGGACAGCCGAACCTCGCCGATATACAGGGTGAAATTGCCCGACGCAATGCGGCTCGTATACACATCGCCCGACACGCTCTCGACCGTGACCGAAAAGCCCGCCGCGTTAAGGTCGTCCGCTAAATTGTAGGCCGCCGTCAGACGGAAGCTGTTTTCCTGATTGACGAGAATGGTCATTTGCAGGGTATCACGCCCGTTGGTCAGCCGGCCGTTTTTGTCGCGGCGGTTGTAGCCGAGCTTGTGGAGAATTTCGGCGGCGCGCTCCGTATCCGGCGCGGTGGATGCCGCGAGCTTCTGCGCTTCGCAGAATGCGGGGTGAAACGGCAGCCCCGTCGCCGTCGCACAGCCGCGATAAGAGGACGCCGCAATGTCGTCGCGATCCGCCGCGTAATGGATCGCCGCGCGCACCGCCGCCGATTGCAGTGCGCCGGAACTCGACTGTATCCCCAGATACACCAGATTGTTCATCGTCACAAATGTATTTTGCGCCACGATGCGCGTGTATGCGCCGTCCGCGAAATTTTCAAACATATAGTCAATATTCCCGATCTCCAGCGCGCGGCCGAGCGTTTCGGGGTCTTTGGTGTGTACGAGCGTGATTGCTTCCACCCCGCCCGTCGATTTTTTCGGGTTTTTGGCGAGCTTTCCGCCTGCCGACAGCACAAACGCGCCCGAGCCGATCGGGACTTGCGCGGCGGTGTCCGCCGTTGCGCGGCGCACGATCGGAAAAGTCAGCAGGTTTTGCACGTATCGGTCGGCCGTGCCCAGCGCGAACGTCACCGTTTTTCCGTTTGCCTTCGCGGAATCGATATTCGCAAGCCGCGTGCCGTACCATGCGCTCTTCTTTGCAAGCCCGAAGGAATACACCACATCCTGCGCCGTAACGGTCGTTCCGTCCGAGAAAACCGCGTCGCGCAGGGTAACGGTGCAGCTTGTCCTGTCCGTAGATGCGCTCTCGGCCAGCACCGCTTCGGCCGCATAAGCGGCGTTCACGCGGTAAAGCGGCTCACAAAACAGCGACGAAAGCGCGCGATTGCAGACGCTTTGCGCAAAATAGGGGTTGCACGAATCGTTTTCGTAGTACGGCAGCGCAAGCGTCAGCGACGCAGACGGCGGGTTTGCGCCGTTCTCGGGCGAATCGGGCGTTTGGGCGTCCTTGTCCGAGTCACAGGCGCAAAACAGCAGCGCAAATGTGAGCAGCAGCGCAAGCGCAGCGCGAAGCCGATTTTTTCGCATACCGAAACACCCCTTTTCCTTTCTACAGGGAAATGCGCCGCACCGAAACAGCCTTTCCCGTCTGTTTGTCGATCTCCATAAGCAGCCCCTGCAAAAGGCAGTCGCCGCTCGGATTGTGAAAGCGCACGGGCATATGCGTGCGCAGCTTTTCTATAACGTCCGCAGGCTCGACGCCCAGTACCGAGCGCACAGGGCCGGTCATGCCGAGATCCGTGATATAAGCCGTTCCGTTTTCCAAGATCTGCTCATCGGCAGTCTGCACATGGGTGTGCGTGCCGACTACCGCGGCGGCTTTGCCGTCGAGATAAAAGCCCATGGCGCGTTTTTCCGACGTCGCTTCGGCGTGAAAGTCCACCACGGTAAAATGCACATCGTCCCGCAGGGCGGCAAGCTCCCGATCTGCGCAGATAAAAGGATTTTCCGGCGACTCCATAAACACCGTGCCGAGCAGACTGACCACGCCGACGCGCACGCCGCCCTTATCGATCACGCAGCTGCCGTGACCGGGACACGCCGCGCCGTAATTCGCGGGGCGCAGGCAATAGGGATTTTCGTCAAGGTACGCATACAGCTCCCGACGGCGAAAGGTATGGTTGCCGCCCGTGACACAGTCCGCTCCCGCGGCGAATAAAAGCGCCGCCGTCTGCGGCAGCAGACCGTTTCCCGCAGAAGCGTTTTCCCCGTTGACGATCACAATATCCACTTGATTTTCTTTTTTGAACTGCGGCAAAGTCCCGACCAGTTTTTCCGTGCCCACGGTCGAAACCACGTCGCCGATCATGAAAATTTTGCAAAGGCTGCCGTTCATAACGCACCGCTTTCCAAATTTTTGCGCAAATTCCGTCGAAATAACACACAGGCCCTGACTCCGCTACAGAATCAGGGCCGTCATGTTTATTTTGCGTATTCGATCGCCCGGTTTTCGCGAATGATATGTACCTTGATCTGACCGGGATATTCCAGTTCATCTTCGATTTTCTTCGCGACGTCGCGAGCAATAATGGTCATGCGGTCATCCGAAACCACGTCGGGCTTGACCATTATGCGAACCTCACGGCCTGCCTGAATGGCAAAGGATTTTTCAACGCCCTCAAAGGAGGCTGCGATCTCCTCCAGCTTTTCGAGACGTTTGATGTAATTTTGCACGTTTTCACGGCGAGCGCCGGGACGCGCTGCGGAAATGGCATCCGCCGCCTGCACAAGACAGGCCACAACGGTTTTCGCTTCAATGTCGCCGTGGTGCGCGGCAATGGCGTGTACGACCTGTTCGTTTTCACGGTATTTTTTGGCGTATTCCGTGCCAAGCTCCACGTGCGAGCCGTCCATTTCGCGGTCAAGCGCTTTGCCGATGTCGTGCAAAAGCCCCGCGCGTTTCGCGGTTTTCACGTCCGCGCCGAGCTCGGCGGCCATGATTCCGGCAAGATTTGCGACCTCCACGGAATGGTTCAGCACGTTTTGGCCGTAGCTGGTTCTGTATTTCAGACGACCCAGCAGCTTGACAAGCTCGGGATGCACCCCGTTGACGCCCGCGTCGATCACCGCGCGTTCACCGCTTTGGCGAATGATCTGATCGACCTCGCGGCGGGATTTTTCATACATTTCTTCAATGCGCGCGGGGTGGATGCGCCCGTCGGCAATAAGCTTTTCAATGGTCAACCGCGCGACCTCGCGACGCACGGGTTCAAAGCTGGAGACGGTGATGGCTTCGGGCGTGTCGTCGATGATGAGGTCGACGCCCGTGATGGTTTCGAGGGTGCGGATGTTTCTGCCCTCGCGGCCGATGATGCGGCCTTTCATTTCATCGCTGGGCAGGTTGACGACGGAAACAGTCGCCTCCGACGCGTGATCCGCCGCGCAGCGTTGAATGGCGGAAGAAATGATCTCGCGTGCGAGCGTATCCGCCTCGTCCTTGGTTCTCTGCTCAAAATCGAGAATGCGAACGGCCTTGTCATGGGTCAGCTCTTCATCCAGGTTCTTCAAGAGCAGGGCTTTTGCCTGTTCGCTTGTAAGCCCCGAAATTTTTTCGAGCATTTCCAACTGCGCGTTTTTGAGCCGATCGACCTCCTCGAGGCGATTTTCTGCCTTGCGCAGCTTTTCGCCGAGCGCTTCTTCTTTTTTCTCCATCGCATCGACTTTTCGGTCGAGCGATTCTTCTTTTTGAATCAGTCTTTGTTCCTGTCGCTGAACCGCCGCACGGCGTTCCTTGCTTTCCTTTTCGGCTTCGCTGATCAACCGATGGGCTTCGTCCTTGGCTTCCAAAACGGTTTCCTTGCGTTTGCTCTCCGCAGTCTGCACGGCCTGATTGACAATGCGCGCCGCTTCTTCCGTAGCAGACCCGATGGCCGCTTCGGCAACTTTTTTACGATGCAGCCCGCCCAGCACGAATCCGAGAACACCGAACACCACAGCTGCCGCGACAGCGGCAATGACTGCAATCAGTATAGGATTCAAAAAGTATGGCACCTCCTTTGTGTCAGAATAAGAAAGAAAATTTATGGTAGGGTATAAAAGCGAAATATTGCACTATGATCGCATAATAATACAATATCTTAGATATTTTATATCTTTTGGGCAAGGATGTCAAGTGGACACATGCGACAAACACGCGCATTTTTGTAGGTGTTACAATGATGTGTTACAAATAAAGAAAAAAGTAGCGAATAAGAGAGACCTGTGTTAAGGTAGAGTTGCCAAGACAAAACCGAAAGGCAGGTGTCACCCTTATTCGCTATGGATAAGATAACACAAACCCAACTCTACCGTCAATCCCTGATTTTGTATGCACAGAAACACGGCGTCACACAAGCCGCAATTCGATACCGTACAAATCGACAATATATCTATCGCTGGATGAAACGCTATGACGGAACACTCCCGTCTCTTGCGGATCGGTCACACCGTCCGCATCATCATCCCAACCAGCATACCGATGATGAATTGACCCTCATTCGCAATATGCGGCGAAGGAATCCCAATACAGGGCTGGTCGTCTTTTGGGTAAAGCTACGGCAACGGGGCTATACACGTTCTATTTCCGGCTTGTACCGCGTGTTGACACGTAGCGGACAAATGGCTGTGAAACTGCCGAATCCCAAATATATCCCAAAGCCTTATGAGCAGATGCAATATCCCGGCCAGCGTGGGTAAATCGACGTGAAGTTCGTCCCGCTCTCTTGCCTCGCCGGCGAGGCAAGAGAACACACGTTCTACCAATACACCTTCATTGACGAATACAGTCGCTTCCGCTACTTGGAAGCCTTTGAAGAACACAGCACCTATTCTTCCACCGAGTTCTTAAAACACATCGTAGAAAAATTTCCTTACGCCATTGAATGCATTCAAACAGATAACGGAACAGAATTCACTAACAGGCTCAATTCTCATCGATCGGACAAAAAGACCTTATTTGAAAAAGCATTAGAAGAATTAGGCATCCGACATAAGCTAATCAAACCCTATACCCCTCGGCATAACGGAAAAGTGGAGCGCTCTCATCGAAAGGATAATGAAGAATTCTATGCATCCCACAAGTTTTATTCCTTTGAAGATTTCAAAAAACAATTAGCCGTCCGTCAACGTCAATACAACAATTTCCCTATGCGTCCTCTTAACTGGCACTCTCCCAATTATGTCCTCTCTAACTTTTTAAATGTGTAACACATCATTGACAAACCTACAACACATGCGACAAACACGCGCATTTTTTGCCGCCGCGCGCCGAAAGCGACGGGCAGGGTTGGAAAGCAGAACCCTGAAGCCCCTTAAAATGCCCGCCCGAAACGGGATTGCCCGCTCTTGCGGTTTCGGCAAACGAAAAGGGAGAACCCCGGACGGTTCTCCCTTTTTGAAAAGAATTTTCGGAAAATGTCTACTTTCGATCCTTTGCGGCGACCTCGTCGGCGAAAGACAGCACTTCGTCCATCTTTTGCATTTCCTCTTTCACCTGTTCGGGCGTGATGATCAGAGGCGGCGCAACGAGGATCATGTTTTCATGGGAATAAGTCATAAAGCCCTTTTTCTGGAGCATTCCGATGAGCTTGCCCATCCTGCCCTCGGGGTCTTTGCCGTAAGGCACATACGGGGTGCGCTTTTCGCGGTCGGTGACCAGCTCTATCGCCGAGAACAGCCCGATGCACCGCACGTCGCCCACGCTCTCGTGCTTTTCTTTGAGTTCCTCCAGACACGCTTTCAGAACCGCTCCGGATCTGTTGACGTTTGCGAGAATGTCCGCTTCTTCATAGAAATGCAGACACGCCACGCCCGCCGCGCACGCCAGCGGATGGCCGCTGTAGGTCAGCCCGCAGGCCAGCATATGATCGTCGAAATATTCGGCGATTTTTTTGCTTACGGCGACCCCGCCGAGCTGTACGTACCCGCAGGTCACGCCCTTGGCGAAGCTGACGATATCCGGCTTTACACCGAAATTCTCGAACGCGAACATCTTGCCCGTTCTGCCGAAGCCCGTCATGACTTCGTCGCAGACCATCAGAATGCCGAATTCATCGCAGAGCTTCCGAACGCCCTGCAAATACCCGTCGGGCGGGATAATGACGCCGTTCGAGCCGGTTATGGTTTCCATAACGATGGCCGCGACGTTGTCCGCGCCTTCGTAGATGACCTGTTCGCGCAGCTTGGAAACATAAAAATCCGCCGCTTCCCGTTCGGTTTTAAAAGGCAGGTTGTCCCTGTACACATACGGGTCGAAGAATTTCACAAAGCCGGGCGCGCCGGGTTCAAGCGGATATCGCCGCGGTTCGCCCGTAAGATTGCCTGCGCCGTATGTGGAGCCGTGATAACTGCGGTAACGGGAGAAGATCTTCTGCCTGCCCGTGTACATCCGCGCGATTTTGATCGCGTTTTCGTTGGCGTCGGCGCCGGCGTTGGTGAAAAACACCTTGCCCATATTGTCGGGGAGAAGTTCGATGAGCTTCTTCGCAAGCTCGCCCCTCGGGGCGCTTGCGTAGGACGGGGAGAGATAGCAGTATTTCTCGGCCTGTTCCTTGATCGCGTCAATGATTGCCCGATTGCCGTGCCCGACGTTTAAGTTGACCAGCTGCGAGGACATATCGGTATACCGATTTCCGTCGAAGTCCCACATATAAATGCCCTCGGCGCGCTCGATGGGGATCGGATCGAGTCCTTTCTGCTTGGACCATGATTGCAGATTGTACGTGCAATGATTGTATTTTACGGTTTTTGCATCCACTTTACCTTATCCTCCATAAGGAAGGCGCGGCGGCCTGTCTTTTTAAGACAGGCGGGCGTCCTCGGTTTTTTGCGTCTCGTCCGCTTCCGCTTCGTCCTTTGCCGCGGCGGCACACCCCATGCACCCCGCGCACCCCGCAAAGGCGCGCTTGCCCTCCTCGGTGTCACGATAATACTGCGTATGCGTATCCCTGTGCGGTGTGGAAGTCCAGATCCGCTGCGCTTCGGGCGCCCACGCCGTCGCGAAATCCACGCAGCGGTCGCAGAGCGTATCCACGCTTTCCGTATGCACCAGATCCGAAGAATGCGCGCCGCTCTCTTTCACCATTTTGCGGAGCATCTCCGGATTTTCGAGCATCGGACAGGGGCGCAGATGGTTGTCGTTAAACGGCTGGTTGTGATAATACTGCATGAACAGCGGGCTTTGCAGCGCCTGCTTTAACGTATGCGTGCGGATGTTCGTATCGGAATAGTGAATGAACACGCACGGCTCAATGTCGCCTGCGGAATTGATGTGGAAATAATTGCGCCCGCCCGCGATACAGCCGCCGACGTATTCCGCGTCATTTTGGAAGTCCATGACGAAAATGGGCTTGCCCGTTTTGCTGTTGCGCACGGCTTTCAGCCATTGATACATCGTTTCGCGCTGCGCGGGCGTGGGGATCAGCTCCTTGTCCGCATCGTGGCCGACGGGCATATAGTTGAAGTACAGCGCGTACTTCGCACCCTTTTCCAAAAGCAGCTGCATGAACGCTTCGCTCGTGACATATTCGAGGTTGCGGCGCGTATAGCAGACCGACACCCCGAACAGGCATTTGTTCTTTTGCAGCAGCTCCATAACTTCAAGCGTGCAGCGGTACGCCCCGTCGCCGCGCCGCCAGTCGTTGGATTCCTCCGTTCCCTCTAAACTGAGCGCCAGCGACACGTTGCCGACCTCGTTCATATCGTCGCAGAATTTCTGATCGACCAGCGTGGCGTTCGTATACACCACGAACGTGCAGTCGGGATTTTCGCGCGCAAGGTCGATGATGTCATTTTTGCGGATCAGCGGTTCGCCGCCCGTGAGCATATACAAATGCGTACCCATTTCCTTGCCCTGTGCGACAATAGAGGCCATTTCCTCGTTGGTCAGGCTCTGTTTGTGGCCGTATTCCGCCGCCCAGCAGCCCTTGCAGTGCAGATTGCACGCGCTCGTCGGGTCAAACAGCATCAAAAACGGCACGTTGCAGTGCAGTTCCTCGCGCAGCTTGCGGACGGTCTTGGTTCCGTACAGCCCCGCGTCCACGCCCATGGACATGATCATCCGCTTGACGACACGCGGGTCGATGTCCCGAAGGAGTCCCAGCACATACTGCGTCCAGACGTTGTCGGGATCGGCCGCCGCCGCCTTGAATTTTCGGAAATTCTCGGACGGGAACATGCCGCCGAAAATTTTCCCTGCGCGATCCGCCATTTTCACCAAATTCGGATACGGATCTTTGTAAATGTATTTTAAAGTGCGATCCAGTGCAAGCGAAATGGCTGCTCGCTGGACTTTGTGCGATGTAGGCACTTTGATGCGCTCCTTTCTCTTCATGCCCTCTTGTCGGCGCATGTCGATACAAAAATCATATTACCATAAATTTACGCATTTGTAAACCGAAACCTATGCCGATTTGGCTTTCGTTTCTTACTTTTACCGAATTTTGGGCGAATTATTCCGACCGAGTACGGGAAAAATAACCTTTGAAAAAATTACGGAAACCATACGGTCGGCGTATTGCATATTTCGCGGGATACGCGGGTCGTGTAACCGATGCAAAGGAATACAGTTTATGAAACGCAAGGCAGCAAAAGCATGGAGATCGGTACTGCGCGAGGATACGCGCACAATCGAACGCCTATCGCAAGGATTGCCCGAAGAAAAGGCGTCCTCGGCGGCGGAATTTCTCGCTGACAATTTTTATCTGTTCCACAGAGAGGGGCGCGCCGCCCTGCAGGCCATTCCGACAAAGGCCGCGCTGCCCGTGGGCGCAAACGGTCTGCCGCGCGCGTATGAACTGCTGAAAAAGCAGACCGAGGGCGGTGTTCTGCCCGATTTTGCGGCACTTTCGGCGTTTTGCAGGCAGGCGCAATTCAACTATACCGAACTGACGCTCGTCCCGTTGCTTTTGAAAACCGCCCTGCTTGCGCACGCGGCGGCGGGAGCAAAGGCGGGGGACGAGGAAACGCTGCGCGCGGCGGCAAATTCGCTGCGCGCGGCGGCGGATATTCCGTTTGAAAAGCTGTTTGCCGAAAGCAGCGAGACCGAAAAGCTCCTGCTGCGTGACAAGGGCTTCGCCTGTTCGGACGAGCGCACCAAGGCGCTATACCGACGGCTGCTCGGCGCTTACGCGCGCAAGCACGAGCGCTCGGAATCTGAGGCGGCGAAAACGCTTCTCGAGCGCGCCGAAAAAGAGGAAAAAAGTCTCTTTTCCTTCCTGCATCCGACGCACCGACGCCGTGGGACAGTCATGCTCTTTACGGAGGGCCTGCTGCCGCTTGCGGCGGCGGTCGCGCTCGGCATTGGGCTTCATATGCCGTGGAGCATCCCGCTTTTGTGGCTGCCGCTTTGGGGCGCGCTGCAAGGCGTGGTCAACCGCGTCTTTTTAATGGGGATAGACCCCGAGGAGCTGCCCGCCGTGGAGCTGGACGGGGTCATTCCAAAAGAGGCCGCAACCGTGCTTGCGGTATCCGCCCTGCTGCCCACGGGCAAGGCGCTTGAAAAAATGCAGACCCATTTGCGCGACCTGTATTTGCGGGCGGGACAGGGCGCGGTTTCGGTCTGTCTGCTCGCGGATTTAAAAGCCGCCGAGAGCGAGACGCGCCCCGAGGACGACGCGCAGCTTTCGCGCGCCATGCAAATGATTGACGCGTTAAATGAAGAATATCCGGGCGTTTTTTCGCTGTTCGTGCGCGAGCGCGTCTGGTCGCCGACGCAGGGGAATTTTATCGGCCGCGAGCGCAAGCGCGGGGCGATCACCGCCCTTTTGCAGGCGGCGCGCGGCGACGATTCGGCGTTTTTTGTTTGCCACGGGGCGAAAGAAACGCTGAAAAACGCCAAATACGTTTTTGCGCTCGACAGCGACACCGACCTTTCCTTTGACTGCCTTTGCGGGCTGGTCGCCGTGGCAGAACATCCCGAAAACGCGCCGAAGCTCGACCGTGCGCACACGCGCGTTTCCGATGGCTACGGCATTTTTGTGCCGCGCGCCGCCACCGCGCTCTCCTCCGCCTACAAAACGCGGTTTTCGCGCTGGATGACGGGCGCGGGCGGCATTTCGGGCTACGACCTGCGCACGGGGGAACGCTATCAGGATTTGTTCGGCGCAAGCCTGTTTACGGGCAAGGGACTGATCCACATCGACACCTATAACGCGCTGCTCCCCGAGGCGTTCGCGCCCGAAACGGTACTCAGCCACGACATTCCCGAAGGGGAGCTTTTGCACGCCGCGTTCGTTTCCGACGTGCAGATCACCGACGATTTCCCGAAAACGGCGCAGTCCTATTTCGACCGCATGAGCCGTTGGGTGCGCGGCGACGCGCAGAACGCCGCTTTTTTCGGAAAGCGCATCGAAACCCAAAACGCGCGCGTAAAAAACCCGTTCCCGCCGCTGTCGAAATACAAGCTGTTTGACAACCTTCGCCGCGCGGCGACGCCCGTTTTCTCATGGATCCTCTGCCTTGTAAGCGTCCTGCTTCCGCCTTTGAGCGCGGCGGTCTTTTTGGCGGCCGCCGTCTTAGCCGTCACGGCGCAGGATCTGCTTTCGCTGTGGCAAATTCTTTTTCACGGAGATTTTCGCGGCTTTTCGGCGCGATATTACGGAAAAACCGTGCCTGCGGCGTTGAAAACGCTGGCGGACGCGCTGCTTTCGCTGATCCTTTTGCCGCGCACGGCGGTCGTGAACCTCTGCGCGCTCACCGTCGGCTTTGTCCGCCGATTCCTCACGCATAAAAATATGCTCGCCTGGGTGACGGCGGCGCAAAGCGAACACGCAAGAAGCTTTCTGTACAAATGCCTGCACGCACTGCCCGCGCTCGGCTCGTTTTTGTGGCTGTTCCTGCTCGGCGGCGCACCGGCGCGTCTGCTCTCGCTCTGCTTCCTGTTTGAACCGCTGTTTTCATGGATCTCGGCGCGCCCCTACCCCGAGGAAAGCACGGAGATCGACGCCTATTCGCGGCAGGAGCTGGGCTCCTGGGCGGCGTCCATGTGGAAATATTTTGCCGAACACTGCAACGCGCAAAATCATTTTCTGCCGCCCGACAACGTGCAGGAAAGCCCTGTGCCGCGTGTGGCGCACCGCACCTCGCCGACCAATATCGGGCTGATGCTCTGCTCGTGTCTTGCCGCGCGCGATCTGTTGCTCATCGACACGCGCGAAATGGACGAGCGGCTGCTCAACACGCTCGAAACCGTGCAAAATTTGCCGAAATGGCACGGCAATCTTCTCAACTGGTACGACACCGAAACGCTTGCGCCCCTTGCCCCGCGATACGCCTCGGCCGTGGACAGCGGCAATTTTTTGTGCTGTCTCGTGGCCTTGAAGGAGGGTCTGCGCGAATACCCGTCCGAAAGCGAAGCACGCAAACGCATGCACGCGATCATCGCTTCGCTTTTGGAGAACGCCGAGCTTTCGGCCCTATATGACAAACGGCGCAAGCTGTTTTATATCGGCTACGACCTCGACAAGGAAGCATACACCAACGGCTACTATGACCTTTTGATGAGCGAATCGCGCATGATGAGCTATTATGCCGTCGCGAGCCGTCAAGTGCCGAAAAAGCATTGGGGCGCGCTCTCCCGCGTGCGCAAGCGCAACGGGGAATACACGGGCGCGGTGGCCTGGTCGGGAACGATGTTTGAATATTTTATGCCCTATCTGTTTCTGGAGAGCCGTGAAAACACGCTGACGCACGAATCCTTGCGTTACTGCGTGTACTGCCAGCGACGCTTTGCGCGGGCGCGCGGCATCCCCTTCGGCATATCGGAAAGCGGCTACTACCGCTTTGACGCGCAGCTCAATTACCAGTACCGTGCGCACGGCGTCCCCAAGGCGGCTCTGCGGCGCAGCGCCTTCAATCAGGCGGTGGTGTCGCCGTATTCGTCCTTTCTGTGTCTGCCCTTCGTGCCGCGTACCGCGCTCAAAAACCTAAAAGCCCTCAAAAATATGCACGCCGTCGGGGAATACGGCTTTTATGAAGCGATCGATTTTACCGATTTGCGCGACCCGCAGATCGTGCGCAGCTTTATGGCGCATCACATCGGCATGAGCCTTTTGTCGGTCGTCAATGCGCTGCAAAACAACGTCATGCAAAAGCGGTTTTTACGCGACCGTCGGATGCTTGCGGGGCGGCCGCTTTTGGAAGAACCCGTGCCGCTCTCGCCCGTGGTATTCCGCGAACAGGAGGAGGACGCTTTACCCGAACACGTCGAAAAGCCCAGACCGAGCGTGTATGCCGCGCAAAGCCCGTCGGTGCTTTCGCCCGCCGCAGCGGTATATACCAACGGCGCGTGGACGACGGTACTTGCGGACTGCGGCGCGGGACACGCCCGCTTTGGCGGCGTGCATGTGACAAGGCAGAGCCGCGATCTGCTGTACGCCGCGCAGGGCGTTTTCGCGGTATGGCAGGGGGAAACGGACGTTTTCCCGCTTTGCGCCGTGCTTGACCGCCAAACGGACGCACAATACAGCTGTACCTTTTCGGAGGATCATGCCGATTTTTGGGCGCATTTGGGCGTTTGCACGGCTTCGACCGAGGTGCGTGTGCATCCCGTTCTGCCGGCGGAACTGCGCCGTTTTACCGTTCAAAACGCGGGCAAAACGCCGCTTCGGGGACGATTGCTCGTGTATTTGGAGCCGTCTCTCTGCGCTGCGCGCGCCGAGTCCGCGCACAAGGCGTTTCAAAAGTTATTCGTCACCGCCGAGACCGAGGAATCGGGACAAACCGCCGTTTTTATCCGGCGCACACGCGCGGGGGAATCGCCGCTGTATCTCGGCTGCGGCTTTTTAAAGCGGCCGGATTTTTCGCTCGCGCTCACGCGGGAAACCGTCCTGCGTCGGGGCGAGGGCGTGTTTTCGCTTTTGTCGGCCGAGCTTACCGGTCGGCATGACCGCGTCGGCGCAGCGGACGTCTGCTTTGCCGCGAGCGTACCGCTGGAGATCCCGCCCAAGGGCGAACGGGAAGTGACGCTCTTCCTTTGCTGCGCGGGGACGAAGGATACGCTTTTGGAACGCACGGCGATGCTGCGGCGCGAAGGCTTCCCCGCCCGTGCGGCCGCGCAGCTTTTGCCCTATCAAAAGCAGGCGCGCTTAACGGCGCAGAGCCTTTTGCCGGGGCTGTTTTTTGCACGTCCGTTTTCCGACGCGCACCGACAAGCGCTCGCCGATAACCTTTGTGACGTTTCTGTTTTGTGGCGGTTCGGCATTTCGGGCGATCTGCCCATCGTGACGCGGGATTTTGGGGAAGCTCCCCGCTTTTCCGACATTTTGCCGTATTTGCAGACCTTTTGCGCGCTGCGTGCGGCGGGGATCGCCTGTGATTTTGTCTTTTTGCTGCCGCAGGGAACGGACGCCGCACGATCCTTGTGCGAACAGGCCGACCGTCTTTTGCAGTCCGACAGCCGTCCGCAGCTTCGCTCCGCGCACGGGAGCGTATTTTTCCTGTCGGCGGACATCCTCTCCGGCGCAGAGCGCTGTGCGCTGACGGCGTTTTCCGCCGTACTGCTGCCCGACGACGCAGGCGTGACGCCCGCGCAGGCCGAAAAGCCCGTAAAAGTGTCGGACGTACAGCCCGAAAGCACGCAGAACGGCGTTATTGCGGGCGGGTATCGCATTGCAGAGAAGCCCGCGCTGCCCTGGTGCTATATCCTCGCGAATCCCTCATTTTCCACGCTCGTCGGCGACAGTACGCTGGGGGCGAGCTTTGCGGTGAATTCGCGGTTAAATAAGCTGACGCGTTTTTCCAACGACACCATGCTCGACAACGTCGGGGAACGGCTGTTTTTGGAGCAAAAGGGCAAAATCTATGACCTGCTGCGCCGCGCGTCGGTCGAATTCGGCGGTGAACGCGCCGTTTACCGCGCCGTCTGCGAAAATTTGCGCGTATGCGTCACGGTCAGCGTCCCCGAGCGCGGGATGCGCAAGGACGTAGAGGTCGAAATGGAAAACACGGGCGATACCGCGCAGAACGCACGGCTGTGCCTGTATACAGAGCCATCCTTGGAGGAAAACGGCACGGCGTCCCCCTTTTTGCAGTCGGCATATGCGGACGGCGCGCTGGTGATCTGCAATCCGACGAACACGGCCGTGCCGGGCTTTTTACGCATCGGCACAGACAACGCAAAAGAGGTGTTTTATACGGTATCCAAAGTCAGCTTCCAATCGGGCGCATGGGACGCGGGCGGGGATCTGCCGAACGCATACCCCTGCGCGGTAATCGGACGTTCTCTTGTTCTGCCGCCGAAGCGCAAAGAAAAGGTGCGGTTCGTTTTGTCCTTTGGGCGCACGACCGAAAGCGCACGGGCAGTGGCCGATCTGGAGCTTAAACACGCGTGCGAGCAGAATCGCATCGAGCTGCATTCCCCCGACGCCGCGCTCAACGCCATCTTCAACGATTTTGCGGTCAACCAGATCGAGCGCGGACGCATTTTTGCGCGCACGGGCTTTTACCAGTCGGGCGGCGCATTCGGCTTCCGCGATCAATTGCAGGACGCGGGCGCGCTGCTGCTCACGCATCCGCAGCTCATGAAGCGCCAGATCGCCCGCTGCTGTGCCGCGCAGTTCGAGGAGGGCGACGTGCTGCACTGGTGGCATCCCGTACCCGACCGCGACGGCAAGGTCAAGGGCGTGCGCACGCGCTACAGCGACGATTTGCTCTGGCTGCCATATATGCTTGCAAGATATGTAGATGTCACGGGCGACTCTGCGATTCTGTCGGTACAAATTGCGTATCTTGCCGCTGAGGAGCTGCGCGACGGCGAAACGGAACGCTATTTTGAAGCCCCGCGCGGAAATCACAAGGAAAGCGTGCTGCAGCACGCCGAGCGCGCCGTCCGACGTGCGCTGCGCTTCGGAGAACACGGGCTTCTGCTCATTGGCTCGGGCGACTGGAACGACAGCTTCAACACCGTCGGCGCAAAAGGGCGCGGTGAAAGCGTGTGGCTGTCGCAATTTGCCGTAATGGTATTGGATGCGTTCGCCGTTCTGCACGAAAGCATAGACCGCGAATCGGATGCCGCCGCTTACCGAGAGACCGCCGCACGTCTGCGGCAGGCGATCGAGGATACGGCATGGGAGGGCGACCGCTACCTGCGCGCCTTTTACGACGACGGCGAAAAAATGGGCGCGCACACATCTGCGGAATGCCGGATCGACAGTCTGACGCAGAGCTTTTCCGTTTTTGCGGGCCTTGACAAAACACGCAGCCGCACCGCACTGCAAACGGCGTATGACGCGCTGGTCGACAAGGAAAACGGTATCGTGAAGCTGTTCGCGCCCGCCTTTTCGGGACGCGACAAAAAAGCCGGCTATGTCGCGGCGTACCCGCCCGGCATTCGCGAAAACGGCGGGCAGTATACCCACGCGGCGGTGTGGTTCTGCCGCGCGCTGTTTGAAGCGGGATTGTCGGAGCAGGGCGCGGCCGTTTTGGCGCTTTTAAATCCCCTGAAAAAGCAGGAAGACCCCGCCATGGCTTTGAAATATAAAACCGAACCGTACTATTTCGCGGGCGACGTGTATGCCGCACGCGGCGCGCAGGGACACGGCGGCTGGAGTCTGTATACAGGCTCGGCGGGGCATTTTTATGCGCTGGTCGCCGAGGTGTTTTTGGGGCTTTCCATGCACAAGGGGCGGCTGTATTTTGACCCGCATCCGCCCGAGAGCTGGGGCGATTTTCGCTTTACGCTCCACCTTGCGGGCGCACAGATCGAGGTCGAGGTCGCAAGTGTCCGAAGCGGAAAAATGCTTATCGACGGCGCGCCCGCGCAAAGCCTGCTGCCCGACGGGAAAAATCATGTTGTAAAAATCCTGTGAAGCTATGGAATTTTCGGGAAAAATATGGTAAACTGGATGGGAATTTGAATGCCGGCAAGCGTTTTTCGCCTGCATTTTGACCGATCAAAAAGGAGTTTTCGTATGTCCGCCATCCCAGAGGTACGCGAGATCGGCGATCACGTCCGATTGCTGCGCGTGCAGACCCAACAAACCAAAACCACCTGCATTTCTCTGATTTTGCTGCTGCCGCTTTTGCAAAATACCGCCGAAAACACGGTGCTTGCGTCGTTTCTGTCGCACAGCTCCGCCGCGTTCCCGACGCTTGGCGCCTTAAACGCGCGGCTCGAAGAGCTGTACGGCGCGGTCTTTTCGGGCGATGTGTCCAAGCTCGGCGAAGGGTATCGCCTGCAGCTGTCGCTGACGTGTATCAGCGACACATTGGCGCTCGACGGCGAGGCTGTGAGCGAGGATGCGCTGCGGCTGCTGCTCGATCAGATTTTTGAGCCGCTGTGCGCGGACGGCAGGTTTGACGAAAAACAGCTTGCGACCGAAATTCGCCTTTGCGCCGAGGACATCGAAAGCGAGATCAACGACAAACGCATGTATGCGCTCGGGCAAATGCTGGAGATCATGTGCAAAGACGAGCCTTACGGCATCAAAAAGGCCGACCTGCTCGCCGCCGTGCGCGCCGTCACCCCCGAGAGCCTTTACAGAGCCTGGCGCGAATTGTTAGAGGAGGCCGCCGTCACGGTGCAGATCGTGGGCAACGTCGATTTTGCGCGCCTGGAAACGATGCTGCGCGAACGCTTTGCGGCGCTTCCCCGCCGTCCCGCAAAAATCGACACGGTTTTTGTGGAACGCGCCGATCACGTCACCGAAGCGACCGAGGAGATGCCGCTGGAGCAAAGCAAGCTGGTGCTGGGGCTTCGCAGCGGCATGCGAAACGCCGACGATGACTTTTTCGCCGAACGCATTATGGCGGATATTCTCGGCGGCGGGCCGTATTCGCGCCTTTTCGTACACGTCCGCGAGGAATTGAGCCTTTGCTATTACTGTTCGGCGCGCTTGGAACGCCGAAAGGGCATCGTGGTCATTCAAAGCGGCGTGGAATACGAAAATCGACAGGCCGCGCTGGATGAAATTTTGAAACAGATCGAAATCATGAAGCGCGGGGAATTCACGGACGAAGAGCTGGCGGCGTCCAAAGCCGCGCTGTGCGACGCGTATCGGGGCGTGAACGACACGCCCGAGGGCATCGACGCCTATTACGCGCAGTTCGCGGGCAGTACGCCGCAAAGTCCCGATGAAATCGCGGCGGGGCTTGCGGCCGTTACGCGGGAACAGGTCGTCGCGGCGGCAAACCGTCTGACGTTGGACACGATATTTTTCTTAGCGGGGAAGGGAGAGGATTGATTTGGCGAACGTAAAGGAAATTCGCAGCGAGCGTCTGCACGAACGCTATTATGCAATCGACCATGCCTCTGGATTAAAAATTTTGGTTTATCCGAAAGAGAATTACGCTTCGACCTACGCCGTGTTCGGCACACGTTACGGCTCCATCGACACCGCTTTTCGCGCTTCGACGGACGCGCCGTTCACCGAAGTCCCCGAGGGCATCGCGCATTTTTTGGAGCATAAGCTGTTTGAAAGCGAGGATTTAGACGCGTTTGCGCGCTATGCGAAAACCGGCGCGAGCGCGAACGCCTATACCTCCTTTGACAGAACCTGCTATTTGTTCAGCTGCACGGGCAACTTCAAGGCGTCTTTGGAAATTCTGCTCGACTTTGTCACGCATCCGTATTTCACCGCCGCCACCGTGCAAAAGGAGCAGGGCATCATCGGGCAGGAAATTAAGATGTATCGGGACGAGCCTGCGTGGGAAGCGCTGTTCAGCTTACTGCGCGCCATGTACCATGTGCATCCCGTGCGCATCGACATCGCCGGTACGGTCGAATCCATCGCCGAAATTACGCCCGAGCTTTTGTACGCCTGCTACAATATTTTTTATAACCTTTCCAATATGGTTCTGTGCGTCGCGGGCAACGTGACCCCCGAGGAAGTCCTCGAAGTGGCGGATCGCATTTTAAAGCCCGCCGCACCCGTGAAAATCGAACGAAAATTCCACCAAGAACCGCGCGAAGTGCGCACGCCCTATACCGAAGAAAAGCTCTCGGTGGCTTCGCCGATCTTCAGCTTCGGTTTTAAGGAGGCCGTTGAAACGCCCGAACGTCCTTTGCGGGAAATTCTGGTTTCCAATATCATTTTGGAGGCGCTTTGCGGCAAAACCACGCCGTTTTATTCGCAGCTGCTCGAAGAGGGTCTCATCAATACCACGTTTGAGACGGAATATTTCTGCGGCTACGGGTACGCTTCCTGGATCTTTACGGGCGAATCTCCCGACGGGCAGGCGGTGCGGCAGCGGATCATCGAGCGCGTCAAGGCTCTGCAGGAAACGGGTATCGGCGAACGAGATTTCGCCCGCATCCGCAAAAAGCTGTACGGGCGCGCCGTGATGCAGTTCAACGACATCGACGGGATCGCAAACGCCCTTGTTTCGTCCTATTTCTGCGGCGAAGGGCTGTTTGACGAAACGGAGCTTTTGCAGCAGATCACACGCGACGAAGTCAACGCGCGGCTTCGCGCGGCCATCGACCCCGACTGCTGTGCGCTGTCGGTCATTCAGGCGCGGGAGGCGTAAGATATGCAATTTTTAACCGATTATACCGCCGTGTATTTCACGGGGATCGACCACGTTTTCAATGTGTATTCGACCTTTGCGGAGTTTACGCTGTTCGGCCATCCGGTCGAAATCAAATTTTATGGGCTGATCATCGCGTTCGGCTTCACGCTGGCGGTGCTGTTCGGCGGCAGAATGGCTTATAAATGGAAACTGGATCTCAACAAAATGCTGGACGTGTTGCTGTACGGCACCATCGGCGCCATTGTGGGCGCGCGGCTGTATTACGTCGCTTTTGAGTGGGACTATTACAGTCGGCATCTCGCCGAAATTCCGCAGCTTTGGCACGGCGGACTGGCGATTTACGGCGGGCTTATCGGCGGCATTATCGCGGCGTTTTTCACCTGCCGCAAAAACGGCCTGAATTTCTTAAAGCTGTTGGATCTTGCGGGCATGGGCTTTTTGATCGGGCAGGGCATCGGCCGTTGGGGCAACTACGCAAATCAAGAGGCGTTCGGCACGAATACCGCGCTGCCCTGGGGGATGTACAGCGCAAAGACGGCGGCGTACATCGCGCAGCATCAGGAAGAATTTGCCCAAAGGGGCATTACCATGGATGCGGCTTTGCCCGTACACCCGACCTTTTTATACGAATCCCTTTGGTGCATTTTGAGCTTTTTCGTGCTTTTTTGGATTTGCAAAAAGCACTATAAATTCAGCGGACAGCTGATTTTATGCTACGGTATTTTGTACGGTGCGGAGCGCACCGTCGTGGAGGGACTGCGCACCGACAGCCTGTACATAGGCTCGACAACGCTGCGCGTATCGCAGGCGCTCTCGCTTCTGCTGGTCGTCGTCTGCCTTGTCATTTTGTGCGCGCGGCTTTGGCGGCTGCACAAAACACCCGTCCCATTTTCGCCCGTGGAAAGCGGTGGCGACAGTCCCGCGCCCGCGAAAAGCGGAGAAACGATAGCAAAATCCGAATCTACACAACAAAAAGAGCAAAACGGGGAGGCAGAGCAAAATGGCGATCCTACTTGACGGAAAAGCGGTATCCGCCGCCGTAAAGGCGCAGGTAAAAACGGAAGTGGCAGCGTTAAAGGAACAGGGCGTCTCGGTGGGGCTTGCGGTGATCATTGTCGGCGACAACCCCGCGTCGCGCACCTATGTCAACAACAAAAAGAAGGCGTGCGCCGAAGCGGGCATTGTATCGGAGGAATACGCGCTACCGGCGGATACCTCGCAGGACGAGCTTCTTTCGCTCATTGACACGCTCAACCGCAAGCCGGAGATCAACGGGATTCTCTGCCAACTGCCGCTTCCGGCGCATTTGGATGAAAAAGCGGTGATCGCGGCAATTGCGGCCGAAAAGGACGTGGACGCGTTCCACGCGGTCAACGTCGGGCATATCATGATCGGCGATCATACGTTTCTCCCCTGCACGCCTGCGGGGATCATGGAAATGCTGCATTTTTACAAAATCGACGCTGCGGGCAAGGCATGCGTCGTGATCGGGCGCAGCAACATAGTGGGCAAGCCGATGGCCATGCTGCTGCTGCAAGCGGACGGTACGGTCACCATTTGCCACTCGAAAACGCAGCGGCTCGCCGAAGTCACCGCGCGCGCGGATATTTTGGTCGCGGCGGTCGGCATTCCGCATTTCGTCACGGCGGACATGGTGAAACCGGGCGCGGTCGTGATCGATGTGGGGATGGATCGCGACGAAAACGGCAAGCTGTGCGGCGATGTGGACTTTGCCGCCGTCGAGCCGAAAGCGTCGTACATTACGCCCGTGCCGGGCGGCGTCGGTCCGATGACGGTCGCGATGCTGTTGAAAAATACGGTCGCCGCCGCCAAAATGCAAAACAATTTATAAGGCTTTCGCCCGTCTTTTCTCGCACTTTCTAAAAGCCAATGAGAGTTTTTCGCCCGCCTTTTTTCAAAAAGGCGGGTCGCCATAAAAGCTACGCAAAGCAAATTGCCCCCTCTGACGAGGGGGCGCTGTTATGGTGATAGCCATGACTGGGGGGAGAGATTTTTGGGTTTTTCTCTCTCCGGCGCGGCTTCCGCCGTTTTTGCGCGTGTTACTGCGTTAAGAAAGCACCTGCCAAATGCGGCATGCAACGCCGCATCGGGGAACCCCCGGCGAGGGGTGCGGGTGTCCGGTGGACACCTCTGCCGAAGGCAGAAGCACCGACCGAGCCGACAGGCGAGAATCCCCACCGAAAAACAGTCCACTGGACTGTTTTTCGCCCCTCCTGCGCTCTTTATGGGCAAAGATTTCGCAGCCTGCGGGCTGCGATGGGGGCGCCGCCCCTCAACCCCGCCGCCTTTTGAAAAAGGCGGGCGAAAACTTTTCGTTATTTTGCTATGGCAAACAAGGGGTTTCCCAATGTGCCGCGCAGGATGAATAAAGCACCTATTCGATCTGACCGCGAAATTCACGTTTGTATGGGATCAAATCGGTCTCGGCATCAGTATTTACGGCTTAAAAGCTGCTCGGCCTCTTCGCGGGTGATTTTCCCTGCATTGCACTCCGCCATGATTTGCACGTCCTTGTCGCGGAGCTTGTAAAACAGATAGCACACGGTCGTGAGCGCCATACCGATCGTCGGAACGAGTATGTAGATCGTCCAAAGTCCGTTAAGCGCCGTGGCGGACTGTGTTATGCCGAGGGCTTTCACTTCCGCAAAGGAAGCGGCGTTGATTTCCGTCCAGTCGAACCTTGTGAGAATGAAAAGCCCCAGAGAGGTCGCAACGGCGGAGGCGATTTTGACCGTAAAGGTTTGGATCGCGAAAGAGATCCCCTTGGCGTCCACGCCCGTTTTATACTGACCGTACTCGGCGCAGTCGGGCGTGAACATAAAGCCGAGCGTGTCCACGATGCCGGAAAACGCCGCGCGGACGACGCTGAGGATGATAAAGAACACCACGTGCGTCCAGCCCATGAAGAAGATCACAAGACCGATACCGCAGTTCACAAGATTGCAGACAAAGAGCATCTTGAATTTATCGAACCGCTTGGTCAGATACGGCATAATGACCGAAGCGATGATCGTGGGGGCGGCGCTGAGTACGCCGAGCATCAGGTTGAAGTTGGCGCTGCCGAACAGATAGTACGATACGAACAGCGCCATGCCGCCGCCGGTTTCCAGCGCTTTTGTGCAGAAATAACCGATGTAATAGATCAGCAGATATTTGTTGTGTAGCAGGTATTTCATCATAGCCGAGAGCGTAAAGCTCTCTTCCTCAAGCTCCGCATGGTAGTTCTTTTCCTTGCCGTTTTTGCAGATCGGCAGCATAAACAGCACGCCGATCACCGAAACGATAATGGCGATAGGTCCAAAGCCCAAGCCCACCTTTTCGCTGACGAGTACCGTGCAGATGACCGAATTGAGCGCCATTCCGCCGTTTGCAAACAGCTTGCGCCACGACATCAGGAAATTGCGCTCCTGCAAATTGTCGGTCATGGTCAGCACCATGCTGTAAACAGGCACGTCGCACATGGTGTAGAACGTATCGTAGAGCAGGTACGCTAAGGCGAACCACCAAAGCTTGATGGATTCGGACGCGGAGGCGGGGATAATATACAGAAGCACGGTAGCGATCGGTATCAATCCCGTGGAGACGCGTACCCACGGCAGACATTTTTTGCCGGACTTGAATTTGACTTTGTCAAATATAAGCCCGAACAGCGGGTCGTTGACAGCATCCCAAATCTTCACCACAAGCATCACCGTTGCCGCATGTGCCGGATTGATGCCGAGGAACAGCATATATGTAGTCAAATAAGACACCACAATAAAGTAGAACATATTCTGCCCGATAAAATACGTCCAATAAGAGAGCTTTTCTTTATTGGTCGTCATATACGCAGGGTCGTTGGGGATGATTTTCGAGATTGTTTTTTGAAAGATGTTCATAATCATTCCTCCCTACTGAAAATTATATACTTTGGGTGCATACAAAGTCAATAAAAAGCATAAAGCAAGTCATGAGAACGGGTAAAAAACAAGTCCCGCGCACGGAATATGCGTTTGCCCGACTTTTTCCACTGCCTGCCCAAGACTCAGTGTGTAGAAAAAGTATGTGTCACTTGGCAATATGCACAAAAGGAGTAAGATTATGGGGAACCCCCGGCGAGAATGCGGGTCGCCGTAGAAAGCTACGTAAAGCAAGTTGCCCCCTCTGACGAGGGGGCTGTCATGGCGATAGCCATGACTGGGGGAGAGATTTTAATTTTTCTCTCCCTCCGTCACGGCTTACGCCGCGCCACCTCCCTCGTCAGAGGGAGGAAAGGCGGATTTTCCCGCTGTTTTGCGTATGTAGCTGTAAGGTGAGAATGCGGGTCGCCGGGGCGACCTTTGCGGCTACGCCGCATCGGGGAACCCCCGGCGAGGGGTGCGGGTCGCCGGGGGCGACCTTTGCGTCAACGACGCAGAAGCACCGACCGAGCCGACAGGTGAGAATCCCCGCCGAAAAACAGTCCACTGGACTGTTTTTCGCCCCTCCTGCGCTCTTTATGGACAAAGATTTCGCAGCTTGCGGGCTGCGATGGGGGCGCCGCCCCTCAACCCCGCCGCCTTTTGAAAAAGGCGGGCGAAAACTTTTAGCTTGGGTTTCGGATAGAGAGAAAAACTGCCCGCCAACCCCGTTTGGGGGATCGGCGGGCAGTTATTTTCTGCGCTTATTTTTCAATTTTTTCCTTGCCGCCCATATACATGCGCAGCGGTTCGGGAATATTTACCGTGCCGTCGGCGTTCAGATTGTTTTCCAAAAACGCGATCAGCATGCGCGGCGGCGCGACCACCGTGTTGTTGAGCGTGTGCGCAAAATAATTGCCGTTCTCGCCTTTGATGCGAATGCCCAGCCTTCTTGCCTGCGCATCGCCGAGGTTCGAGCAAGACCCGACCTCAAAATATTTCTTTTGCCGCGGCGACCACGCCTCGACGTCCAAACTCTTCACCTTCAAATCCGCCAAATCACCCGAACAGCACTCCAGCGTGCGCACGGGAATATCCAGCGAACGGAAAAAGTCCACGGTGTTCTGCCACAGCACGTCGTACCATTTGTCGCTCTCTTCGGGCTTGCAGACGACGATCATTTCCTGCTTTTCAAACTGGTGGATGCGGTAAACGCCGCGCTCCTCGATGCCGTGCGCGCCGACCTCCTTGCGGAAGCAGGGCGAATAGCTGGTCAGCGTCTGCGGCAGTGCGCTTTCGGGCAGAATGGTGTCGATAAATTTGCCGATCATCGAATGCTCGCTCGTGCCGATCAGATAGAGATCCTCGCCTTCGATCTTATACATCATATTTTCCATTTCGGCGAAGCTCATGACCCCCGTGACCACATCACTGCGGATCATAAATGGCGGCACATAATAGGTAAAGCCGCGGTCGATCATGAAGTCGCGCGCATACGAAAGAATGGCGGAGTGCAGGCGGGCAATATCGCCGCGCAGATAATAAAAGCCGTTGCCGCTGGTTTTGCGCGCCGCGTCGAGATCGATGCCGTTAAAGCTCTCCATAATATCGACGTGATACGGGATCTCATACGGCGGCACGACCGGCTCGCCGAAGCGCTCCAGCTCCACGTTCTCGCTGTCGTCTTTCCCGATGGGCACGGTGTCGGCGATCATGTTCGGGATGACCAGCATACGACGGCGAAGCTCTGCGGAAAGCGTTTCCTCCCGCTCCTCTAATGTTTTGAGTTCCTGCGCGATCTCGGCGACCTTTGCCTTGACCTTTTGGGCTTCGTCGCGAAGCCCCTTTGCCATCAGGCCGCCGATCTCCTTGCTGATGCGGTTGCGCTCCGCGCGCAGACTGTCGGCGCGCGCCTTGCTCTCGCGGAAACGGCGATCCAGGTCTATCGCCTCATCCACCAGGGGAAGCTTTGCCTCCTGAAATTTCTTTTTGATGTTTTCTTTGACAAGCTCCGGGTTTTCCCGTACAAATTTAATATCCAGCATACATTTATCCTTTCGTTAATCCTCGTCCAAATCGGCCATGAGGCGTTTGAGATCCTCCGCGCCGAAAAATTCGATCTCCAAAGTGCCGCGTTCGTCTTTTCCGACCAAAATGCGCACCTTTCTGCCCAAAGTATGGCCGAGCGCCAGCTCCGCCTCGTCATAGAATTGGTCGCGCTTTTTGGCGTTCCTCCCGGCAAGCGGCTTCTCCCTGGCGTTCGCGCGCTTGGCGAGCCGCTCCGTTTCCCGCACGGAAATGCCGTCCTTCACGATCCGCTCCGCAACGGCGTGCAGCTTGTCCGCATCCTCCATGGAGAGCAGCGCGCGCGCGTGTCCCATGGAGATGTCGCCCGATTGGACACGTTCGATAATGTCCTGCGGCAACCGCAGCAGGCGCAGAGAATTGGTGACCGCCGATCGGCTTTTTCCAATCCGTGCGGCGGCCTGCTCCTGCGTCAAGCCGAACGTCTCGATCAACCGGCGAAGCCCCTCGGCTTCTTCAATGGCGTTGAGGTCCTCCCGCTGTAAATTTTCAATCAGCGCAAAGACGCTTTCCTGCTCGTCGGTCATTTCCCGAACCGTGACGGGTACTTCGGTAAGCCCCGCCATGCGCGCCGCGCGGTATCGCCGCTCGCCCGCGACCAGACGGTACCCGCCGTCCGTCATGGGGCGCACCAAAAGCGGCTGCAAAACGCCGTGTTCGCGGATGCTGTCCGCCAATTCCGCGAGCGCCGCCTCGTCAAAGCTCCTGCGCGGCTGCCCGCGGTTCGGCTCTATTTCGTCCAAGGGCAGCAGATCGGCGTTCTCTTCGACGGCGTTGTCCAAAAAAAGCGCGTCTACGCCTCTGCCGAGACCCCCTTTTTTCGCCATGTATTCTCGCTCCTTACTGCGCGCGTCGGTATGCGCGCACTTCTTCCTGATAATACTCCTCAAACCAGGCCTTTTCGGTATAGGTGATCACATACTGATCCACGTTGATTTCCGAAAGCACCATGTACACATTCTCCGAAAACCAGACGTGATTGAGGTATCTGCCCTGATAAACCGCCTGCTTACCGTAGCGTTCGTCAAACAGCTTCACCGCCTCGTCAAGCGTGGCGCCGTCCGCAGTGGAATTGCATCGGAACTGCAGTTGGATGAGCGTGTTTTGATTGGGGTCAAACAGAAAGATCACGGATTTGGTTGTAAGATACCGAATGAACACGCCGGAAAAATCCACGGAAAAGCTTTTGCGCACGGGGTCGGAGACGGTGGACATCTCCGGAACCTGCCCGACGGCCTTCTGCACTTCGCTGACGGTCATGCCCATTTGAATGCCCCTTGCAAACGTAAAGACGCCTTGCGGCTGCGTGGTCGTTTCGGCAGGCGCAGTGGTTTCGCCTGATGAAACCGACGGCTGCGAAACGTTCTCATCCTTGATAAATACCCTTTTCTCGCCGCAGCCGGCAAGCGACGCACAGAGCAAAAGCGTCACCGCAAAGACCAGGATTCTCTTTTTCATAGACTACCTCTGCTTTTTCAAAAACTCTTCGGCAAATGCCGCATAGGCAAGAGCGCCTTTTGAATTTTTATCGTAATACATCACCGGCTCGCCGAAGCTCGGCGCTTCGGAAAGGCGGACATTGCGCGGAATGGTGGTACTGTAGACCTTTTTGGGGAAGAATTTTTTGACCTCGTCCACCACTTGATTGGTGAGATTCAAGCGCCCGTCGTACATGGTCAGCAGCACGCCCTCCAGCGCGATATGCGGATTGTACAGACGCTTGATCTGCCGCACGGTGGTCATGAGCTGCGCCAGACCCTCCAGCGCATAATATTCGCACTGGATGGGGACCAAGAACGTGTCGCCCGCACACAGTGCGTTGATGGTGATCAGCCCCAGGGACGGCGGACAGTCGAGAAAAATATACTCGTACTGCTCCCAAACGCGCGCGAGCGCCGTTTTCAGGCGGCTTTCCCTGTGTTCGAGCGCGATCATTTCGACCTCCGCGCCCGCAAGGTTGATGTCGGACGGCAAAATATCGACGTTTTGAAAACGCGTGGGCAAAATCGCCTCGGCAATGGGGACGCCCCGAATAAGCACATCGTATGCCGAAGCCTTTACCGAGCGTTTTTGAACGCCGTAGCCGCTGGTGGTGTTGCCCTGCGGATCGACGTCGCAGATCAATGTCTTTTTGCCGAGCGCGCCGACCGCTGCGGATAAATTGACGGCCGTGGTGGTTTTGCCCACGCCGCCCTTTTGGTTTATGATCGCAACGGTTTTCGCCATGTACCCCTTCAACTCCAATCCGTAGTAGGAAAAGTATAGCACAACCGCGCGTAAAATAAAAGGGGTTTTGGAAAAATTACGAAAACGCCCCTTGTTCCGCGCCGAAGGAACAAGAGCGGTTTGCGCGTTTTTCGCCGCGTGTTTTTTTGAAAACGTGCGGCACTTTTCGGAATTCCCTTTTGCCATGTGGAGCGCGTGGCAAAAGGACGCGGAAAATATTGGCCATGCCGCGCCGTATAGACGGCAAAAAGCAACCGTCCCGCCGAGATCGGCAGGACGGCCAGCGTGTAGAAAAAGTATGTGTCACTTGGCAATGTGCACAAAAGGCGTAAGACTATGGGGAACCCCCGGCGAGGGTTCCCCACCGAAAAACAGTCCACTGGACTGTTTTTC
>CANRAU010000004.1 GCA_947628665.1 uncultured Clostridia bacterium
CACAATGGCCAAGTGTCGGATAGGAACGGCAAAATTTTTTGCACTTCTATTGCTTCTTTATCACACATAAGCAAAAACGGCAGGCATGTTTTGGAGCGGCTGATGGGAGTCGAACCCACCTGTCAAGCTTGGGAAGCTTGCATTCTACCGATGAACTACAGCCGCATAAACGGTATACAGAGCGCCCTGCAAGGTCAAAGCGTGCGATGCCGATACAAAAACGCAACGCAAACGCAGAACCCGCAGTGCGAGGGTTTTGGGAAAAAAGCACTTGCAAAAAGGCAAGTGCTTTTTTCATGGTCGGAGTGACGGGACTTGAACCCATGGCCTCTTGGTCCCGAACCAAGCGCGATACCAAACTTCGCCACACCCCGAAACGCACTCGTTTTTCAACGCTTTGGTATTATAATATATTCCACCCGTAAAATCAAGGCTTATTTCAAAAAATGTTGAAAATTTAGCGCGAAAAACCGTATCCTGCTTCGCGGAATCGGAAATCCGCAAAGCAGGATACGCCCTTTTTGTGATCGGTTATTCCGGCACATCCGATCCATGCGCAGCTTATCAACCCGCGTGCAGCTCATTGTATGCTTTTCGGACGGCAATGGCGAGTTGATCGGCGCACGAAGTCGGTCTGCGCCCGCAAATATTGCCGCGCAGGTATTCTTCGATCTTATCGACCGTCCAACCGTTTACCAGCTTGGAAATCGCTTTCAGATTGCCGTTACAGCCGCCCATAAAAGAGATATTGGTCACCACGTCGTCGTCGATGTCGAAGCTGATGATCTGCGGGCAGACATTTTGCGTGCGATAATCGTAATGCATCAGAGCACCTCCTCTATTTTTGCTTTGACCTCATTTTGATTGCAATTTATATTCTATTGAACAGTGGATGATGTGTCAAGCGTTTTCACATTTCATGACATTTCGCATGTATTAAAAATTTATGCAAAACTTTTTCCCGTATACACAGGCGGTAAATCCCCCTCCTCCGCTTTGCGAGGCATATATTATTGATAATACACCGCCTGTGCGTGCCAAAGCTCGGCATACTTGCCATTTTGGGCGAGAAGTTCCTGATGCGTACCAAGCTCCTCCAGCCGCGCCTGATGGAACACGGCGATTTTGTCGCAAAACGCACAGCTTGATAATCTGTGGGAAATGTAAATCGCCGTTTTGCCCTCTACAAAAGAATTGAAGCGGTTGTAAATTTCATACTCCGCGATCGGGTCGAGCGCCGCCGTCGGTTCATCCAAAATGACGACCGGCGCATCCTTGTATAGCGCGCGGGCAAGCGCCAGCTTCTGCGCCTCGCCGCCCGAGATCTCCACGCCCGATTGATCCAAATCCTTGTACAGATACGTCTGCTCGCGCTTTTCCATTTTCAGAACACGGTCTTTCATATTCGCCTTGTCGAGGGATGCATACAGACGTTGCTCGTCATACGCATTCGACGCGGAAACATTCTGCGCAAGCGTTGTGGAAAAAATTTTGTAATCCTGAAACACGACCGAGTATAGTTTTTGCAGGCTTTCTTTGGAATACAGCCTGATGTCTATGCCGTTGAGCAGAATTTGCCCTTCGGTCACGTCATAAAACCTGCAAAGCAGCTTGATAAAGGTCGTTTTTCCGCTGCCGTTTCGACCGACGACCGCGAGCTTTTCCCCACTGCGGATCGTGAGATTGATATGCCGCAGCGCGTAGGCTTCGCTGCCCGGATACCGAAAGGAAACGTCTTGAAAGGCGATCTCAAACGTATCCGATAAATCAAGCTCCCGTTCGCCGTAGGTCATCTCATCCGTTGTTTGCATGATCGCGAAATAGTAATTGACAAGCGGTACCATTTCTTCCGTTTTACCGAAGGTGGCGGCCATTTTCATAATGCCGTTGATGATCTGCATAAACGAGCCGCAATACAGAACCAAAGAACCGATACCGAACAGGCCGTAATGCCCTTTTACCCCGATAAACAGATAAATGCCAAAGCCCACGACCGCGCCCAATACGGCGACAAAAGAACCGGATTTCGCGGAATTCAAGGAAGCCTTTCGCAAAACCCTTTCGCCGTCCGTCAATATGGCATCGGTCGCCGTGCGCTCGATCAGATCCTGCTCTTTGTAAAGTCGGATCTCCTTGCCCGTTTTGTAATCGGTAAACAGATTTAAAAAGAAGTAAAACACTCTGTCCAACCGCGAATACTCATCCGCCGAACGGAAATACGCCTTGTTCATGCGCAGAGCCACAATCAGCATGATCACCGTCATGACCAAAATCGCACCGAAAAGGGTCAGCAGGAAAATCGGTTTTTCAAAAAAGGCGTCACCCGTCGTGACAAAGCCGATTTTCAAAAGCGGGAAAATGATTCCGACCGATATAACCAAAGTGATCATACCCGATACAAAGTCGCGCATCATCCAGGTGAATTGTACGAACGCGGAAAACACCCTGTCCTGTGCCTCGGCGTGCTTATGCACCAGATCTTTAAAATCACTGTCCTCGAGTTTTTTGTATTCGATCGTATAAAGCTTCCCGGCAATGCTTTGCAGTTCCTTATTGTACATCAAAGAGCGGAACATATACTGCACATCGCCGAAATAGGTGTTGAAAAACCCCAGGACAAGATTGATCCCGACTGCTAAAGCAATGTATACGGCAAGCTCCCGCATATTGGCGCCGACGTCCAAAAGATCCACGATTTTGGCGGTGAACCAGACGTTGACAAAAGGCATTACCGCCATAATCACGGCAACGGTCAAAGCAATGGGGATCAGTCTTTTTTCCAGACGATGCATTTCACGAAGGGCTGCAAAAACCGCTTTCATTCGTTTCATACCGCATCACCCCCAAGCTCTCTGTAGTAGTAGCTTTGGACTTGATACATTCTGTAATACGCGCCCTTTTTCGCCATAAGCTCCTCATGCGTACCGCTCTCCGTAATTTGCCCGTCGGAGATAAAAAAGATTCGGTCGCAAAAATGGGTGGAAGAAAGGCGGTGTGAAATAAAAAACGAAATTTTGTTGTCCGTCATGGCGCTGTATTGTAAATACAAGGCATTTTCGGCAATGGGGTCGAGCGCCGCAGTAGGCTCATCCAAAATCAAAACGGGTGCGTTCTTATAGATCGCCTTCGCAAGCAGGAGCTTTTGCTTTTCCCCACCCGAAAAATCGACGGCGTCCTTATACACGTCCTTGACCATCAGGCTGTTTTCCTTTTGCGGCAGGCTTTCGATTTTATCGAGTATGCCCGCTTTTTCCAACGCGGTGTGCAGACGGTCGCGGTCGTAATCACAGGCAGCGCATATATTTTCCGCAATCGTCATCGGCAAAAAGCTGTAATCCTGAAAAACGGCGGAAAACAGGTCAAAATAGCTATCTTCGGAAAATGTACGGCTGCTTTTGCCGTTAATCAGCACCTCGCCCTCGGTCGGATAATACAGACCGCACAGCAGCTTAATGGCCGTGGTCTTACCTGCACCGTTTTCGCCGACGATGGCTATGTTTTCACCGCGTTTCACTGTAAAGGACATATTGCGGATGGTGCTTTGTTCGGCCGACGGATAAGTAAAAGACACATTTTTAAATTCGATGGATGTAACGTCATCCAATTTCAAATCCGGCATGTCCGTGCTCTCCTCCGCACTTTCGACGAACGCGCGAAAAGCGGCGCAGTCGTTGCAGCAGCGTTCCAAATTCGCATAATAAAAAACGGCGTTCAGAATCCAGTTGGAAAATCCCGTGATGATGCCGAAATAGAAAATAAAGTCCGAAACCGAAAGTCTGCCGCGACAGGTCAGATATGTCAAATACACATAGGCCACAAGCTCCCGAATCAAATTCAGCAGCGCCCTTGCCGCGCTTTCCTGCATACTTTGGTGCATATATTGGGAAACTGTCGCCTCCAACTCCCGAATCAGCTTTGCGATACAATAGACAAAGTAGTCGGCAAACCCATACAATCGGATATCCTTTGCGGCGGCCGCGTCTCTGCTGAGTGTGTAGAAATAATCAAACTTTACAAAAATGCCGCTTCTTTTATCCTTAATGCGCTTTTCCGCCCGATTGAGCAGCTTTAAAAGAAAAAATTCCCCTACGCAGGTGGCAAGGATAATCAAAATCATGCCGATGTTGATTTTGTAAATCAGCGCAAGGGACGTTACGACACCCACAAGACACACGACGCTCTGATTGCAGGTTTCGATAAAGTCCGCCGAAGAAGAATAATAGCTCCTGTAAAATTCCATGGCTCGTTTATTCTTTTCCCGCCCGTCCAGGCTTTCGATATGTATATACGCCGTGCGCAGGTTTTTCCGAAAGGCAATTACGGCATAGCGCATCCGTATGATCCTCGCGCTGCCCAACAGCAGCTCCTGCATGAACGGCACGAGCCATGTCGTCAGCGCAACGCAGGCGCTCAGCAACGCCACAACCAGCGTCAGTCTGCCGATCGTCGCGCCCTGCACGATGCAGTCAATGATGGCCTTCGGAATATAAGCCATAAGAATGGGCTGCAGGACGAGCGCAGGCACGCGAATCCAAAAGAACAACAGCCCTTTTTTGTCCCACTTGATCCAATTGAAAAGCATGTAACGGAAGTTTTCTTTCATGTTGGTTTCCTCTGCGCATACAAAATGCGCGCAAAACATGCGGGCGGTGTGAGCGAATATTTTTAACATGATACCATAGGCAGCAGCAAATGACAAGGAAAATTTATGCGGCTCTGCACATTATGCGAGCCGCACGGAGCGCATATAGAAAAAGCCGCCGAAACATATCGTTTCGGCGGTATGGCGCGCTTGACTGGATTCGAACCAGCGGCCTTCAGAGTCGGAGTCTGACGCTCTATCCAGCTGAGCTACAAGCGCATATTTGGGCTTTTTCATATTGAAAAAGCCGTTTTTGTATGGGTAAAGTAAAAAATGGAAATCGCGAAAAATCAGACATTGAAGCGGAACAGCACAATATCGCCGTCCTGCATAACATAATCCTTGCCCTCCGAGCGGATCTTCCCCTTTTCCTTTGCCGCCTGCATCGAGCCGCAGGCCATCAGCTCGTCAAAAGAAATGACCTCCGCACGAATAAAGCCACGTTCAAAATCGCTGTGGATCTTGCCCGCCGCCTGCGGCGCTTTCGTACCCTTGGTGATCGTCCAGGCGCGCACCTCGGGTTCGCCGGCCGTCAGGTAAGAGATAAGACCCAAAAGGCGGTAGGAACGCTGGATGAGCAAGTCCAGCCCGCCCTGCTGAATGCCGAGATCGGAAAGGAACATCGCCTTTTCCTCCGCAGAAAGCGAAGCGATCTCCGCCTCTAACTGCGCACAGATCGGAAGCACCTCCGCACCCTCCGCCGCCGCGATCTTGCACACGGCCTGATAGCGCGGGTTCGACGCAATGGGACTTGCAAAATCCGTTTCGCTCATGTTGCAGGCGTATATCACGGGCTTCGCGGAAAGCAGCGCGACCGTTTTGGCGATCTCGCGCTCCTCTTCGGTCATGGGAACGGCACGCGCATTCACGCCATTTTCAAGCTCGGCGCGCAGTCTCTCCAAAAAGGCGACCTCCTGCTGCAAGGACTTATCGCCCTTCATCGCCTTTTTGCTGCGGTCGATACGGCGGTCGAGAATCTCCAAATCGGAAAGGATCAATTCCAAATTGACGGTCTCCATGTCGCGCAGAGGATCGACGCTGCCGTCCACATGGATAATATCGTCATCGTCAAAACAGCGGACAACGTGAATAATGGCGTCAACCTCGCGAATGTGGGAAAGGAACTTATTGCCAAGCCCCTCCCCTTTGGACGCGCCCTTGACCAGACCCGCAATATCCACAAACTCAATGACGGCGGGCGTCAGCTTTTTCGGTTTGTACATATCGGCAAGCGCATCCAAACGCGCATCCGGCACAGCGACAACGCCGACATTCGGCTCAATCGTACAAAAAGCGTAATTGGCCGACTGTGCGCCCGCGTCGGTGATCGCGTTAAACAACGTACTCTTGCCGACGTTCGGCAAGCCGACGATACCTAACTTCATTGTGTTCCGTCCTCAGTAAAGAATCTGTTCCATATTATACACGAAAGTGAACGCAAATTCAACTGCTTTTTTCATAAACACCGCAGGTGTTTTTCGGTTTTCCCCGATGTGCGTCAGGACTTCGGCAAGGGTGTTTCTTCCACGGGTTCTGCGGATACGGCTTCTCCTTCGGCAGCGGGCAGCTTGCCGCGCAGGGTTTTAAAATCCGTCCACAGCTTTTGCCCGTAGGCGCGGAATTCCAAAACAATGTCGCCGCTGCTTTCCACATATGTACCGCGCTTCTTTTGCCCGCGAACCGCCAGTTCTTTGAAAAGCAATATACAAGCGCCGCCGATGAGCGCGCCCAACAAAATCAAAACAAACAGCGGGATTCTGCAATGCAGCCAGTCGCCGGAACGAAGCGGCAGTGTGAACGAAATATACCGCTCGCCGCGCGCAAACATTTCGGCAAAAGTCTCGCCGTTGCCGTACTTCGGCAGTTCTGTGAGATACGCCGTGTTGGTGATCCCGAAAAGCGCGGTCAGCACGCCCGTGGCGGCTGAGCCGAGCATCAATCCCGGGATGACGGTCAAGGGGCTTCGATACGCATACGGCATCGCAAAGGCGACCGTCAACTTGATGTTCTCAAAGAACGCGTTAATGGGGCCGCTGACAGCGAGGTTGAAGTCGTCCGTATCCGCCGTACCGCCTTTTTTGGTGATTTTCTGCAAAAGCACGCACATCAGCGGAATCCAGCCGATGGTCACAAAGCATGCGCCGTAGATCGTCATCAATTGCGCGTTTCCCGCCGCAAGCGCGGCAATGGCGACCGAAAAAGCGGACATCGACACAGGGCCGATCAAATCAAAGCCGACCATAAGCCCCATGACCAAAGCGCAAAGGACAATGGAAGTCCCCGACAACGAGGTCAAGGGCGCAATCAGCGCTTCGCCGAGCGCCTGGAACGGAATTTCAATGCCGTAATGGATCAAAAGAAAGGTCAACGCCGCAGATGCAACGGGCATAATCAAAATCAGTACGATGAGATCGACCTGCTCCAAAATACCGATGCCTGTTAAGGTTTCGGGCAGTTTTTTACCCTTTGCGCGCATTTTGTCAAAGGAATGATCGAGCTTTCCGCCCAAAAAAACTTTGCAGTTATGCCATGCAACGAACAGATATTTGATACAGTACGCAAGGAAAACAGCCAAAATCAGATACCCGAAATATCCGATATTCGCACCGCCGCCGTTTTGCATAGGCGTAGCGAAATAGGCCTTGTACATTTCGACGCCGGGTACAGGCGTCCCCGCAAAGTGGGCGAAATAAACGCTTAAAGCAAATGCCGGCGCAACTGCGGGCAGCCCCGCGATCAGATACGACAGCACGACCGCCATCACCACAAAGAAGAAATCCGTCGCCCAAAAGAGAATGAACCAAAGAATATTCTCATTCTGCGGCTCGGTCGCCCCAAGGATATGCTGCACCCCCAAGACGTTCTGCACCACGAAAAAGAAGCCCGCGCCCAGTGCGCCGAACAGCTGTACAATAAACATAATGGCCGTCGCGCGGTTCACATTTTTTCGCAGAGAACGTATTTCTGTTTTCAGCATGGTCATTTCCCCCGTAAATTTTATACTGTGATTTTAGCATAAACGGAAAAGACTTGCAATGCCTTTCCGAAAATCCGGCGATCACAAAAATGCAAATGCAAGGAAACAACAAAAACCGTCCGCATACGGGACGGCTTTTCGCTTTTTTATTCCTGCTCGTCAGGCTCTTGCACGGCGGAAACGTCGTCTTTGGCGCTTCCTTCGGCGGGAAGAGCGGATTCGTCCGCTTTCGGGGATTCCTCCTCCGACGTGAAGAAATCGGATTCCTCGCTTTGCTTAAACGCCTCGGTGCTGTCGGACGCCTTTAAAAAGACGGTCAGCGTCTGTAAAATCAGTTTGATGTCGCTTAAAAAGCTGTAATGGTCAATATACATCAAATCCATTACGAGCTTGTCCTTCGGAGAGGTATTGTATTTGCCCGCGACCTGCGCAAATCCCGTAAGCCCCGCTTTGACGCGCAGGCGATAGCTGAATTCAGGAAGCTCCTGGGTATACTCATCGACATTTTCAATCATTTCGGGACGCGGTCCGACAAGGCTCATTTCGCCCTTGAAAATATTGATCAGCTGCGGCAATTCGTCAATACGGAACTTGCGAAGAATTTTGCCGACCTTTGTGATGCGGTCGTCATCACTGGTGACGGAGCGGTTGACAGAGCCTTCCTCGCGCATGGTGCGAAACTTGTAGACCTCAAAAATCTTGCCGTCCTTCGTAGCGCGCTTTTGCTTGAAAAAGACCTTGCCGTGATCCTCCGCTTTGATGGCGATCGCACAGCACAGCATCAGCGGGCTTAAGAGCAGAAGTCCAAGCGCGGAAGTGACCAAGTCCATCGTGCGTTTTGCGATCTGCTGCTCGGCGGTCAGACTTTTGACCGGAGAATAAATCAGGGGTTTGTCGTCCAAAATGCTTGTTTTCCCGCGCAGAGAAACCACATCGCACATTTCAAAGTTGTAGTAGATATTCTTATTGGTCGCGTAGCAATACTCGATGAGCATCGTGCGCGTCGTAATGGGCACGTCGTAAAGGAACACCGTATCGGAGCGCGCGATAATGTCGAATAATTTATCATCCGTGTACAAAACCACATCGGTGATCTTATATTGCTTTTTATATTTGCTGATCTTGGGCAGGATGTTGTTCACGGCGATTTTCGACGACGTGACAACACAGCATTTCTCGGGAGAATTGATCGTAAAATACACATAGTTGCCGAAATAGGCAAAGAAAACGATCAAGATCAGATGCACAAGCATGATCAGAAGCAAAAGATCGGGTCTTTCGTACTGAAAGGTCGGGTTATTGGCCGCATTGGTATTCATGATGCAGAGTTCCAAATGCGTCAGCACATCCGTGATCCATGCCGAAATCGTCATGGACTGGATAATAGGCTTGCTCTTGTTGACCCCGATGCTGTAGCCGCCGTACACGCCCATCAATGCAAAGCCGAACACCGCAAAGGTCAGCATGGTGATGGCGGCGGTACGGGAACGGTGCAGAAGCCACGGATATTGGCTGCCGAATACCAAAAAGAACGTCGCAAACAAGCTCGTGAACAGACACAGCTTCAGCAACAGAACAATGGTTTTTTGAAATTTCCTTAAAATCTTCATGTTGATCGCCCGAGATACTGTATTCGCCGCCCGTGCGGCGCAAAACAAATCCTATTTGCACATACATCTTTGTGCTATATGCCGAAAAACCACAAAGGAATGCACTAATTTTACACTTTTTTTGGCATTTTGTCAATACAGCGCCGTTTTGGGTGCGGTCAGCCGCCGCTGCGAAGAATTTATTGAAAAGACAAACGCTCCCAAGAAGTCACTTTCCGGCTTATTTCGCGAGGTCTTCGATCCACAGAACACAAGCGTGGCGTCCCTCGTCGGTTTCGGGAAACGTCTTTTCCGTCTTGTCCTCGGCAAGCTCGCAGCATACATCTGCGTACCACACCGAAGCAAGCAGGCTATCCCCCTCTTTTTTTATTCGATACCGAAAAGCGCCGCCGCAGCTTCCCGTGTAGACATTCCCAAACGAAAAATAGGGCAGCGCGGGTATATCGAGATTTACTTTTGCTTCTTCTTCCATAGGTTCACCTAAAGCCACTTACCGATTTTCGCGTTTAAGCGAGCTTGACTTCATTCCACAGCTTGGACATCAAATCGAGCGTATCCTGATCCAGGTTGTGGAAATACTCGGTTTTGAAATCCGCGGTCGGATAGAGGATCGGATTGCCTTTGAGCGTGTAGCGTTCATCCTCCAAAACCGCCGTGTTGGGGCAGAGATAACGCAGATATTCCGCATTGGCAAGCGCAACCTCCGGCTCACACATATAATTGATGAACAGCTCGGCAGCGGCCTTGTTCTTCGCGCCGACGGGAATGCACATAGAATCTACGAAAACATTCGTACCCTCTTTCGGATACACAAAGGCAAGGTCGGGATTCACAGCCGCCATGGCAAGATAATCCCCGGCGTAATACGGGGCAATGGCCGCCTCGCCGCCCTCCATTTTGTCGAACACCTCGTCCATGACATAGGATTGCAGCAGGGGCTTTTGTTCCTTGAGCTTTTCCGCAGCCGCGTACCAGTCGTCCGGATTGGTCGTATTCAAAGACTGCCCGAGCAGGCACTGTGCAATGCCGAACGCGTCGCGGGGATTGTTAAAGGTCAGCATATCCCCCGCATAGGTTTCATCCCACAAAACACTCCAGCTGTCGGGCGCTTCCGTTACGCGGGTCGTGTTGTAAATAAGCCCGACCATGCCGCCCGTATACGGAATGCTGTACTCGTTGCTCGGGTCAAAGAAAAGGTCGAGGTATTCATCCGAGATAAAGCGATAATTCGGGATATTCTCAAAATTCGGCTTTTGGAGAAGTCCCTCTAAGATCATGCGCTCGATCATATAGTCGGACGGCACGATCACATCGTAGCTTGCGCCGCCCGCCTTGAGCTTTGCATAGAGATCCTCATTGGAGGCATAGGTCGTCGCGTTTACCTTGATGCCCGTAATGCGCTCAAAATCGGCGACCACATCCGGCAGTCCCTCAGAGCCGTCCGATATATATTCGCCCCAGGTATAGAAGTTCATTTGGGTGCCGCGAAGCTCCTCAACATCATAATTCCCGATCAGCTTCTCGGCATCGATGTGCGCCACATTACCGCCACAGCCCGAAAGGCTGAAAAGTCCGGCGAAAACCGACAGAACCAAAAGAACAGAAAGCAGTTTTTTCATGGAAGTTCCTCCTTGTCTAAGGCTTATCAGGCCCTGCGCTTCTTTTCCGCACGATCCTGCGAAATGTTCATAATCACCAAAAGCAACAGTACCGAGACGAAAATCAACGTGGAAAGTGCGTACATATCGGGTTTGACGTGCTTTTTCGTCATGGAGAAAATCACGATGGGCAGCGTTTGGAACTGCGGTCCGCTGACAAAGTAGCTGATCACAAAATCGTCCAAAGACAGCGTGAACGCCATCATCAGCCCCGTGATGATCCCCGAAGAAATATTGGGCAAAACCACCTTAAAAAATGCGGATACGGGCGTACAGCCGAGATCCTGCGCCGCTTCCGCAAGATGCGGGTCGATTTTGCGCAGCTTCGGCAAAACGGACAAAATCACATACGGCAGGTTGAACGTGATATGCGCGATGAGCATGGTGGGAAAACCCAAAACGTCCGTTTTTCCGACCAAATTGCCGACAAACACAAACAACAGCATGAGCGAAATGCCCATGACGATCTCGGGATTCATCATCGGGATATTGGTCACGGTCAGTACCATGCTGCGCAGCCACTTCTTTTTCATGCCGTACAGCCCCACGGCGGCAACCGTGCCGATGACCGTCGCGATCAAAGAGGAAAACACGGCAAGCACAAGCGTATTATAAAGCGCATGGAGCGTGGTTCGGTCACGGAAAACTTCCGCATACCATTTCAAAGAGAATCCCGACATCACGCTGGTACTCACGGAGCTGTTAAAGGACAGCACGATCATCACGAGCATCGGCGCATACAAAAAGAGCATGATCAGGGCGATATACAGATTGGGCAGTACCTTTTTTCGTCCGGTCATAGGATTATCGCCCCCTCATCCTCGTCGGCAAAGCGGTTCATGACGACCATACAAACCAAAATCATCACCATCAGCGCCAAAGAAAGCGACGCGCCGAGGTTGTAGTTGTAAGACGTCTGGAACTGCATTTCGATCGAGTCGCCCACCAGCAGGAATTTGCCGCCGCCGAGCTTTTGACTGATATAAAAGGTGCTGACCGACGGCACAAATACCATGGTAATCCCCGAAACCACCCCGGGCAGGGACAGCGGGAAAATCACACGCCTTAAAACGGAACGACTGCTGCATCCGAGATCCTGCGCAGCCTCCACAAGACTGTAATCGAGCTTGCACATAATGGAATAAATCGGCAAAATCATGTAGGGCAGATAATTGTACACCATACCCAAAATGACCGCGCCGGGTGTGTTGATGAGCTGCACAGGTCCGAGTCCCAAAGCGCGCAACAGAGAGTTGATAATGCCGGTATTGGCAAGAATGCTGATCCAGGAATAGGTACGGATCAAGAAGTTCATCCACATCGGCAACATAATAAGCAGCATCAGCGTGCGCTGTTTGGATGCATTCGAGCGCGCCATAATGTATGCGAGCGGATAGGCGATCAAAAGACAGACCGCCGTGGCGACCGCTGCATAGCCGATAGAACGGCCGAAGGTCTCCTTATACACCGCAAGCGCGGTGATATTTTGGAGCGTAAAGCTGCCGCTGCGGTCGGTCAGCGCATAAAACACGACCATGAACATCGGCGCGAGAATAAACAAAATCGCCCAAACGATATACGGCGCGTTCAATATCTTTGCGCGCAGAGAGGTCTTTTTCATAGGCTCTCCTCCGCCGCATTCTCTTCCGTTTGCGCCTGCGGGTCGGAAAGCTCGTCAAATTCCTCGCTGAACGAGCTGTAGTCGCCGTAAAGGCCGGAATACGCGCTCTTTTTCATGACCTGAATTTCCTCGGGCTTGATGGAAAGCCCAATCTCGTCGCCGACAGCCGCATACGCGGTCGTCTGGATCATCCACTTAAAGCCGCGAATGTCCACAATGATCTCATAGTGAACGCCCTTGAAGGTTACGGATGTGACCGTGCCTCTGAGCATACCCGCGTCGGGCGGCACGATGTCCACATCCTCGGGTCGGATGACAACGTCAACGGGTTCTTCGCTGCCAAAGCCCTTATCCACGCACTGGAAACGCATTCCATGGAATTCCACGGAAAAGTCCTCGTGCATAATGCCGTCCAAAATATTGCTTTCGCCGATGAAATCCGCGACAAAGGCGTTTTTCGGCTCATTATAAATATCGGTAGGCGTGCCGATCTGCTGGATTTCCCCGTTGTCCATGACCACGATGGTGTCCGACATGGAAAGGGCTTCCTCCTGATCGTGCGTAACATAAATAAACGTTATGCCCAGCCGCTTCTGAATGGCTTTGAGCTCTACCTGCATATCCTTGCGCAACTTTAAGTCGAGCGCGCCGAGCGGCTCATCCAAAAGCAGTACGCGCGGCTTTACAGCCAACGCGCGTGCAATGGCAACACGCTGCTGCTGCCCGCCCGAAAGCGAAGCGACGCTGCGCTTTTCAAATCCTTTCAGATTGACGAGCGCAAGCATTTCTTCGACCGTTTTTCGGATCACCTCTTTCGGCAGTTTTTGCTGTTTGAGCCCGAACGCTATGTTCTCATACACATTCAGATGCGGAAAAAGTGCATAACGCTGAAAAATGGTATTGACCTGCCGCTTATATGCAGGCATACCGTTGATTACTTTTCCCTCAAATACGACCTCGCCGCTGTCCGGCTCCAAAAAGCCTGCGATAATGCGGAGCGTCGTTGTTTTTCCGCAGCCGGAAGGGCCGAGCAGCGTAATGAATTCTCCGTCTCGAATATAGAGATTCAGGTTCTTGAGAATCGGCTGCCCGTCAAAGCTGACGGAAATGTTCTTTAAATCAATAATCACTGCGTTTTTTTCCAATTATGCAGCCCCTTTCCAACCGATAGAAGTCACATGGCGAAGCATGCGGAATGGTATGGTACAAATATAGTGAAAAACGGCGAAAAAGTCAATCATTTTTAAAAAAATTATCATAAGATCCCAAGATTTCAGAAGCTCGCAGACGTTTCCCCTACTCAGGCGAAAAAAGAGCCGACAAACCGTCGGCTCAAAAAACAGCAAAATTGCATTTGGCGTTTACACAGATTCGTCTGTCGGGAGCTTGCCCACATCGACCCAGGCAGAAGCACCCGAAAGCCGCTCCAGCTCCTCCAAACGAAGCTCTATCGCGCTGTTGGCGCTGCCGCAGGCGGGAAACACCGTCTCAAAGCGCTTTAAGGAGACATCAAGATACACCTTGACCCCCGCATTTACGGCAAAGGGACAAACCCCGCCGACCGCATGCCCGATCTCGGCCTCCACACGGTCGGGCGGCAACATACTCGCCTTTTGGTGAAACTGTGCTTTAAACTTCGGGTTGTCGATCTTCGCGTCGCCCGCCAGTACGACCAAAATCGGCTTGCCGTCCACGGAAAAGGACAGGGATTTTGCAATGCGCCTCCCCTCGGTATGCAGCGCCTGTGCGGCAAGCTCCACCGTCGCGCTGGATACGGGAAACTCCAAAATCCGATCTTCCATGCCGTATTGCGCGAAAAAGCCGCGCACGCGTTCAATTGACATTGCTGTATCCTCTTTTGCTTTAAAACTGATAAAAACCGACTTTTTTCATGGCCTTGCGCAGGGTTTTGCCGGCAAAATACGAGGCCTTCTCCGCGCCCTCTTGCATACAGGCGGTCAAGTACGCCTTATCGTCAATCAGACGGTCAAATTCGGTTTTCACGGGTCTAAGCTCCTCCACAACGGCTTCTGCGACAGCCGCTTTAAAGTCCCCATAGCCCTTGCCTGCGAATTCCTGCTCGATCTGTTCGTAAGAACGCCCCGTGCAGCAAGCGTAAATACCCATCAAATTATTGACGCCGTCCTTGCCCTCGGCGTACCGCACATAAGACTCCGAATCGGTCACCGCGCTCTTGATTTTGCGCACAATGGCGTCGGCGTCGTCGAGCATCGAAATAAACGCTTTTGCGTTCGGGTCGGACTTGCTCATTTTCTGCGTCGGGTCTTGCAGGGATTTTATATTCGCCCCCGCCTTGCCGATAAACGGTTCGGGGACTTTAAAGGTCTGCCCGTAAATGCCGTTAAATCGTTCCGCAATATCGCGGGTGATCTCCAAGTGTTGCTTTTGATCGTGACCGACGGGTACATAATCCGCCTGATACAGGAGGATGTCCGCCGCCATAAGCATCGGATAGGCAAACAGCCCGACGTTAACATTTTCGGGATGCTTTTCGCTTTTGTCTTTAAACTGGGTCATGCGCGCCGCCTCGCCGAACTGCGCATAGCAATTCAAGATCCATGCAAGCTGGGCGTGCGCGGGAACATGGCTTTGCACAAAAACCGTATTTTCCTTCGGGTCAAGGCCGATCGCCAAAAGCAGCGCATACATTTCGAGCGTGCGGCGGCGCAGAAGCGCAGGTTCGGGGCGCACCGTAATGGAATGCAGATCCGCTACCGCGTAAAAGCATTCGTAATCCGCCGACATGGTTTTCCAATTTTTGAGCGCACCCAAATAATTGCCGAGCGTGGGCGTCCCCGTCGGTTGAATGGCGCTTAAAACGATTTTTTTATTCTGCGTTGCTTCCATAGCTTTTGTGTCTCCCGAAATCAAACTGATTTACAAATTTTTACCTATTATAACAGCCTCGTGAAAAATTATCAATAATTAGTTGGGATTCTTCCCGGAGTTTGTTGGACTTTTTTGTTGCTTTTTTGCAGTAAAGTAGTATAATATTTTGTATTCTTGACGGAAAGAGAGACAGAATATGCTGACTTTAGACAAAGTTTACCACGCTTCGTTTCAATTAAAAGACGTCATTCGTCCTACCAATATGATCCTGGCGCCGAACATCAATCCCGATTGCGAAGTGCATCTGAAAACGGAAAACCTGCAGGTAACAGGTTCGTTTAAGGTGCGCGGCGCGGCGTATAAAATCTCCCAGTTATCCGATGAAGAAAAGGCGCGCGGCGTGATCGCCTGCTCTGCGGGCAACCACGCACAAGGCGTGGCGCTTGCCGCGACCAAGCGCGGCATCCCCTCTTTGATCTGCCTGCCCGACGGCGCGCCGATCTCGAAAGTGGAAGCCACGCGCAAATACGGCGCAGACATTTGTCTTGTGGAAGGCGTTTACGACGATGCATACAAGCGTGCGCTGGAATTAAAGGAGGAAAAAGGCTATACCTTTATTCACCCCTTTAACGATGAGGACGTCATTGCGGGGCAAGGCACGATCGGTTTGGAAATTTTGGAGCAACTGCCCGATGTGGACGTGGTTATCGTCCCCGTCGGCGGCGGCGGTCTGATTTCGGGCGTCGCTTTCGCGATCAAGGCGCTCAATCCCAATGTAAAGGTTTACGGCGTGCAGGCAAGCGGCGCACCGAGTATGCTGCGCTCCGTTGCCGATGGGCAAATCGAACGGCTCGACGAGGTTTCGACCATTGCGGACGGTATCGCCGTTAAAGAACCGGGCGACCTCACCTTCTCGATCTGCCAAAAATATGTTGACGGCATTGTATCGGTCACCGACGATGAGATCGCCGCGGCGATCTTGGCGCTCATCGAACAGCAAAAGCTGATCGCGGAGGGCGCGGGCGCGGTTTCCGTGGCGGCGGCTATGTTCAACAAAATCGATCTGCGCGGCAAAAAGGTTTGCTGTCTGGTTTCGGGCGGTAACATCGATGTGACCATTCTTTCCCGCGTGATCGAGCGAGGGCTTCTGAAGTCCGGCCGCACCTGCTCTTTGACGATAGAACTTTTGGATAAGCCCGGGCAGTTGGAGGGCGTTGCGCGCACCATCGCCAAAGAGGGCGGCAACATTATTTCCGTCCATCACGAAAGAGCGTCCGAGGGTTCGGACATCAACGGCTGTTATTTGCGCCTTGTTTTGGAAACGCGGAATTTTGAACATATTGCGGCGATTCAAAACGCGTTGACCGAACGCGGCTTTTTGATTAAACCATTTTGATTTTCGGAGGTAATCGATATGATTGAAACATTGCACACAGACAAAGCGCCCGAGGCCATCGGGCCGTATTCGCAGGCAAAGCTCGTCGGCGGTATTTTGTACGCATCCGGACAGATCGCGATCAATCCCGCAAGCGGCGAAGTCGAGGCGGACACAATTGAAGGGCAGACCGAGCAGGTCTGCAAAAATATCGGCGCAATTTTGGAGGCGGCAGGTTCTTCCTATGACAAGGTCATTAAAACCACCTGCTTTTTGAAAAATATGTCGGATTTTGCCGTTTTTAACAGTATCTATGCGACCTATTTCACCTCCAAGCCCGCACGCTCCTGCGTTGCCGCCGCGGCGCTCCCCAAAGACGTGCTTGTCGAAGTAGAAATCATCGCCGAGGTCTGATTCCGTAAATTGATAAAGCAAGACCGCCGACCGAAAACGGGAACGGCGGTCTTATTTTTACGCTTTCATATAATGAAAAACGGCTTCGCACCGTCAAAATCACGGCGGAAGTCGTTTTTCAAAAGGTCATGTTGCTTCGCTTAACTTATCGATCCTGCTGCTTCTGGTTCTGGTTGTTCTGGTTATTGCGGTTGTTCTGGTTTTGGTTGTTCTTGTTGTTGCGGTTGTTCTGGTTATTCTGGTTTTGGTTGTTCTGATTGTTTTGGTTGTTCTGATTGTTGCTCATGGTTTCACCTTCTTTCTGTTTACAAGGATAGTTTGCCGCATCTGTGAGAAACTATGCATAGAAATTCAAGAAGGAGAAAAACATTTTATGCTATTGATTCAAAACGGATTGCTGTATACCATGGAAACGGAGCAACCGCTTCGCGCCGATCTACTCATACGGGACGGGAAAATTTTGGAAATTGCGGAAAAAATCGACCCGACCGAACGTATGGAGATTTTGAACGCGCAAGATTTAAGGGTATTCCCCGGTTTTATCGACGCACACAGCCACATCGGCATCGCCGAGGAAAAGCGAACCGCGCAGGGCGACGAAAGCAACGAGGGAACAAATCCGATCACGCCCTGCGTGCGCGCCATCGACGCAATCAACCCCATGGACAGCGCGTTTCACAACGCGTTGGCCGTGGGAATTACGGGCGTTATGGTAGGCCCCGGAAGCGCCAATGCAATCGGCGGGCAGTTTGCGTTTATCAAAACGGACGGGCGGCGTATCGACGATATGATCGTCCTAGCCCCTGCCGCCATCAAGCTCGCATTCGGCGAAAACCCGATGACCAATTACGGCATGAACGGCAATATTCCCTCCACCCGCATGGGCATCGCTTCGCTCATTCGCGAGGAGTTCTTTTTGGCAAGAGAATATTTTGAAAACGACGGATCGGGCGAAAAAACCTTCGGTATGGAGTGCTATAGAGAGCTATTCGAGAAAAAGATCCCCTTAAAGGCGCACGTCCACCGCACAGACGATATTTTCACGGCCATCCGTATAGCAAAGGAGTTCGGGTTGGATTTGACCTTAGACCACTGCACGGAGGGTCATCTGATTGCAGAAGAAATCGCCGAAAGCGGATTCCCCGCCATTGTCGGCCCGTCGCTTGCTTCGCGCACAAAGGATGAAGTCAGCCTTTCGGACTTTAAAACGCCGGGTATCCTGCAAAAAGCGGGCGTGCGCGTCGCGCTGACGACGGATCACCCCGTATCCCGTATTCAATATCTGCCGCTGTGCGCGGCGCTGGCGGCAAAGGAGGGCATGGATAAATTTGCGGCGTTATGCGCCATCACGATCAATGCGGCGCGTATCTGCCGCGTTGATCACCGACTGGGCAGTTTAAAGGTCGGCAAAGACGCTGATTTGGTGATCTATGACGGCAATCCGTTTGAGATCGCTTCCTCAGTGCGGGCGACCATCATAAACGGAAAGATCGTGTGGCCAAAATGACCCCCTGCCAAAAGGAACAGCCGACGCCTGTAAAGCGTGCGGCTGTTCTTTTGCTTTTATCGGAACATATTTTTGATTCTTTGTAGGAAGCCAACCTCCTGCGTTTCCTGCGCGGTTTGGACAGCTGTTACAGGCACTTCGATTGCCTCGGTCTTATAGGTGAAAAGAACGGATGATTTTTCCGAGTCCGTTTTCGTTGTAAATATGTCGTACTCCATGCCGAAGGTCAGCCATTCCTTCATTCTGCCCGTCAGCGCCTTGGTCTGCGCTTCCGAAAGATTTGCAGCGCCCGTATATTTTTCGGCGGTCTTCATAATGGCGTCTATTTTTTTGGAGTTGTCCGCATCGGCAAGACTGCCGACCATCTCCAGCATATCCTGATTCTGTTCCATGACTGCAAGTATGGATTTGAGCTTTTCAAGCGTTTGGGGCAGTTGTTCGAGTGAGGCTTTAACTTTGGGGTCATCCATATCCTGCGACATGGCCTGCATGATCGGCATAACGTCGTTTAAATCGTTTGCAATCGTGGAAAGATCCGAAAAGCTCGCGGAAAGGTTCGGAAGGAGCTTCAGCAATACCTGAACGGCGGGGTCGTTGAGCGTAGAGGAGATTTGTTCCAAATCCGCATTTTCGAGATCGTCGACCAATTTGCCGAGCTTTTGCAGATTCTCCTGCGTCATATATTTGCCGAAGGTTTTGATCAGCTTTTCATTCTGCGAATAGAGCGTCACGGCCTCCTCTACCGCGTTCATCATATCCTCGATCTTATTGGAATCGCCATACAGCATATTGATAATTTTATTGAGATCCAATCCATGCATTGCCGCGCGGATATTTTCAATATCGGACAGTACGCCCTTGACCTCATCGATCGTGTTGGGCAGACTGCCGTTGCCGAAAGAGCCAAGCGAAGAAAATGGCATGACGGCGAACATCATATTGCCGAGTTGGAAGTTTTGCGCTTGTGCGGTAATTGTGAACGTGTCCGAATACATGGACGCATCGATCAAGGATGATTGCAGCGACGACAGCCCGAGGCTTTCATCCATACCCGGTATGCCGACAAAGAATGCGATCTGCTTCGCGCCGTCGCTTAACGTCGAACCGTTTTCGACGCTGATATTTGTAAAGACGTCCTCCGGCAGGATCATACCGCCCGCCAAAAGCATGGGACAGCAAACGGTGTATTTTTTGGAATCAATACGGACGTTTCTTTTCAGCGTGTTTTCCGCTTTTATGACCATTTTGACATTGCCCGATTTTCCCGCTATATCGTCCGCGCTGATTTCCGCGCCGTCCAGGTAATACGTGATTTGAAATTGAACGGGCGGTTTTTGGTCGGTCGTTCCGCTGTAATACAGGTCGGTCGTATCCATATTCCAGTACAGAAAATCGCCGTCCTTATGCGCTTCAGCCAAAGACTTGATATTTCTTACGTCTTTTAAAGAGCTTGTATCCTTAATTTTCGTCTGTGGCGTGTCGGTATGCAGCCAATCCGTAACGCTCACCTGCTCCACGCTGCCGTCTTTTTTCAGGTTGACGTAAACCGTTTCCTCTTTTCTGACATTTTCCGCAATACGCTCGTAATTTTGCTCAACGTATTTCTTTTCGCCGGAATCGTCCAAAAGGATTTCGTTATCCGTTGCTGCCTTTTTGGAGCAACCCGCAAACGACGTCACGGCAAGGACTGCCGCAAGCGCTATGCTTATGGATTTCAAGACTGTTTGTTTACGCATGGTTGAACTCCCCCGAATCTGTATTTTGATTTTCACCGTCAACGCTCGGTTGCTTTTTTCTCCACTTGAAGCTCGTTTTGGAAATGAGCCCCTCGCCTATACAGAGGATCGGCGCAAGGAACAGGATAATGACGATCGCGCTGATTACAGATCCCCTTGCAAGCAGGGCGCATATTCCCTTGATAATGGAAATGTCGCAAATCAGGTACACGCCGAAGGTCGCTACAAAGAAAACGGTTGCGCTTTGCAAAATGGAAACTTCTGCGGCGGCCATAGCGTTTAATATGGCGTTCTTTTTGCCCACATTTCTACCCAGTTCCTCTTTAAACCTTGTTGTAAGCAAAATGGCGTAGTCGACCGTTGCGCCAAGCTGTACGCAGTTGATAACGGTTGGGTCTACAAAGGACATCTGCACGCCCGAAAGGACGGAAATCGAAAGATTGATCCAAATGGCAAGCTCTATGGAAAGCGTCAGAATGATCGGAAGAGAGATGGATTTAAAGCAAATGGCAATCAGGATAAAGATAGCCGCAACGGAGAGAATGCCGGTGACGGTGAAGTCCCGGTTCGTGGTCGTGATCAAATCCCTTGCGATTGCCCCCTCGCCCGTGACAAAGGCGTTTTCGTCATAGGATCGCACGATTTTTTCCAGCTGTGCGACCTGGGCGTTCAACTCATCCGTTGCCGTGGCATATTCGGAATTGACCATCATCAGCTGTAAGCCGTCCGCCTTGCAGATTTTCAGAAGGCTGTCGGGGATGATGCTATCGGGGATCGCGGGACCGACAAAATCATTATACGCAAGCATAGAGCTTACGCCCTCTACGCTTCGGAGCTCATTTTCCATTTCTATGATTTTGCCCGTCGGCATATTGTCGTCAAAAATGATAAAGTGCGTAGACGCCATATTAAAATCGGTTTTCAGCTTGTTGAGTCCCTGCACGGAGATGAGGTCTGCGGGCAACGCCTTATCCATGCTGTAGTAAAGCTCCGCCTTGCTCTGCACGAAATATGCGGGGATCAACAGCACGACAAAGATAATGGCCAAAACCTTTCTGCGCTTGTAGACAAGGCCATTGAGCTTGGAAAAATTCGGCATCAGGTTTTTGTGTTGGTATCGGTTGATGACGTCCTCGAAGAGCAGGATGAGTTCCGGCAGGACAAAAATAACGGTCAATATGCCGAATACAACGCCCTTGGCCATGACAAAGCCGATGTCGAAACCGAGGCGAAGCTGCATAAAACACAGCGCTAAGAAGCCGAAAATCGTGGTAAGCGACGAACCCATCAGCGCGGTCAGAGATTTGGCCACAGCGACGGACATGGCCTCTGTGCGGTCGGCGTATTTCGGTTTTTCCTCCTCGTATCTGTCCAAGAGGAAAATCGAATAGTCCATTGTGACGCCAAGCTGTAAAATGGCGGCTATGGCCTGGGTCACAAAGGAGATTTCCCCAAGGAAAATATTGGTACCCATGTTGTAAACGATCGCCATTGCAAGAGCCGCAAGAATGATAAAGGGCAGTACCCACGACTCCATCATCAAAGACATGACCACAAGCGCCAAAAATACGGCGAAGCAGACATAGATCGGCGCCTGCTTGTCGCAGAGCTCCTTCGTGTCCTCGACGATGGCGGAAAGCCCGCTGATCACGGTCTTTTCGTTCATGAGGCCCTTGATCTGCGCAATCGCGTCCAGCGTTTCATCGGACGAACCGGGGTTGCTGTACTGCACCAGCATCATGGTTTTGCTTCCGTCCGAACTGTAAAAAACATCCTTTAAGACGTCAGGCAGAATGCTTACGGGAATGGATATATCCGCAAGATCATTCGCCCACATGACGGATGCGACGCCGTCCACCTTTTCGATCTCGCTTTTTAAGGCGGCGACATACTTGGACGGCATATCCTCTACAACGATGATCGAAATACCCGCGTTGTTAAAGGTTTCGTCAAGCACCTGCTCGCCCTTGACGGAGTCGAGCGTGTCGGGAAGATAGGACATAATATCGTAATTGACCCTTGTCGCGAAAAAACAGATGATGGACGGAATCAGCAAAAGAACCGCGACCGTCACCACGATTTTCGGATGCCTTGCCTCCCATAATGCAATTTTTCTCAATTTTGGTCACCTGCGATATTGGTTAAATTTCCGACGATCGTGCAAAGCTGCGGTTTCAGCTGCTCGAGAGAATACGGCTTTTCATAAAGAATGGCGTTGCAGCATGCGGATACGATCATATCGATATAGAGATACAGTCGGATGCCGATGGCCGTCTCGTCGCTTCCCAGCTTTAAAAAATACCGGTATATTTCATCATATAACTGTTTGAGCGGTCCTGTTCGATTTTCTATAACAGCTTCTATGCAAATATTTACATTTTTGTCGATCAGCAATGCAAGCGTTCGGTTTTCTTCAAGAAATTTGATCAAAAAATCAATGTAGGTTTGGATGTGGTGCTTAAAATCCTCCGCGCTCCTGATTTCGCCCTGCTCAAACTCCACGGCGGTCATAAACTTGGAGGCTTTATCCAATATCAGCTTGGAAATCAGATCGTATTTATCCTTAAAGTATAGATAAAACGTCCCCTTTGCAACGCCCGCCCGCTTTACAATGTCATCGATAGACACCAAATGCGAGCCTTTTTTCTCGAAAAGTTCATATGCGGATTCGAGCAGGGATTTGAATTTTTCATTTTTATTAAACGCCCTTTTGCCCATATGCGCGCCTCCATAAATGACTATCAGTCACTTTTCAAACAGAAGCATATCATAGAAATGACTGTTAGTCAATATTTGAATCGCTAATTCATAATTTATTTACAAATCATACCGTGCGTTAGGACAGATTGAATTTTAAACAAAAAAGATGTTCTTAGGGAATGCACGATCCCTTAAGAACATCCATGTAATGCAGATAACGTAGATTTTACAACTTTTTCACGCCTTTAACGATTGATACAAATATCCATCCATTTATGATTTTGCTTGAACATAAAATTTATAAATGATCAAGTAGTTTTTATAAAAATTTTATTGATAAAAAATGAATATGTGATAAAATAAATTCAAATTAAAAAGGTGGATTGTAAAAATGATAACAGAACAATTAAATTATGTTATAAAAAAGTACAATATAGAAAAAATTCAAAATATAATTTATGGAACTAATATTCCAATGCCAAACGCAGTAGTTCCAACGCCATGGAAAACTTATATAAAATTTGAACAATCAGAATTTTACTTTTTCTATTTTGATGAACAAGGTATAAAAATTTATCTTAGAAATGGAGAAGGGTATATCGAAATACCATGGACAGACATCATAGACTTTAAGATAAGTCATATTTCAATTTTAGGAAAAATGACCATTACAACAAAAGACGATACATATAAGTTTCAAATAAATAGATTTGTAGTTGGATGTTCATGGATAAAAACGAATACGAAATATTTAGAAAGTGTAAATTACTTCTATAAAAAATAATGAAAGAGGATGTTAAAAATGAAGAAAGAAAATATCGTATTACAAATACTAAAAATATTAGCAACTTACTTAGCCGGATGTTTATTATGGCTTTTAATTTTTTCCACTTTTATGCCGGCTGATGAAACCGGGGCTACAACAGAGCCGTTTCCGGGGGCAATATGTATTTTAGGAATCATTACTGCAACAATTATAGTTTTAATTTTAAATTATAATTTAATGCAGAAAGCTTTTCAAAAAACTAAATCTGCATTTAGTAATATTAAAATTTTTAAAGATAGAACAGAAAGATTATTAGAAAAAGCAAATAAAGTTGCTGATAAATACATGTCACATGAAGAAAGTGTTCAAATAGGAGTTGCTGAAAAACGTACAAAAAAGACTAAAGTGATTCGTAATGCACAACAATTTCAAATAGAATTAGAAAATTACCCGGATCTAAAAGCAAATCAAAGTGTAATGGAACTACTTTCTCAAATTAGAGATACAGAAAATGCATATGCACAATCAAAAATTGATTATAATGCTTCAGCTGAATATTATAATGCTCTAATTCACAGCTTTCCAAATAATATATTAAGAAAAATTTTAAAATTTAAAGATGCTGAATTTTATAATGATGAAGAAGAAAATGAAATTACTGATGAAGAGTTAGGTATTTAGTATAATATAATCAATAGAGGTAAATTCATCTCACATTTAAAAGCGAATGAAAGTCCTCATTCGCTTCAGCATGTAGAAAAATGCCTGTCAAGTAGCAGCTTGACAGGCATTTTTCTACATGCTTGCGTGGCTAACTCACTTCTCAAATGCAGAAGCCGTGGAAGCAAACATGTACCGCTGTCTATTCATATAGCCCCTCAGTCGATTTGCCGCACATACCGTTTGTTCCAATGACACGCGGCCACAGATTTGTCTCGATGATCGTCGTAGCGTTTATATTTCCCAAATGGGCATAAAAATGCCGAAACTGTGAAATAATCATGCACAGTCGGTTATTGGAACACCCCTCGGGTATATCGTACAGCATTTCATCCGTGAGTGAATCCAAATATTCCATGATTTTTTTACGGATGTCGGCAAGATACGCTGCCAGTTCTTCTTTGGACAGCTTTTTTTCACTCGGTATATCCAATGAATTCAAGTTCGGAACGTGGAATTTTGGTTCGGTATATTGCGTCGGGTTGATGTACCATTGATCGCAGGAATGGAACATATGATAGACATGCTTGTATAAGGGCATGTCACACAGCACATAATCCAAATCACAGGTTTGCAGCATAATATCCGCATTCGTAAATAAAACTTCGGTATTTCGTTTGATTGCCTCGACAAGTTCTCTGCTCATTTTAATCGCCCATGCGATACACATTTCGCACAAAAATCCATGAAAAATAAGCTTTTGTACCCGGTATCGTTCCTTTCCTGTAATGTTTCACACTAAACTCCCTGAGTCAAAAATCAGTGCGATTTACCGTCATCCAAAAACCGAAACCTTCACAGGTTCAAGTCCTGTTTGATCTCTTTTAAAAGCCCCGACAGCCGCCTGATGGCGGCTGTCAGAACTTGGTGCGGATAACAGGACTGACCGTCTGCTGCGGCTCACGCCTTGCATACTGGCCGCTTCGACGACTACGGCTTACGCCGCAGTAACCGTCTCGCGCTTTCGGCTAAAAATGTGCCATCGGCACATTTTCCAAACGCCGAAACCTTCACAGGTTCAAGTCCTGTTTGGTCTCTTTTGAAAGCCCCGACAGCCGCCTGATGGCGGCTGTCAGAACTTGGTGCGGATAACAGGACTTGAACCTGCACGCTTGCGCATTAGATCCTAAATCTAACGTGTCTGCCAATTCCACCATATCCGCAAATTTTTAATTTGGTTCTGCTTCGTGAGGTTATTATAACAAACCCCCGTTTTTATTGCAACAAAAAATGCAAAATAATAAAAATAACCGTTTGAGTCGTGGCGTTGCCGGTCGCTTGCAGACATATGAAATTTATCTGCAAAACAGCTTGACATATACCCTATAGGGGTATATAATCAAAATACCCCCTTGGGGTATGTAAAATTGGCTGACGCAAAGCTCCATGCCCGGCATCTTTCACGACATGGGTGCGCGGCTGGCCTTTCGGTATCAAAATTTTCTATTGTGAGGTGCATGATTATGGAAGGAAATTGCTCCTGCTGTCATAAAACGAAAATGCGTTCCGAAGCGGAATACAAAAGTCTCATTCACCGTCTAAACCGCATCGAGGGGCAGATACGCGGGATCAAGGGCATGGTCGAAAACAACGCGTACTGCACCGATATTCTTACGCAGGTCGCCGCCGCCAACGCCGCGCTCAACGCTTTTACAAAAGAATTGCTTGCCAATCACATCAAGACCTGCGTTGCAGAGGATATTTTGGCGGGCAAAACCGAAACCGTGGACGATTTGGTCACGACTTTGCAAAAGCTGATGAAATAACCGGGTTTCGGCGAAAACTGTAAGAAAGGAACGATACCGAAAATTCGTATCGTATGGCAATTGTTATGGAACAATATTCCGTTACGGGTATGAGTTGCGCCGCTTGCAGCGCGCGTGTGGAAAAAGCCGTTTCACAGGTGGAGGGCGTGACGTCCTGCTCGGTTAATCTGCTGACCAATTCCATGGGCGTGGAAGGTACGGCCTCCCCTGCCGACATCATCGCCGCAGTGGAAGCGGCGGGCTACGGTGCGGCACAAAAAGGCGGCGCAAAAAATCCCGAATCCGCAGAAAATGCCGAGGACGCCTTAGCGGATAAGGAGACCCCGAAGCTCAAACGGCGTTTGATCGCCTCCGTCGGCTTTTTGGCCGTCCTCATGTATATTTCGATGGGACATGTGATGTGGGGCTTCCCCCTGCCCGCCGTTTTGGCGCAAAATCCTATGGCAATCGGCCTTTTGGAGCTGGTCTTAACATCGATCATCATGGTGATCAATCAGCGATTTTTCATCAGCGGCTTCGGCGCACTCCTTCGGCGCGCGCCGAACATGGATACGCTCGTTTCCCTCGGCGCGGGCGCGTCGTTTGTATACAGCCTCTATATGCTGTTTGTGATGAGCGGCGCGCAAACACATGCCGCCCACTATTTACACGAATTTTATTTTGAATCCGCCGCCATGATCCTGACGCTCATTACCGTAGGCAAAATGCTGGAAGCGCGTTCCAAGGGGAAAACGACCGACGCGCTCAAGGGCTTGATGCAATTATCGCCGAAAACCGCGCGGATCATCCGAAACGGAGCGGAGGTCGAAGTGCCGATTGCAGACGTGCGGCAGGATGATATTTTCACCGTGCGCCCCGGGGAGAGCATCCCTGTGGACGGTGTGGTTTTAGAGGGCGACAGCGCAGTCGATGAATCCTCGCTGACGGGCGAAAGCATCCCCGTGGACAAAACCGTCGGCGATTCGGTGTTTTCCGCCTCGATCAATCAATCGGGATTCATTCGCTGCAAGGCAACGCGCGTGGGCGAAGATACCACTCTTTCGCAAATCATTCGGATGGTCAGCGACGCCGCCGCGACCAAAGCCCCCATTGCCAAAATTGCAGATCGGGTTTCGGGCATATTTGTACCCGTCGTCATAGCCATTGCGGTGATCGCCACGGCGGTGTGGCTGTTTGTGGGAGAGAGCGTCGGCTATGCGTTGGCGCGCGGCATTTCGGTTTTGGTCATCAGCTGCCCATGCGCGTTGGGGTTGGCAACACCTGTTGCAATTATGGTCGGCAGCGGTGTAGGGGCGAAAAACGGGATTCTCTTTAAAAACGCGACCGCTCTTGAAAACGCAGGCAAAGTGCAGATCGTTGCACTCGACAAAACGGGTACGATCACCAACGGCACGCCGAAGGTCACCGATCTGTACCCCGCAGAGGGTGTAGCCGAAGAGACCCTTTTGGAAGCGGCCTGCTCATTGGAAGCCAAAAGCGAGCATCCGCTCGCCAAGGCCATCGTCACACAGGGCGAAGAACGAAAAACAGCGCTTCGGGAAATTGCGGATTTCCACGCCCTGCCCGGGAATGGACTGCGCGGGAAGGACGGTGACGCCGAAGTTTTCGGCGGAAATCTGAAATTCGTTTCGGAACAGGTCGTCGTGCCTGACCGTATAAAGATTACGGCGGAACGGTTTGCCGAGGAAGGCAAAACGCCCCTGTTCTTTTGCAGAGAAAAACAACTGCTCGGCGTGATCGCCGTCGCGGACGTCATCAAAGAGGACAGCGCACAGGCCGTTCGCGAACTGCAAAACATGGGAATACGCGTGGTGATGCTGACGGGCGACAACGAAAAGACCGCAAACGCCATTGGGGGACTCGCGCACGTTGACGAAGTCATTGCGGGCGTTCTGCCCGACGGCAAAGAGAGCGTGATCCGTCGATTGCAGCAAAGCGGCAAGGTCGCCATGGTCGGCGACGGCATCAACGACGCGCCCGCGCTCACACGGGCGGACATCGGTATAGCCATCGGCGCGGGAACAGATATTGCCATAGACGCGGCGGACGTCGTATTGATGAAAAGCCGTCTGTGCGACGTGCCCGCCGCCATTCGCCTGAGCCGTGCGGCGCTCCGCAACATTCACGAAAATCTCTTTTGGGCGTTTTTCTACAACGTGATCGGCATCCCGCTTGCCGCCGGGGTTTGGATCCCTCTGTTCGGGTGGACGCTCAATCCGATGTTCGGCGCGGCGGCTATGAGCCTGTCGAGCTTTTGCGTAGTTTCCAACGCATTGCGCCTGAATTTCTTCAAGCTGCGCAACGCGGGAAAAGATAAAAAAATTCGGCCGATCAAGGCCAAACAGGAGGAAAGACCTATGGAAAAAACGATTAAAATCGAAGGCATGATGTGCGGACATTGTGAAGCGACCGTCAAAAAGGCTTTGGAAGCGATCGACGGCGTTGTAAGTGCGGAACCCAGCCACACCGAAAACAAAGCCGTTCTGACGCTCGACAAGGATGTGTCGGACGCGCTTCTGCAAAAAACGGTAGAGGATCTCGGTTACAAGTTCATCGGCTAAATCAAAAACCGCATAAAAGCATTCGCCCGCTGTTTTTTCGGCGGGCGAATGTTTTTATCTATGCTTATAACGGAGGAATATACCCTATTCTTTTGTGCCTTTGAGCGCGCGGACGGCGTTGAGTACGGCAAGCACCATGACGCCGACGTCTGCGAACACCGCAAGCCACATACCGGTAATCCCGAGCGCACTCAAAATCAGCACGATTACCTTGACCGCCAACGCAAAGATGATATTTTGCCGAACAATAGACATGGTTTTTTTCGATATGCGCATAGCTTTGGCGATTTTGGAGGGCTGATCGTCCATCAGCACAATGTCCGCCGCCTCTATAGCCGCATCGCTTCCCAAAGCGCCCATGGCGATGCCGACGTCCGCGCGAGCCAGCACGGGTGCGTCGTTGATGCCGTCGCCCACAAAAGCGAGCATCCGTTTGGGCGGCTTTTCGGCGAGCAGTTTTTCGACCGCATGCACCTTATCATCGGGCATCAGCCCCGCGTGCACCTCGTCTATGCCGACCGCGTTCCCGACGGCGACGCCCACTTCTTCCCTGTCGCCCGTGAGCATCACGGTTTTGCGAATCCCGAGGGATTTAAGCGCAGAAATGGCTGTTTTTGCGTCCGTTTTGATTGTATCGGTAATGACCAAATGCCCCGCATACACGCCGTCTACGGCAACGTGTACCACCGTACCAACCGCCTGACAGGGGCTTACCTTTGCCGAAACGGTGTCCATGAGCTTTCGGTTGCCGACACAAACCGTTTTGCCGTCGATATTCGCGCGAATACCAAGCCCCGAAAGCTCCTGCACGTCGTGAACGCGCGCAGGATCGGGCGTTTTGCCGTATGCACGGAGAATGCAGGCGGCGATCGGGTGGCTCGAATAGCTCTCGGCAAGCGCGGCATATTCGGTAAGTACGGACGAAAAAGCAGGCTCGGGATGCACCTCCGACACCGTAAATGTGCCGACGGTCAATGTGCCTGTTTTGTCAAACACCACCGTATCCACAGCCGAAAGCGCTTCCAGATAATTTGCGCCTTTCACGAGTATGCCCGATTTGGAAGCTGCGCCGATACCGCCGAAAAACGACAGCGGGATCGAAATCACCAGCGCGCACGGACAGGAAACGACCAAAAAGGTCAGCGCGCGTTCGATCCACACGGAAAACGCCTGATGGAAAGCAAGCGGCGGCAGAATCGCCAGCAACACCGCCCCAAACACGACACAGGGGGTATAATATTTTGCAAACCGCGTAATAAAGTTCTCGCTGCGGGCTTTTTTCGCGGCGGAATTTTCCACCAAGTTAAGGATCTTGGAAACCGTGCTTTCCGAAAAGGTACTTTTGACTTCGGCTTCGATCACGCCGTTTAGATTGATCGATCCGCTGACGATGCTGTCGCCGACCGTACATGCCTGCGGCAGGGATTCGCCCGTAAGCGCGGCCGTATTGACGCTCGTCTCCCCTTTTGTGACGACCGCGTCCAACGGAACTTTCTCCCCGGGGCGGATGAGGAGCGTTTCGCCGATCTCCACTTCCTCGGGAGAGACCGTCACGGTCTCCCTGCCGCGCAGGACGTGCGCGCAGTCGGGGCGAATGTCCATTAGTGCGGAAATCGATTTGCGGCTTTTGCCGACGGCAATGCTCTGAAACAATTCGCCGATTTGATAAAACAGCATGACAGCTACGGCCTCGGGGTAGTCCGCGACAAAAAATGCGCCCACGGTCGCAACGGCCATTAAAAAGTTTTCATCAAAAACCTGCCCGTGCAAAATGTTGCGCACCGCCGAAAAGAGTACGTCATACCCGATGACTGCATACGGTACTAAGAATGCAAGCAGCCGCCAAAGCCCCTTGAGCGGCAGCAGCCAAACGACCAAAAGCAGCACGCCTGACAGCAGAATACGAATCAGATTTTTCTTTTGCTTTCTCGTCATATTTCGTTTTCCTCAATAGGCAATGCGGCAATCGGGTTCGACCTTTTTGCACACTTTTTGGATGCGCTTCATTAAGTCGTCCGAAATATCGTCGGCTTCCAGTATGAGCTTCTGGGTCATAAAGCTGACGGTCGCGGACGTCACACCGTCGAGCTTATTGATCGCCGCTTCCATTTTTGCCGCGCAGTTGGCGCAGTCCAAATCCATTAAATTATACGTTTTCGTCATGGTGCATACCCTCCGTAATGTGTTCATACCCCTGCCCGACAATGGAACGGACATGGTCGTCTGCTAAGAAATAAATGATGGTTTTCCCCTCCCGACGGTTGCCGATCAGGCGGGAATCCTTCAAAACCTTTAATTGATGTGAGATCGCGGACTGCGTCATCCCCAAAAGATCCGTGATCTCGCGCACGCACAATTCTTCTTCAAACAAGGAAAACAGAATCTTCATGCGCGTGGTGTCGCCGAATATTTTAAACAGATCCGCAAGGTCAAACAACAGCTCGTCTTTCGGCATACCGTTTTTGGCAATATCCAGCGCTGAATGGTGGTCATGCGTATGCGTGGACATACATGATTCTCCTTTCATATGAACCTCTATTCATATATTAGCATCATTCATATGAATTGTCAATACAAAAATAAAAAATCCACGGCAAATTTTTCCATGCCGTGGATTTATGTTGGATTGGATTTTAATCGAGCTTGCAGTCGGGTGGGATTTGGCGGTTGATCAAGTACGCGCCAAGCCGAACGGGATGCAACAGGATTTTTGTACGCGTCAGAAAATCGGTAACACGCGACCCCTTCGGCACGACGTCCGCGAGGCTGAAGATCGTCAGTTCCCGTTTGGCTTCTTCGTCGGACACGCCCGCGCCGACAGCCTGCGTGACCACGCGCGTCTCCCCGGGCAGTAAATCAAAGTAGTTATCGGAAAAAGGCGCGGTATTGGTTTTCGTGTACAACTGCAAAAAGCGAACGTAGGTTTTTGCGCGCAACGTATACTGTGCCACACCGTTTTCGACCTGAACGTCCACCTGCACGTCCGTTTTCGGAAGCGTTAAAGCCTTTTCGGGCGCGAACAGCAGCGTTTGACGGCACAAAGCCCGCTCCCCCTGCCAAAGCTCCACAGACAGCACGCAGGATTTTAAATCGCCGTATTTTTTTAAGTTTGCCGTATGGAGAATTTCGACCAAACGGCTTTGCAGCGGCTGCAGCGTACCGGCCGACAAAGACCCGTCGCAAAGGGTTTTGCCGGAAAAATCCAGCAAGGCGTACCGAACGCGGCAATCCGCCAACGGTTGTGTCGTGTCGTTGACAGCGAAAACGCGCACTTCGTCCTTAGTATCCTCCAAAGAGAGCAGGACAGGCGCGTTAAAATGCCGCGCGGCATATTGCAGCGCCTTATAATTGCCGTAATAATCCATCCCCGACCAGCTGCATACAGGCCAGCAATCGTTAAACTGCCAGTACATCGAACCGTTGCAGCGGCCGCGATTGCGCCGCCAATGCTCGGTCGCATCGCGCACACATTCCTGCTGGCAGATCTGGGACAGATAAATATAGTCGGTAAAATGCTTCGGCAGACGAAAACGCGTCGCGATATAATACGCCATTTTCAAGTTCCCGCCGCTGCATTTCTGATGCGCTGTAAAGACCTCGCTCGTAAGAGCGTAATCCTCCGGTTTTGCATACCGCGCGATCGTCTTTTGATCGGGCAGGCTTTCAAATCCGAACTCGCTGCAAAAGCGCGTCATGCGCTTGCGGTAGTAGTTGAGCGGCTGTAACCCGTGCCAAACCGCCCACAAATGCGTATCGCCCACATTGTCGCGGTCATAACCCTTTAAGTGATCGATCCCGCAGGGCGTCCCCGGAATATAGGGCGTAACGTCGTCCAAATTCTGCATCCATTCGGGCAAAATGTGATAAAAGAATTTTTCCGTCCACGAAACATATTTCAAGCGTCCGCGCCAAATTCCCGACATGGCTTCGATCTCGTTGTTGCCGCTCCAAATCGCGAGGCAGGCATGATGCCGCAGGCGTTTGACATTGTATTCGACTTCGCGCTTGACGTTTTCGAGAAAATCTTCCTCAAAAAACGGGTACGGCTGACAGGCAAAGCAAAAGTCCTGCCACAGCAAAATGCCGTCGCGGTCGCATTTATCGTACAGCGCGTCGCTTTCATAATATCCGCCGCCCCAAATGCGCAGCATATTCATATTGGAAAATTTCGCGGCATCTAAATCGGCTTCCAGCTGCGCATCCGTATGTCGCTGCACAAAGCTGTCGGTCGGAATCCAGTTCGCGCCTTTGATAAACAGCGGCACGCCGTTGATTTTGAATTGGAAATTCTCGCCGTACTGATCGCGCGAACGGTCAAGCTCTATCGTGCGAAAGCCGATTTTCCGCGCCGCCGTATGGACGATCTCGTCGCCCGAAAGCAAACTAAGCTGCACGGTATATAACGGCTGCTCGGCGCAGTCGCTCAAATCGCGCGTCCACCAAAGCTGCGGATCATGGATCGTGACGGTATGTAAAATTTCGCCGTCCGCCCTAAGCGGTGCGCGGCTTTCAAAGAGGCTCTCCCCCTGCGGAGAAAGCACCTGCACAAGGCTTGTCAAAGCGTTTTCGGAAAACCGTTGGACGGCTGCACAAATCGTGAGCGTAACCGTTCCGTTTTCATGCTGTTGGTTTATGCGCACATCCGAAAACTCGGCGTCGGTACGACCCACAAGGGCTATATCCCCCGCCACGCCGCTCGGCGGCAATACGGGACCCCAATCCCAGCCGAAATGGCACTGCGGCTTACGGATATGCGGAATGCCGTCCATGCCGTTGCTGTTGTGCGGGCATTTTTCAATCGCCTGTTTTTTGAGGACGTACTCGACAGGTGAATAGAAAACGATGCGCAGAACATTTTCACCGATTTGGATATGCGGTTTCACATCAAAGCGATACCGAAGATGCGCGTTTTCGCCGTGTCCGATGCAAGCGCCGTTTACAAACACGTCACAAATGGTATCGAGACTTTTACAGTCTATATACACGCGGTCACATGCGAGCATCTCCTCGGAAACCGAAAAGGTCTTTTCGTATTCCCAGTCCTGCTCGGCGACCCAATACACTTCCTTTTCGTTCACCCCGACAAAGGGATCGGGTATTTTTCCGAGGTGCAGCAAATCCAAATAATTGCACCCGGGTACTGTGGCTTCCATCCACGCGTCACTGCCGAGCTTCTGAAAGCGCCACGCACCGTTTAGCTCCAACCGCATTCCATCGCTTCCTTCCCGTTTATCCAATCGGACTTGTGTTTCATCGCTTGGCTTTTAATTTGGCAAACAGCTCGATATTGCCGGATTTGACGCGGGAGATCACAACACCCTCCCAATAGGTCAAAACGGCGCTGTGCATCCGAATGGGCAGCATCATCAGCTTCATATACCCGGATTTCGCACGCATGACAGGCAGAAGCGAAGCGACCTTCGGATTTGAAATGATCTTTTTGATCTCCGCACGCTTTTCGGATGGCGACAGCGTACAGCTTGGATTGGTCACGTTCTCGACACAGCCGATCACGCGTTCCATATAGCGGCGCGCCAAAAATTCACGGCTGTTTTCGTCGTCCACGTCCCAATGCTTATAAAGGTCGAGCATCCAGCCGTGTTCTTCCTCACGCTTCTCATACATATCGGCGCGATATTTGGTCGTCTCCGACTCCGCACGCTTGCGGATGAAATGATAGTATTTCCCGGGGATCACCGTTACGCGCTGCACATCCCGCAATACGCTTAAATTGAACGGAAAATCGTCCCAAAAGGTGTTGGGGAAATAGAGGTGATTGTCGCGAATATAATCTCCCAAATACAGCTTGTTCCAGGGGGTATACAGCAAATTCAGGTCGAACAGACGGTAAGCGTCCTCCCGAAAGGCGCGCTGCGACGCATAGACGACCCCGTCGGTCGCCTGCTCCTGCGTGTATTTTTCGGTATCGGTATAATAGGTGTCGATATAATAGCCCGATACGACCAGCTGCGCGTCGGTATCCTCGGCGGCCTTGACCATATCGCCGAGCATGGTCGGCTCGGCAAAATCATCCGAATCCATAAAATAAAAATACTTGCCCTTTGCCAAGTCGATTGCCGCGTTTCGCGCGCTCGGCGCGCCGCCGTTTTCCTTGTGGATGACATGAATGCGCGGATCGTCCTTCGCATAGCGGTCACAGATCTCGCCGCTTTTGTCGGGCGTGCCGTCGTCCACAGCAAACATTTCCCAATCCGTAAAGGTCTGTTTTTGTATGCTTTCGATTGCTGCGCCGACGTAATCCTCTACGCCGTATACCGGCATAATCACGCTGACTTTTGCTTCTGCCAAAATCGGAACACCCCTTTAAAAAAGCGCAATGCGCCGTGATGCAACGCTTCGGTGGGCATTTGCCCACGAAAACGGAAGCGTAACCCGCCGCCCGCAAAGGCGGAGGATGTCTTTTGTTGGATGATAAGACTGCAAAAATGGTTTTAAACAGTATACCATTTCCGGAATATTGTGTCAATCGCGCGCTGATCGCATCCCAAGGCGGATGGGTGCAAAACGGTGAAACAAGCGCCGATGGCGAACCGTTTTTCTCCCATATTAAGGAGCGGCTTACAGCGTCTGATCGCAAAGCGCAAGCGCGGCTTCCACACACTTATCCATATCGTAGTATTTATACTGTGCCAAACGGCCGCCGAACAGCACGTCAGGCTCTTTCTCGGCAAGCGCGGCATATCGCGCAAACAGCGCGTTGTTCTGCGCGTCATTGATGGGATAGTAGGGTTCCATGCCCTCCTCCCACGCAACGGGGTACTCTCTCGTAATCACGGTTTTCGGCTGTGTGCCGAACGCAAAATGCTTATGTTCGATAATGCGCGTATAGGGGATTTCCCGTTCCGTATAGTTCACGACGGCGACGCCCTGAAAGTTCGGCATATCCAGCGTTTCGGTCTCAAAGCGCAGGCTTCGGTAGCCGAGCTTGCCGCAGCAGTAATCAAAATAAGCGTCAATCATGCCGGTGTACAGGCATTGGTTCGCCATGGAAAGGAATTTTTCACGGTCTGAAAAGAAATCCGTATTCAGAAGCACGTCACAGCCCTCGATCAGCTTCTCGACAAGCGCGGTATAGCCGTCCACCGGAATGCCCTGATAGCGATCATTAAAATAGTTATTGTCATAGGTATAGCGAACGGGCAGACGCTTGATGATAAACGGCGGCAGATCCCTGCAGTCTCTCCCCCACTGCTTTTCGGTATAGCCCTTAATGAGCTTCGTATACACCTCGCGGCCGACGAGACTCACGGCCTGCTCCTCCAAATTCTTCGGTTCGCCCTGAATTTCGGCGCGCTGCTCGCGAAGGATCGCCTCGGCTTCGGTGGGGGTGGAGATGCCGAACATCTTGCTGAACGTATTCATATTAAAGGGCATATTGTAAATTTCGCCCCGGTAATTGGCAATCGGCGAATTGACAAAATTGTTGAATTCCGCAAAGCGGTTGACATAATCCCACACCCGTTGGTTGGACGTATGAAAGATATGCGCGCCGTATTTGTGCACCAGAATATCATCCTGCAGCTCGCTATATATATTGCCGCCGATATGGCTGCGCTTTTCCAAAAACAATACGCTTTTTCCCTTCGCTCTTGCCTCATGGGCAAAAACCGCACCGAACAAACCGCAGCCGACAATCAAAAAATCGTATTTTCGCATATGGATCTCCTTTCAAAAGGTCCTATGGGGATATTGTACCATTTTATCCGCAAATTGAAAAGCGGAAAAGAAAAAAATGTCTTTTTTCCTGTTTTCGCCTCAAAAGCATAGATATTCTTTCGGGTTTATGGTACTATTATTCGCGAAATGACAGATACGATACCCTTTGGACGGTATCCACGGAGAATACGATATGCTGCTGACTGTAAACAACATCACAAAGACGTTTTCGGGAGAAACGGTACTCAAAAACGTAAGCTTATCCTTAGCCGAAAAAGACCGCGTCGGACTGCTCGGCGTCAACGGCGTCGGCAAAAGCACGCTTTTGAATATCATCAGCGGCGATTTGTCCTTTGACGAAGGCACGCGCAGCGCCAAAAACGGACTTGCCATCGGCTATTTGCGGCAAAATGAGGCGCTGGATTCCGACAACACGCTGCAAGCGGAGATCGAATCCGCGCTTTCACGTGTGTATGCCGTGCGCGCCGAACTGCAAAAGGTTTCACAGAGCATCGCCCAAACGGACGCGGGCAGCGATTCTTACACGGCGCTTACCACGCAGTATGAGGCGCTGTCCAACACCTACGCCGCTTTGGACGGGTATCAGGCGGATGTGCGCATCAATGCCGTGCTTAACGGCTTGGGCTTTGGGGATTTTGACCGAAGCAGCAAAGTGCGAACCTTGAGCGGCGGCGAAAAAATCCGTTTCGCCATGGCAAAGGTGCTGCTGCAAAATCCCGAGCTGCTCATTCTCGACGAGCCGACCAACCATTTGGATTTTGAAATGCTCACTTGGCTGGAGGAGTATCTCGCTTCCTATAAGGGCGCGGTTTTGGTCGTGTCGCATGACCGTTACTTTCTCGACAGGGTCGTGCGGGACATCTGCGAATTGGAGCGTGGGGAGCTTGTCCGCTATAAAGGCGGCTATTCCGCTTTTTTGCGCCAGAAGGAGGAGCGCATCCGCACGCTCGAAAAGGAATACCGCAAGCAACAGGCCGACCTTGCCGCCATGCGCGACTATGTACAGAAAAATCTTGCAAAATCGAGCAGTTCCAACAGCGTCGGCTCGCGCGTCAAGGCGCTTGAAAAAATGGAGCTTGCCGCAAAGCCCAACCCGCGCGAAAAGCAGGCAAAATTCACCTTTTCCTACGATTTTGAACCGCACAAGGCGGTGCTGCACTTGCAGGACGTCGGCATCCATGTCGGGTCGGCGCAAAGCGGAAAGCAATTATACAAAGGGCTTTCCTTCGACGTGCAAAAGGGAGAGAAGATCGCGCTGATCGGCCGAAACGGCGTGGGGAAATCCTCGCTTTTAAAAGCAATCGTCAAAAGGCTTGGGTATGAGGGCGTCATACAGGTCGGTCAAAACGTGCGTATTGCCTATTTCGACCAGGAGCTTGCCGATCTCAATTTGAACGACACGGTTTTAGAAGCGGTACACCGACGTTTTCCGACCAAGACCGAATTTGAGATCCGCAGCGCGCTCGGCCGACTTTTGATCGAGGATGAATCGGTGTTCAAACGCGTGTGCGAGCTTTCGGGCGCGAACCGCGCCAAGGTTGCGTTTTGCATTCTCATGTTTGAACGGGGCAATTTTTTGATTTTGGACGAGCCAACCAACCATTTGGATTACACCGCGAAAGAAGCGCTCGACAGCGCTTTGCGCGCCTATGACGGCACACTGCTTGTCGTCTCGCACGACCGCTATTTTTTAAATCACGTACCGACCAAGATCATAGAACTGTTCCCCGATAAGTTGTGCGTGTACGAGGGCGGTTATGCGGCGTATCTTGCGGCAAAAGAACTTAAAAAGCCGGAAAGCGCCGATCCCCCCGCTGCCACGCAAGCCCCGTCCGCACAAAGCCGTGCGCGTGAAGCCGAGCGAAAAAACAAAGCGGAGGAACGAAAACGCCGCGCGAAGCTCTCGGCTCTGCAAAAAGAGATCGAGGAAATGCACGGGCGTCTGCACGCTCTGAAAGCGGAATGCGAGCAGCCCAAGGTCGCCGACAATTATCTGCGCCTGACCGAGCTTTTGGAGCAGATCGAAGAACTGGAAGCGACCGTAGAAGAAAAAGAGGATCTGTGGCTGACGCTGTCCGATTAAAATGCAGATTTGTTTTTGAATTTTTCGTAAATTCTTCTGCGGTTTGCCTATTTTTCAAAAAATAGGCTTGTAAGTTTTTATAAAATAGTATAAAATAGGCTTGTTTACGGTCACTTTGACCGTTTTTGATTCAAGTGTAAAGGGATGAAATCCGAATGGAAAACAACCAATCCGGAAAGAGCCAGGCGGAGCTCTATCGCGAGGAGCGTAAAAAACGCATGGCTGCTGAGGCGAAAAAGAGCGCCAAAAAGAAGAATCCGAAAGTCGCCCGCGCTAAAAAAATTGCCGGTAAAGTGATCGCGATCGTATTGTCCGTTGTGATCGCTTTGGGCGCTGTGTACGCCGTTCTCAATTTCTTTGGCGTACCGCAGAAGGTGCTGCCGGCTGCGAAGATCGGCGATCAAAAAGTGTCGATCGCAAAATATGATTACTATTATATGGAAATGTACTTAAACATCCTAAACACGGTGCAATCCTATAATTCGCAGTACGGGGAAGGCGCGGGTGCGCTCTATACCGGGTTTGACAGTACCAAAGCGCCCGAAGATCAACCGTATGATGAAGAGACGCTTGGGGAAATCGAGGGCTTTGAAGGCGAAAACCCGACTTGGGCGGATTTTTTGCGCTGCAACACGCTGAACTCCATGCAATCCTACATGGCGTATGCCAAAATGGCGCGTGATGCGGGCATCACCCTGACGGAAGAGGAAACCGCCAACATCGATCAGGAAATCGAATCCGCGCGCGAAACAGCCGAACAGAACGACTATTCTCTGGATCGCTTCCTGACCAAGTATTACGGCAAGGGCGCAAGCGAAAAACTGCAGCGCGAGATCATGGAAGAAAAAAGTCTGGCGAGCAAATATGCACAGCAAAAGAACGAAGAGCTCTCGAACGGCATCACCGACGAGCAGATCGAGGCGGAATACAACGAAAATATAGCGAACTACGCTTTAGTTTCCGTATCGGCTTTCACCGTGAGCGCCGATACTTCGAGCATTGCGGAGGATGCTACCGACGAAGAAAAGACGGCGGCCACCAATGCGGCTATGGAAGAGGCCAAGAAGAAGGCAGACGCCTATGCCGCAAAGGTAAACAGTCCCGAAACACTGCTTGAACAGGCTAAAGCATACAACACCTCGGCTACGGAAAGCTCTGTAAAGAGCGAAAACGTGAAGCCCTCTGATTTGGAGACCACATACGGTACAGCCGCAAAAGACTGGGTCCTGGCATCCGGCCGCAAGGTGGGCGACGTGACCGTCGTGGAATCCACCGGCGGTTACAGTGTGCTGTATATGTCCGCGTTACCGCATAAGGACACCACGAAGCCCGTGGACGTTCGGCATATTTTGTTCCAGTTTGAAAGCAAAACCGACGACAGCGGCAACACAGTCGCGTTGACGGATCAGGAAAAAGAAACCTATATGCAGAAAGCGCGTGAGGTTTACGACGAGTATTTGAAGAATCCGACCGAGGATCATTTCGCTGAGCTTGCAGAAAAGAACAGCGCCGACTCGGGTTCTAACACCAACGGCGGTCTGTATGAAGAAGTCAAGGTCGGCGATATGGTCACCGAATTCAACGACTGGTGCTTTGATCCGGCGCGCAAGCCCGGTGACACCGGCATCGTCGAAACGACATACGGCTATCATATCATGTACTATGTCGGCAACGATCATGCGGAAACCTGGCGCACCGACGTACAGAGTGCCCTCGCTTCCAAGCAGTTGGAGGACTTCGACGCGCAGATCCACGACGGCGACGCCTATAAGATCAAGCCGCACAATCTGAGCCTCAAATGGGCGATTGCGCAGTTGAACAGCTTGATCAAATCCTTCTCTGTGACTTCCGCTTCGTAAGCAAGCTAAAATCCATTGACTGTACAAACGAACGGCAGATGCTTGATAAGGCATCTGCCGTTTTTTATGGGGTTTCCTGTTCGGAAATCGGATAGGTATAAATGAGCGCGTCCTCTTCGGGGTCTCGGTAAAACCGTTTGCGCACACCGCGCTTTTGAAAGCCGCATTTTTGATAGAGCTTGCGCGCGGGCGTATTGCTCAGACGCACCTCCAATGTGACAAAATGCGCTTTTTCTGCTTCGGATCGACACAGCAGAACGCGAAGCAGCAGTTCCCCTATCCCCCTTCCGCGATACGACGGCAAAACGGCGAGATTGGTCATGTACACTTCGTCCGCAATATTGTTCGCACCGATGTAGCCGACCGCCTTACCGTCTGCGACGCACACAAAGAACCGCGCGGTCGGGTTGGTCAATTCCTCCTCTATGGAAGAAACGCTCCACGGGTGCGCAAAGCACTGCTGTTCTATGTCGGCGACGGCGGCAAGATCGTCTGCGCACAGCCTGTGCAGATCATCGACGCCGAAAGCAAATCGCAACACCGACGGGAGCTTTTTTTCGATCTCATGGGCACAGCGCGTATATACCGCGAGATCGCCGCCGTAGGGATCGGCAATGTCCAATGTCAAAATTCGTTCGGCTTCGACATACATTTGTAAGACTGCGGCATGTTCACGCGTCATGCAGACAAAACAGGTTTCCGGCTCTTGCAGATCGTAACGCGTGATCGTCCGCGAACGATGTGCCGCAATATCTGCGCCGAATTCCTTCGCCGCCGTTACGGCAAAATCTGTCGGCGGCGAACCCACCGCGGCGGCAAGCCCCGCGCCGGAGACTTCGATAAAGCCCATATCTCTTTTTTGCAGGTATACACGGAACAGCCCTTCCGCCATGGGGCTTCGGCAGGTGTTCCCCGTGCAGACAAATATAATTTTTTTCATGCTTATCCCTTTGCGTCATACCACGTTTTGCCGATGTGCGCGTCGCTTCTCAGGCGCACCTTCATTTGGCAGGCATTTTCCATTTCCCGGGAAACGATCTCCTTGACGCGTTCGGCTTCCTCCTCGGGCGCTTCGACGATCAGTTCGTCGTGCACCTGCAAAATCAGCTGTGCGCGCATATTTTCGGCTTTCAACTGTCGATACACACGGATCATGGCAATTTTAATAATGTCCGCCGCCGTCCCCTGGATAGGCATATTCCGCGCGACGCGTTCCCCGAACGCCCGCAGCATCCCGTTGGAGGAGGCAAGCTCCGGCAAATACCGCCGCCGCGCAAACAGGGTCGTGACGTAGCCGTCCTTTTTCGCCTGTTCCACAATGCGTTTCATATAGGCGTCGACCCCTGCGTAATGGTGCAGATAATCCTTGATATACTTGTCCGCCTCGGCGCGCGTGACGCCGATGTCCTTACTCAGAGAAAAAGCGCCGATGCCGTACACGATACCAAAATTGACCGCCTTGGCACGACTGCGCATCAAAGGTGTGACCATCTGCAGGGGCATACGAAACACCTGCGAGGCCGTCTCGGTATGAATGTCGGTATCCGTATTGAATGCCTCGATCATCGCTTTGTCGTCGGCGATGTCCGCAAGCACACGCAGTTCAATTTGAGAATAGTCCGCATCGACCAGCACCTTGCCCTCGTCAGCCTTAAAAAATTTGCGCATTTCACGCCCCAGATCCTGCCGCACGGGGATATTCTGCAAATTCGGTTCGGTGGAGGAAATGCGCCCCGTGCGCGTCTCCGTTTGATTGAAGCAGGAATGGATGCGCCCGTCCGCACCGATCACCTTTAAAAGCCCGTCGCAGTAGGTGGATTTTAATTTGGCAAGGGTGCGGTACGCGAGGATATGCCGCACGATCTCATATTCCCCTGCCAAGCCCTCCAACACCTCAGCATTGGTGGAATAGCCGCTTTTGGTTTTCTTTTTTGTGGGAATTTGCAATTTGACGAACAGGATTTCCCCCAACTGTTTGGGCGAATTGATGTTGAACGTCTCGCCCGCAAGCGCATAAATGGCGTCCTGCAATTCAGCGACCTTTTCCGTAAGCATTTCGGAAAACTGCTCGATGCCCGCTTTATCCACCAAAACGCCCACCCGCTCCATAGAAGCAAGCACCTCGGCAAGCGGAATTTCAATGGTTTCCAAAAGGTCGAGCTGTTCATTTGTCTCCAGACGCGCGACGAGCTTTTTGCACAGGGAAATAAGATTCGCGCAATCGTTTGCAAGCGCGTCCTCCGTCTCGGCGGCGGCAAAGACAGTGCAATATTCCTGAATCAGGCGATGCAGATCGTAATCCTTGGCCGAAGGATTCAGCAGATAGGCGGCGAGCGTTACATCCATACGGACGTTTTGCACGTCTGTCCCATTCGCCATGCCGAACGCATAGACCTCCTTCGACGAATAGACGTATTTTTCCGTGTTCGCATCGGACAGGAGTGCAAGGAAATTCGCCTTTTGCGCGCTGTCGGTCAAGTCCGCACGCAAAACAAAGCCATCGGCGGCAAAATAGGCGGTATCGGCGGACGGCAGGATCAAATACGCCCGTCGCTGCACGACGACCTGTGCCGCAGAGGACAATCCTGCTCGGAAAGACAGCTTGGTCGGTTCTGCCGTCGCTTGCGCAACGCCCGCGTCATCCGAAAGATGCAGTTTTTCCAAAATCTTGAACATTTCCAAAGAGACGAGTATCCCCGTGGCCTCCTGTACATTCGGAGGGTCTTTGACATACTGCGAAAGCGCGGTATCGATGGGTGCGTCTAATTCGATCGTACCGAGTTTATAGCTCAAATATGCAGAATCTTTCCCGTCAAGCAGTTTTTGCCGCATACCCGCTTTGATTTCGGGGGCGTCGATGTTGGCGTATACGCCGTCCAGAGTTTGGAATTGTTGGATAAGCGCTTCGGCGGTTTTCTTGCCGACGCCCGCAACGCCGGGAATATTGTCGGAACTGTCGCCCATCAGCGCTTTTATGTCGATCATTTGCCGGGGCGTTACGCCGTATTCCTCCCGAATTTTGGCAATGTCGTACACATTGGTTTCGGGACGCCCCATTTTGGTTGACGCCAACAGCACCTGCACATTTTCGCGCACCAGCTGTAAGCTGTCGCGGTCGCCGGTCGCGATATAGCAGGCGTCCTCCGCTTTCGTGTGCGAAGCGAGCGTACCAATCAGGTCGTCCGCCTCAAAGCCTTCTTTCGTAACGATCCGATAGCCGAGCGCGGTCAGCAATTCCTTGAGTACGGGCATTTGCTCGGCAAGCTCGGGCGGCATCCCCTTTCGGTTCGCCTTGTAGCCGTCATACATCAAATGCCGAAAGGTTTTTGCCTTTACGTCAAAGGTGACGGCGACCGCGTCGGGCTGCACATCCTCCTCCAGCTTCAGCAGGATGTTCATAAAGCCGTAAATGGCGTTCGTGAAGCGTCCGTCCTTTGTGGTCAGCAGCTTGATCCCGTAAAAGGCGCGGTTCAAAATGCTGTTTCCGTCCAACACCAAAAGTTTCATACACAGGCTCCCAAATCAAATTCCTCGGTGGAAATCATTTCTTAATTAAAATATACCACAAAAGCCCGCAGAATGCACGAGAATTTTCAAGTTGCCGCCGCAAACGATATGTGGTAGAATAAGGAGCGATATAACTTTTAAAATGTGTGCCTTGTGACAGGGCGGATGAGTAAGGAAAAGCTATGAAAATCGGAAACAGGGAAATTCAGGGGTTTGCGGGACTTGCGCCCATGGCGGGCGTCGCCGATCGGGCGTTTCGGGAGCTTTGCACACGGTACGGCGCGGCATACGTTGTATCGGAAATGGTAAGCTCCAAAGGCGTATCCATGGGCGACAGAAAATCCAAATTCCTTATGCAGCTTTCAGACACCGAGCGACCCGCAGGCGTGCAGATTTTCGGAAGCGACCCCGAGATCATGGCGCAGGCCGCGAAAACGGTACTGGAAGTACAGCCTGACTTTGTGGACATCAACATGGGCTGTCCCGCCCCTAAAATTGCGGGCAACGGCGGCGGCGCGGCGTTGATGCGCGATCCCATTCTCTCGGAAAAAATCGTCAAATCGGTCGTGGACGTGTGCAAAGATGTACCCGTGACCGTCAAGATTCGTATCGGCTGGGACGAGGATTCCGTAAACGCTGTGGAAATGGCACAGCGCGCCGAATATGCGGGCGCGGCGGCCGTTACCGTACATGGCAGGACGCGGCGACAGATGTACGCGCCGCCCGTGCATACCGACTGCATTGCGGCGGTAAAGCAAAATGTGCAGATTCCCGTCATTGCCAACGGCGATATTGCGGACGGTGTAAGCGCGGCGCGGATGCTGGAAGCGACCAACGCCGATTTTCTCGCGGTGGGGCGCGCGTCTCTCGGCAGGCCATGGGTTTTTCAGCAGATCAACGCCTATTTGCAGGAGGGCAGACTTCTGCCCGAACCGCCCGTCAGCGAACGGATGCGCGTGATGGTCGAGCATATCCGAAGCATTTGCGATTATAAAGGAGAACGCGTCGGCATACGGGAGGCGCGCAAGCACGCCGCATGGTATACCAAGGGCATCCACGGCGCGGCAGCCTATCGGCGTGCGCTTGGAATGCTGGAAAGCGTAGAACAACTTGAAGAGATCGCGTATCGCATCTGTTTGGAAAACGAAGATTAGGAAAGACGGCAGCAAATTGCCTTGCTGCCGTCTCATTTTTTTACTATAGATAAACACGGGGTGTTCACGCAAAACTCCGGAAAAATTTTCTTGCAAAATCAGGAAATTTTCAACTGCAAACGCAATTTGTCGCTGATCATGGCGATAAACTCGGAATTGGTGGGCTTGCCGCGGCTGTTTTGGATGGTATAGCCGAAATAGGAGCTTAACACATCCACGTCTCCCCTGTCCCAAGCGACTTCGATGGCATGGCGGATGGCGCGCTCTACGCGGGAGGACGTCGTGGAGAAGCGCTTTGCGACCGTCGGATACAGCACTTTGGTTACGGAATTCATCATTTCCGTGTCGTTGATCGACAAAATAATCGCTTCACGCAAATACTGATAGCCCTTGATATGCGCGGGAACGCCGATCTGGTGCATGATGTCGCTGACGAGCACCTCCAGATCCGCGTTGCTCATATGCGCCGCATTTTCATATGTATCGCCTGCGCCCATGCCGTGCTTTTTCCAACCCGTCATCATGGCGATGCGTTCCGCCATCATGCCGATGTCAAAGGGCTTTAAAAAATAGTAATTCGCGCCTGCCATAAGCACTTCGTTTTCAAAACGCTGGTTGTCCACACCAGAAACGACCATGACCAATGGTTTTTTCGGAATGGCGGACTTTTGCAGCTGCTGCAATACGCCCAGCGCGTCGATTGAAGCTAAGATCGCGTCCATGACAAGCACGTCCGGCTTTTCTTTTTCGATCATGTGCAGGACTTCCGCACCGTTCTTCGGGACAAGCCTTACGTCAAAGCCATAGGAACGCAGCACAGCCGCACAGTGCTTTCCGAAATCATTGGCCTCCTCGGTCAGTAATACTTTCAATGTTTTCTCCATCAAAATCAACCTCCGTGATTATTTTTCTGCCATATTTTACCATATGTGTTAATTTATGGCAATCCTTTTTTCAAAAATTTTTTAAATTTTTCTAAAAAAGGAAGAATATCTCCCAAAAAACAGAGGATGTATAAATACTTGTCGCATTTATACACCCTCTTTTCTTTATGAGGCCTTTTGAAGCAATGCCGATTCGATCGTCTGTTCGCTTTCGATCATCGTATCGGCAAATATGCCGTACCCCTGAAGAGAATTATTGACGAAAACATGTGTGACCGCACCGACCAGCATACCGTTTTGTACAATGGGGCTTCCGCTCATACCTTGAATAATGCCCCCTGTTTTTTCGATCAAGGCGCTGTCTGTGACTTCAATGATCATATTTTTACCGTTCTCATCAGAATTTGGGTAAATCTTTGTGATTTTAACGTCATAATAATGCGGACCTGTTTCATCAATACTGGAAATGATTTGTGCGTAACCGGTTTTTACCTCACTTTTTGTCGCGACCGGCAGCGGAACTGCGGTTGTATCGTAGTTTGCCAATCGGCCGTATACGCCCGTATCGCCGTTGGAATACAACTCCCCGATATTCTTATCCTGAAATACACCGCACAGCTCTCCGGTGATCCCGGGGCTTCCCTTATAGCAGCCGCTGATTTTGGTTTCCACCGCAACGCCGCTTTTCATCGGCATAACGCACCCCGTGTCGATATCGCAGATCGCGTGACCGAGGCCGCCGAAAAGGCCGCTTGCAGGATCATAAAAAGTCAAAGTGCCGACGCCTGCGGTGCTGTCCCGCACCCAAAGCCCGGCTTTCAGCTTTCCGTCGTTCTGCGAAATCACGGGTTTTAAGCTGACGGTCAGTTCCTTTTTATCGCGTCGAGCCAGGATCGTCATAGGCTTTTCGGCAGCCTTTAACAGTTCGGACAATTTCTCGGCGGAATCCACCGCCTTGCCGTTGACCGAAAGAATGACGTCGCCGACTTTAAGACCCGCTTCCTTCGCGGGATTGACAGCGCCCTCGCTCGTATACACATCGTCCATACCGACGATCAAAACGCCCTCGGTAAAAATCTTGATACCGAAAATTTCGCCGCCGGGCACAACATACTTTCGCTTGCTGACCGTAACCGTTGAGGATTTGACCGGGATCGTGTTCAGAACGGAAATGTCTACCTTATAGCTTGCATCGTTCCCCGCCGAGATCAAACCTTTGGAACTCGCAGAAAGCGCCGTTTCCTCTTTCGATTGCGAACTCTTAAACGAGTAAATGCCGTTGACATGGATCTCTTCGTTTTCAATCAAATGGAAGCTGTCGGGTATTCTTTTTTCGCCCAAAAACACAAATACAAAAATGACAGAGGCAATCAATAAACCCAAAAGGCTGAAAAACTTGAATAATTTCTTCATTTTTCACCTCCGCACGCGGTTTTCGACCGCACTTATACTCTGTGATTTTTTTGCGGCTTTATTTGCGGAAAAAACAAGACTTTACGGCCACATTTAACTTGGAATAGTATTCCCAAAATGTGCGTAAAGTCTTCTAATGGTTTGATTTAATTTTTAAAAATTTTAAAAAATTATATTTCGGCGGTTTGCGCAAGCGCTTTTACAAGTCTTTCGACCGTATCTTCACAGGTGCAGCCATCCACACATAGAGTGAGATCGGCATATTTTTGATAGAGCGGCAGACGTTCGCGGTAAATATCGTCGATACTTTCGTTTTTCGGAGCAGCAACACCGCGTGTTTTGATATTTTGCAGCCGCTGTTTCACGGTTTCCAAAGATACGTCCAAGTACACGATTATGCCGCCGCGCTTTAACTTCTGCATGGCTTCGTCACGAAAAACCGCACTCCCGCCCGTCGCGATCACGGCGTTTTGGCAGTCTAAGGATAAGATCGCGTCGCGTTCGGCGTCCAAAAAATAGGCGATGCCGTTTTCGTCCAAAATTTGCTGCAAAAGTCGATGCTCGCGTTGCTGGATATACAGATCCGTATCATAAAACCCAACGCCGAGCGTTTTGGCAAGCAGCACGCCCACCGTGCTTTTCCCGCAGGTCGGCATACCGATCAAAACAATGTTCTGCATCAGATCGAGATTTTGTGCGCCAAATTGTAAACATTCATATCAATGGTCTTATGCATATTCAGCGCTTCAAATATATCAAAATCGACGATCTCATCCTTTTGCATGGCAACGACACGGTTTCCGATGCCTTTTTTCAAAAGTTCGACCGCAAGACAGCCCATTTTGCTGCCGACCACTCTGTCGCGCACACTGGGCGAACCGCCGCGCTGTACATGCCCGAGGATGGTGGCGCGGGTTTCCACACCCGTCTCCTCCTCAATGCGTTTTGCCATTTCCTGCGTGCCGCCGATGCCCTCGGCCACAATAATGATAAAATGCCGCTTGCCCGTCTTCTGCGTTCTGCGCATTCTTTCAATAACGTCCCTTTCAAAATCATACGGGACTTCGGGGATCAAAATGGTGGTCGCGCCGCAGGCTATGCCGGAATTCAGCGCGATATACCCCGCTTTTCTGCCCATGACTTCCACGACCGAGCAGCGGTCATGCGATTCGGACGTATCGCGCAGACGGTCCACCATTTCCATGACCGTATTCATGGAGGTGTCATAGCCGATGGTGTAATCGCAGCAGGCAATGTCATTGTCGATCGTGCCGGGAATGCCCACACAGGGAATGCCGCGCAGGGAAAGGTCGCGCGCGCCGCGGAAAGAACCGTCACCGCCGATGACGACAATGCCCTCCATTCCCATTTCCTTGCAGACGGCGATCGCTTTCTGCATACCTTCCTCGGTTTTGAATTCGGGACTTCTGGCGGAATACAAAATCGTACCGCCGCGATTGATGATATTGGATACGCTGCGGAGATTCATTTCGTACATATCGCCATACATCAGCCCGTTATATCCGCGGCGGATGCCCATAACCCGAAAGCCGTTTTCACAGCCGGAACGAACCACTGCGCGAATCGCGGCATTCATGCCCGGGGCGTCGCCGCCGCTTGTCAAAACACCAATGGTTTTCATACTGTCACCTCAAAAAACGTAGTCAAAATATAATGATACACAATTCTGCCCGCTTGTCAAGCAAAACGAGCGTTTTTCGCAAAAAACGGGACGATTTTCAAAAGGCAGAATTATTTTAACAGGACGCCTCTTTCCCCGAGCATTTTCTTCAATTCGGACAAAAGCGGCTCGTTAAGCGCTACCCCGCGCGAACAAACATATTTTTTTCGCGTATCCTGATAATACAAATAGGTTTCGGTGTCGCCCTCAAAAATCGAAAGCAGATTTTTTACTTTTTTATCCTGTTTGCTGTCCAGGGTATCCACCAAAAGCGAAAGGCTTTGCACGGGGGCGGCCGTCTGTTCCGCCGTGGGTGCATATGTCGCTTTCCCCTGCTCGCCTCTTTTCGGTGTATTGCCTTGCGGCAAATTTTTCTCGTCGGGGCAGGGTTCAATCCGGTCGGGGATCACCTTGGCGTTTTCGTCCTCGCGAAGAGAGACGCGCCCCTCGACAAGCAACACATTGCCCGAAATCAGGCGTTGCGCACATCGAGCATAGACCGTCGGGAAAACCAGAAGCTCTAAACTGCCGTACATATCCTCTACCGTCACAAACGCCATCGTCGTATCGTTTTTGGTCGTTTTCTTTTTGACCCCCGTTACGATCACCAACAGCCGCACGGACGTGCCGTCGTGGATTTTGGAAACGGGGTCGGAGTCCGCTTCGGCGATGTCGGAAATGCGCGTAACGCGCAACTTTTCCGTAAGCGGCAGATACGCGGCCATGGGATGCCCCGACAAATAAAGCCCCGTCGCATCCTTTTCCATTTGCATACGCTCCGTCACGGGGAATTCTTCGCAATGGCTGTACGAGGGCGTGTAGCTTGACGCTTCGGACGAAGACCCGAGAGAGAAAATATCCAGCTGCCCGTCCAAATTGCGGCGATGCTCGCCCTCCAGCCCCGCCAAAATCTCCGGCAGGTTTTGGAGCATTTCCCGACGGTTCAGTCCTAAGCCGTCGAGCGCGCCGCTTTTGATAAGCCCCTCCGCCGCGCGCTTATTGAATTCCTTGCCGTATAAGCGTTTGCAAAAATCATAAAAGCTTGTATACACGCCGTTTGCTTCGCGTTCCTTTACGATGGCTTCAATAAAATGCCGGCCGAGATTTTTAATGGCGGAAAGACCAAATCGGATCGCACCGTCGGCATTTGGCGTAAACGCAAATACGCTTTCATTGACGCTCGGCGGCAGTACCCGAATTTCTATCCGCGTACAGTCGGCGATATATTCCGAAATCTTCGCCGTATCGTCCATTACGCTCGTCAAAAGCGCAGACATAAACGCGGCGGGATAATGCCGCTTTAAATAGGCGGTTCGGTACGCCACGACAGCATATGCCGCTGAATGGGATTTGTTGAAGGCATAGGATGCGAAGGAGGACATATCGTCAAAGATGCTGTTGGCGGTCTTTTCATCGATGCCGTTCGCCACACAGCCGCAGCACGCCACTGTGCCGTCGGGATTGCGAAGCCCATGTACAAAGTATTCGCGCTCCTGCTCCATGACCTTATGCTTCTTTTTGGACATGGCGCGGCGCACCACGTCCGCGCGGCCGAAGGAATAGCCCGCAAGCGTGCGGAAAATTTCCATGACCTGCTCCTGATAGACCATGCAGCCGTAGGTCACATCCAAAATGGATTTGAGCTGCGGCGTTTTATAGTGAATGCTCTCGGGATGGTGGCGGTTTTCGATATAATCGTCTATGGAATCCATAGGACCGGGTCGGTACAGGGAAATGACCGCGATAATATCCTCTAAATTGCGGGGACGCAGGCGCATCAGCACACTGCGAAGCCCTGCGGATTCGCATTGGAACACCCCGTAGGTCTGGCCTTTGGAGAACATGGCATAGGTCGCCGCATCATCCATGGGGATGCGCTCTATATCGAAATCAGGCTCTGTTCGGCGGATGAGCGTCTCGGTGTCATGAATGACCGTCAGAGTACGAAGCCCCAAAAAGTCCATTTTTAATAAGCCCAATTCTTCAATGGTGGTCATCGTGAACTGCGTGACGATTGATTCATCGTTTCGCGCAAGCGGCACATATTCGCTCACGGGGCGGTCGGTAATGACCACGCCCGCCGCGTGCGTGGACGCGTGCCGAGGCATGCCCTCGACGCTTTTAGCGGTGTCGATCAGCTCGCGAATTTTGGGGTCGGTATCGTAAAGTGCCTTCAATTCGCTGTTTTTCTTTAACGCCTTTTCAATGGTGATGCCAAGCTCACGCGGGATCTGCTTTGCGACGGCGTCCACGGTATTATAGGCGATGCCGAGCGCACGGCCGACGTCGCGCACAGCCGCACGCGCCGCCATCGTACCGAAGGTCACGATCTGCGCCACATGATCTGCGCCGTATTTGCGGATGACGTAGTCGATCACTTCTTCACGGCGTTCATAACAGAAATCCACGTCGATATCGGGCATACTCACGCGTTCGGGATTTAAAAAGCGTTCAAAGATCAAGCCGTACCGCATCGGGTCAACGCCCGTGATACCCATGCAGTATGCCGCGAGGCTTCCCGCTCCCGAGCCGCGCCCCGGGCCTACGGGGATGCCCTTGGATTTTGCATAGGAAATGAAGTCGGCGACGATCAAAAAGTAATCCACATAACCCATTTCGCGAATGACCGACAGCTCGTATTCAAGACGTTCGACATAGGACTGCGGCGCGTCTTTGCCGTAAAGCCTTGAAAGCCCTAAAAAGCACTGTTCACGAAAATACGTAAAATGGTCACGTCCGTCGGGGACGTCAAAATGCGGCAGCTTGGTTTTTCCGAATTCAAATTCGACGCTGCAGCGTTCGGCGATGGCCGCCGTATTGTCCACCGCTTCGGGAATGAACGAAAACAGCTCGCGCATTTCTTCTTCGGATTTCAAATAAAATTCATCCGTGCCGAATTCCAAGCCCGTTTCTTCGTCTATGGTATGGTTCGTCTGGATGCAGATCAGGACTTTTTGCGTTTTGGCGTCCGTCTTTTCGACATAATGCACGTCGTTGGTCGCGACCGTCGGGATACCCGTTTCGCGTGACAGCTGCACAAGCTGCGGCAAGATCGCCTGCTGCTCCTTCATGCCGTGATTTTGCAGTTCCAAATAAAAATTTTCATGCCCGAACACGCGTTCGTACCAAAGCGCGGTTTCTTTTGCGCCCGCGTAATCCCCTGCGGCGAGCTTGCGCGGGATCTCACCTGCAAGACAGGCGGAAAGCGCGATAAGCCCCTCGTGATGCGCTTCCAGCAGCGCCTTATCCACACGCGGACGCACGTAAAAGCCGTCCACCCAGGCTTTCGAGACCATATGAATAAGGTTTTTATAGCCCGTTTCGTTTTTGCACAGCAGCACCAAATGATACCGCTGTGAATCGAGGCCGTGTACCTTGTCGGTCAAAGTCCGCTCCGCGACGTACACCTCGCAGCCGATGATCGGCTTGATACCGTGCGCTTTTGCGGTTTTGTAGAAATCCACCGCACCGAACATATTGCCGTGGTCGGTGATAGCCAGCGCCGTTTGCCCCAGGCGTTCTGCGGCAACACAAAGGTTCTCGAGCCGGCACGCGCCGTCGAGCAGACTGTACTCCGTATGCAGATGCAAATGGGCAAAGGCCATGTCTGTTCCCTCTTATCTTATTGTTCGTCTTTTAATACCGTTTGATAAAAGTCGAAGCCGTCAAAGGTTCTGAAGTAATCCGCAGGGGTCTCCGCACGGCGGATGAGCTTTGCAGAACCGTCCTCCCGAAGCAGAATTTCGGCGGATCTCAGCTTTCCGTTATAATTATACCCCATCGAAAAGCCGTGCGCGCCCGTGTCGTGGATATACAGCAAATCGCCGATCTCAATTTCGGGCAGCATTCTGTCTACGGCAAATTTATCGTTGTTCTCGCACAGCGAACCCGTCACGTCATACAGATGGTCGCAGGGCTCGTCCTCCTTACCCATGACCGTGATATGATGGTATGCGCCGTACATGGCGGGGCGCATGAGATTGACCGCACAGGCGTCCACGCCGACGTATTCCTTGTGCGTATGTTTTTCGTTGATGACCCGTGTGACCAGCGCGCCGTATGGCCCCATCATAAAACGCCCAAGCTCCGTATAGATCGCCACGTCGCCCATCCCCGCTTTTCCAAGGACTTCGTCGTACACCTTCTTAACGCCCGCGCCGATGGCGTAAATGTCGTTGGGTTCTTGATCGGGTCTATACGGAATGCCGACGCCGCCCGAAAGATTGATAAAGCGAATATTCGCGCCTGTTTCCGCTTTCAAACGCACGGCGATCTCAAACAGGACTTTCGCAAGCTGCGGGTAGTATTCGTTCGTCACGGTGTTGCTCGCAAGGAATGCGTGAATGCCGAATTCCTCCACGCCCTTTTCTTTGAGAATGCGGAACGCCTGAAAAATCTGCTCGGTGGTCATGCCGTATTTGGCTTCGCCGGGGTTGTCCATAATGCCGTTAGACATCCGAAACACCCCGCCGGGATTGTAGCGGCAGGAGAGTTTTTTCGGCAGGCGTCCGAGCGTTTTTTCCAGCACGTCGATATGCGTAATGTCGTCGAGATTGATAATTGCGCCCATATCGTGCGCATATTGAAACTCTGAAGCGGGCGTATCGTTGGACGAAAACATCACGTCGTCCCCTACAGCGCCTATGGCTTTGGCAAGCATCAGCTCCGTGCGCGAGGAACAGTCGCAGCCGCAGCCGTATTCGCGCAGAATTTGAATGAGAAACGGGTTCGGCGTCGCTTTCACGGCAAAATATTCTTTAAAACCCTTGTTCCACGAAAATGCCGCCTTGAGCGCTTCGGCGTTGCGGCGTATCCCCGCTTCATCGTACAGATGAAACGGCGTGGGAAACCGCGCGGCGATCTCTTCCAATTTTTCTTTGCTTGTAAATGGTCTTTTCTGCATTCCATATCCTCCGAAAGATTTTATCGCACAAACTGTTCAATCAGGGCGAGCAGCTGCTCTGCGCCCTCTTTTCGCACGGCGGAAAACGGGATCAGCCGCTCGCGCGGCACTTGCGGTAGTTCTTTTTCCGCAAGCGCTAAACGGTTTTGATATTCGGTTTTATTGAGCTTATCGCTCTTCGTCAGCACGACGGCAAATGCATAGCCGTTTGCCTGCAAAAATTCGAGCATCCCAAGGTCGTCCTTGGTCGGCGGATGGCGCATATCGACAAGCTGCACCACCAGACGAATATCACGTCCCGAGCGAAAGTACCCTTCCATAAGCTCCGACCAACGCTGCTTTTCGCTTTTGGCGACCTTCGCATAGCCGTATCCCGGCAAATCGACGAACCGTACACGATCCGCCAAATAAAAATTGACCGTAACCGTCTTTCCCGGAACGGAGCTGACGCGCGCCAGAGATTTCCGCCGGAACAGGCAATTCAACAGCGAGGATTTTCCAACATTGGAACGCCCCGCGAACGCTACCTCGGGCAAATCGGATTTTGGAAGCTGGGCAAATGTGCCGAACGCCGCTTCAAATTTTACTTGCTGCAAATGCATCGTCTCTTACCCCTGTCGGCAGATTTCCGTTTGCGCGATGCGGGTCTTGTTCCGTATCGGCAGCGGTTTTGCGGGTCTGCCGTTTTCCCGCACAGTTTCCGCCGGTCTTACCAGCGCCAGGGAAAGCACCTCGGAAACCTCGGAAACCGAAAGAAATTCGAGCTTTTCCCGAACGGTCGGGTCGATGTCCCGTAAATCGGGGAGATTTTCTTCGGGGAGGATCACGGTTTGCAGCCCTGCTTTATAGGCGGCCATCGTCTTTTCGCGAAGCCCGCCGATAGGCAGAACGCGCCCCGTCAGCGTCACTTCGCCCGTCATGGCGACGTCGGCGCGCACAGGGTTTCCCGACAGCGCGGACACAACCGCCGTTGTGACCGTGATGCCCGCAGACGGGCCATCCTTCGGCACAGCGCCCTCGGGAAAATGGATGTGGATGTCCTTCTTTTTATAAAATTCGGGGTCAATATCCCAAAGCGCGGCGTGCGCACGGATATAACTGCACGCGGCCTTGGCGGATTCCTTCATCACGTCGCCCAAAGAGCCCGTCAGCTCCAATTTTCCGCTGCCGTCCATGGCGGCCGCTTCCACCTTCAAAAGCTCGCCGCCCACCGAAGTCCACGCAAGGCCGTTGACCACGCCGACCTCATTTTGCGCCGAAAGGCAGGTCGGTTTATACTTGCGCACGCCGAGCAGTTCCTCTAAATCCGACGCGCGCACGGTGATTTTCCCGTCGAAGCCGTCGGCGAAACGAACCGCCGCCTTGCGCATGACTTTCGCGATGGTGCGTTCGAGCTTGCGCACGCCCGCCTCGCGCGTGTAGCCGTCGATCATCAGGCGAAGCGCGTCGTCGGTAATGCGGAACTGCGCGGCAGAGAGGCCGTTTTCCTGCATTTGCTTTTTCACCAAATGCTTTTTCGCGATTTGGAATTTTTCCTCGGCCGTATAGCTGTAGAGTTCAATGACCTCCATGCGGTCAAGAAGCGGCGCGGGGATCATACCGACGTCGTTCGCCGTGGTCACGAATAAAACCTTGCTCAAATCAAAGGGAATTTCAATATAATGATCGCGGAAGGTATTGTTTTGCTCGGGGTCAAGCGCCTCCAAAAGCGCCGAGGCGGGATCGCCCTTATAATCGCCCGCGAGCTTATCGATCTCGTCGAGCAAAATCAGCGGATTCGACGAACCGACGCGCGTGAGCGCAGCAATAATATTCCCCGGCATTGCGCCAATATAGGTTTTGCGATGGCCGCGAATTTCCGCTTCATCATGCACGCCGCCCAGGGAAATACGGGTGTATTTGCGGTTCATGGCGCGCGCAAGCGACCGCGCAATCGAAGTCTTGCCGACGCCCGGAGGGCCTGCAAGGCAGATGATCTGCCCCTTTACATCGGGGGAGAGCTTGCGCACGGCAAGTAATTCCACAATGCGTTCCTTGACCTCCTGCAGGCCGAAATGGTCTTTATCCAAAATTTTGCGCGCGTTGTCGGGGCGCAGGTTGTCCTTTGTAAATTGATTCCACGGCAGCGCCAGCACCGCATCCAAATAGGAACGGGAAACCGCGTTTTCGGGACTTGACGGCTGTGTGCGCGCCAGACGGTCGCATTCCTGCAGGAGCTTTTCTTCGCTGTCCTTTTCCAAATGCAGAGCCAGCACGCGTGCACGGTAATTCTGCGCTTCACCGACCGACGAATCCCCTTCGCCGAGTTCCTGCGAGATGGCCTTCAACTGCTCACGCAGATAGTATTCGCGCTGGTTTTCGTCCATTTGCTCCTGCACGCGATCCTCAATGACCGCCATGGCTTCGAGCATCTCCACCTCATGCGCCAAAATAACGCAGAGCTTTTCGAGGCGTTTTTTGGTATTGACCTCTTCCAAAACGACCTGCTTGTCCGTAAATTCCAGCGGCAAATTGCCCGCGATATAGTCCGCCAGTTTTCCCGCAGAATGCTGACAGGCCACGCCGAGCGTGATGTCCGGCGCAAGCTTCGGGCAAAGCTCCGCATAGTTCTCAAACAGAGCGCGCGCATAGCGCATGAGCGCGTCGATCTCCGCAAATGCGGTGTTGCGCGGCTCTTTCGGCGTGATCGTCTTTAAGGAAACGACCAAATGCGGCTTGTCCGTGTAAAGCTCCAAAAGCCTTGCACGGTATTTCCCCTCGACCACCACGCGGTAGTATTCGCCGGACGGCAGACGCATCATCTGCTTGACCTCGCACACCACGCCTACATTGAAAAGGCTCTCCCGACCGTGCAGCTCCTCGTCCAAATCGACCTGCGCGACCAAAAAGATGTTTTGCTTGTGCAGCATGGCGGATTTGACCGCAGAGATCGACTTTTTCCGCCCAATATCAAAATGCAGCGTCATTTCCGGGAAAATCACCAGCCCCCGCAATGCGACGGCGGGCAGTGTAAATTCCTCCTGCGTCAGTATACCCATTGTATGTAATCACTCCAAAAGAATTCGCAAAAGAATCCCATAGTAAGATATAAGTATACATGATTCTTGCGTTTCCTGCAACAGAAACCTACAATTTCCCGCAAAATCTTACGGATTTATCGAAAGCGAACGCAAGAAAATGGGCGTTTGGGCGCATGAAAATCCCCTGTTTCCGTCGCGGCGGCCGCCTTTCCTAAGCAGATTGCACATATATTGTTAAAAATCTAAACAACTTTTTAAAAATCACAGCAAATTTCAGAAAAATCTTGTTAAAATTTTGTCAATTCATTGACTTTTCCACTACGCGTTGCTATAATGCAATGCAAAGCGTAAAAAAGCTATCAATTTTGGAGGTAAGCAACATGTCCAGAGTTTACAATTTTTCCGCAGGCCCTTCCATGCTTCCCGAGGAAGTTCTGAAAAAGGCTGCCGCCGAGATGCTCGATTATGAGGGCAGCGGCCAGTCCGTCATGGAAATGAGCCACCGTTCCAAGGTGTATGATTCCATCATCAAAGGTGCGGAAGCCCTTTTGCGCGAGCTGATGAACATACCCGACAACTACAAGGTTCTGTTTTTGCAGGGCGGCGCGTCCACGCAGTTTGCCGCGATCCCGCTGAATTTCATGAACGGCAGCGGCAAAGCGGATTATGTCCTCACGGGACAGTGGGCAAAAAAGGCTTTTGCGGAAGCGCAGAAATACGGTGACGTAAAGGCTGTGGCCTCCTCCGCCGATAAAACCTTCTCTTACATTCCGAAGCTCGACAAATCGACCTTTACGCCCGATGCGGATTATTTCTATATCTGCATGAACAACACCATTTACGGCACGGTATACCACGAGCTGCCCGACACGGGCAATGTGCCGCTGATCGCGGATATTTCCTCCTGCTTCCTGTCCGAGCCGCTGGATGTGACCAAATTCGGTATGGTGTACGGCGGCGCGCAGAAAAACGTCGCACCTGCAGGGCTTACCATCTGCATCATCCGCGAGGATCTGCTCGGCCATGCGCGCGACATCACGCCCACCATGCTCAACTATCAGATCCACGCCGACAACAATTCGCTTTACAATACCCCGCCCTGCTACACCATCTACATCTGCAAGCTGGTGCTGGAGTGGCTCAAAGAGAACGGCGGGCTTGAGGCCATGCAGGCGCGCAACATCAAAAAGGCAAAGCTCCTTTACGATTTCCTGGACAACAGCAAAATGTTCCGCGGCACAGTCGTTCCCGAGGATCGTTCGCTCATGAACGTGCCGTTTGTCACCGACAGCGACGAGTTGAACGCGAAATTCGTCAAAGAGGCGCAGGATGCGGGTCTTGTCAATTTGAAGGGTCACCGCACGGTCGGCGGTATGCGCGCTTCTATCTATAACGCGATGCCGTATGCAGGCGTGCAGGCTCTTGTGGACTTCATGGCAAAATTTGAAAAGGAAAATGCATAAATTCTTTTGACAGAAAGGTTTTTACGATTATGTACCGTATTTTGACTTTGAACAAAATTTCCGAAACAGGGCTGAAAAATTTCCCCGACACGTATACCTATTCCGCAGAGGAAACCGCTCCCGACGCGGTTTTGGTACGTTCGGCTTCCATGCATGAGACCAAGTTTGCCGAAAATACGCTGGCGATTGCAAGAGCGGGCGCGGGCGTCAACAACATTCCGATCGACAGATGCAGTGAAAACGGCATCGTGGTATTCAACACCCCCGGCGCAAACGCCAACGCCGTAAAAGAGCTGGTGCTGTGCGCCATGTTGCTTTCCTCCCGCAAAATCCCCGCCGCCATCGACTGGGTAAAGACCCTCAAGGGCAACGGCGACCAAGTCCCGAAGATGGTCGAAAAAGGCAAATCCGCGTTTGCAGGCCCTGAAATCAAAGGCAAAACGCTCGGCGTGATCGGTCTCGGCGCGATCGGCGTATTGGTCGCCAACGCGGCGCTTTCCCTCGGCATGCAGGTCTATGGCTACGATCCGTATCTGTCGGTAGACGCGGCCTGGTCGCTCTCGCGCGGGGTGCATCACGCGGCGTCTTTGGATGAGATCTTCAAGAACAGCGATTACATCACCCTGCATGTACCGTCGACGCCCGATACCAAAGAGATGATCTGCAAAGCGAACATCGACATGATGAAAGACAACGTCCGCATTCTCAATTTCGCGCGCGGCGATCTCGTCAACACGGCGGATATTTTGGAAGCGCTCGGTACGAGCAAGATCGCGGCCTATGCGACGGACTTCGGGGCGGATGCGATGATCGGCGTGCCCGGTGTGCTGGTTCTCCCCCATCTCGGCGCTTCCACGCCCGAATCCGAGGATAACTGCGCAGTCATGGCGGTCGATGAGATCCGCGACTTCTTAGAAAACGGCAACATCACCCACTCGGTCAACCTCCCCGACGTGAATGTGCCGAGAAGCGGCAGATCCCGCATCACCATTATCCATAAGAATGTGCCTAACGTCATCAGCAAGATCACCGCGACCGTGGCGCAGGAAAACATCAATATTGACAACATGGTCAACAAATCCAAAGGGCAGTACGCCTACACGATGCTGGATACCGATGCGGACGTATCCGAAGAAGCCATTGCGGCTATCGCGGCATTGGAGGATGCCATCCGCGTTCGCGTGGTCTGATCTCCCCCATCCTAAAAGCCAAAAGAGCGAAGCGTTATGCTTCGCTCTTTTCTGCTTTCACGGGAATGGATTCCGGCGCGTTCGTGATCTCGGTATAGGTCTTGCGGACGTCGAGCCGATCATACAACTGCTTATATTGGATCGAAACGCGAAACCGTCTGTCGCATTTTTGGCAGTAAAAGACGGCTCGAAAGGCATGGTTCGAGTACTTCCAATTCTTCTCTTTTTTCACCTTGCCGCCGCAGACGTCACAGACACAGCGAAAGGCGTCCGCATCCACGAGCGGGCTGTTGATGTCGCTGATATAATACGGGTGAAACGAGAGCCGCTCATAAAACGGCTTGTCGCACCAATGCGCCGCCTGCGAGAGACGCTTTTGGTCGAACACGCACAAAAGGCACGCGGCGGCAAGGCGGCTGTCGTCCAGCGCACGGTGGTGCGGGTATACGTCGGGGTCTATCCCCAATTTGACCGCCGCGGCGGAAAGACCCAACTGCTGTCCGGAATTTGCGGCGTCGGTAAAGCTCTGACAGTATTTCTGCAAATCCACATAGTGATGCAGAAAAGGGATTTCGGGAAGCTCCAAAAAGCAGGCGCAGTTTTTCACAAGCGTCCTTATATCCCCGTCTCCCCACGTCAAAAAGGTGTTGTCCTCGTCCCCTAACCATGCGGTAAACCGCTCGACAGCCTCCCGAAAAGTCACCCCGTGCGAAATATCCGCATTGGTCAAATGCGTTAAGGATTTGACCCGCGATTGCAGACGCTTGCTCACCTGCGAACGGATAATGACGGAAAATGTTTTCGTTTCTTGCAACTGTTCATCGAGCGCCAGCGCGCCGATCTCAATAATTTCATTGATAAACCCGCCGAGCTTTTTGCTGTATGCGGTATTCCATTCCAAATCCATAACGATATATTGCATATCCCTTTTCCCCCAAAGATATCAAAGACAACATACAGCATACCACGGCGCACACATTTTGTCGAGGGAAACTTATTTCCTTTTCCGAATTCCAATCGCAGAAAGAACATAAAATCCCGTCTGCGCGCGGTATAAATTGACCGCTCGATTCACACGCTAAAGCAAAGGCAAAGGAAGGGACGATACCGCAAAAAGGACTGCCAAGGCAGTGTTTCGCTTTGCGTGTATCTCAGAAAATCATGAAAAACAGGAAAATCGGCATATTGGGCGTGCCGGTTGGCGTGATCAACATTTTGCTCGGCGCGGGCGGCGGCATTCTTGCCGTGCCCATCTTAAAAAAATGCGGTCTGGATCAAAAGGAAGCGCAGGCCAACGCCGTAGCGGTCATTTTGCCGCTGACATTTGTAAGCTTTCTGCTGTATGCCAGAGGGCAATATGTGTATTTTGCGGAAAACGCGTGGATCTTGCCGCTGTCGGCCTTCGGCGCGATCCTCGGCGCGACGATTTTTAAGAAGCTGTCGCCGCGTTTCCTTAGAAAACTGTTTGCCATATTTATGATTTGGGCGGGGGTGCGCATGCTTTGGAAGCTGTAAATCTGTGGGACGCGCTCGCCGTGATCGCATCCGCTATTGTCGGTTCTATGGGCCTCGGCGGCGGCAGTGTGCTGATTTTGTACCTGACGCTCGTAAAGGGTACGCCGCAGTTGCGCGCGCAGGGCATCAATCTTTTGTTTTTTCTGCCCTGTGCCGTTACCGCCGTGTGTATGTACCAAAAGCAGGGACTGCTTCGCTGGGATATTCTTTGGCGCATGACTGTCGGCGGTCTTTTGGGCGTGTTGCTTGGGCAAATGCTTTTGCGGCAAATCGAAACCAAAGCCATTACCGCTTTGTTTGCGGGATTTCTGATCGTCGCCGGAGTTATTACGCTGTTTTCCAAACAAGAAAGTACCGAACAGGAGAATGCCGAAAAAGGGAAATAATGTAAATTTATATTGTTTGTGCGATATAGATATGATAAAATGAAAGAAATCGTACAGGAGGCGACTTATGAGAAACATAAAGAAACGAATCGGAATTCTGGTCGGCGTTTTGCTTGCCGTTTTGCTGATCTGCAGTGTAAGCGCCGTGTGCATCTATCATTTCAACCGTCCCACGGTAACGGTAGACTTTTCACAAAAAACGGGTGAAGTGACCAACGGCGCGGCGGGTTTCTTATACGGTCTTGCCGAACCCGATATTCCGTCAACGGAAATTACCGACAGCATCGATCCGTCTTCGCTCGCGACCAAAACCGCAGGCGGCTTACAGCACCCTATCGGCGATTTGCAACAGGTCGCGGATACGTTCCTTCGCGCGGGCGGTGAAGAGCTGCTCGTATATACGCAGGATATGTACGATACATGGTATTATGAATTCGACTCCTTGGAGCAGTACCATGAGCGTGTGCGCGAAACCGTGACCAAGACGGCGGCGCTCCCTTACGCGGATAAAGTCACCTACTGCATTTATAACGAAATGGACAACGGCGCGTGGTTCGACGATTTCGGAAATGCCGAAAACCGACAAAAGACCTATGAAGCGTGGAAAGCGACCTACGCGCTTGTCAGATCCATCGATCCGAACGCCAAAATCGGCGGTCCGAACTATTGCGGATATAATGCGGATTACATAAAAGAATTCTTGGAATACTGCAAATCGGAAAATTGCCTGCCTGACGTTATGATCTGGCACGAACTGGGGGATAATTCTCTGTATTTCCTGCAAGACCACTGCGACGATTACGCGGCGCTTTGCAAGGAACTGGGTATCGAGGAAAAACCGATCTGCATTACGGAATACGGCCTGATGTCCTCCAACGGCATTCCGGGCGAATCCGTCAAATGGATCGAGCGCGTCGAAACGGCAAAGGTCGACGGTTGCATCGCCTATTGGCGGCTGGCAAACAATCTTTCCGAAGTCACAGCGGATGACGTCGCGCCCAACAGCAACTGGTGGGCTTACCGCTTCTATGCGCAAATGACGGGTGAAACCGTTGCCTTCACCGCAAAGGATCTGTTCCAAAGCAACATGGGGAAATTCCTGACGTTTCGGTCGAAAGGGCTTCGCTCCAAGGGCTTTACGGCACTGACCACCATAGATGAAGAAGAATCCTGTATCCATATGATCGCAGGCGGCAGCAACCGCGATTCCACCATCCGCCTGCGGAACCTCGACAAAACGGAGAGCTTCCGCGACGCCAAACGGCTTTACGTTACAGCGGAATACGTGGATTACAAGGGCTTGGGCGGCGTTGTCACCGCGCCGAAAACCAAATTTATGCAATACGTCGATGTGAAAAACGGCAGTGCGGAAATTGAGCTGAACGATATTTTATACTCGCAGTGCTTTGATATCACGATTCGGCCCGAAACGGGCGACACCTCCTTTGTGGGTACGGAAATGACTGAGGATACCGACGCCATGCGCCGCTATGAAGCGGAGGACGCAACGCTGTTCGGCACGGCGGCTGCGACCGATCAAATCGCCTATGCCGCTTCCGAAAAAATGCTGGTCATGGCCGACAGCTCGAAAGAGAGCGGCGTGGAATTTACGGTTAAGACAGACAACGACGGCAGCTATGTTTTGGACATTGTTTACGGCAACGGCGCAAACAATATCCAAACCAATGCGGACGGCAGCGCCGATAAGGGCGAGCGCACCACGGTGAAGCTCTGGCTTTCGGTGGACGGCGGCGAACCGCAGACGCTTCTGCTCCCCTCCACCATCAAGGATGAATTTACAAGCTGTGTCACCACAGTTGCACAGCTTTCGGCGGGAGAACACACCGTCCGTCTGACGCTTCCCGAAAATCAGAAATTCCGTGAAACGATCTCTTTGGACTTCCTGGATGTGACGAAGGCCGAAGCCGTTCCCGCAAAAACCTATGTACAGCTTGACGGCGACCGTTCCACCGAACAAAATGCCTCTTTCCTGACGGTCGTCGATGCGGACGGCTATTACAGCGCGTGTTTTATTTGCGAAAAACAACCGACGAAGTTCACCTTAAACGGCACGACAGTGGAAAACGCGGCGTTCATGCACCTTGATAAATCCGTATATGAGACGGTCGTTTTTTTGCACCGCGGGGTCAATTATTTGGATATTCCGCAGGAAAAGGACGGGGAGATCTCTGTCGAGAGCCTTGCGGCATACGGCGAAAAAGCTAACGGCAGCACGGTCCTTTCTGCCGAGAAGCTCACGATCTCGAACGGCGCAAAGCTCGTCAGACCCGATGCGCAAAGCGCGGATGCGGCGAAGCACCTGCAAAATACGCAGCCGTATATCGACGGTATCAACTGCGACTCGAAGGCGTCGGCTTCCTTTACCTATACCGCTGCGCAGGACGGGTACTATCAACTGACTTTCCTGTACGCCAACAATGAAGAGGGCGGCGTTCACAGCTATAACGTCGATCTGATCGAGCGTTATTTGACGCTCTTTGTCAACGGCAAGTCAGTGGGCAACGTCTTCTGCCGCAACACCTATTCCTGGGACACCTACAAAACCAAAACCGTCACCGTGTATCTGACGGCGGGGGAAAACCAAATCACCTTCTCGAATGACGGCAGCTACCGCTTCAACGGCAAAACCACCTATGCGCCGCAAATCGCCGGTGTGACCGTCTCCCCCGTTGTGCTTGCAAAATAAGGCTTATCCAAAATAACTATATATACTCTGCCGTCAAATTGCGTATCCAAGCGCAATTTGACGGCAGTTTTTCTTGCGGCATTCTGCGAAAAAACAGGCGTTTTGCGCAAGTGGACACTTTTTTCGCGCGGCGCGGACGAAAGTTCTGCATGAAGCGTTAAAATCTTAACAAAATGACGGCGGGCATTCGCCGTTTTTTTTTGCTTTTTTCCAAAAATTCACAAGTTATGTTTTTTTTATTGAATCCCGAAACTATATATTGTATAATTCATTTTAAACTGGCAAAGATTTGGCATTTCTATTTATGCCTGTGAAAATACTGGAGGACTCTGTATGAAAGTTCAATTCACAGAAACCGTATTGCGGGACGCGAACCAGTCTTTGATCGCGACGCGTCTGCCCTACGAGCGGTTTGAAGCGATCCTCGAAACCATGGATCGCGCGGGTTATTACTCGCTCGAATGCTGGGGCGGCGCGACGTTTGACTCGTGCCTGCGGTATCTGAACGAAGACCCGTGGGAAAGGCTGCGCAAGATTCGCGCAAAATGCCCCAACACCAAGCTGCAAATGCTGTTGCGCGGGCAGAATCTGCTCGGCTACAAGCACTATCCCGATGACGTTGTGCGGATGTTCGTCAAAAAATCTGTCAAAAACGGCATCGATATTATCCGCATTTTCGACGCGCTCAACGACGTGCGCAACATCGCCGTTGCCGTGGATGAAACCGTGAAAAACGGTGCGATCGCCTCGGGCGCGATCAGCTATACCAAAAGTCCTATCCATAATTTGGAAGCCTATGTGAAGCTCGCGAAGGAAATGGAAAACATGGGATGTCAGTCGATCTGCATCAAAGATATGGCGGGCATCATGGGGCCTCAGGAAGCGTATGACACCGTAAAAGCCCTCAAGGAAAACGTCAGCGTGCCGATCGTTCTGCACACCCACTCCACCACGGGGCTTGGTATGCTGACGCTGCAAAAAGCCGTTGAAGCGGGCTGCGACGTCATCGACACCGCGATCTCCTCGTTCTCCGGCGGCACTTCGCAAGCGCCGACCGAAACCATGGCCTATGCCCTAAAGCAGGAAGGCTATGAAGTCGATCTCAACATGGATGTACTCAAAGAGATCAACGATTTCTTCAAGCCCGTCAAGGAGGAGTTCCTGGAAGCGGGCAAGCTCAATCCCGTCGTCCTCTCGACGGATACCGACGCGCTGAATTATCAAGTTCCGGGCGGTATGCTCTCCAACCTTGTCGCACAGCTGACCGCACAGAACAAAATGGATCAGTTCCCCGCCGTGCTTGCCGAAACACCGCGCGTGCGCAAGGATCTCGGGTATCCGCCTCTGGTCACGCCCATGAGCCAAATGGTGGGCGTACAGGCGACTGCCAACGTGCTTGCGGGCGAACGGTATAAAAATGTTTCCAAAGAGGTAAAGGCCTATATCCGCGGCGAATACGGCAAAGCCCCCGGCGAAATTGATCCGGCGCTTCAGAAAAAGGTACTCGGTGACGAGCAGCCCATTACCTGCCGTTTTGCGGACACCTTAGAGCCCGGCTTTGAAAAAGCCAAAGCGGAGATCGGCGACAAGGCCAAAAGCGATGAGGACGTGCTTTCCTATATCGCTTTCCCGGCGCAGGCAGAGGCTTTCTTCGACAAACGCGACGAGCAGAAGAAGAACACCTTTACTTACAGCATCAAAAGAATCGATTAAGGGGTGACGCAAGATATGGGGATTTACGCACTTACCTATGGAAAGGACATCACCCTCGGTGAAGCGGTCAATATTTCGATTACAGGCTTTGTGGTCGTTTTGCTGATTTTGGCATTGCTCGCAGTTTTGGTTTTGCTGCTGTCCAAAGGCATCCGACTGGTGGAAAGCCGTACCGGCAAGCAGAAAACGGAAAAGGAGCAGCAACCGCAAAGCGCGGGCAGTACACCGACCGCAGCGGTTTCTCCCCTGCCCGAAAATGCCGATGCGGGCAGTCTGGATGTATATGATGTAGACGAGAAAACAGCCGCCGTGATTATGGCGATTGTCAGCAACGAGAGCGGCATACCGCTGAACCGTTTGCTGTTTAAATCCATCAAGCGAATCGAAAAGTAAGGGGTAAAAGAACATGAAATATATAGTGACCTTAAACGGAACGGATTACGAGGTGGAAGTGGAAGAGAGCAAGGAAGCCATCGTCACGAACGTTGCGCCCGCATCCGCACCCGCCGCTGTACCTGCACCCACACCCGTGCAGTCTGCCGCACCCGCGCCTGTGCAGGCATCCGGCAGCGGCACACCCGTCAAAGCGCCGATGCCCGGCACGATTTTGAGCGTGCAGGCACAAAACGGGCAATCTGTCAAGGAGGGCGACGTGCTGTTTATTTTGGAAGCCATGAAAATGGAAAATGAAATCGTTGCGCCCGTCAGCGGGACGGTTACGCAGGTGCTTGCCGCAAAGGGCAATTCTGTAGCGACCGACGAAGCGCTCGCCTTTATCGGTTGAGGAGGGCGCCCCAATGTCTGTTGTAAACGCATTATTTGAGATTTTTCAAGAGTCCGGCTTTATGCATCTCCAGTGGCAAAACTGGGTCATGATTGCCGTTTCCTTTCTGCTTTTGTACCTGGCAATCGTGAAAAAATTCGAGCCGTTGCTGCTCCTGCCCATTGCTTTCGGTATGCTGCTTGTCAACATATACCCCGACATTATGTACGACCCGTTGATGCTGTCCTCATACAGCGGCGAGGTCGTCGAAGGCGCGCATTGGTACGACACGGGTGTTTTGCGGCTGATCTATTCGGGCGTTAAATCCAGTATTTTCCCCTGTCTGATCTTTTTGGCCATAGGCGCGATGACCGATTTCGGTCCGCTGCTTGCCAACCCCGTCAGTCTCCTTTTGGGCGCGGCGGCGCAGCTCGGCATCTATGTCGCGTTCCTGATTGCAATCGTCGCCAAATACATTCCGGGCTTTGAGGGCTTTGACGCACTCGAAGCCGCAGCCATCGCCATTATCGGCGGTGCGGACGGCCCTACCGCCATTTACCTGACTTCCAAACTCGCCCCGCACCTGTTAGGCCCGATTGCTGTCGCCGCCTATTCCTACATGGCGCTGATTCCTCTCATCCAGCCGCCGATCATGCGTATGCTCACCACCCAAAAAGAGCGCGAGATCAAAATGGATCAATTGCGCACCGTCAGCAAGGCGGAAAAAATCATTTTCCCCATTGTCGTTACGGTGCTTTGCGTCCTCATTCTTCCCTCGGTCGCTCCCCTGCTCGGCATGCTGATGCTCGGAAACCTGTTTAAAGAGAGCGGTGTGACCGACCGTTTGAGCGACACGGCGCAAAACGCGCTTTGCAATATCATCACCATCCTGCTTGGCGTGACCGTCGGCGCGACTGCGGAGGGCAAAACCTTCCTCGACCCGAAAACCGTCGCCATTATCATCATCGGCCTTTTGGCGTTCTGCTTCTCTACGGTCGGCGGTGTGCTGTTCGCAAAGCTCCTCAACGTCATCACCAAAGGCAAGATCAATCCGCTCATCGGTTCGGCGGGCGTTTCCGCAGTTCCCATGGCCGCGCGCGTCTCGCAAGCTGAGGGCAGAAAGTACAATCCCTCCAACTTCCTTTTGATGCACGCCATGGGTCCGAATGTGGCGGGCGTGATCGGTTCTGCCGTCGCCGCAGGCTTCCTGTTGCTGACATTCGGCTCTTGATCAAAGGACGTTCGCATTTTGTAAAGAAAAAAGCAGGGTGTTGCGGTAGGCAATTCCCTGCTTTTGCTTTTGCTTTTGCTTTTGCTTTTGTGTTTCCTGCGTTTTCGCCATGTTCGGTGCGGGAAAGCCGCATTGCACAAAAAAAGCTGTCTGCTTTGATAAAGTTTAAACAAATTGAAACTTTTAAATGGTTGCATTTGAGACAAAAAGCGATATAATGGTACTGTAAGCTGACAAGCATCGCAGAAATCTGCATATCCTGTAACAGGAGGAAAAATAAAGCACAAGAAGCGATAAAAAAATTGAAAGAGGAGAGTTATATGACGAAAGCAAAATTCAATTTTTATCAATATGTGTGGATATTTATCGCCGGCTGTTATTTGGGCTATGGTGTGGAAACCATTTGGTGCCTCATCCGAAACGGCTTCATAGAAAGCAGAAAATCTCTGGTTTTGGGTCATCTTAGCATCGCATACGGCATGGGAGCCGTGTTGCTCACCCTTTTGCTTGTGCGCTTTCAAAACGAATCCGTATGGAAAATATTTTTGGTCGCGTTTGCCAGCGGTACGGTCGTGGAATACATTTGCTCTCTGGGGCAGGAAATCTGCTTCGGGTCTGTCGCCTGGGATTACAGCGATCTGCCGCTGAACATCAACGGCAGGGTCTGTCTCATCTATTCCCTCTTTTGGGGATTCCTTGGTCTTGCATGGGTCAAGTTTGTGATCCCCTTGATGAGCAGGATATTCCAATCGGTGCATATTCCGTTCAGCAAAGCCATTGTTTGGGCGTTCATCGCTTTCTTTTTATTGGATGCGGGGCTGTCCGCATGGAAAAACGGGATAACGGCATAGCGCCGAGAAATCGTTTTGAACAGTTCTTAGATTTGCACTATGATGATGAAACCATGCATAATATCTATGCCAATTCCAAAAGCGTAGAAAAATAAGGCGGTTTTGCCGCTTGCACGAAGCCGCTTTGCAGTATCCGCCATTTTATACGCGCCGACTGATTTTCAGTCGGCGCGTTTTTTATATGGCTTCTGCAAAATGCCCATTGACATGGGCAGTCCTCGCAAAGAACAAGGCTGAAAGCCGAAGCCTCCAGCCCATAGCTCGGAAATATAAAATCCAAATCCCTTATTTGATTTTCCGCGCCGATGCTCTTTTTACTTTTTACGGTTGCATTGCTTATCAAAGCTCGGATTGAAGGCGTAGAAGTTCTTCTCATTCAGCCGATCGGTCGCCAAACGCAAGCCCTCGCCGAAGCGCTGGTAATGCACGATCTCGCGTTCGCGCAGGAATTTGATCGGATCGCGCACATCGGGATCGTCAACCAGACGCAGGATATTGTCATAGGTCGTTCTGGCCTTTTGCTCAGCCGCCAAATCTTCGTGCAGATCGGTGATGACGTCGCCCTTGCTCTGAATATATGCGGCCGTGAACGGTACGCCTGCCGCAGACGAAGGATATACGCCTGTGGTATGATCGACAAAGTAGGCGTCAAATCCGCATTTCTTGATTTGCTCGTCGCTGAGACTGCGCGTCAGCTGATAAACGATCGCACCGATCATTTCCAAATGTCCCAGTTCTTCCGTACCCAGAGAAGCATCGAAAATGTTCCACAGGCCCAAAATGGCGGACAAGCCCCTTATTTTGGCTTTCCGGTACATACCTTTACGACCTCGGATAAGGTTTGGCTGTAACACCCCTACTGCCAAGTCTGTAGTGGACTTTCACCACCAAGTTGTAATGCGCGCCGAGCGCACAAAGAAAGGGGCTGTATCAAAACCCCTTTCTTGTGTTTTTTATTTGGCAAAATCTTCTTCCGCATACCGTCGCGTTTTTCTACCTTATGAAATTACACTACTCTCAAACTAAAGAACTTCGTAAAAGATGACCTTCTCGTTTGTCTACCTTATGAAATTACACTACTCTCAAACCATAGCAACACAGTATTATGATCAGCTTGGTTTGTCTACCTTATGAAATTACACTACTCTCAAACGAAGCACGCACCGCCGACGTTCCACGGCAAGTTTGTCTACCTTATGAAATTACACTACTCTCAAACTGAAGTGATAGGGTCTTTCGAGAATACTAGTTTTTCTACCTTATGAAATTACACTACTCTCAAACAGTACTGGATTTTCCCGTATTGGTTCGTGTTTTTCTACCTTATGAAATTACACTACTCTCAAACCCGTTTACGTTATTTTCAAGGCTCAAACCCGTTTTTCTACCTTATGAAATTACACTACTCTCAAACAGAATGTGAAAAGCTGAAATTTTCTTCGGGTTTTTCTACCTTATGAAATTACACTACTCTCAAACTCGCTTACACATATTCTGCATATGGTAGCGGTTTTTCTACCTTATGAAATTACACTACTCTCAAACCGGTTCGGATTGTTTGCAAAGTATTCATCGTTTTTCTACCTTATGAAATTACACTACTCTCAAACGACATTGCTAGTGTTATGGAAAACGAGCCTGTTTTTCTACCTTATGAAATTACACTACTCTCAAACACTCATATGCAAAAACCGTCGACGACGCAAGTTTTTCTACCTTATGAAATTACACTACTCTCAAACACTCATATGCAAAAACCGTCGACGACGCAAGTTTTTCTACCTTATGAAATTACACTACTCTCAAACTACCGCGAGGTCACACAAGCGATCACGCCGGTTTTTCTACCTTATGAAATTACACTACTCTCAAACAGCCCTGTTCAAGTCGATGTTGACGGTGAGTTTTTCTACCTTATGAAATTACACTACTCTCAAACTGACTTCCGCAAATTTTTGCTTTAACCCTTGTTTTTCTACCTTATGAAATTACACTACTCTCAAACTGGCGCGTCTGTTTTCACAACTGAAATAGGTTTTTCTACCTTATGAAATTACACTACTCTCAAACCACATACCCATATGTTGCGTTGTGCGTCGAGTTTTTCTACCTTATGAAATTACACTACTCTCAAACCTCAAATCGCACAGGAGAATAAACGGCGGACACTACAAACCGTCGGGCAATTTCATAAGATAATTATATAATAAAACAATTCTTATCATTTTTCAACTATTTCACACAGATCACTGTCAACTATATACACCGCCTCCTTAAGCAAATTTCCAAAGCATTTTTTGTTTTCTATCAAAAGAATGTTAACATTCTGATAAACAAGCTCGCTGAAAAAAAGTTCCAACTCTCCAGGCGTAAAGCAACTGTGCATGTTCAAAAACACAAAGCATTTGACCGAAGTGTATTTTTTCATAAGTTTAACAAATTCAAGGACCTTCTCAGGTATATCTTCGTTTCCGAGATCCGGCTTAAGGCATTGAATTTTAAATAGATCGGCAAGATCCAGTTCTTCCTTAAAAGTAAAATCACAGTCAAAACTCTCGTTTAACTTTTCAAGAAAAGTAAGAACATCGGCTTTTAGCGTAGCTGTTTGATCAATCATATAATTACATGCATAGAATGTAAAATCTTCATACAGTTTCTTTATAAGAGAAGAAGAAAAATCAAGGCTGTAAAGATTAGGCACAAAACAAACATTACCCTTAAATCTCAGAGGTTCATAGTTTTCGGAAAACACTATGCCGCAGTTTTTCGGGCATTCGGAAAATAAATTTACCACCGTATTTCTGTACAGTCTCTGATTTTCAATATACAGTGAACTTGCTTTTTCCGACGAAAGCTCTATCGGTTCGGATAAAAAGTCAAAACTTACCATCATAATATTAAAAGCCTTTCATCGCTGTCAACAACATTGCCAACGCTTTTTCCGGATATTATTTCCATTTTAGAATACTGCTTTTCCGTTATGGAAAGTATATACACTATACCTTTTTCCGGCTGCGCTTTTTTAACATCGGTAACTATCTGCACAACCTGCGTTGAATTAAGGGCAAGCTTGGAATAAACGGATTCCTGTATCATCATAAAACCGCCTTTTATAAGAAATCTTCTGAATTTACTGTAATTTCGCCTGTCGGCAGCCGTTTCCGTGGGCAAATCAAAAAATACCAAAACTCTCATAAATCTATAACTCATAGCTGTAAAATCTTATAAGCGCCGTATCTTCGCTTTCAACAGCATCAAAAACACTTTTTGAATAAATTTTAATTGTGTTGAGTAGGGATTGCTTTTTTCCGTCAACAATGAATTCCTCACTTAAAAGCCTGAGAATCCGTTTCTTTTCCTCACTTTCAAATTTTTCGGGAGAAAGTGATTTTACCGCCCTGTCGATTATCGGACGAAAAGGTTCCATAATATCACAGCCCAAATTAAACTGATTGAACATATTGTTGTGATGCAAACCGAGCATCGTTGAATATCCGCAGCACACTATTTCCCGGTTAAAGCAAGAAAGAATAATGCTGTAGCCGTAGTTAAGAGCGGCATTTACAGGGCACTCATCGCTTCTTGAAAATTTTTTGCCAAAAAGAGCATTAAAATACACTTTGGCGGAATGCCCCTCCCGATTTGTTTCGTCGTTAAATTCGATTCCATCAATATACGAATACAGTTTTGATGCCTCGGGAATTTTAAAATACTCCAGATTCATAGCCTGCATTTTTATTTTCTGTGTAACGATGGCCGTCCAAACTGCCTGCTTTGAAAGCTCGCTCCATGCAAGCTGATTTCTGAATTTCAGCGAGCAATCGTGGCAACCGTAATATGAAACGAGCTCCGACGAAGGATTTTGCTTTTCATCGCAAAAAATCACCTTTATTTTTTGCTTTGTCAACTCGCTCAACAAAGCGGCTGTAACGGAGGACGCGGTATTTTCAATGATAAGCACCGATATTTCGCTTATATGCACGCGAACGGAACCTTCGGCATCGCGCACCACCATATATCCGAGCCTTAAATCAAGCTTTGATGATTTTGAAACTACCACAGTCCTCCAGCCCATCATTTTTTCTCCTTATTTCAACGAATTTTCATCAGATCAACTTCCTGCTCATAAAGCCCTGTTACGGATTGATTGATCAGCTTTGCAGAGCTGTAGCCCGATTGCAATTTATTGCTTATAGACGTTACGCCGCATTTTTTGGCCTCGCCCAACAATGTTAAATCTCCAATCATAACATTGGCGTGCAGAATATTCAGAATTTGCTTTATTACGCAACACTGCTGATACAGCGAAAGCACGCAAAAGTCTTCTTTTTTATTCCGGAGCTTTTTACCGAGACTTGCAAATTTTGACTTGAATACGGTGTTTACCATTTTATCGGTTATCGTATTAAAAATATCCATATTCTTTTCCGCCTCGATTCCGTCATAGGCGGTTATTTCTTTTTCCTTTTTGATCTCATCGCATTTATTAAGATAGTTCATTATTGTTTTTACATACGATTCCCGCTCATCGCCAAGAACAAGCTGAACAGCAGGCTTGCAGACAATTTGTGATCCTCCATTGCTTTTTGAGCTTATATGCATTCTGAAGCCGTCAATGCTTATAAGCGCGTTATATTTTACACAAGGGATAAGTATTTTTACCGTATCTTTTTCAACACCGAGCCTTTCGGCGATGAATGCAACGGGGTCGGTAGTATATTCATTTTCTCTATACTTATCCACAGGCTCAAAGGAGCGAATCTTTTTGCCTTTTTTATCCGTATATGCAACAAATGCAAAAAACGACGATGACGGAGCATTGTATCCGCCATATTTTTCTATAGCAAGGCCTTTTTTGCGTTCCACCTGACCAAAGCCTTTTTTCAACGGATTCTGATCAAACAAACCACCCTGTTGTTTAAAGGCATATCGCGTGAATCTTACATTGTTTTTTGCCATAGTCGATCTTACCACACTGATCGATTTGTTGTTTTCTGTTTCCCACGCGCCCTTTGTCGGATAGTCAAACATTCTGTTAAAGCTTTGACGACCGCTTAGAATATCGGAATAAAACTTATGACTTGAAGCCTTTACCGTGTAAACGTTGCCTACAACGATATTGAGATATGCATCTTTTGCATGGTGAATATCGTTCACTTCTCTGCATTTCGGCATTTTAAAATCTTTTCTGAAATCGGACACAAGCCCCGCTTTTATATACTCCACGTCCGTTTCGGGGTAGCGTTTTTTCAAAAGCTGTGCCACCGCCTTTGTGGACTGCCTTGTTTCAACAAGCTGCCTGGATATAAATTCGTTTAATTCCTCTTCGGAAAGCGGCGTGTTTCTTACAAGGCGTTCAAATTTTCGCTTGCTGATGAGTTCCTTTGAGAGAAGCAGTTTCCAAAACGAGCGCATTTTTTCTCTGATTTCAGGGATTATCGGATAATCATCTCCTTTCTTTTGATTCGCATCTTTGGAAACAAGCACTCTGTTGTCAATGCTGTCATCCTTTAGCTTAGAGCGCGGGAAAATATGGTCTATATCATAGTTCGTGCTTAATTCGTCAAGATTTATGCATTCACCGGTATACATACACTTGCCGAACTGTGCGTAATACAGATAGAGAGCGTCGCGCTGCAAATCGTTTTCATTGGTATTTTTAAGGTTCTCATAAAGCTCTCCCTGTTCCTCTCCGCATTTTTTGTAGAGTTCGATCAAGCTTTGCTTTCTTGATATTTTTCTTTCCTTTTTGCCTTCAAAGCGCGTGACCTCGACGAATATCTTTTCGGGCGCGCCGCCCTGAATTTTTACGATTTCCTCAACTATCTGCATCGTCTGATAAATCGGCCTTTTTATTTTTGGCGAGACATACAGATCTTCAACCTCCTGCTTAAGCGAAGTAAATGCGCCAGCACCGTTTTCTCTGTCTATATTTTCTCTGAATTGATAATTTTTGCTGAGCAGTTTCATAAGATTGTCGTTTGTTTCCCAAAGGGCGTGTATAATGTTTGTCACCTCGCCGGTTTCGGGCAAAACGCTTTCTATCCCTGTAAGCAGTTTTCGGGAAAGCCTGCTCCAGCCTGTAAATTTCAGCCTGCAAAGCTTAGTGATCTCTTCATCCGTTAATCTGCCGCCGTAATTCTTTTGAATCCTTTTTTTCAGCAGCTTTTTATCATCTCCGAATATAGTTATCGATTTTATGATATCTTCTTTGTCGCTGTCCGGCAGGCCGATGAAATCAAGCTCCCTGTATGCCTTCAAACTGCTTTTGAAATCGCCGTCAACGCCCGAAATTACAACGTTTTCAAGCCCTTTTGCTCTGAAATAATCTACAAGCGCTTTATACGTGACCTTGTTTTTGCGCATAAACAAATCTCTGTATATCGACTGTTTCATTTCAACCGTGATCGGTTCACCGTCGGCTTTCAGATTGTTTAGCTCATTGAGCACCATATACGATGAATACAAAAGAGAGTTTTTGGGAATGACGTCCTCTTTAGGAAGATACGTGCATTTGCTTGTAAGATTATCTATAAACTTTTCGGCGCTTGCATCGGTATCGACCACCTTTTCAAAATTCCACGGATATATTTTTTCTTTCGTTCTCACAAGCCAGTGCTTCTCGCTGTGTTCATTGAGCGGGCCAACATAATAAGGTACTCTGAAACTGAATATATCGATTATCTTTTCGCTTACGGTTTTGCCGCTTTCATCCAATTCTTTAAGGAACGGTAGATATTCTTGCGCGTTTTTCAGTATCGCCTTAAGCTCTTCCCTGTTTATCTGCATAGGAATAACGGAATTGTTCTTGGTAACGTCCTTGGGCATAAATGTGCCTGCGTCTATTTCAGCAAACATTTTTACATATTTTTCATCCACGTCATCTTTTGGAAGCTGCTTTTTCAAAAATTCGCAGAAAAGTTCCTGCGAGCATTTTTTCATAACCGGCTGTTTACTCGAATGCCCGGAATAAGCAAGATAATTATTCGTACCGCTTACATTTTCGTTAAATATCAAGTCATACTTTTCGGGCGCAAAAGCTTTTACATATTCTTTCAGCAATTTAAGATCGCTTTTGTGCTTGTTATATTCGTTTACCTTTGCAAAGGAGATATATTTTTTCCCGCCGTATACATCAGCATCGCCGCATATATCGGCAAGAACAGCCCAATCGTAAAGCGCTTTCAACTTTTCTATCAATTCAAACCTTTCACCGAAAAAGCTCTCATATATATCGTGCTTTTCATCATAGCCGTTTTTGAAAGAAACGGTTTTTGCATCGGTCTTGTCAAATTCATCGGTTTGAAAAATGTTCTTGGCGTTGACTTTGGCTCCCGAAAGGAGATTCAGCAAGGCTGTCTCAAACGAATTTTCTTTTTTGCTCAATCCTAATTCCTTTATCAGCGCCTCGCTTTTTTGTTTTATTCCCAACGAACGATCTTTCAGTATATCTTCTACAGACGATAAGTTTTCAGCATAAAGTTCGGAATCGTAATTATCCCTCAGATATGTATTTAGTTCTCTCCAAATCGCGGAAAAATCATTGTTGCCTGTTCCGAGATCATCGCTTTCAAAAAGAAAATGTCCTCTGTTTTTTACAATATGGCTAACCACAAGATAAACGAGCCTTACATCGTGCGCAGCCGGATTAACGATCAATTCTTTGCGCAGATGATATATGGTAGGATATTCTTTATGATATTCCTTATCCGTATAATTCTTATCATTAAACAGGGAATATCTTCCTTCAACAGTCTTATCACCGTCATACAAGGCACTGTCCTTAAGCCTTTGAAAAAAGGATATATCGACTTTAGCGATTTCTTTATTAAACAGCATTTCAAGGCATTCGAGCCTGAATTTGCTTCGCTGCCTTCTTCTGCGATCGCTTCTGTAACCTCTTCGTTCCGCCGCAGTCTCACCGCCGTCAAAAAGCCTTATCCCCCACATTGCGTTTCCCTTGAATTTTGGGATATGGTACTCCTCATCGGTAACCGCCCAGCCTATGGAATCCGTGCCTATATCGAGTCCCAAATAATATTTTTCCATTCTTAAACTCCCCCTTGACAAAGCAAGAATTATGGATTATACTTAAGGTATCTCAACGCCTTATGAGATTACACTACAAGTTCAAATAAAAATTTATTCAACCCGCCGTGAAAGCGGCATCACAGTGTGTGAGCGTGGCCTGCGATATAAGCAGGCCTTTATTTTTTTTAAAAATTGCGCCAATTTTTTCAACAAAATGTTACCATATTTTTCTAATTGTGTAAAGGAGAGGTTTCTTTGCACCGATTTTAGGACTTAAAAATCAGGTGAAAACAGCAGTATTTTTGTTTATGCTTTTGCCGTCCGATGTAACCTCACGGGATAAGCCGCCAACGGAGGTAAAAAGCTCATCTTATAATCGCCGCAGGTGAAACCACAATTTACACCAAAATAATGCTGCAAAAGTGTGTTGTTATATGTAGAAACTCTCGGCGGGCGTTTTCTTATTAAGTGAACACCCCGTATCAGATTGCAAAAAAGAATTAGCCCCCTCGTTATCACGATGCGAGAATGGAATTTCGCATCGTATCAACGTTCTGTCAAGGCTTTAAGGATGGAGATTTTCGCCGGAAAATACGATCCGTGCCTTGACAGGTTGTTATATGGGACAATCACAGGCTCATATACTTATTGAGAACGAGGGAGGTGTTGGTAACTGTTGCATCGAGAATTTGTTTATGTGGGTGCTCCTGTCCCAGATTTGGATGGGCAGGAATACGCAGCGTTCCTTTTGAACATTCAAAAGTCAATCCTCTTTTCTTTGGAGCATAGAAAACTATTGACCCCTTCACAGCGGGAACGCTGTTTGGTTGCGCTTGAAAATCAGTACAGTCAAAAAGAGAGGAATAAGCGCCAAGCATAGCCGCTTGGCGTTTTTACATATAGAGAAATGTGCAAATTTGAAATTCGCACATTCGACAGAACCACCGCCCTTATTTACAATAGAAATAACGGCAGCAGAGGTTGCTGGGAAAGGAGTATTGGAATGAACAAATACGAACTCTTAAACCAAGAGCGCAAATTCGTTGATAAGAAAAAACGAGTTGCGGCTTATTGCCGAGTTTCAACCGATAACGAAGATCAAGCAAACTCTTTTGAAAGTCAGCAGCGGTATTTCCGGCAATATATCGAGCGCAATCCCGATTGGGAACTTTATGAGATATTTGCCGATGAGGGAATATCCGGTACAAACACCAAGAAGCGCAAAGAGTTTAACCGCATGATTGCCTGTGCTAAAAACGGGGATTTTGATTTGATTATCACAAAAGAGATCTCCCGCTTTGCCAGAAACACGCTCGACAGCATTTACTATACCCGTGACTTGAAAAAGCATGGTGTAGGTGTTATCTTTATGAATGACAACATCAACACAATGGACGGCGACGCAGAGCTGCGCCTTGCCATTATGTCCTCTATCGCACAGGAGGAAAGCCGAAAGACCTCGGAGCGTGTGAAGTGGGGGCAGAAACGCCAGATGGAACAAGGCGTCGTTTTCGGCAGGGATATGCTCGGTTACGATGTCCGTGGCGGTAAAATGTATATCAATGAAGAAGGGGCAAAAATCGTTCGCCTTATCTTCCATAAGTTTGTTGTCGAGGGAAAAGGCACTCATGTTATCGCTCGTGAGCTTCGGGAGGAAGGCATTGAACCTATGCGGGTAAAGGAATGGCAGAACACGGTCATTCTCCGCATTATCCGCAACGAAAAATACTGCGGCGATCTGGTACAGAAAAAAACTTATACGCCGGACTTCCTATCCCATGAGAAAAAGTACAACCGTGGGCAGGAGGAATTCGTCATTATTAAAGATCACCATGAGCCAATCATTTCCCGTGAGCTGTTCGATGAAGCCAATCGGATTTTAGACGAACGCTCTTTATCGCCGGAGGGAAAGGCGAAGCACTCAAACCGCTATCCGTTCTCTGGAAAAATCAAATGCGGATGCTGCGGCGCAAGCTATGTGGCAAGGTATAAGACCCGCAAGGACGGAAGCCGATATAAGGCGTGGCGTTGTCTGGAAGCCGCCCGAAACGGCAGCCCGCATATAGATAAGGCGGGCAATCAAGTCGGTTGCACAGCCCCAAGTATCCGAAACGAGGACGCAACACATCTCATGTATCTCGTTACCAAAGACTTAAAATTCAACCGGCAGAAAATCACGGATAACCTGCTTTCCATTATCAAATCCATTATCGCTATGGATACCACAGGGTCGGATGTAGAAAAAATGAAAGCGAAAATCAAAGCGATCGAGGACAACCGAGCCAAGCTGATTGACCTCTATATGTCGAATGTCATAACCAAAGAGGAATTTGCAGACGCCAGAGTAAAGTACGACAGTGAAATTGCCGAGCTGCAATCGGTCATCGACAGCATGGATAAACAGCAGGCACAGATACCGCAACAGCAAGAGCTTATCCAAGAGATAAGCGTGTCAATCAAAGAGATCATCGGCGGCGTGGAATACGAAGATGCGTTTTACAGACGGATTTTAGAAAGAATAGTCGTGAATGACCGTGACAATATAGATGTATATCTGCATTTACTTCCAATCAAGTGGAGCTATACGGCTCTTAAAGCGTCAAAAAAAGCGTTAGCCCCTAAAATGGTTCATTTTAGGGGCTTCTCTACCTATATCCGTCAGCAGACCTTTCAGTTCCGCATAAGGCATAGAGAAGCGTTGGGAAAGATAGCGCAACGATGCACCCAATTCGCCGTCCGGCCCGCCATACTGGCTGATAATGATCTGTGCATATTTCGGGTTGGGGGTTTTGATTCTTACGGGATACTGTAATTTTTTCTCATATTGAAACATAGCTTACCTCACACACTCCTCTACATCCCACGGCCAGGGATTTTGCAGCCAGCTCGCGCCGCTGCCCGAACGGGCGGTCAACGGGCCGTATTTGTCTTCAAAGGCTTCCTTTAACTGTTTGTATTTGACCATATATTTTTGAAGCCTTTCCATGGCTTCACAGTCGTCGGGATGCGTATCCAAATATAAGTGCAGTTCCCAAAGCACAAATTGTGCGGCGGAAAGCTCTTGCAGGCACTTTTCACGCTCAGTCATCATCATATACATTTACCTCCCAAAAACGGCTTGTCGAGGTCGGGGAACAGCGTACCGCGGCTTAAAGCCTTGTCGGCCTCATACATGCACGTATCAATTTGAAACGGTACATATGCCATTGCGCTGACGGGATTTTTCGGCAGCTTGGAAAGCCCTGTATATACGGACGGGTCCGCCGCCGAACACGAAGCGCAGGAGGAATTTGCCTGTGCGCCCGCTGCGCAATAGTCCAAATAGTCTTTCAAAGTCATGACTCCTTTTCTTTTTTTATCGGAACAATCCTTCTACAGCATCTTATGCCGCGTTCGGCGGTTGGTGCGGGATTTGGGACTATGTCTGCTCTGGAAAGAAGCGTTTCAAGGGTAAGCGCAAAATAGTCCACAAATTTTCCTGCGGATTTTTGTGGATTTGTAGCATTGAAATGGCCCTTGTATTTATGTAGAATGAACATAAGAATCATTGAATCTCAGGGAAAAAGGAGAGAGGTCTATGCCGGAGCAAAATACCTTGATCGACGCCAATGTAAGACATATCAAAATGAAAGAATGGATCCTCTATCTGTTAGCGGTATTCTTTTATACGAATATGACAGGTATGGTGGGTTCGTACCGCAGCGCGTATCTTGTCAACGTATTGCAACTGAAAGAAACCGAAACCTCCCTGTTTAATGTGCTTACCGGGGTGATCCCGTTTGTATTGAACTTCTTCATTTCCCTGTACATAGACGGCAGACGCATGGGCAAGGGCGGCAAATTCAGACCCATCGCCCTGCTTTTGGCGATCCCGATGGGCATCATCTTGGTGCTCAACTTCTGGGCGCCGCCGTCGATCAGCGGCACAATTCTGATGATCTACATTGTGACCGTTGCCATTGCCTGGTCCGTCTGCACGATTTTCGGAAACACGGTCAACATGGTCTCTTTTGTGATGAGCCCCAACAGCAAAGAACGTGACGACGCGATCTCCTTCAAAAGCATCGCCTCCGCAGTCGGCAATTCCGCGCCCCTTGTGATCGTTTTTGTGATCGGTTTAATTTGGGATAATGAGGGCACACGGTATATCATCGGCGCGGCGCTCTGCGGCGTGGTGGGCATCATCACCATACTGCTTGGCATGAGCGCGGTACAGGAACGCATTACATACAGTGCCGAAAAGAAAAACCCGCTGGTGGGTTTTCGGTACATTTTCGTCAACAAGTACGCGTGGGTACTCATCATTTCCGAGTTTGTCAAGAGCTTCCGCAACATTGCCACCTTTATGGGCGTTTTTATGGCCGCCGCACTGCTCGGCGGTACGGATAAATTCCTGCTGTTCGGCCTGCCGACGGGCATCGGAACTGCCGTGGGTATGCTGATTATCAACTTCCTGCTGAAAAAGTTCTCTTACAAAGTGCTTTATATCGGGAGCGGCATTTACTCCATACTCATCAACGGCGTCGCATTCGGCGTGGGCTATACGTATTTCCGCCAGCAGGAAGCGGGGCAAGGGTCGTCCTTCCTGCAGATCCTTTTCATCCTCTCCCTGTTCCTCATCGGTCTGCAATTCGGCGCTTCCAACCTGCTGCCTGACCTGTTCCGTGCGGATATTCTCGAGGACATCGAGCTGAAAAGCGGCAAAAGACTGGACGCTTCTTACCGTTTCGTGACAGACGTTTTCACCATGGTAAGCGGTACGATCGCCAGCGCATTGGCGCCGCTTATCCTTTACGGCGACAATTCGATCATCGGCTATATCCAGCCGAGCGCATTGAATCCCGAACCTGTGCAAAGCGTGCGGACGAAGATCATTATGCTGTTCTTCTATACCGTTTTCCACGGCATTATGATGTTCCTTGCGGGCGTCCCGTTCTTCTTCTACAAGCTGACGGGCAAGACCAAGGAGGATGTACATAACGCCGTTCTCGCGCAGCGCGAAGCACTTGCCGCCAAAGAGGGCAATGCGTCCGCCGCAGAGGCGCAATAAACCGATTTTTCTGCCGCTGCACTTTGAAAGTGCGGCGGCAATGTTCTTTTGGAAAGGAATAGACCGTTTTGGAAGCAAGCACCAAAATTCTTGACGCTGGATTAGCGGCGGACGAACGCGAAAGCACGGACGCGATCCATTTTTTGCGTACCGGCAGTTCGGATGCGATATTGCTGGAAAGCGACGGTCAATTTGCCCTCATAGACTGCGCGGAGGACAGCGACAACCCCCGAGGCTTTGCGGAATTGGCGTTTACGGGCTTTGAGGACGAGGTTTTGGCCTACCTGAAAGCGCACGCGGCAGATGAGAACGGAAACGTGCGGCTTGCGTTTATCGTCGGGACGCACAGCCATTCGGATCATATCGGCGGATTTGACACGGTGATCGCCGATCGGAATGTTTTCATCGAAAAGGCTTACTTAAAAGCCTATGACGAAAGCAAAATCACCGATTACGAAGTCAACAACTGGGACAACAAAGAAGTTTATCAGCAAATGGTGGATGCTTTGCACGCAAAAAACGTCCCGATCCTCTCCGAAATCGAGGAAAAGCCGTTCATGTTCGGCAATTTTCAGGTGACGCTGCTCAACACCACCGACAACGATCCCGAAAAGGTCGGGGAAAATGATCGCTCGCTCGGCGTTTTGCTCGAAAACAGCGGTGCAAGGATTTTTCTTGCGGGTGACATCAACAATATAAACGGCGACGAAGACCGTCTTGCCCCCGTGATCGGCGCGGTCGATCTGCTCAAAGTGGGACATCACAGCTACAGCGGCTCGACCACGGAGGAATTCCTCCAAACGCTTCGCCCGAAGGTGTGCGTCATCACGAACGACCAAGAACGTGTGGATCAACAGACGCTGGACAGAATTTCGGACATCGCACATTCGACGATATACATTACGGGTGCAGAAAACGGCATAAAAGCGGTCATTGAAAAAAGCGGAGAAATACGCTATTTCAACAACATACATTGAGGAGATGCTGTATGGAAAATTTCAGTTTTTATCTCTTGACGGACACGCACTTTTTTAAAAATTCGCTTGGGGCGCGCGGAGAGGAATACGATCAATTCATGCGCTTTGAGCAGAAATGCTTCGCCGAAACCGAAACCATCAACAACGCTACCTTTGATTGGCTTTGCAAAGACGACCGCGCGCAAACCGTCCTGATCGCGGGCGATCTGTCCTTTAACGGCGAATACGAAAGCCATCTCGGCTTTATTGAATTGCTGAAAAAATTGGGCGCGAGCGGGAAGCGGATTTTTGTCATCACGGCGGATCACGATTTCAAAGACCCGCCCGATACCGCTTTTGCGTTCGACGAAACAGGCAGGCTGACCCCCGAAAGTACGCCGCGCGATATGCTTTATGATTTGTATTATGAATTCGGCTTTCACGACGCGATCGCCGTGGACAAAAAGCATTTGTCGTATGTCGCACAGCTGTGCGACGGCGTGCGTTTGCTGGCGCTCAACAACGACGGCAGCGGCAGGGAAAACCGTACATATGACGAGGAACAGATCGCATGGATCAAGGCGCAAACCAAAAAGGCGCGCGAGGATGGACAGATGCTGTTTGCCATGAACCACTACCCCCTGCTCCCCGGTCAGCCGATCTTTTCGCTGGTCAAACCTGCGGTGCAGAAAAACGCGGGCGAGATCACGACCATGCTCGCCGACGAGGGCGTGCATTTGGTCTTTACGGGGCATATGCACAACCAGAGCATCAACGAGAAGATCACCGAAAAGGGCAACAAATTCTATGACGTTTGCACGGGGTCGATCATTGCAAGTCCCGCTGTGATGCGGCTTGTGACCATAGAAAGTCCGAAGCAGGTCAAAATCGAGACGATCCCCTGCCCGGATTTTGCATGGGATACGGGCGGACGCTCCTGCACGCAGTATCTCGACGACCTGTTTGACAACATGATCCAAAACAAACTGACGGATATGACAGAGCATCCCGAAAAAATCGCAGGCAAAAACAAACTGCTCTGCAGGATCATCGGCAGCTTTGGCAAGCGTCTGCCTAAGCTCACCGTCGGGGGCGTCGCAAGGCTTTGCATGGTAAAGTGCGACCCGTCCATTCGGAAAATGAAGGTCATGGATTATGCCACCGAGCTTGTCCGCAATGTGTTCAGCGGCAATCAGACCTTTAAAGAGGGTACGCCCAAGGGAGACGTTCTTCTCACCCTTTTGAAGCGGTTTGGATTTGTTTGGAAAAAACTCAATCTGAAAGACGCAGACGGAAACCCAGCGGATCTATATGATCTGCTGAAAAACACTGCAGGAAACTACGGCATAGACGACTACAACGCAACGCTGATTTTGGAAGATTAAGCTTTATAGAGGACGGCAGGTTAAAAACAGGGCATTGCTTTTGTGCAATGCCCTGTTTTGATGTTTGTATAAAAATTGGACGAATCAAATCGTTCAATTCAGTAGCTCCCGCAGCTTATCGAGGAAGGCTTCTTCACCAAACGTGTTGATTTTGAAGAACATCGCCTGACTGCCGCCGGAAGTGATCGCGGAAAGGTGTACGGCATCTGTACCGTTTTGAAACAAGGTCACATTGAGGCTCACACGGTTTCCGCCCGCATAGCTGTACCGCTCAAACACGCGGACGCTGCATCGGGCGTCCCCGCTTCGGAAATCACTGGAATCCTCAAGGGAGGCCGAAACGCTGCCGCCCAAAATGCCGTTTTCGATCTTTTTTAAGACTTCATCGAATGTTCCGTTTACCGTTCGTTCCAGTTTTGCCATAATGCGATCCCCCTTCTGTTTACGTCCGGCGTTCTGCACTTTACAGATCAGGCAACCTCTGTCAGCTGCACCTGCTGCGTGCAGATCGTCTCTCCTGCGGTGTTTTGACTTTGGATATCGACCAAACCGTTTGCAAAGTGCATTTTGGTATAGCGAAGATCATGACTGCCATTCTTTCCGCCGCAGATATAATAGGCAATGCCCGTTTTGCTTTCGTCGGCGGGTACAAACTCGGTGGTATGGCTATGCCCGCAGATCGTCAGTTCCACACCCAGATCCCGCAGCACGGCGCACATGGGCGAGGGCTGCTCGTTCGGTTCAAAGAAAATGTGCGACGAATGCGTAATAAGCACGTTGTAGCCGCTCTCTTTTGGAAGCGTTTTTGCCCACTCGATCTGGCTTTCAAAATAGGGGGCAAAATCGTTGTAGCCGGCATACTCATAGTTCCCGTCCTCTTTGTCCTCGCCGGAATCCAAAACGGTGAACACATATCTGCCGATATGTACACGGTAGTAAAACGTTCCGAAATCGAGCGCATCGAGCATAGCGGGTACTTTGCTGCCGCGGTGGTCGTGGTTGCCGAGCGTATAAATCACGGGCTTTACGCCGCTGCTCAACTCCCCTGCGGGGACGACCAGATTATCAATGATGCTGTCGATCGTATAAATGCCGTTGGCAATGTCGCCCAAAAATACAAACAGATCGGCATTCCCTCTCATGGACGCCCAATCCGGCTTGCAGCCGTGATTGTCGGTCACGCAGGTCATATCAAAATCATCATCCGGGCAAGGCGTAAACGCCTCCACAGACTGCGTGATCTCTTTGCCGAGATGCCCGCCATAGGCAATATCCTCTACCGCGCGTACCGCGCCGACGGCATAGGTGTTTCCGTCCAGTGCGTCATAGGGAACCTGCACGCTGTGTATGCGCGCGGATTCCTTTCTGCCCGCTATCGTATCCCATATGATCTGTTCGCCGTCGCCTGTGCCGAGCTTTACATAGCCTACGGAATTTCGGTTGGTGGCAAATACGATGTGGTATCCGTCGCCCGTATCGAATACGGCAGGGCTGCTCTCAAAGGAAAAGCCGCCTGCGGGGAATATCGCGCAAAGCGCCGTGATGACGATCGCCGCCGTAACGATGCCCGCAATGCTCTTCTGCACCGTTTTGCGGCTTACGGAGAAAATGAGCGCTAAGAATAAAAATGCATAAAACGCGCCAAGATACGGCGCAACTTCTGCGGAAACATACAGAAAACTCAGGTGATCGTCCTTGCCGATAATGAGAAAAGCCACGGCGCACGCGAAGCTTACGGCGGTCACGACCGCGTTTGCGATAAACAGCTTTTTTCGATATAACCGATTCCCGCAAATGCTGCCGCGAAGCTGGAAAAAGAGGATGACCGTATTGAGAATAAACAGCGCCCACAAAAGACAGCAAAAGCCGTCAAACAACACATGATCTACAAAAATGAAACCAATGCGAAAGCCGCAAAAGCACAGCGTGATCAGAGCGGATATCGCCGTAAATACCGATGTCAGAATGATTTGTTTTTTTCGCTCCATAAAAATGCCTCCTTATATGTTTACAGATATCTTTTTATGCATACAACGTCTTGGACAGAATAAAGCACACCCAAAGCGCGACCACGAAGAAGCCCTCTGCGGGGATCGCGAGCTTTGTGTACGGGCATTTCCAGCCCTTATCGACGCAAAGAAAAATCGAACGTGTGACAAAAACGGTCGTGGAGAAAAACAGCCCGCCGATCATCGAATACACGGGCGTTTGCAGCGCAAAGGTCAGATACAGCAAAAACGCGCCCAAAGCAAACGAAATACCGCCGTAATACACGCGTATTTCGGTTTTTCCGGCGTTATCCACGGGCTTCACGGAAAAGCTCTCAGCATTTTTAACGGGGCTTACCACGAATACCACCGCCATGGCGAAAAAGTATCCGACAAGACCCACTACCGCCACACTGGCGGGAATGTTGGAAAAGAACAGGGTTTTGATCGTTTCCATAAGGTGACCTCCTTATATAGATTTATTCCGCACGCACCTTCTCAAGCTCGCATGGTAAAGCCTATCTTATCCATCGCGCGTATGCCGTATGTTTGCGGCTTTTCTTCCATTTTTACGCTCTCCTTTCGTGTGTCGGATCGTCCAAAGTTTGGACGAACAATTTTCGCTTATCGCCTGCGCACAGACGAATTTGTGGCATAAGCGCGATATTCCCGCTGTTTTGGTACTCGACGCATACCGAATCCCCTGTACAGCATACCGTAAAGTGCAAATGCACGCAGTCGTTGTTTTGATAGGCGAAGCTCTCGCCGTCGTCGGTGAAAAATGTACTTGCAAAGCTGCCGTTTTTCAGCGGATACACCGTAAATACGAGTTCTTCCGACGTGTCAAACCCATACGGCGCTTCATCGGTCGGCAACACGCAGCCGCTTCGGACAAAGTACGGCATATATGCCGTCGCGGGGATGGTCAGCTGCACGGTCGAACCGCCCGCAAAGCATTTTTCGCCCAAATACCAATCCGAACTCCGCGGCAAATAGGCGTTGACGGTTTCTTCCCCCTCGTCGAACACGAAAGCGACCAAAATATCCCTGCCGAGCATCATTTCATCGGTATAGGCGTACAATTCCTCGTCGTCATCATACAAAAACGGCGGCGCGTTCAACGGGAGCTCGTTTTCCACCGCCTGATACGCGCAGTTGTAAATGTACGGAAGCAGCCGTTGCCGCTGGGCGAACAGCCCACGCACCGCGTCGAGAATATCGGGATAGCTCCACGGCATAGTCGCAGAGCCGTCACGGTTCCACGAATGGATGGTAAAGCGCGGCTCGAAAATGCCGTGCTGCAGCCAGCGCAGCAAAAGTTCGCGCGAGGGCATATCGCCGTGAAATCCGCCGAGGTCGTGTCCGTAAAAGGAAAAGCCCGACAGCGACATGGTAAGTCCTATGTTGTGACAATAGCGCAGGTCGGAAAATTCGGAGCGATTGTCCCCCGACCAGGTCTGCGCAAAGCGCCGGACGGCGATATTTCCGCTGCGCGTAGATAAAAACGGGCGAAGCGCGGGTTGCTTTTGGATCTGCGCCTGATAGGAGGCCGCGACCATCAAACAGGTCAAAATCGGGCGAATGCGGCTCGCCTGTACATGCCCTTTTCCAAAGCCTTCGGCGACCGCGTCACAGTCGCGAATGTCAAATTCGTTGTTGTCGTTCCACGTCGCGGATATACCGTACTCCAAAAGCGTTTCGTTGACCTTATCCTTCCAAAAGGCAAATGCGGCCGGATTTGTAAAATCCAAATAACTGCCGAGGCCGTCCCAAAATTCCGTGACGAATGGCGTGCCGTCGGGGTTTTTCACAAACAGCCCCTTTTCGGCAATGGACACGTACAGCGGGTGATTTTGAAGAAACGCAGGTTTGATATTCGGTATGATTTGCATACCCTGCGACAAAAACTGCGAAATCAGACGCTTCGGATCGGGAAATTTTTCGTGATTCCAGTGAAATACAAAACGCTGAGAGCCGATAGACGTATAACCCGACGACAGATAGAATCCCTTGCAGGAAAGGTCGGTCTCTTGACACATCTCTAAGAAGCGGAGCATTTGCCGCTCGGAATCGGGCGCATCGGTATACGCCATGGTACTCGCGCAGTACGAAAAGCTCCATTTCGGCGGGAACGCCTGTTTGCCACAAAGCCGCGCAAACTGCTGCAAAATCGACAGCTTGCTTCCGAAAAAGACGTAATATACCAGCGCATTATCGGCGGTTTTAAAATACTTATAGGGCGGATAATAGTTGTTGATCTCTTTGCCGAAGTCCATATAGGATGTGTCCGACGTATCGTAAAAGACGCCGTAGCACCCGACCGCATTTTCGCATATATAAAACGGCACATGCTTATAGAGCGGATCGCTCTCGCGCGCGTCATAGCCCATGCAATCTGTTGTTTCGATGCGAAAGGCTCTGCCCGCTTTGTCGAGCTTTCCCGCCTTGTCGCCCAAGCCGAAAATGCGCTCATTTTCCGCACGCGTGCTATAGTGAACCGTTTCCCTGCCGAATTCATGCGCGAAATTATAGGCAAGCGGCGCTCTGTCCGCAAACAAAACGCTGTCCCCTACCATATATTGCAACAGGAAATTTTGGGTGTTTAGCCGTACCGTGACCCCGCAGGGCAGTTGAAAATATTCGGTCGTACCGTCTTTTTGCACGGTTGGCGCGCACAGCGGGAAGCCCGATGTATCCAAACGGTCGCGCCCATAGGGAGAAAAACTGCCGTCGGGGTCTATACAAAAGGTCGGCAACAGCGCATCGTTCTTTTTAAAAATTGCAACGCGCAAACAGCTTTCGCTTACAAAATCCAAGCGCGCGATGTTTTCCCCGCAGGCGTACACGCGGGAGGTTTCGGTTTCCGATGCAAGCGCAAACGGATGATTGAATTTTCCCATCACGGCATCCACATCCCCGACAGTGTTTTGCGCACATTTCCTGCGGTATCCCACCGCATGGGACGCGTCGTCTCGCAGAAGCGCAGCGGCCAATCAGCGGACGGCGTCCATACGGGGATCGCGCCGCAGTTCGGGTCTCGGGTTTTGGCAAAGGCGCAAAGCGCATCGGAGAGCTGCTCGGATATGGCGCGGTCAATGGGCTCAAAGGGTCTCCAGTTAAAATCCAGCGTCGAAAACGCATACAAAAGGTCGCAGGAGTGCCAAGCGCCTTTTGCGTCTCCGGGAAGCGGCCGTGTGAAATTATAGACATAGCATTTGCTCGAGTGGTTCTTTTCGGCATATGCCGCCCATTTTTTCGCGAGGCGTTCCAAAACAAGCGGCGCCATATCGTCAGCCGTCACGCCGATGATCTGCGGTATATCGGCGATCGCCTGCAAATTGAACGCATCGCTTTTAAGCAGTACGCCGTCATACACGGGCACTGTATAGAACATACCGAGCTTCATGGAACGGTACGCCGTCAGCCACGCATCATACAGCGTTTTTGCGTCCGTATGCCGCAGGTCATCCATGGTCGCCGCGCTCGCATTTTCCATGACCTTCTCCCAAAAGGGCTTTGTTTTTTCAGGGGTCAGGGGCTTACCGAAAAGCCGCTGCATCCCCGCGCCGCTCATCATGACGGCGGCGGAAAACGCGTCCCGACATAAGGGATTCGACAGATGAATATCCACACTCATCGCGCCCGCGCTCTGCCCCATCAACGTGATGCGTTCGGGGTCGCCGCCAAAGGCAGCGATATTCTCTTTCACCCACAAAACGGCCTCGGTCTGATCAAACAGCCCCTGGTTGCCGCAAGCGCCGTTTTCCCCTCGGACGTCCGGATGGGAGCAAAAACCAAACGGACCCAAACGGTAATTTACGGACACCAAAATCACGCCTTTTTCGGCGAAACGCGCACCGCTGATCTGCCCCTCGTTGCCGCTGCCGCCCGTAAAGCTGCCGCCGTGTATGTACAGAAGCACAGGACAGTTCTGCGCCTGCTTCGGCGTCCAAATATTTAAGAAAAGGCAGTCCTCATCGTATGAAAACGTAAGCCCTTTTCTGAATTCCTTATGATAAAACGGATTGACGACCGCGTCATCATAAAACGCACGCTGCTGATAGCAGCACGCCCGAAATTCGGTGGCATCATATTCGCCGTCCCAGTGCGTTACCCGTTTCGGATAGGCAAAGCGTTCGGCCGTCGCATAGCGGATTCCGCGAAATTCCAGACATCTCTCGGTTTCCAGTCCGAAAAGTTTGCCACAGGCCGTTTGCCGTGTAACAAAATTCACAAAACCACCCCTTAAAAACCAATTCAAATTGTTTATATTATAGTATATTTCGCGCAAGATTTCAACACATATTGATAAAATTTCACCCTATGGTTAGGCCAATGACCGAAAGGAAACATAAAAAAGCTGCCCGAAAGCAAACCTTTCGGACAGCCGATATTTTTCATGTCGTGTAAAACTATAGAATTTTCAAATCGAGATCATAATACATAAATCACTACGTCGCGGCTTCCCCACCGATTGCATTGCGACTCGGAGTTCATAAACAGATCCACGGTAAACTTGCCGCGTTTGACGAATCCGCCCGTGTCCGCCGCAATGGCATAGCCGTAAACAATGCCATCCGTGGATACGATCCACATCTTTGTGCCATACGGGATCTGCGCCGGATTTACCGCAATATACCCGGGCTTGACCGTGCGCCCGCTTGCAGTTTTCGCGCCCGGAGACGCCGTATACGCCGCTGCTTTGCCGTTAATGATTTTGGAATACTGCGTCGGCGCGCCGTTTTCAATTTTTAAACTGTCGGGCGGCGTCAGCTCGGAGATCGGTTTGCCGTTGTTCCGAAGACTTGCCACCGCAACCGCTTTTTGCCGCGTTCCAACGTCGGTGATTTGCGGCACGGCCTCTGTCAATACAGTCTCCGATATCGCTTCGGAGGATTGACGCACACCGTCCACGATCTTATCGCGGTACGTCACACGCTTTTTGCCGTTCACACCGGCTTGCGTGACTTCGCTCTCGCCCTTATACATGGCGGAGGATTTTACGGTTTGCTTTGCAAAGGGAATGGCCTTTTCCTCGGTATGCTCGGCATACGTCACACGGTAAACCGTTACAGAAAGATTTTCGTATAAGGGGCTGTCCAAAGCGGGCGAAACCTCATCATCCGCACCGAGCGTGACATTTGCTTCTTTGAGCGCGTCGGCGACCGTGCCTTCCCCGATGAAAAGGTTCATCGTGTTCCCGTCCGCCAAAACACGGACATGGTAGGCGTTTGTCAGTTTGACGGTCATCCCGTCTTGCAGCACAGTGTCGGTCGGTACGCTGACCAACTGATCCGCCCCTACCGTAACAGACAGTTCCGCAAGCAGATCCGAAACCGTTCCGGCACACACCGTATAAACGATATTGCCGTCTGCGTTTTCAAAGGCCACTTCGGCTGCGCGGTAGACCGTGATCGTACAATCCTCGCCGGGAACAAAATCCGCAAGCGCAAGTTTGTCGTCCTCAGAAAGGGAAATGGCGGCCTGTTTCACAATTTCGTAAGGGTCGGTTTTGGAGGTCTCTACTCTTGTGATTTGGGGACCGTCGTAGATATCTACGGCGTAGGCGTCCGGTGCGGCAGCAAAAGCTGTTCCTGCAAAAAGCAGGGCAAGAACCAAAACGACGGCGGAAAGCCGCGTCAGTTTCGGTCTGATCGCCTTTGCATACCCCCTTAATTCAGTAATCATCATTCTGCTCCTTTAACTCATACCTCTTTGGTAGATTGGTTTGGAAAAAGAGGCTGTTGGACGCCTGCCGAAGCTCGAAAGCAATACAAAATCATCGGCATTTTTACGGCGTCACGGTTATGTTCGCGACATGACAACGGACATTATATTTCTATGACAACTAATTGTCAAATTTTAAAATCTTTCATTTTTGTGAATTTTGCATAATCCAAAATGGTAAAAAATGGGGAATCCCAGGGTTTTCGAGAAAAGTTTTGAACATTTTTCGATTGAAAACGGGAAATATTTGTGAAAATGTTAAAAATCTCAAAAATCCGTAAAAATGGGGGAAAATGAGGGGGTTTGGGCTTGTTTTATGGGTTAAAAATGCCTCTGTTTCCATAACCAGTATATGCTATTTGCGGAAAAATATACCGTATGCGTCCAGGTTTATCCATCCCGAAAACAATATTTTGATTCTTGTGGGGAAATTCCTACAATTCTCCCCCACTTCTTGGATTTTTCCGCGTATTTTTCATGCAAAAATCCCCTATTTGGGAATGGATAGAAAGGCATGGAAATTTTCACGCGGTTGTGATAGAATAAAAGCGGAATTTATATTGTATGAAAACAGGAAAGCTATGGTATGAAAGAGTTTATCATCACGCAAAACGACGCGGGGCTTCGGCTCGACAAATTTCTGTGCAAGGCCGCGCCCAATCTGCCGCAGTCCCTGCTTTACAAAGCCATCCGCACCAAAAATATCAAGGTGAACGGCAAGCGCGCCGAAATTTCGACGCGCCTTTGTGTCGGCGATTCGGTCAAGGCATTTTTGGCGGACGAGTTTTTTGAAAGAAACGAAACGATCTACGATTTTACCCGCGCAGGCAAGTCCCTCGACATCGTATACGAGGATGAAAATCTCCTCCTTCTCAACAAAAAGGCGGGCTTGCTTTGCCATCCGGACGACCACGAGTACATCGATACGCTCATTGGCCGCGTCAAGCGCTATTTATATGAGAAGGGCGAATACCGACCCGATGCGGAAAATTCCTTTGTCCCCGCTTTGGTCAATCGCATCGACCGCAACACAGGCGGCATTGTGATCGCCCCCAAAAATGCCGAAAGTCTGCGCATTCTCAATCAGAAAATGAAGAACCGTGAACTCCACAAAACCTATTTGTGCGTCGTACACGGCTCTCTGCACCCAAAAGAATGCACGCTTACGGGGTATCTGATCAAAGATGAAGCCAAAAACAAGGTGCAGGTGTTAAAAGCCTCCGCCCCGGGTGCTAAGAGCATCCAAACCAAATACAATGTTTTAGAGGAAAAGAACGGGCTTTCTTTGGTAGAGGTGGAACTGCTGACAGGCCGCACGCACCAAATCCGCGCGCATTTTGCGTCGATCGGGCATCCCCTCCTGGGCGACGGAAAATACGGCCGCAACGCGCAAAACAAGCGTTACGGCTACAAAAAGCAGTTTTTATATTCGTATAAGCTCCGATTTGATTTTACGAGCGACGCGGGTATGCTCGCGTACCTGAACGGGCGGTGCTTCACCGCGTCGGAGGTTTGGTTCGTCAGCGCGTTCCAAAACGGGGAATTGTAAAAGGCATCATAAAAATATAATATTATAGTATATACTATAGAAAAACACCCGATACGAGCGTCGTATCGGGTGCAGATTTTTGTAGGGAAAAGTTATCGCTTCGAGAACTGCGGTGCACGGCGAGCGCCTTTGAGACCGTATTTCTTTCTCTCTTTCATTCTCGGGTCGCGCGTCAGGAAACCCGCCTTTTTGAGGAGAGGACGGAGATTTTCGTCATACTGCAAAAGCGCACGGGAAAGGCCGTGACGGATCGCGCCCGCCTGACCGCTGACGCCGCCGCCCGCAACCTTGCAGACGATGTCAAACTTTTCGGTCGTGCCGGTCAGCGCAAGGGGCTGGCGAACGATCAATTTTAAGGTTTCAAGGCCGAAATAATCATCGATATCTCTGTCATTTACCGTGATTTTGCCGGTACCTGCATAAACGCGTACACGGGCGACGGATTTCTTTCTTCTGCCCGTACCGTAAAAATAAGGATTGGTTTCGTACATGATCTTCTGCCTCCCTCTCTTAGAATTCTCTTACCTGGGGCTTCTGCGCCGCATGTGCGTGCTCAGCGCCTCTGTAAATGTGCAGTCTCGTAAGCGATTTTCTGGCGACGGTGTTGTCGGGAAGCATCCCTTTGACCGCTTTCTTTACGGCAAACTCCGGCTTTGTGGCCATAAGGGTTTTGTACTGAACCTCTTTCATGTTGCCGATGTAGCCGGTATGATGATAATACTTTTTCTGTACGAGCTTGTTGCCGGTCAGGACAATTTTGTCCGCATTGATGATGATGACATTGTCGCCGCAATCCGCATGCGGTGCGAAAGTCGGCTTATGCTTGCCGCGAAGCAGCGTTGCCGCCTCGGCGGCTACCGCGCCGAGCGTTCTGCCGTTGGCATCAAGCACATACCAGTCCCGGCTGATATCGCCGGCCTTAGGCATATAGGTTGACATAGGACATAACCTCCGATTTCAAATAGATTGGTACTTTCTCAAAATGCTCCAATATCTTACCACGGCAAAAAGCATTCGTCAACCATTTTTTTGCAAATTTTAATCGATCGGTATAAATTCTTCGATTTTTGCTTGTTTTCTTCTGTTTTTATAGTATTTTCTAAAAGATTATTTTTGTTATCGGCGAGCGTTCGGCTTCATAGGCGCAAAGACACAGTCAGCAAATATCTGCCTCTCCCCCATTGCCTGCGGCGGCAGTCCCCTCGACAGAGGGGCAAAAGTGTGCGCAGGGTTTCGCGGTGCAAATCGGCAGAGGAAGATAGAGAGGGAATAGGAAATTGCAGGAAATTTATAAGAAAAATGCAAAAAAGTATGGTTTTATATGCAGGCAAAGATAGTCAGATATTCACCATTTCCAGTTTTTGCCAGTTTCTTTTTCAACGATGAAAATGTTCAAAACTCTGTTCATAATGTTAAAAACTTTGCTGTTTGGGGGTTGACCGTCTGAAAAAAGCAAAATCCGTGTAAAGGAAATCCCTTTGCACGGATGTGTTTTGCCGCATTTTTCGACATCTTCCCTGTATATTTTTTGCAGGACAAAATGCATTCCAAGACAGATTTTGAGTATTCAGCCAATTTCCTCCCGCTTATAGGCGCACACGCGCAAAAGCGTCGCTTTGCCGCGATGGGAACGGATGACCAGCCGTATTTTCCGCGCGCGCATCGTCTTTTTGAAACGGCAAATGCGTTTATACCCGATCACGGTGTATTTGCCGACGCGCTTCCAGCGTTCATGCTTTTGGATATAGAGATCGAATGCCTCGATCTGCTGGCCTGTAGCGATGTTTTCCTGCAAAATCACGCTGTCAAACGCGGTCTCCTCCCCGAAATCGAGGATTAGTTCGGGGTGTTCGTCGTCGGAGGCCGCCTGCCAGAAGCTGTCGTCCGCTTTTAACACATTGCCCGCCTCGTGTTCCGTATCGCTTTCACTGGTCGCCGACGCGCGGCCGTTCTCCAAAAGCTCGGTCGGAAATTCGCGTTTTAAAAATCTGCCGAAGGAATCCAGCACCATGGCGTCCTCCGCGTGGATGCGCCCCGTCTTATCCGGCGGCACGTTCAAAAGCAGAGAGGCGTTTGCACCCACAGAACGCAGATAGATATTAAACAGCTTTTCCACGGATTTGACCTTGTTATCCTGTGAAGCGTGGTAGAACCAGCCCGGGCGAATGGAGACGTCCACCTCCGCCGGATACCAGATGAGTTCCGTCTCGCCGCGGATCGCTTTGCGTGAGCCGAGATCCAGCACCATGGCGTTATGTTTTTTGGCAAAACGCTTGTCGTCTGTTTTTTGGGATTTTTCGGCGGTGTATTCGTTGATGGCAAGCCAGGATGGAACGACGCTCCATTCCGATTCGCGGCAAACGCCCGCCTCATTGCCGATCCAGCGCACGTCCGGCCCGCTGATACAAATGGCGGCGTTGGGCTGTAACGCACGCATCACGGCATAATACCCCTGCCAATCGTACTTCTGCACCTTGCCGTTTTTGCCCTCCCCGCAAGCGCCGTCCAGCCAAATGCAGAACAGTTCACCGTAATTGGTCAACAGCTCGCGCAGTTGGTTTTTATAATAGGTATTGTAAGGCTCGCCCTGCCCGTAGGTCGGTTCGTGCCGATCCCAAGGCGAAAGATAAATGCCGAATTTCAGCCCGTGCGCCTTGCAGGCATCTGCCACCTCTTTGACGACGTCCCCATGCCCGTCGCGAAACGGACTGTTTTTCACGGAGTATTCCGTATACGCGCTCGGCCACAGGCAAAAGCCGTCATGGTGCTTGCAGGTCAAAATAAGCCCGCGCATGCCTGCGGATTTGATCGTCTTTGCCCACTGATCGGCATCGAAATCCGTCGGTTGAAACACTTCGGGCGGCGTATCGCCCGTCCCCCATTCAACGTCTGTAAACGTATTCATCCCAAAATGGCAAAATGCGTAAAACTCGGTCTGTTGCCATTTCAGTTGACGGGCAGAGGGTGTGACCTCTGCGGCGATTTGATAGCTTTCAGGCATTGCTGTATCTCCCTTTATCATTGGTTACCAAGAGTATAGCACACTTCGTCAAAAATAGCAATTTCCGTTGTTCAGTCGGCGATGCAAAGCAAAATACCCGACAGCACATCGGATTCGCTGTCGGGCATGGAATGAATTGCAGTTTTCCTTTTAAGAGGCGTTGATAACGACCTCCACGACGTTGTATGAATCGGCGGCCGCGCAGATCGGCGCGACCGAATCGGCCTCTTGCCAGTCCGATTCTGTGACGGCAATCCGGCCGGATTGTTTGAAAGGAGACTCAGAAGAATCGTTAAGAAAGTCAATATAAACATACTTCTTGGTTATATCGGCGGTTACAACTTCTTTATTGATCTCATATTCCAGTTTATTGCTGCACGCCACACGCACAAACTCACCGCTATGTTCAAACGCTATCCGTGTATCTATATCCGATAAATAACCTCTGTCATACCACATGGCGAAATATAGACTAAAATCCAAGTCAGGAGACAGAACCAGCACATCGGCAGGATCTACTTCTTCAAGCGAACAAGGCGTATCGCTTTGCATAATGACAACGGTATTAAAAGAATAAGTTTCATCATTTGTCACGGGGTCTGTAGGATGTTTGCCAAAGAAATAGCCGAAAAATCCGGCCACCAAAGAAATGCATACGATGATCCCGGAGACGGTCAAAAGACCTTTCTGAATACGATCGGTTCGTCTGTACATTTTTTTGTTATACAAGCTGTAGGTCGGTTGGTGCAGTTTGCGGACACTTCTGCTTGCAGCAATCAGCAAAGACAAAATAAATAGATAAAAAACACAGGTCGCTGCTGTGATCCATGGCGCAGCCGTTATATTTCCAACTCTGCCGTATGTGCTTAAACAGGAAAAGTCCCCCGTAAGGATGCAAAAAAGAGCCAAAACGAGCGGTGAGCATATTGAATCCATAATCATGATTTGAAGCGGATAGGTCAGTAAAAAGACAACAATCGACAAACCGCACAAAAATCGGTTCTTCCGCTTTTTCCCAAGGATCGAAAGTTCAATAATGCAAAACAAACGCAAAAGTTCCGATACGCCGAATCCGATTATACCGTCGCCCAAGACATAGAATTTATAACACGCGATTATAAAAAGCAGAAAAATGATCCCTAAGACCGCAAAAACGGTGTTTGCTGCGTAATCTTGCGGGTAAATCTCCGAAAATGCGGCGGCGACCGCATCGGGATCGCCCATCTGCTCGACCGCCTTTTGCGCCGCCTGCGCCTCGTCAAAGCCGATTTCTTTGTAATACTCGATTCTGTCATCGATGTGCGCGGCCAGTTCCAAAGCCGCCTCATGTTTGTCCGAATCGTTTTCGATTTGGGAAACGGCGGCGTTGATATATTCCTCTTTGGTCGTGACGCACTTTCCTTTTTCTATCGGTTCACGCATAATTCAGCACCTTTGTTACGGAATGCGAAAACGATTCCCATTCTTCCTTTTCCCGTTCCAGCTCGCGAAGTCCTTTTTTGGTGATGTGATAATATTTTCGGTTTCTGCCGTCCGTGATTTGCCAATACGACTGCAAATAATCCTCTTTTTCCAACGCGTGCAAAATCGGATAGAGCGTCCCTTCGGTCATTTCAAACGCGTGTTCGCTCGCCGCTTCCAGCTCGCGGATAATGCGGTAACCGTAGAAATCGCCCCGCCCCAAAATGCTCAAAATCAAAAGGGACGTGCTGCCTTTCAACAATTCTTTGCTGTATTTCATAAAAACACCTCTTTTGTTTTATTGCCGAAACGCCGTTCTTATGCTATGATATAGGTACAGTGTTTAGGGGGAATTGATATGGAACAGAAAAAACGACAGATTAAAAAGTCCGTTTCCCTGATTTTGGCGCTTGTTTTTGTTTTGCTGTGCTGTACGCTCGGCGGCTGTAAAAAGGCAACCGAAGCCGAGACAAGCACCGCGCCCGAAGCGACCGCAGGACAAGGGACGGATACATACGCGCCGAATCCGAGTTCCGTTACAGAGGATGCGCAAACCGCCGCATCTTCGGAAAAACAGCCCGCAACCACCAAAAAGGCGGCTGCATCGGGCGGAAAACAGGAAGCCGCAAAAACCACAGCCGCGCCTGAACCCCAAATCACGGGAACAGCCACGCTTACAAACGGAAACAAAACCGTCGTTTACCCGAAAGCTCTGGAAAGCACGTCCCGGCGGTATCCCGTAATCGTTTGGGCGAACGGAACAGGCTGTCCGACCTCCTTATATATGTCCTTACTTGAAAAATTTGCAAACGCGGGCTATGTTGTCGTTGCGGATGCAAGCGTCATGACTGCGGACGGGAGCGCGCAGAGGAATTCCATTGACTTTATTGTAAGCGAAAGCAAAAGCGCGTCCTCTGTATTTTACAACAAAATCGATACCGCAAAAATCGGCGCTTCGGGACATTCCCAGGGCGGCAGGAGCTGTGTAAATGCGGCGCAGGCGGATGCAAGAATTCAATGCATCGTTTCCATAGCAGGCGCTTCCTCGGCGCAGGAGGCAAACGGTCTGAAAGCCCCTACCCTATACCTTACGGGTACTTCGGATATGGTGGTGGTTTCCTCCCAATGGGTCAAGCCCTCTTACGACGCCACAGCGGGCAGGGCGGTTTATGCCTCGCTGAAGGGTGCGGCGCACACGGTCTGCATGACGAATCCCGAAAAGGTATCGGGCTACGCTATAAGCTGGTTTGACGCTTATCTTAAAAACGACAGCGAAGCGAAAGCGGTTTTTGCCGTCGGCGGTAAGCTCGCTTCCGACGCCGACTGGCAGGATTTTGCAAGCAAAAACTGACCATGCACGGTTGTATCGCAAATCGACCTCGCTATACAAGCGGGGTCGGTTTTTTGCTTTCAGCCTTTCCCCTGCTGTATTTTATAAGAAATTCTTCCCGGCTCTATGCAAGAATACCTTGTTATACAATGCATATACATTGTATAACAAGGTATCCGTTTTGTCAAGTATAAAATAGATGTAAGCAAAAGGCATGCAAGTGCGCGCGCTTATTCTTTGATAACGGCAACCGCCTGCATCCCCATGGAACGGTAGCTTTTTTCCGCTGTTTGGCGGTCATAGCATACCACGCGTTCTTCGGACAACGGGTCGGAAAAATAATAATTTTGCGCGTCGAAGCCGCAAAGCACCATACAATGTTGGTTGACGGGATACAAAAAGGTTTCTGTCTTGTCGTAGGACTGCCACTGATAGGCATTTTGAATCGGCTCTAAATCCTGCGTGACCCAAACGGCAACAGGGATATCCGACGCTACATATAAAGCCGCCAATTCGTTCAAGGTCACCCCTGTCAAGCTGACCGCTTTTAAGTCTTTGGGCAGACAGTCGTTCAAAGCATTTACGATCACAGGCGAAAAGCATCCCCATCCGCCTTTTTTGCTGTGCGGATCGCCTGCGTAGGCTTTGGAAGGATCGGGTCCATAGCGGCAACCCCAGCGAATTTTGACGGGTTCGCAGGTCAAATGCTCGCTCACAAACGCTTCAGGCGTTATGGAAAGGCCGTTGTATTGCAGCAGCATCGTCGCCGAAACGGCCTCACAGCCGTTCGGAAGAGATTCTTGTATCTGATTCAAATGCGGCACATCCAAAATATATGTACCCGAATACGCTTGAATTTTCTCGAAAGTATCGGCAATCTCCATCTCCTGTTTTAAGATGGCGTCTCGTCCATCATAGACCGTACGATACGTTGCAGCGTATTCTTCACGAACCGCATCGGCCGGTAAGGATGGGATCTCAGATGCCACGCCGTCCGTTTCTCCCTGCTCCAAAATCCAAGTGTTGTCCAAAGATATATTTTTGGAAAACAAATTGACCTTGGAAAGTCTGAAAAGCGTATATCCGAGTCCGCCGGCTGTTATCAACAACAGCGCGACCGCAACGCTCAGCGCGACGGTCAGCCGCTTAAATTTACGCTGTGCATTCATAATCGTATATCCTCATGCGATTTGCAAAAGCGAGGGCGGAATGTGTTCGCCCCCGCTTTACTTGTTTGATTCGCGATTAGGCTTCGTTGGTCGCGACGATGTCAATTCCTGTGTTCAAAATGTTTTTCAGAACCACATCGCCGATCTTCACGGGCGCCTGTACGGTAATTTGATTGATCTCCTGCATACAGGCAAACAAAAGCTCCTTCGGTACGGGAGACGCGGATTTGACGGGAACGACGGGCAATCTGCCGCCCTCTACCTTTACGGTCGTGCAGAGCATCCGTTCGGGGTGGGTGCATTCCTGCCGCGCGTAGCTCTCGCCGCGTTTGCAGGTGTTGCCCGTGACCGAAACCACTTCGCCCGCATCGTTCAGTTCCACCGTGATCGCGCAGCCTATGGGACAGGATACGCAAACCAAATCTTTTTTCGCCATTGTCTTACGCCTCCTTTATATGCACGGTCAATGTGCTGCCCGCAGGCAATTTTTGCAACGTGTCGGTCTTGAGGGTCACATACTCCATTTCGCCGGGCGTCATTTTGCGCTTTTTGCGCGAGAAGATCACTTCGTCGCCGCAGGTGACGCACAAGGTCACGTTTTCAAAAACGCGCCCCACGCGGAAATACAGCTTCACATCCGCATCCGTATCGCGATGGATCTTTTGCGGCACGACATAGCGCACGCCGTTTTCGCCTTTGGTCTGCACCGTGTCGGAATCCGGCTTGCTGCCACGAATGGATTTTGCCGCGCCGACGCCCGCAAGCTGGCTTTCTTCGGTCACAAAATCGACCAGATCATGCACTTGCAGCACATTGCCGCAGGCAAATACGCCCTTGTGCGAAGTCTCGCGGTATTCATCGACCACCGGGCCGCCCGTCACGGGATCAAGTGCGATCCCCGCATTTTTGGAAAGCTCGTTTTCGGGGATAAGGCCGACGGAAAGCATCAGCGTGTCGCAGGGAATATATTCCTCCGTGCCCGGGATGGGCTGCAAATGCTCGTCCACATTGGCGACGGTCACGCCCTCCAAACGCTCCTTGCCGTGCGTCTCCACAACGGTGCAGGAAAGGCGCAGCGGAATACCGAAATCCTCCAAGCACTGTACAATATTTCGCGTAAGACCGCCCGAGTACGGCATCAATTCGCACACGGCCTTGACCTTTGCGCCCTCCAACGTCATGCGGCGCGCCATGATAAGCCCGATGTCGCCCGAACCGAGGATGACGACGGTTTTGCCGGGCATATAGCCGTCTATGTTCACATATTTCTGCGCCGTTCCGGCGGTCATAATGCCCGCCGCGCGGCTGCCCGCGATGGAAAGTGCGCCGCGCGGTCTTTCGCGGCATCCCATAGCCAGCACGATGGCCTTTGCCTGTATGATCAAAAGCCCGTCAAAATTATTCACGGCGGTCACGACGTTGTCGGCGGAAATATCCAGCACCATGGTATCCACCTTGACGTCGATATCGGTATTGTAGACCTTTTCAATGAAGCGACCCGCGTACTCGGGACCCGAAAGCTCCTCGCCGAAGTAATGCAGTCCGAAGCCCGTGTGAATGCACTGCTCCAAAATACCGCCGAGCGTATCGGCACGCTCCAAAATCAAAATTTTCTCGATTCCCTCTTCGTGCGCCTGCAATGCAGCCGCCATACCTGCGGGGCCGCCGCCGACCACGACCAAATCATAATGCAGCATCGTCACACACCTCACTTCGTTTTCTCAAACAGGATTTTCGATCCGCCGCCGAACTTGGTGATCTCGTTCATCGGCACACCGAGCTCGCGCGAGAGAATTTCCACAACCTTAGAACCGCAGAAACCGCCCTGACATCTGCCCATGCCCGCACGCGTCCGACGCTTAACGCCGTCCACATCGCGCGCACCCGCAGGCGCGTGGATGGCGTCCAGAATTTCGCCCTCCGTCACGGTCTCGCAGCGGCAAATGATCCTGCCGTAAGCCTTGTTTTTCGCGATCAACGCCTCGCGCTGTTCTTTCGTCATATGCCGAAAACGCACGGGCGGCTCACGGTGCAGGTCGCAATCCGCTTTCGCCGCGAAATCCGCCTTTTCGGTAAGCATCTGCGCCGCCATTTCCGCAATCGCGGGCGCGGCGGAAAGGCCGGGCGACTCGATACCCGCCACATTTAAGAAGCGGTCGTTTTTCTCGGAAAAATCGATGATAAAGTCGTCCGTTACGGGATGCGCGCGCATACCCGCGAAGGACGTGATCGCGCCGCGCACATTCAAAGACGGCACGGACTTTTTCGCCTTTTCCAAAACGAAGGCAAGCCCGCTCGCCGTGGTATCCACATCCTGCTTGTCCTCCACATCGAGCGCGGAAGGACCGATCAGCAGGTTGCCGTCCACCGTAGAGGTGACCAAAACGCCCTTACCCATTTCGTTGGGGCATTGGAAAATGGTATGATCCGCCAGGTATCCGAAGGACTTATCCAGCAAATAATACTCGCCCTTGCGCGCGACCAGCGAAATGCTATCGTCCCCGATCATGCGGGCGACGTCGTCGGAATGAATGCCCGCCGCATTTACGACATAAGAAGCCCGAATTTCGCCGCAGGTCGTAGAAAGGGTGAACACGCCGTCGGCGTCCGTGTCGATTGCCGTGACCTCGCAGTTTCGTAAGAACTCCACGCCGTTTCGGACAGCCACTTCCGCGGCGGCGATCGTCAATTCATACGGGCAGACGATGCCCGAAGATTCGCACAACAGCGCGCCGACGACCTCGTCACTCACATGTGGTTCGAGCTTCAACACGTCTTCTTTGCCGATCACGGAGAGCTTCTGCACGCCGTTTTTGACGCCGCGTTCATAGAGCATTTGCACATGCTCCATTTCCTTCTCCGAAAACGCCAGCACCAGCGAACCGTTGCCACGGTACGGTACGCTCAGCTGTTCACAGAGCGACGGCATCAATGCCGTGCCGCGCACGTTGAGCTTTGCCTTGCGCGTGCCGTTCAGCGCGTCAAAGCCGCCGTGTACGATGGCGCTGTTCGCCTTGGTCGTACCCATGGCGACGTCATTGCACTTTTCGAGCAGCGCCACGCGGATGTTCAGCGCGGACAACTCGCGTGCGGTCAGCGCGCCGACAACGCCCGCGCCGATCACCACTACATCATACATCATAGTTTTCACCCCATATAAAAATTTTTATGCTTCATAATCCAAATCCTGCCCGTCGAAATCGTCTTTATCCCCGCGATCCACCAAAACCGCGTCGTCTTTGCCGTGGCTTTGGGAAAAGAGCCGCGAAAGCGCATGATGCACAGACAAAAAGGCGTCTCGATAGGGAAAGGTATCGGTATAATACGCTTCAAAATCCGTCATGTACGAACCGTCCAGCACCGCCTGTACGGAAAAATGCGGGCGTCCGGCAAGCGCGCGGTTTTCACTTTCGGAAACCGTTTTATCGGTGTCCAACGCGCTGACGAGAAATCCGCCGAACAGGCACACGCAAAACAGCAAAACAATAAAAAACGCAAACACACGCGGGAGCGAGCCTGCGGCGTCCGTTTTTTCCTGCGGCGCGACAGACACTTGTGCTTTGGGATCATAAGTAAGTTTCATACGCCCGTCTCCTAAAAACGAAAATACAAAAACGGATTGTAGCTTGAGCCGACCAGAGCCGCCGTGGCGCACCAAAGTACGCCGACACAAAAGCACAGCGCAAGCGCTCCGTACATGACCCTGCCGCCTTTCCTTTGCAGAAAATGCTGTGCGCGCCGCTTCAAAAACGGCAGAACGGGCAAAGCGAATCCGGCGGCAACAACCAAAAGCAGACTGTGATTGGAGATGATGGTGCGCTGGGTGATCTGCACAAGGCCGTTTGCACCGAAAGCCGCCGCGAAAAACGCTTTGATCGACGACAGATCCTCGAAATAGAAAAACACCCAGCCGATCAGCATAACAAGAAGCAAATACAAATGCTGTACCGCTCGCGGGAGCTTTTCAAGGGACTCCCCGATCCACAGCTTTTCAAGCATCAGGAAAAAGAACCAGTAAAGTCCCCACAGGACAAAATTCCACGACGCGCCGTGCCAAAGCCCCGTCAAAAGCCATACAAACAGCATATTGAGCGCCCAGCGTTTGCGGTTGCCGCCGAGTGGGATATACACATAATCCCGAAAAAAGGTACTGAGCGTGATATGCCAACGCTGCCAAAATTCGTGGGCGGAACGCGCCGCATACGGATAGCGGAAATTTTCGGGAAAATCGAAGCCGAAAATCTGCCCGAGGCCAATGGCCATATCGGAATACGCGGAAAAGTCAAAGTAAATCTGCAAGGCGTAGGCAACGATCCCCGTCCACGCCCCGAGCGCGGACAGCGCGGACAAATCCCCGCCGAGCAGCTTTTCGGTCAACTCGCCCGCGAAATTGGCGATCACGGCCTTTTTGAAAAGCCCTGCGCAAAAACGCAAAATCCCGTTCGCCGCCTTTTGGAGTGTACAGGTGCGTTCCTCGATCTGCGCACAGACGTCGCTGTAACGCACGATAGGCCCTGCGATCAGCTGCGGGAACATGGAAATATACAGGAGTAGCTTTGCAAAATGCGGCTGCACACGCACACGTCCGCGATACACATCGATCACATAGGTAAGCGCCTGAAAGGTGTAAAACGAAATACCGATAGGCAAAGACAGCCCCAAGATCGGGAGATGCACGGAAAACAGGCTGTTTACGCTCTCGGCAAAAAAGTCGGCATACTTAAAGCACCCCAAAGACGAAAGCGTCAGCAGGACGGCCAAAAATAAAAACAGCTTTGCTTTTTTCGTTCCGCGATTTTTGTCGATCAGGACGCCCGCAAAAAAATCGACCGCAGCCGTTGCGACCATCAGCAAAATATATTTCGGTTCTCCCCAGGCGTAAAACACAAGGGAAAAAATCAAAAGAACAGCATTGCGCACCCGGATTTTCGGGGTGATGAAATACGCCAAAAGGCACAGCGGCAAAAATATGTATAAAAATGGGAGAGCGGAAAATACCAAGAAAAATCACGACCGCTATTTCTGAATTCAAGATTTACAGTTTGCCGTATAACACGGCTTTTGTAGCCGCAAGGCGCGGCAGGGCCAAAAAAGAGACAGCTTTTTTCATATATGGATATTGTAGCACAAAACATACAAAAAGCATAGTCTTTTGTTGATTTTTTCACAAAGTTTTTCCTATCCGACTTTTTCCATTTCTTTTCGCAGCCGCTCGATGATCCGCTTTTCCAATCGGGAAATATAGCTTTGCGAAATGCCCAAAATCTCGGCGACTTCCTTTTGCGTATGCTCGGTCTGTCCGCCCAGGCCAAAGCGCATATTCATGATGATACGCTCGCGGCGGGGCAGCGTTTGCACGCTTTGCAAGAGCATTCGTTTTTCGTCCGCATATTCGAGGCTTTCGTGGATCTCATCCGGCTCGCTGCCGAGGACGTCCGACAAAAGCAGTTCGTTGCCGTCCCAATCCACATTTAACGGCTCGTCAATGGAAACGTCACTTTTGTGCGAGCCTGTTTTGCGCAAAAACATCAGGATTTCATTTTCGATGCAACGCGACGCATACGTGGCGAGCTTGATATTCTTTTCCGGCCGAAAGGTATTGACCGCTTTGATCAGACCGATCGTTCCGATGGATATGAGATCCTCGACGCACACGCCGGAGCTTTCAAATTTTTTGGCAATGTACACGACCAGGCGCAGATTATGTACGATCAAGTCCTCGCGAACGCTCTTATCGCCCTGCGCCAAGCGCTTGAGCAGCGTCTCTTCCTCTTCTTTGGTCAGCGGCTCCGGCAGCGACTCGGAACCGTTGATATAGTGGATCTCCTCTCGGAAAAGCCAAGAACGGATTTTAGACAGAAACGCTTTGATGTTTTTTAGGCTCAGCATCCTGCTTTCCTCCCCTTTCAAAAAAATCTCCGCATAATAAAACCTCATATTCCGATGCGCCGAAATCCGTTTTGCTTTCCGCCAGCCATACGTTTTGCAGGCGATAATTGCGGCTCGGCACAAAAACTGCGTCTATGGGTATCGCTTTCAAAACCCCGCTGTCGTGTATGGTTTTGTATGGGATCAGGCGAACCGATAAGGTGCTTTCGGGGTTCGGAACGGCCTCGCCGTCCAAAAACGCGTACAGCGGCGCGTCGGCGAGTTTCCTTACAACACGCTTTGCGGCGACCAGCACGGGTCGGTTGGAAAAGCCGTCCGAAAGCGAATGTCCCGTATCCAAAAGCGCCTTGACACATACCGTTTTTCCGTTTCGGGTAAGCTCTATATCGTAAAGCGCATTGTCCGGCGCGCGGCGGCGCAAAAGCCAATAAATAAGCGTAAGCAATACATAACATACCGCTGTGGAGACGACCAGCACACGAATATCAATGTCAAAATACACCGCGCCGTTTTGATACGCCATACCGTTTGGCGAAAAGCCCAGCCAAAGCGCGAACATCAGCCCCGCGAACGCAAAGCTGACCGCGAAAAAGGCGGCGAACGCTTTTAAAAAATCCTTTCCCCCGCTTACGGGGAAGGCTGCAAGGACGATCACGGCGGATGCGGCAAGGTGCATAAGGACGGTAACGGCGCTCGGCAAATGCGGCAGGAAGATCACCAGCGCATAGAAACCGCCGAGCGCCGCCCCCGCCGCCAATCGCTTGCGGCTGACGTTTTTGCGCAGCAGCATACGCGTCACCGACAGCAACAGGAAATTGATAAACAGGTTGGTAACCACCAACACATCGACATAGACAACCAAGTCGGCTCACTCCACAGCAAAAAATCCGATACCGTTATTATATCGGTATCGGATTTGAAATTTTGTCGCATTGTGGGCGAATTCAATTTTTCGTTCGGCGAAGATAGTCCTCCAAGATGATGACGGCGGAGACCGCATCGACCACGGCTTTGCGCTTTTTGCCGCGCGTATCGGTCATATTCAAAGCACGGTGCGCCGAAACGGTGGTCAGTCGTTCGTCCTGAAGTTCCACCGAAAGCCCCGTCTTTTTGGCGAGAAGATCTGCAAATGCGCGGCAGCTCTCGGCACGAAAGCCCTCTGTGCCGTCCATATTCTTGGGAAGTCCCAAAACGATACGCTCGGCTTTGCGTTCGGCGGCGATCTCGGCGATCTCCGCGCAGAGCTGTTCGGCATTCGTCTGACGCAGCACCCCGACGGGGGACGCAAGCATTTCTAAGGGATCGCAAACGGCAAGCCCCGTGCGCACATCGCCGTAATCCACTGCGAGGATCACCATGGCCGCACCTTGCCGACGATGTCGGTCACACAGCTTTCTCCGTGTGCGTCGAGATACTCCTCGATCCCCATAATAACTTTTAAGGGTGTATAGGCGTCGGTGAAATTCGCCGTGCCGATTTGGACAGCGGATGCGCCCGCCAACAGCATTTCCACGGCGTCCTGCCATTTGGTAACGCCGCCCATGCCGACCACGGGGATTTGGACACGGTTCGCGACCTGCCACACCATACGCAGCGCAACGGGAAACACCGCCGCGCCCGAAAGCCCGCCCGTATTGTTCTTCAAAAGCGGCCGCCGTGTTTCAATGTCGATCTTCATGCCTGTCAGCGTATTGATGAGCGAAACGGCGTCCGCGCCGCCCGCCTCTGCCGCCGCCGCCATTTCGGCAATATCGGTCACATTGGGCGTAAGCTTGATCATCAACGGCTGCTCCGCGACGGCTTTCACGCGCTTGGTGATGGTTTCCACACTTTTTGCGGAAGTGCCGAAAGAAGCGCCGCCCTCTTTGACGTTGGGACAGGAGATGTTCAGTTCGATCATATCGACCTTTGTCCCCTGCAAGCGGCGGACGGTCTCCACATAATCGTCGATTTGACTGCCCGCGATATTGGCGATCACCGTAATATCTTTCTCCGCCAAAAAGGGCAGTTCTTCACGCACGAATGCATCGACGCCCGGATTTTGCAGTCCCACGCTGTTGAGAATGCCCGACGGCGTTTCGGCGATACGCGGGGGCAGATTGCCCGGACGCGCGTGCAGCGTCGTCCCCTTGCAGGAAATGCCGCCCAAACGCGAAATATCGTAAATCCGATCATATTCGCGGCCGAAGCCGAATGTGCCGCTTGCCACGATCACGGGATTTTTAAAGGGAACGCCCGCGATGTTTACCCGCAGATCAGCCATGGAAATCGACCTCCCTCGCATCAAAAACAGGCCCGTTTTTGCAGACGTGGCGCATATGCTCGCCGTCCTTTTCGTGCGTTTTGCAGGCGCACACCAGGCACGCGCCGATCCCGCAACCCATACGCTGCTCCAGCGAAACATAACACTTGACCTGCCGCTTTGCGCACAGCTCGGCGACACCTTTGAGCATCGGCATAGGCCCGCAGGCATAAACCACGGCGTCGGGTTCTGATTGGAGCTTGTCCCGCAAAACGTCGGTGACAAAGCCCTTTGTGCCGAAAGAGCCGTCGTTGGTCGTCACATCCACACACTTACAGCAGGCTTGGAATTTTTCGAGCAGAATCATATGCTCTTTGGAGCGAAAGCCCAAAATCGCCTCGGCATTTTTGCCGTAGGTCTGCGCCGCGCCGAGCATGGGCGGACAGCCGATCCCGCCGCCGATAAATATGGCGGGCTTATCCGGTTCGGGGAAAAAGCCGTTGCCCAAAGGCCCTAAAATATTGATTTCGTCCCCGACCCCACGTTCGCTCAGCCACTGCGTACCCTCGCCGCGCACCTCAAAAACGAGCGTGATTGTGCCGTTTTCCGCGTCGATCTCGCTAATGGAAATGGGTCTGCGCAACGGCTTTTCGCCGCATTGCACATGGACAAAGCATCCGCAGCGGCTCTCATGTGCCAGCGGCGGGCAATCTATGACAAAGCTGTAGGTCGCCTTGCCGATCTGCTCTTTGGACTGAATTTTATAAAAGGCTTGCAACATACTGTCACCTGTAGGTTTTCTATATACTTTTACAATTTCTGCACACGGTATTCCTCTAAGCCGTCGTTCTTTTCTAAGCATTCGGCGAGCGCCAAAGCCGTTTCCACCGACGGCAACACCGGAATGCGCCGCAGGAGTGCGGTTCTGCGAATGCGTACTTCATCCGCATCGGCGTGCGCCTTGCCCGTAGTGGAGACGAGATAGGACAGGCGGTTTTTGAGGATCAACCCAAGCGTATTCGGCTCGCCCTCGTGGATTTTGCGCACCGCGTTCGCCGCAACATGGTTTTCATTGAGAATTTTCGCAGTATTGGAGGTCGCGTAAATGCGGAAATCCTGCTCCAAAAAAGCCTGCGCCAAGCCGACGCTTGCCTGCTTGTCAAAATCCGCAACCGAGATCAGCACGCCGCCCGTGCGCTTGATGCGCATTCCCGACGCGATAAAGCCTTTCAGAAGCGCCTCGTCGAAGGTGTCGGCAACACCCATGACCTCGCCCGTGGACTTCATTTCGCCGCCGAGCTGCACATCCGCGCCCGTCAACTGCTCGAAGCTGAACACGGGCACGCGCACATAATACCGCTGGGGTTCTCTGTAAAGTCCTGTGCCAAGCCCGATGTCGCGAAGCGTCTCGCCGAGCATCAGACGCGTTGCAAATTCTACAATGGGAAGCGAAGTCGCTTTGGTCATAAAGGGAATATTGCGCGTGGCTACCGCGCTTGCGGAGGTGACGTACACCGCATTGTCATAGACCACAAACTGAATATGCAAAAGCCCCTTGACGCCAAGCTCGCGCACCAGCCTCCCCGTATATTCCAGCACCTCGGCGCGAAGGGCTTCGGAAAGCGTGATGCAGGGATACACGCAAATGGAGTCGCCCGAATGCACCTGCGCTTTTTCGATATGTTCGCAGATACCCGGGATCAGGTATTCCTCCCCATCCGTCAGGACGTCCACCTCCACACCCTTGCCGACCAAAACGCGGCGGTTGTCCGTATGGCGAATGTTGAGCTTATCCAATATATCGAAAAATTCGATTTTGTTTTTGAGCGTTTTGTGTGTCGCTTCGTCCGCGCCGAACACGGTAACGCCCATTTGGCGCAAAGCCTCGGATTTGCGTAGCGCTTCCCCGCCGCCGAACACCAAAATCGCGCCGTCGGGTTTTTCCGATGCGGCAACGCCCAGCACGTCCTCCTCGGTGATGGGGTCTACGTACAGCTTATCCGCCGCCGCAAAATCCGTGGTATTCGCCGCAGGGTTGTTGTTGAGCATCACGGTTTCATAACCGAAATCGGAAAGCGTGTGCAAAGCCTGATACGCCGCATAGTCGCGATCCGTGCCAAGTCCTATGGAGGTAGGGCCAGAGCCGACGACCAGGATTTTCTTTTTCTTTGCAGGATGCGCCGCCAAGTAAATTTCGGCTTCGTTATCCGCATCCCATGCGGAATAAAAGTAGGGCTTCTGCACGTCGAATTCCGCCGCGCAGGTATCTATGGTGTTGTATGCACAGCGCGCCGAGAATGGCAGTTCGTCCGTTTCGCAGATTTTTTGGATCGCGCTGTCCAAAAAGCCGAGCGATTTTGCGTACAGATAGGTCTCTTCCGTAAGGTCATTGCGCAAAAGCGCTTCCGTATTGGCAAGATTATAAAATTTCGCAAGGAAAAATCGGTCGATCTCGGTCAGCGCGTAAAGCTCCTCTACCGAAAATCCGCGTTTGATCGCCTCGTAGACAACGAAAATACGCTCATGATCCCGCTCGCCGAGAAGTTCGCGGATCTCCTCGTCCGATTTCAAGCGGAGCTTCGGCAGCGTCAACGACTCCGTTTTGGGATGGATCGAGCGAACGGCTTTGAGGAAAGCCAATTCAAAGCTCGTGCCGACGGCAAACGCCTCGCCGGTGGCTTTCATGGTTTCATCCAATTTTTTCGCGGCGTCGTCAAAGTGTTCAAACGAAAACTTCGGCACTTTGACCGCACAGTAATCTAAAGCCGGCTCATTCGCCGCCGTGGTCATGCCCGTGATCGTGTTCGGAATTTCATGCAAACAATACCCGAGCGCGATTTTGGCGCAGACCGCCGCGATCGGATACCCCGTGACCTTGGAGAGCAGCGCGGTGGTACGGTTGAGCTGCGGTTCGACCTCCAAAACAAGGTAATCGCCGCTTTCGGGATGCACCGCGAAGCGCACCAGACAAACGCCCTCGATTTGCAGATGGGACGCGATCTTACGCGCGGCGCGCCGTAAAACGGTGCTTTGCGTGTCCGTCAGCGTCTGCGCGGGGATGACCGCAATGCTGTCGCCCGCATGTACGCCGACCGTATCGAGACTTTCGGCGCTGCATACGCCGATGCAGTTACCCTCTGTATCGCGCATACAGGCAAATTCGATCTCTTTATAGGAATCCACACATTTTTGCAGCATCGCCTGGCCGACCAAAGAGCCGCCGACCGCACTATGGAAGCACGCGCAAAGCGCCTCTTTGGAATCGCAGCGCACGAACGCGCCGCCTTCGGGAGAAAAAGCCGCCTTGCAGGATATGGGATAGCCCGTGCTTTCGGCGAATGCGAGCGCCTCCTCTTCGGAGCTGACAACCTGTGTGGGCAGATACGGCTCGCCCGCCGCTTCCAACGTAGCGCGCAGAGCCTGCGCGTTATGCACGCTCTTAATGACCTCGGGCTGTGCGCCCAAAAGCACAGCATCATGCTCCGCCAAATAGCCGTTGCGGGCAAGCTCCAGACAAATTTCCAAGCCCGTTTCGCCGCCCGCCGTCGCCAAAATGCCGTCGGGGTTTTCGGCTTCGATAATTTTTTTCACCGTTTCGACATTCAAAGGCTCGATGTACACCGCGTCCGCCGTCTGCTTATCGGTCATGACCGTCGCGGGGTTGGGATTGACCACCGCGACCGCGATGCCCTCTTCTTTTAAGACGCGGCACATTTGCGTGCCCGCATAGTCAAATTCGCTCGACTGACCGATCACCACAGGGCCTGCGCCGATGACGAGAATTTTTTTGAAGGTTCGTTTCATGCGCGCCCCTCCTGCATTTTTTCAAGAAACCTGTCGAATATCCAAGATGTGCTGCTCTGCTTTTCGCCGCTCGGCGTAAACTGCACGCCAAGCGCGTCAAATGCCCGAAACCGTAACCCCTCCACGGAACGGTCGTTGATATTGGTAAACACGACCTCCGCCGTTTTCGGGTCTACGCTTGCGGCATCCACACAGTACCCGTGGTTTTGGTTGGTCACCATCAGTTTTTGGGTGGATTCGATCCGCACGGGCTGATTGGAACCACGATGCCCTTGCGGCATTTTAACGATTTTCGCGCCCGCTGCGAGAGCGAGCATTTGGTATCCCAATCCAATCGCCAAAATCGGAACGCCGAGCCTTGTCAGATCGCGAATATTTTCGATCAGCTGCGGGTTATCGTCCGGATCTCCCGGGCCGTCGGAAAGCAGAATACCGTCGGGCGCGAACGCCTGTATCTGCGCGAGAGTATAAGACGCGGGCAACAAGTCCAGCGCACAGCCGCGCTCCAAAAGCGCGTTTAAGGTCTCGCGCGGAGAGCCGTAATCCAGTGCGGCGACACGTAAGCGCGCATCAGCTGTGCCGAGATGCTCGGGAGCTTTGACGGTCACTGCCTCCACCGCGCCCGAAATCGTGTATGCACGTATTTTTTCGAGCAGCGCGGAGACGTCCTCTATAGAATCGGTCACAGCGCCGCGCATATAGCCTTTATCGCGCAGCGCTCTCGTAAGCTGCCGCGTGTCGATCCCGCAAAGGCCGACGATGCCGCGCTTCGCAAGATAGCCGTGCAGGGAAAGGCCGTCTGAATCGGGGACGTCGCACCATTCGCGGACGATATAGCCGTTCGCCAAGATTTCGGAGTCGCCCCCCGATTTGGAAACGCCGCGGTTGCCGACTAAAGGATAGGTCTGCGCGACGATCTGCCCGTAATACGTCGGGTCGGACAATAGCGATTCATACGATGCGGTGCAGGTGTTGAACACCACCTCGCCGATCGCCGTGCCGGCCTTGCCCATGGAATAGCCCGAAAAACACGTACCGTCCTCCAAAACCAACCATGCTTTTTTTGTCTGCTGTGCCATCATAAGGTATACCCTTTCTTGATGCACGCGGCTTCCGCCTTGCGCATCGGCTGTCGAACGGACGAAAGACCGCCCGAATCCAAAATATGGTTTTTAGCCGATCACGGCCATGATCTCGTCCCGCATACGCACGGCTTCCGTGCGTGCGGCTTCGGCGAACTGCGCTTCGGCATAGCCGCCTTTTTTGTAGGCGCACATGATCGCGCGCGACGAATTGACGATCGCACCGCGTCCGTTTGGATCAAAGGCGGGTGCAACATCCTTTGCGCCGCCGCCCTGCGCGCCGTATCCCGGCACAAGGAAAAAGGTGTGCGGCAGCGCCGTGCGAAGCTCCCCGAGCTGTGCGGGATAGGTCGCACCGACCACCGCGCCGACGGCGGAATAGCCGTATCGGCCGCGGCTGTCCTCGCCCCAATGCTCGCACATATTGCCCATGGTGCGGTAAACGGTCTGGTCGCTGATCTGCTGATCTTGGAATTCTCCCGAAGAATGGTTAGAGGTTTTGACCAGCACAAAAATGCCTTTGTCTCTGCCCTTGCAAATGTCCAACAGCGGCAGAATGCCGTCGCTGCCCAAGTACCCGTTGACCGTCAGCGCGTCGCCGCCGAAAGGCTCAAAAGTCTCGTTTTCCACCGCGACCGTTCCGAGATGCGCCGAGGCATACGCTTCCATCGTCGTGCCGATGTCGTTGCGCTTCCCGTCGATGATCACAAACAAACCCTTTTCCTTGGCATAGGCAATGGTGTCATACAGCGCTTTTACGCCCGGCCAGCCGTAAAGCTCGTAATACGCGCACTGCGGTTTGACGGCGGGGACAACGTCGTAAAGCGCGTCGATAAGCCCTTTATTAAAAGTCAGCAGCGCGTCGGCAGCACCCTCTAAGGTGTTGCCGTACTTCGCAAAAGACGCATTTTTGATAAACGACGGAATAAAATCCAGCTTCGGGTCTAACCCCGCAACGGTCGGATTTTGCTTTTGCTCGATGGCTTCGATCAATCTGTCAAATCCCATAGCTTTGCTCCTTTGTCAGCGTGTTATATACAACTTTGCCGTTGAAAACGGTCATTTTTACCTTGGATTGCAGTGTACAGCCCTTAAATACGCAGTTTTGCGATTTGCCGTGCAATTGTTTTGGATCGACTGTCCATGCTTCCCGCTCGTCGATCAAAATAAGGTCTGCGCGCGCGCCGACTTGCAGCGTGCCGCCCTCCACGCCGAGAATTTGCGCGGGCAAAAGCGACATTCTGCGGATAAGCTCCGAAAGCGTCATCTTTCCCGTTTGGACAAGCGCGGTATAGCTTGCCGAGAATGAAGTCTCCATACCGACAACACCGTTGGGCGCTTTCAAAAAGTCCGCTTTTTCCAAAGGCGTATGCGGCGCATGGTCGGTCGCGATCACATCTATCGTTCCGTCTATAAGCGCGCGCAGCACCGCGTTTCGATCCGCCTCTGTACGCAGTGGCGGATTCATCCGATAATCGGCGTCGAGCGAGCGCAGCTTTTCTTCATGCAACAGGAAGTAATGCGGACAGGTCTCGGCGGTGATATTTAAGCCTTGCTGTTTCGCAAAGGCGATGAGCGCAATACTCCCCGCCGTGCTGACGTGGCAAATATGCAGACGGGTGCGCGCATCGGCCGTAAGCAAAAGCGCGATCTCGCGCGCCGTACCGACGTCCTCGGCGGCGCTTGGAATGCCGCGTGCCGAAATCTCTCTCGCGACCGCGCCGTCATGCATGATCCCGCCCGCAGACAGGGAACGATCCTCCGTATGCGCGAAAATCGGCAGATCAAGCGCCGCCGCGCGTTTCATGGCGTCCGCCATCAGCTTTGCCGTTGCCACGGGTACGCCGTCGTCGGAAAAAGCACACGCGCCCGCTTCGGCGAGCGCTTCCATATCGGTAAGCGTCTCCCCTTGAAGCCCTTTGGTAATGGCGGCGACAGGCAACACGCGCGCCTTGGCATTCGCCGCCTTTTCCAATATATAGGCGATCGTTTGGGGCGTGTCGCAGGCAGGACGCGTGTTGGGCATGGCGCAAAGGGTCGTCACACCCCCTGCGGCGGCCGCTTCGCAGCCTGTTAAAATATCCTCTTTCTCGGTAAAGCCCGGATCGCGCAAATGCGTATGCAAATCGATAAGCCCCGGAGCTAAAGTAAGCCCCGAAGCTTCTATCGTCACAGCGTCGCCGCAGGAAATATTTTGCCCGAGTTCCGCGATTTTGCCGCATTTGCAAAGCACGTCGCAGACGCGGTCAAGGTTTTGAGACGGGTCGATCACCCGTGCGTTTCGGAATAAAAGCGTATCCATAGGCTCTCCCATGCTGCGTTTATGCCGCAGTCTGATTCTCGGTCGGGCTTGGGGATTGCGTCGTTGCGGGCAGAGCTTCCCCCGCCGCTTCCGTTGTGGGCGCCGGCGTCGGATTCTGCTGACCTGATGGAGCGGCCGCAGAGTTCGGCTCTGTGGGCGCAGCTCCCGTACAGGAGGTGCAATGCCCCGGTAAATTCTCTTTGGAATACCAGCCCATTGCCTTACTCGGACATTTGTCGCTTGCCAAAAGCCCGGTCGCCGTACAGTAGGCATGCTGCTCGACAATGGGGGAAAACTTGGTAAAGGACTTAGATTCCAGCCCCTTATGCACCGCGTTCATGACCGCGTCAAATATCGCGCCCGCAGGGTTGCCCGTAACGTAATTGGAGATTTGCTTGGGCTGATCGCAGCCGAACCAAACCGCCGCCACATAATAGGGCGTGCCGCCGATGAACCAACGGTCTTTATCCTCGGTGGTCGTACCGGTTTTGGCAAACAGCACGGAATTTTTGAGCTTGTAGTTGCGCCCCGTCGCCTCGCCCGCAGCGTCGGTGACGACGGTTTGCAAAAGCTCGTTCATCACGTCGGCGGTATCCGGACGCATGATCTGCTCGCCATCCGTTTCCTCATGCTGGAAGAGGACTTCCGTGCCGCTGCTATTGGTCACTTTATAGTAGCAATACGGCTTATAGTATTTGCCGCCGTTGCCGAACGCGGCGTATGCCGCAGTCATTTCCAAGGTCGTCACGCCCTTGTTCACACCGCCGACGGCCAGGGACGACGCGTTGATGTCGGTCGGATTTTCCAAAGTGCTGATGTGGAATTTCTGCGTAATAAAATCAAAGCCGGTTTGGAAACCCATCTTGCGCAAAATCTGCGCGGGTACGGTGTTGTAGGACTTGCAGATCGCCTTTTGTACATTGACCTTGGAATCGGGCGAACCGGGGTCGTTGCCGTAGTTCACAGGGCCGTAACGGCCGTCGCTGTAGTAATTCGGGATACCGTAGTTGGTGATTTTGGTACTCCACGTAATATATTTCTTTTCCATGGCGGGCGCATAAACCGAAAGCGGTTTAATGGACGAACCGGGCTGACGCACGGAATTCGCCGCGCGGTTGAGGCCGCGGTTTTGCGTCTTTTCGCCCGCGCCCCCGACCATGCCGACAATGCGGCCGCTGTAATCCATAATGGTCATGGCAGACTGCGCGTCGTCAATATGCTTGTTGTATTTCGGGAAGCTCTTGCGGTTGACATAAACCGATTCCATCGCTTCCTGTATACGCAGATCCACCGCGCAGTAAATGCGCAAACCGCCCGAGTAGATCATGGAGGACGCCTGCGAACGCGTATAGCCGAATTGATTCATCAAATCGTCGCGCACACTTTGAATAACGTAATCAACGTAATAGCTCCAAATCTTGTTTTCGGTCTCCACCTTTTTGGAATACAAGTCCGAACTCGCCTTGAAATTCTCGCTGTTGGTGAAAACCATCTCCTGCGCGACGGCTTCCTCATGCTCCTCCTTGGTGATCATACCTTCATCTTCCATTTTCTCAAGGCAGCTTAATTGCCGCTTGCGATTGCTTTCGGGGTGGGTAAGCGGGTCAAATTCGGACGGACGGTTGGTGATCGCCGCCAAGGACGCGCACTCGGCAAGGGTCAGTTCCTGCACGTTTTTGCCGAAATACACCTCAGAAGCCGTCTGCACGCCGTAGCAGCCGTGGCTCATGTAGATCGTATTCATATACGCTTCCAAAATGGTTTCCTTGGAGATGTTCTTTTCAAGGTTGAGCGCCGTTAAAATCTCATAAAACTTGCGGTTCAAAGTACGCTTATTTTCCCCCGTCAAGTTCTTGATCAACTGCTGGGTGATTGTAGAGCCGCCTGTTCCGCCGCGGTCTTTAAAAATCGCGGAGGCCGTGCGGAACCAGTCCACGCCCTTGTGCTTATAGAAGCGTTTGTCCTCCAGCGCGACGTATGCGTCCGCCAAATTCTGCGGAATGACGCTGTCCTCGGAATTCTCACGGTACGTCACCCACACGCGGTTCTGCTCGCCGTGCAGACGGGCAAGCTCCAAAACCTCGTTGTTTTCGTCATACGCATAAATGATGGTGGTCTGATCCTGATTTTCCTTGTATTCCTCCAAATTGACCTTCGGCTCGCCGCCGACGTAGGAAACCATGAAAATCAGGAAATACATGCCGACCGTCATAACCGTCAAAAGCGCAGTCAACGCTATAGCCAAAAGCACCGTGATCCTGGTACGATCCTTTTTGCTCAGCTTCTTACGCTTGGAAGGTGTCGGTTTGCGCCCTTTGAGTGCCATAGAAGTCCTCCGTATATTGCCGCAGCCCAAAATCACAGGGAAAAACGGGACGCCGCAAATAGATATACATATGCATTACAGAGTATTTTAACATATTTTTGCTGAGATTTCATTATAAATTTCCAAATTTCTCTATATTTTAATAAAAAAGCGGAGACTTGTAAAAAATAGATAAAAAGGATGTGAAAAGATTATGCGCAAAACACTGAAAACTTGTATTTTTCTGTCGATCTGCGGGATTTTGGTCATCGGCATCGCGGGATACGGCATGCTCAACGCAGACGAAAGGCCGAACGCAGCTCCGAAAACGACCGAAGCATCGACCCCGCTGTACACCTTTTCGCAGTATGAGGGCAGGCTTGCGCTTTATCAGCGGGGCTATGCCATGCCCGTGGAGATCTATGACGTGTATCTCGACACGTTCCCCGAAGACGAACAGGCGCGCATCAAAGCGGGCATCCCCGCCGAAAGCGATGCGGAGATCCAGAAAATCATCGAGGACTACACCAGTTGAATACAAATATCCGCCGTACCCTGTCCTTTTCGGAGCGGGATCTCCAGCATACCGGGGAAACGCGCGCGGCATGCGGTTTCTGCGCCGTTTACCGTTACGCGGTAGTCGCCTTCCTCCCGCATAACGACCAGCAATACACCGTCGCTGTCGCCGAAATTTTCAAAAACGCCCGAAAAAGCGGTGTTGTCGCTTGCAAAATGCGCCTGCGTGCAGAAAGTATCAAAACCACACTGATACGTACCGGACTTGAAATAAGCCGCCGCCCAAAGGTTGATCGGCGCGGAAAGCCCGCCGAAATTGTGAAACCAGCCGCCGCGTCCCGTTTCGATGCTCAGCATTTCAAAGGTATAATAGGAGTACTCAACCTCGCGTTTCCAGGCCTCCAAAGCGGTGTGCGCGATTTTCCAAGCAAACTCCGCTTCGCCGAGGTCTAACATGGTTTTCCAAATGAACCACTGATGCGCAAACCACACATTGCCGTTCCAGTAGCCGTTGGTCACAAAGTACCCCGCCGACCGATCGACCGCGCTGATGCCGACAGGCGTAAACATTTCGTGTTCGTCTTTTAAGTGCGCAAGCAATCTCGCCTTTTGCGTTTCGGTCACCGCGCCCGCAATAAGCGGATACACACCGTCGAGCGTTTTATTCAGATTTTCACCGTTTTCCGCGCGCAGACGTTCCGTCGGTTCGCCGTTTTCATCGTGTACGACATAGGAGAAATAGCCTGCCTGCTCATCCCAGGACCATGCCTGCAAAGCGTCGGATATGCGCTTGATATCCGCTTCATAAACAGCGACGTCCTGCGTTTTGCCGAGCTTCTGTGCCACGATCTTCAGCATCTTTGCCGTGCGGATGACCTGCGCGGAGGCGATCACGGGCGCGCAATACCGCTGCAGGTTTCGTGCATACATCGCCTTTTGCGGTGGCAGATCGTCCATACCGCTGCAATTATAGAAGTAGTCGAAGGTCGTCGTCATGCCGCTTTTGAATTTGGCGGTCGTTGAACCGTGCGTTCTGCCTGCCAGAAAATCATAAAACAGCTTGGCGCGGTCATAAAGCCCAAACAGCACGGATTTGTCCGGGCTGTGGTTGAGCATTTCAAAATACTGATACAAATGCACGGGTACGGGCGAACCGTGCAGCAAAAAGGCATAATCGGGATTGCTGTCGTCGCTGAAATACATATCCAAAATCTGCATGGCGATTTTCGGCGCAAACTGCGCCATGGCAAGGCCGATAAAGCCCGAATCCCACGTGTAAAAGGAATCCCATCGCTTGCCCGGCGTATGGTGTACCACGTATTCCCCGTGGCGATACAGCGGGTACACGACGTTTTGAAACAGCGCCGCACGCAAAAGCTGATTGGAAAATGCATACCGCTCCCCTGCCGACGTATAGCCGAGCGTCTCCAGGCTCGCCTGCGCAGACCGATAGATTTCCGCATACGCTTCGGGGGTACGGTAATCCGTCTCGCCGAACGAGAGTACGGCGTATTCCGTGTGCCGGCTTTGGGGCGCAAGAAAAATCGTATGCACCACCGTATTGTGATAAAATCCCTCATCGCTGTGCTTTTCGGAAAAGGAATGGGAAAACTGCTCGAGCATATCCCCAAAGCTCTCGTCGGGTTGGGTGATACGGGAGGTCGGGCTGTCCTCCAAAGCGCCTGTCGGAAAATCGCGGAAACGCGTATCGGGATTGAACGTGCGCAAAACAAAGGGCTTTTCTACGCCCGCATAACGGTATTTTGCCACAGCGCCGTCCGAGGTGCGCGCCGTTTCGATTTCGGGGACATACGCATGGCCTGTGCTTTTCGTCACAATGAGATCGGCGTCCGCGCTTTCCGTAACGGCGAGGAAGTCGAGTTCCACGCCGCCCGTCCCGCAGGAGACAAACGTAAATTCTTCCGTATCCGCCGCCGGGGACTGTATGGCAAAGCGCGCCGTTTGCAGATCTTCACCACCCGTCGCGGGGAACACGACCTCTGCGCCGTTCAGGGTGAAACGCGTATCGCTTTGGTCGGTCGTGCGGTAGCGTACATGCAGCACGGGATTTTGAAACGCACGAAGGCCACGAAAAACATAGGTTATGGTATCGCCTGCTTCTTCCCCGAATTTCGGAAATTTCTGCAAAATATAGCGGTTGTCGTCCCGATCGCCCAAGCCTCGGTGATCGACAAAGCGGTCGTCGAAAAACTCGCCCTTTTTCATGGCATCCATGCACTGTTCATCCCACGGGCGCGGCGTATGATAGGCATAGGATCGATAGTCCGTCGCCTTTTTATAAAGGTGCTTTTCGGGCAAAGAAACCGTAGTCGTGAAACGGCTCGGAAATTCGAGCGCGGAAAAATAATTGACCAGACAATTTTGCGTAAGCGGTGAATTGTTCACAAGCTCCGTGCGCACAAGGACGCTTTCTTCGGTCAGCTTCGTAAACGAAACATCCGCGAAGATCACGTCTTTCCATTCCAAATCACATCGATAGGAATAGTGTGTATAATCGCTCTTGGCTGTCCACGGATGCACCCCTACGGGGATGGTCACGTTCGGCGGGCAGGTGTTGGTATTGGAAACGGCGGGGCTGACGACCAGGTCAAAGCGCACGCCCGCTTCGGTCGCATGTTCGGTAATGCGGGAGATCCCGCTGTATTTTTTGGAATACGGCCCCCAGAGAGGCATGGCCTGCGAAGATTTCTGCATGGGTTGATTCATCCTTTGTCTGTGCTTTTCCAGATTAGATTATATAGGAAACGCGCCCTTTTTTCAATCGGCATTTGCTTTTTTCTCCGTTTTCGGCAAAAGAGACAGTTCCACCCTTTCCCGATCCGCGATATGGCGGCAAATTGCCGGCGTTCCTCCCCTTTTCATGCGCTTTTTCTATGGAAAACAACGCCGATCTATGCTATACTGTGTGGGGTAAGCATCTAAACGGATGGGCGGGATGATAATGGACAGACAGGCGATTTTGGCATATGCGAAGGAAACGTACGGCACAGCGCCCGAATATTTATGGGATAGCCACCCCCAGTTTGCGGTACTGCGGCATGCCAACAACAAAAAATGGTATGCGCTCGTCATGAACGTATCCAAAGACAAATTGGGATTTGACTCCACGCAGGAAGTGGACGTCATAAACCTGAAATGCGAGCCGCAAATGGCGGGTTCTCTGCGTATGACCGAAGGCATTTTAGCGGGTTACCATATGAACAAGGAAAACTGGATCACCGTTTTGCTGGACGGTAGCGTCAGCGAAGAGATGGTCTGTATGCTGTTGGATGAAAGTTATGCGCTAACGTATCATCCAAAGAAGCGCGGGAAAAAGAGTTAGCATTGTCTGATAGAATATCATAGAGGTGATTTTATGGCGTTTTTTAAGATTTTACGCAAAACAGTGGTACCCGAAGAGGATCTCAAGCGGGAAAAGGAATGTCTTGCCCGCATCAAGGAAACGGTCAGCCGAAAAACTGGGGTTGAAAAATTTATAGATTACGATGAAACCACCGTGGCTTTTTCTGGCTCTTCGGATAACATGGAACTGATATTAGAAATCTCCACGATGAAAGGCGCAGACGGGGAGAATTTTTTATACGCCACGGTGGACGATGACGTTTCGTGGCAGGAGGATAACTTTGACAACTTGGCGGAATTGGAAGCAGACGTTGCAAAATATCTGTCCGACCGGGTGGGGCGCACCGTAAAAACTGTGACCGAGATCGACCGTAACGGTTTCAGCGTGAAATCCTATTATTTGGACGAAAACGGCGAATGGATTTGCTTTGACGACCAAACCTCCGACAATAAATTGGTTTGCTTTGTCGCAAAGCGTTTAACCGCCCCAGGTGAAACGATCAAGACATACAAATTGGAAGCTGCGGAGTAAAACGCTACGAAAAAAGTCAAGCTTTCTATTTCCCCCGGTAGAACCGGGGGTTTTGTCTTTGCTGAAGACCAATAAGATACGGCGCAGCGCCATTTTCGGCACTGCGCCGTATCCCTTATATAAGAACTTCCTTGTCTCGCGTTCCCGAACGCTTTGCCGTCCTTTGTGTCAATTTGCTTTATTCCGTGGTTTTAAGCTCCGCCCTGCCGCTCTTTAAAGCCGCCAAAAGCTGTCCGTTCGTTTTGATCTCGCTGTCAAAATACATGCCTCCGCGCGCAACGTCCTCTCGCTCGTGATAGTCCGAGCCGGAGGACTGCAAAAGTCCGTGCTTTTTCGCCCACGCTTTGGCAAAATCGTTGCTCGAATCGTGCCTGGGGTTGCCGTTATAGACCTCCACGCCGTCAAGTAGCTTCGGATTCGTTATCCGCATACCGATTCTGAACGGGTGCGCCTGAAAAATCAACAGCCCGTTCTCGTGTGCGAGAGCCGAAAAGGCGCTCAAACCCATCGTTAAAATATCAGGATTCGAGCGCAGGAATTCCTCCGTTATGCCATAGACAAGGTAATCATTCATATCGTTCGGTATGGCAAACCGCAGCTCCATACCAAGCAAAATATGGATTCTGCCGTCCGCAGCCTTCAGAGCCGCGCGGTAGCCTTGCAAAAAATGCGTGACCTTTTCGTCCCAGTTCAAATCAAGTCCCTCAAACGTCGAGGGGCTGAAATGGTCGGTTATCACCGCCCCGTCATACCCCGCCTTGATAAACGCGGCGACGACCCCTTTTGCACGCACGTTTGCGCAGCGGCTCGTCTCTGCGGTGTGGGCATGCATTTCATACAAAAATTTTTCCAAAGCATTCAACTCTTTTCTTTAGAACATCATACACCGTTTCCTGCAATATGTCGATGTTTTTTCAATTTCTTACCTTTTTCCGATTGAATTTTTCCGTGTTATATATAGTCCCTATGATTTAGGTTTTTCACACAGAGGTATATTTATGAGCGAAAAAGCGATCCTTGGCTTTTGGAATCGCGCTTTAAAAAGTTCGGGTTCGATGCCCTCCTAAAGGACTAAAAACATACAGACCGCAAAAGCGGTCTGCATATTTTTGGTGGAGACAGAGGGGATCGAACCCCCGACCTCACGGATGTGAACCGTGCGCTCTGACCAGCTGAGCTATGCCTCCGAAGTTTTCAATTTTTCCTGCACATATTTCGGCAATTTGCCGACCACCGCCGAAACAAAAATGGTCCGAGTGACAGGATTCGAACCTGCGGCCTCATGGTCCCAAACCACGCGCGCTACCAGCTGCGCCACACCCGGAAATCTGAAAACCGACCGTGTGCCGCCGATTTATGTGCCCGGGACTTTCAAAGCAATACTTTCAAAGCCTCACGTATTATACAACATGAAAATTCGTTTGTCAAATAAAATCGGTATTCTTTTCAAAAAAGTCGCACTCGCCTCCCCTTTTTCAAAAAACCTTTTAAAAAACGTGGTAAAAATGCGGATTTTCTCTTGCAAAAAGCAAAATCATGTGCTAATATAATCGAGCAGTTTCTTTTAGGGTTACCCGAAGCTGTTCAATATCCGGGTGTGGCGCAGCTGGTAGCGCGCTTGACTGGGGGTCAAGAGGCCGTGAGTTCAAGTCTCGCCACTCGGACCATCTAATGATAATCCGAACTACATTATCCCAGTGGGTAATGTGTTCGGATTTATCATTTCTATTGAGAATATTCTTTGACAGGCAAGGGCGGGAATCATATTCCTGCCCTTGCACATTCCAAATTAGCGTGCTATAATTTTTTAGCTACAGTTCAACAAATCGAAATTTGTAGGAATAGATATTCTGGAAAATATAGTGAAAACTGCGCATTTGCGGGGATGATACGAA